>DASVQE010000052.1:0-166201 GCA_036389275.1 Thermoanaerobaculia bacterium
GAACTCCGAGGAACTGCCGAGGAACTCCGAGGAACTGAAAAGGGACGCCCTCGGGCGTCCCTTTTCCGCGGAAGGTCGTGTGGATGCGGAGCTAGGCCACTGCGTGCTGGCTCGCTTCGTACGATCGAATGCGCTCGGCCATCTGGTCCTTCAGGTGGAGCTTCCGCTTCTTCAGCCTCTTCTCTTCGACCTCTTCTTCGGCACTGATGTCGCTCTTGGCGGTGAGCTCGGACAGACGGCTCTCGCATATGCGGTGCTCGTCGGCCCATTGCCGGAACTCGGGATCCTGATCGCTGAGAATGGTCTGAATGTCAGCGGTACGATTCGACATCGATGTCCTCCTTCGAAGTACCTATCCGCGAGCAAGATTCTAGCACTCCGCCTGCCAGCGCAAGCCCGTTTCTAAGTCGCTGACTGCGAAAGACTTCCGTTACAATCTGCCGCGATGTCGCGCGCTCCCGCGGCCGCCGTGGCGGCCGTTCTGCTCTCCGTGCTGGTCTCGCCGCTCGGGCGCGAGCTCTTCGTCGGCGACGAGACCAAGTACGGCGAGGTGGTGCGCGAGATGCGCGCCGGCGCGTTCTTCCTGCCGACGCTCAACGGCACGCCGTTCACACACAAGCCGCCGCTGCATTTCTGGATCGTCGATCTGCTGACGTATCCGTTCGGCCTCTACTCGATTTGGCCGTTCGTGCTGCCGTCGCTGATCGCGTTCGCATTGCTCGTCGCGCTGCTCTGGCGCATGGGCGGACCGCTGGCGGCGTTCGTCTGCGCGAGCTCGCTGATGATCTGGGGCTCGGCGCAGACCGCGCGCATGGACGTGGAGTTCACGCTGCTGCTCGCGTACGCGGCGTGGCGCATCGCGCAAAAGGATGGCGCGCTGCCGTTGTCGGCCGGCATCGCCGCGGGCGTGGCATTTCTGATCAAGGGTCCGATGGCGCCGGTGATCGTGCTCGCGCTCTTTTTCTTCGAGGCGTGGCGGCGCAAACGGAAGCCGCGCGCGAACGACTTCTACGCGCTGCTGCCGATGATCGTCATTCCGCTGCTCTGGCTCGTGCCAGCGCTGATCGTCGGCGGCGAGCCGTTCTGGCGCGAGATCTTCTACAAGCAGACCGTCGGCCGCGCCGTCGGCGCGTGGGTGCATCGCTCGCCGCCGTGGTTCTACCTCGTGCGCGCGCCGCTGACGACGCTGCCATGGTTTTTTCTCCTCGTCGCGGCGCTGGTGAAACTGCGCCGCCGCTTCGCCTGGAGCTGGATTCTGGCGGTGGTCGTGCCGTACTCGCTGCTCTCATCGAAGCTCGACGTCTACATGATCGTGCTGCTGCCGGCGGTGGCGTTGGGTGTCGCGGAGCTTGTGCAATCCGGCGATGTCTGGGTACCGCGTGCGAACGCGCTCATGCTCGCGCTCTTCGCCGTCATCGGCATCGCAGGCCTCTTCGTGCAGCCGTCGCAGCTTCGCGGCGAGGACGCCGCGCTGGTCGCGCTGCCGGCGGTGCGCGCGCTCTTCGCCATCCTGCTGGCGGCGGCGATCGTTGGACTGATGGTCACGTGGCGCGGCTCGGCGGTCGCGTCGACGATCGCGGTCGGCTTCGTGCCGCTGGTCGCGCTCACGTACGCGGCGGCGGTGCTGATGCCAACGATCAACGAGCTCGCCTCGACGCGGCCGCTCGTGCGCGCGCTCGCCTCGCAACCGGTGCCGAAGGAGGAGATCGCGCTGTACGTCTGTCCGTACGTATGGACTCGCGGAATGCCGCCGGAATTGGCCCGAGCGCGGCAGGTCGACGCGAAGTCGCTGCGGGCGATGCAGCCGCGCGTGATCGTCACCCGTCGCAAGAACGCGCAGGAGATCGCATCGTCGCTGCGTGGGTTTCACAAAAGCGGCGAGCTGCGGATGATCGGAAAGTGGTTCGATGTCTATTCACGCTAAGCGCCGCTACGCCGCCGCCGCATTCGTGGCGCTGCTGACGCTGTCGGTGTTCTGGCCTTCGCCGGTGGTCTCGGTGAACCGTCTCTGGCTGCACCAGCGGCTCTCGGTCGACGAGCTCTCCTTCCTCGGCCGCGAGGCGCCGTCGTGGGACGTGGTGTTCTGGTGTCTGGCCGGCCTGCTGCTCATCGCCATCGTGCAGAGCGCTGAGCCGGAGAACGTGCGCGAGCCTCTCGAGCAACTGCGCGCATTGCGCGTGCGCGTCACGCCGCGCATCGCGGTCGCACTCGTCGCGAGCGCCATCGTCACGGCGCTGGTCTGGCTGTGGTGCGACGCGGCGGTGCTGCGCTGGGCCGAGCGCGTGCAATCGGACTTCACCGAGGATGTGATCCGCATTCTCAATCGCCTCGGCGGCGGGATGAATCCGCTGCTGATCGTGGCGTTCTTCCTCGTCGCCGGCGTTGCGTATCGCGAGCGGCGATGGGTCGGCTACGCGATCGCCATGGCGTTCTCCGGAGCGGCCGCGGGACTGCTCGCGCAGATCGTGAAGCTGCTGTCGGGACGCGCGCGTCCGGAGCTCTGGCTCGGGCCCGCGCATTACGCGCCCGGCTCGTCAACGTCGTTCCCGAGCGGCCACACCGTCGGTGCGTTCGCGCTGGCCGGCGTGCTGCTGTTCGCCGCGCGCAGCCGCTCGTTGCGCGTCGTAGCTATCGTGCTCGCAGCGCTGGTCGCGCTCTCGCGCGTGCTCGCGTTTCGCCACTGGCTCTCCGACGTCACCGCCTCCGCCTGCATCGGTCTGATCGGCGCGTGGCTGGCCACGCAAGCCGTGACCGGGCTCACAAGCGCCTCCGAGCCGCGCCCGTAGAATCCGCGCGGCATTTGGGGAGAGGTGTATGGCTGAACGTACGGAACGGTTGTCGCTCATCAATTACGACGTGCTGCGCGAGCTTTGCGATCACTGCCGCAAGGAGCGCTTTCACTTCGTGCCGATCGGCGCCGCACCTGCCACCGGTCCATGCAAACGCTGCGGCTCGGAGTCGAAGCTCGCCGACGTGAGCGACACCGGAATCTGGCGCCTCATGACCGAACCCACCGGCGAAGTGGTCATCGTCCCGCTGATCGCGAAGTCGGCGTAACGGGCGTCATCGGGGCACGACCGGGGGCCTCCGGCGGCTGGGGCCGAGGGCCCCAGACCCCATCTGGGTGGCCTAGCCTCCGCGACACAGTGTCGTGAGCTTGGAAGGCAGTGTCGCGGAGGCTAGGCCAACCAAACGGGGTCTGGGGCCCGTGGCCCCAGCCGCCGGAGGCCCCTCGTCGTTCCCTGTTCCACCACGGCAGCCGAAACGCACAGCCTAGTGCGATAGGCTTCGCCGTCGAATGGTATTCAAGAAGAGTCGGTTTGGGCCGCGGCTTGTTTCGGCCGCGCGCTCTGGACGCCACGATCGTGATGTGCATGTGTTCATTGGCGGCACTGGAGCTGTCGGCGGCGCTGCGGCGCTGCAGATGGTGGCCATGTTCGAAGAGATGATGGCCGTGCGCCAGCCTGCCTCGCCCGACGACGTGCCGGTGCTGATCGTCACCGGGCGCAGCGACGACGAGGTGCACTCCTTCGAGTCGCGTCTGGCGCGCTTCGTCCGCACGCGTTGGGGCGCTGACACCAAGCCGCGCCGCTACCAGCACGGCTACCTCACGCCCGGCGGCGTCTACCTCGCCGTGTCGCGCTTCGAGATGAAACCCGTGCCGGGACTGGAGATCGTCACCGACGCCGACAAACTCCATCGCGCCGCCGCCGTCGACGAGTTCCTGAAAATCGCCGGCGCCGATCGCTCGATGAGCAACGACGCCATCGGCGAGGCGTTGATGACCTACGTCCGTTCCTCGCGTCCTATCACGTCCTTTCTTGAAGACCGCCGCACGCGCCTCACCGACTACGGCGCGAAACCCTTCCGGTCAGTACTTCTCGGCTTTCCGCTGCCGAGCATCCTCGCGTACCAGACCGGCGGCCTGGCCATCGTCGCCGACGCCCTCGGACTCGGCGCCGAGTTCACCGCGAACGTGAAAGACGCCTTCGAGTCCACCTTCGCCGACGACCTCGCCGCGGTCGGCGAGACGTGGGGTGCGCGCGTGCTCGTCGCCCACACCACCGGCGTCGGCGGCATGTACGACGAGTCGCCCGACGGCGAGACCTCGCTGCGCCTCGGCTTCGCTCACGCCGCGCGCGACGAGTTCCTCCGCAACAAGCACATCGAGGCCGAGCACCTCACCCACAAGTACGCGCAGCGCGGCGTCTACATGCTCGTCACCGCCGCCGCCATCGGCATCGACGAAGTGCGCATGCGCGAGCAGATCCCGCTGCACGGCGGCATCGTCAAGGCCTTGCGCGACGCGCCGCACGAGCTCTTTCGCGGCGCACGCGAAAGGCGCCAGTTCATCCACCTCTTCAAGCCGGCCACGCTGTCGATGTCGCTCGACGCGCCGCGCGAATCGGCCAGGCCGCTGCACTTCAAAGTCGGCGACGAGCTCCGTCCCGCGTACGCCATCCGCAGCGGCGAGAACGGCTTCTTCAGCGTCGCCAACGCCGACGCGCTCTATCGCGTGATGAAAGTGGCCTCGGTCAGCGAGCTCGGCCACGTCCTCGCCACCGTCGGCCTCCTCGGCGAAGATCCGAACCTGCCGTGGTTCGAGAACGGCGTCTGCTACTACACCGAGACCGCGAACTCGCGCCAGGTCTTCGATTTTCTCTACCAGCCGGTGCTTCTCGGCGCGCAGCTCTCCGGCGTCGATCCGATGGCGCTGCAGGACCTCGGCTCGGCGAAGCATCAGGCCGAGCTGCACACGCTCTCGCTGCTGATCCTGCTGCACCGCCTCCGCACGCTCGATGTCGAAGCGATCGAGGAGTATCCGCAGAGCTTCGACGCCAAGCGCTTCTTCCTCGAGAACTCGCAGCCGCTCACGTTTCGCGACGTCGAGTCGTGGGACCTCGCCGCGCTCGCGCGCGATCTCCGCACGCTCGTCAGCGCCGACAAGCCGGGGCAGCTCCTGCCGATCAAGCCGCTCGTCGATCCGGGGCAGTTCGGCGCGCGCGACGAGGCGCATCTGCTGGTGATGAAGGTCGTGCTCGACGCCGTCTTCGCCGTCACTTCGCTCGGCTCGCCGATCGTGGTCGAGGACGAGAGCGGCGCCGCGGTGGCGCGCACCGGCTACTGGATCGCGCCGCTCGGCGACATCGTCAGCGACGACGACGCGCTGCGGCGGATGTTCGCCGACGGCTACGCGGCGGCGAAGCCCGACTGTTCGCTCGAGGAGTATCAGGCCTTTCAGATGAGCGTGAACGGCTTCATCGACTTCCGTCCGCTCGGCATCGTCTCGAGCGCGAAGCTGCCGGCCGAGCTGCACGCCGGCGCGGTGACGATGCATCGCGACGCGGAGTCGTTCGCGCAGCGGCTCGCCTCACTCGAGCCGTACTCGTTCTTCGCCACCTGCGGACTGATCGCGGTCGTGCATCGACTGCGCGCGCTCGGCCGGTTGCTCTCGCAGGCGCGCACCGACCTCGGCACGATGCAGGACTGGCTCTGGACGATGCTGCGCGACGCGCGCGGCCACACGTACGTGGTGCCGGGCGTGGTCGAGTCGCTGCGCATGATCTCCGAGGCGCAGGAGAAGACGACCGGAACCGAATGGCTCGATGGGATCTGGGGATACGAGCGGCGTCTGCCGCGCGTGCGCGCGGACGAGATCATCGCGAACGTCCGCAATCACAAATCGGCGGAGTGATTGTCGGTCGGGCTGATGGTCTTCCCGCCGCCGTGCATCTCCTCGGGATAGCCGGTCGGTGTGGTGGTCATGCTGCCGTCGGAGAACCGCGTCGGACCCCAGCCGCCGCCCACCTGGCGGCGCATGCGGCTCCAGACGATGATCAGCACCAGCATCGCCACGAAAACGCCGATCAGCGCGAAGAAGAGTGAGTTCATGCGGTGGTACTGATCACCGAGCGTGCCAGGTGATAACGTGAGGGCATGGCCATCCGCATCGTCCGCCTCGGCACGCCGCGCTCGAAAGATGAAGGCCTCCGCCTCGGCACCGTCCGCCGCCCGCCGCGCGGCGTGAAGAAAGAGGACTACGCCAGGCGCGACTACTACGACGTCTGGCTGCCCGAGCTCTCGCCGAGCGCCGACCTCGTCAGCGAGGTGATGTCGAGCGATCTGACCGACGCCGACTGGACGCGCTTCGCCAAACGCTACCGGCGGGAGATGTCCGATCCGCCGGCCTCGCGCCTGCTCGAGCTGCTCGCGGCGATGTCAGCCAATTCGAATTTCTCCGTCGGCTGCTACTGCGAAGACGAGTCGCGCTGCCATCGATCGCTCCTGCGCGAGCTCCTCGCGGAGCGCGGCGCGAAGCTGGCCGGCTGATGCAATCCCGCTGGTGGGTGCTGACCGCGATCGGCGTCGGGACGTTCATGTCGGCGCTCGACGGCAGTGTCGTCAACACGATCCTGCCGGTGCTGCGCTATGACCTGCACACCAGCGTAGCCGGCATCGAATGGGTGGCGACGATCTATCTGCTCGTCGTCAGCGCGCTGCTCCTCGGCGTCGGCCGCGCCGGCGATCTGCGCGGCCACAAGCGGCTCTACCTCGCCGGCTTCGTGCTCTTCGTCGCCGCGTCGGTGGTCTGCGGACTGGCCGTCAGCGCGACCATGCTCATCGCCACGCGCGCGGTGCAGGCGGTCGGCGCGGCGATGCTCTTCGCGAATGCGCCGGCAATTCTCACCAAGACCTTTCCGCCGCAGCAGCGCGGCCGCGCGCTCGGCGCGCAGGCGACGTTCACCTATCTCGGTCTGACTGCGGGACCATCGCTCGGCGGCTGGCTCGCGCACGCACTCGGCTGGCGCTGGGCGTTCTACATCAACGTGCCGGTCGGCGTCGTCGGCATCCTCCTCGGGCTGCGCTTCATCGCCGACGATCGTCCCGACAAAGCAGCGGAGCCGTTCGACCTGCGCGGCGCGGCGCTCTTCACCGCCGGCCTCGTCGCGCTGCTCATCGCGTTGAATCAGGGACACGCGTGGGGCTGGAGCTCGCCGCTCGACCTCGGCCTCTTCGCCGCCGCCGCGGTGCTGCTCGCCGCGTTCATCGCCGTCGAGCGCCGTCACGCTCATCCGATGCTCGACCTCACGCTCTTTCGCAATCGCACTTTCGGCGGCACGACCGTGGCCGCGCTCTGCAACTACATGTGCGTCTACAGCGTCGTGTTCGTGCTGCCGTTCCTGCTGATCCAGGGCCGCGGACTCGACACGCAACGCGCGGGACTCGTCCTCACCGCGCAGCCGATCGTGATGGCGCTGGTCGCGCCGATGAGCGGCGCGCTCTCGGATCGCATCGGCTCGCGGCTGCTCGCGGCGGCCGGCATGCTCATCCTCGCCGGAGGCTTGGTGCTGCTCGCGCTGTCGACCTCCGCGTCGCTCGCGGTGATCGCCGGCGGACTGGCGGTGGTGGGACTCGGCGTCGGCCTCTTCACCTCGCCGAACAACAGCGCGCTGATGGGCGCGGCGCCGCGCGAGCGGCAAGGCATCGCCGCCGGCGTGCTGGCCACCGCACGCAATGTCGGCATGGTTCTCGGCGTCGGCATCTCCGGCGCCGTCTTCACCACGTATCTCGCGCGCGGCGGTGCGGCGCCGCTGGCGCGCGGCGTCGCGGCAAGCCTCTTCGTCTCCGCCGCTATCGCCGGCGCGGGCATGCTCGTAGCGCTGCTGGCCGATTGACACTTTTTTCCGCAGGTAGGGAAGTGCGTATCTCCGTCACTCCATAGATGGAGAGAGACGTATGGCCTCGGAGAGAGAGGTCTGGTACGCGCTTGTGGACGCGTACGTGGACCGGTGTTTCCGTGTGCAGACCGCGCCGCGTGCCTCGGAGCTGGCCTACCAGCTCCGCCTGTCACCGGTGCGTCTGACCAGAGAGTTCCGCCGCAAAGCCGGCGACAGCATCAGCGGCTACATGAAGAGACGCCAGGTGGAGCGCGCCAAATACCTCCTGCGCGCCACCGACGCCACCGCCGCCAGCATCGCCTACGCCGCCGGCTTCGGCACCATCCGCACCTTCTACCGCGCCTTCCGCCGCGCCACCGGCTACGCCCCCGACGCCTACCGCCGGCGAGCCAGGGACGGGTGAGGGTGAGAGGACGGGCGAGGTAGGGATTCCGCGCCGCGCCGCCTCTCCGTCTACAGATGGTGAGACTGGCGTTGGCCCGGCGTCTCTTCCGCGTGAAGGCGTCGATGCGCAGCGGCGGGCGCGCGCTCGCGGCTCGCGCGCGGAGCGTGATGCGTCTCTACCGGCGCTTCTCGACACTCGCGGCGCTGGTGCTCAGCGCGCTGCTCGCGTCGTGGCTCGGTCCCGTGGCCGTGCTGCGATACCAGCGTCTCTCGCTCGAGCGCGACGCAGCGTCCGCGGCGCTCGACTCCGTCGTGCCGGAGTGCGCGGTGCTCGAGGTGGCGATCCGCCGGTACGCGGAACAGCTCGAGGAGCACTGGCGCTCGGTCTGCGAGATTCAGGAGCGGCAGCTCCGCATCGACGAGTCGCGTCTGCAGCGCAACGTCCAACTGCTCGAGCGCGATCAAGCCGAAGTCGATCGTGATGCCGAACAGGTCACGCGGCAGTTGACGGAGGCGAAGGCTCGCTTCGAAACGGCGGCCGGCGCGTACGAAGTGTGGCTGATGAAAACGTCTGCCGCGCTCGCGCGGCTGCGGCCGGACGACGCCGTCGAGATCGACGCGGTCAGCCGTCACGCGCGACGGCGCCTCCAGCGATGCCGCGCGACATTGCGGTCGATGGAGCTCACGAACCTCACCGCGGCGCGGATTCGCGAACACCAGCTGCGTGAGACCTTCCGCCGGCATGCTGCCGGCGCGCTGACCGGGCGTGCGTACGAAGAGGCGCTGGCGGATGCCGCTGCCGTCACGCGCAAACCACGGAGCGTCGAGCCTTCAGCGCTTTTCGTGCGCGTGACCCAACTCGCCGATCGTCTCCGCTCGAGCGAGTGACGCGCCGCGCTACCGCAGCGCCGTCTCGAGCGCTGCGCGCACGGTGTCTCGCGAGAGATCGCCTTTGAACAGGATCCCCGACGCGAAGCGGAGGAGGTCCGCGCGTGCGGAGTCGTCGAGGCGTTGCGAGGTCACCACGACGATGGGGATGGCCGCGGTGTCGGCGGAGGCGCGGAGCTCGCGGAGGAGCTCTTCGCCTTGCACGCCCGGCAGGACGAGGTCGAGGAGGATGGCGTCGGGCGGGTGTTCGCGGATGAGGCGGAGCGCTTCCTCGGCGCTTTCAGCGTCGATCACCTCGGCCGGCTCGGCGAAGGCGCGCATGACGTAGCGCGCGCGGAGATCGTCGTCGACCACGAGGATGCGCGCGACGCCGGCGCGCGCGTCGCGCGCTCCCACCAGTCCGGCCACGGCCTCGGAGAGCTGCACGATGTCGAACGGCTTCCGCAGCACCGCCTTCACCACGTCCGCTTCGCCGCGCAGCTCCGCCACGGACGTCGCACTCGTTGCCGTGCAGACGATCACCGGCGGGCGCGCCGGCTGCCGCCGCAGGTGCGCGATCACGCCGCGGCCGTCCACGCCCGGCATCATGATGTCGAGGATCACCAGGTCGAAGCGGCGCGTGGTGAGCAGCTCGATCGCTTCGCGGCCGTCGCGCGCCACCGTCGTCTGCAGACCGTCCCGCTCCATGAGAGCGACGAGAAGATTCTGCGTCGGCTGGTCATCGTCGACGATCAGCACCTGCCTGGCGCGGTCGAGAGTCATCGGCAGGCGAAGATCGCAAAAAAGGGGAGCGTTTTCAACCCGGCCGCCGATCGAGCAGCTCGCGCACGGCATTCGCGAGCTCCGCCGGGTCGACCGGCTTCTTGAGATACGCGTCGAAGCCGGAGGCGAGCGCGGTGGCGCGGTCGGTCTCGCGCCCGAACGCCGTCAGCGCGATCACCGGCAGCGCGCGCAGCGCCGCATCGGACGAGAGGCGCAGCTCGCGCACGAACGCGTAGCCGTCTTCGTGCGGCATGGCGATGTCGCACACGATCAGATCGGGACGCGCCGCGCCGAGCCGCTCAAACGCCTCGCGCACCGACTCCGCCGCATCCGCCGTCGCGCCGCAACGTCGCAGGATGGCCACGATCACATCGCGCGAATACGCCTGATCGTCGATGGTCAGCACGCGCGCGCCGCCCAACGACGGCAGCGTCTGCGTGGCGGGATCGCCCGTGACGACGCCGCCCGCGGGCGCGACGCGGCCGACGTTCTGCCGCGACCCGAGGAGCGGCAGCGCGACCGTGAACGTGGCGCCGCGACCCGTTCCTTCGCTCGACGCCGACACGCTGCCGCCGTGCAGCTCGACGAGATAGCGCACGATCGCCAGGCCGAGGCCGATGCCGCCGTAGACGCGCGTGGTCGAGCTGTCGGCCTGGCGGAACGGCTCGAAGACGTGCGGCAGAAACTCGGCGCTGATGCCTTGCCCGGTATCGGTCACCACCAGCCGCACCAGCGCCTCTTCGACGTCGATGCGCGCCTCGACGCGGCCGCCGCGCGGCGTGAACTTGATCGCGTTCGACAACAGATTCCAGGCGACCTGCTGCAGCCGTCCTTCATCGCCCCAGACCGGCGGCACGACCTCCGGAAAATGCGCCTCGATGTGAATGTCCTTCGCATCGGCCGCCGGCCGCACCGTCGCCAGCGCCGCCTGCGCCACCGTGCGCAGATCGACCGCGTGCGGCTCGATGCGCAGCTTGCCGGCCATGATGCGCGAGACGTCGAGAATGTCGTCGATGAGCTGCGCCTGCGCCTGCGCGCTCTGCTCGATCGCGACCACCGCCGTCTCCGATTCTTCCGGCGACATGCCCATGCGCAGCAGCCTTGCCCATCCGAGGATGGCGGTGAGCGGCGTGCGCAACTCGTGCGACAGCGTGGCCAGGAACTCGTCCTTCGCGCGGTTCGCGCTCTGCGCGTCGCCGTAGAGCCGCGCGTTGTCGATGGCCACCGCCGCGCGGCGCGCGAACTCCTCGGCCAGCGCCAGATCGCGCTCGGTGTAGCGGCGGCGCGAGTCGGACGAGACGAACGTCACCGCGCCGAGCGCGTTGCCGCGCGAGCGCAGCGGCACGATCATCCACGACATCAGCCCGAGCTCGCGCGCGATGCGCAACTGCTCGGCGTCCGGCACGAGCTCTTCGAGCAGACCATCCGGAATCGTGCTGACCAGTTGCGAGCGTCCGCTGCGCATCACCACCGCCACCTGATCGGTGCGCGGATCGGGCGGGAAGCGCCGCCGCAGCTCGCGCGCGTACTCGACCTTCGCCGGATCGACGTGCGCCACCGCCAGCCGCTCGATCTCCGTTCCCTCGAGCAGATCGACCGCGCACCAGTCGGCCATCTCCGGCACCGCTAGCGACGTGAGCGTCTTCAGCGTCTCGCCGTAGTCGAGGGACGAGGCGAAGAGCTCCGTCGCTTTCGCCAGGAAGCGCAGCGAGTCCTCCGAGACCTTCGCATCGTGCACATCGGTGCTCGCCCAGACCCATTCGAGCACGCGCTGATCGGTGTCGTACACCGGCACGGCCTTGCCGGCGAACCAGCGATACGAACCGTCGCGCATGCGCACGCGATACGTTTCCTCGAACGGCGTTTCCGTCGCGACCGCACGCTGCCATGCCGCGCGCACGCGCTCGCGATCGAATTCGTGCAGCGCGTCGAACTGCCCTTCGCGCATCTCCTCGACCGTCTGCCCGGTGAGCTCGCGCCACGAGCGCGACTCTTCCTCGATGCGGCCGTCCGCGGTGGTGATGCCGATGGCCAGCGGCGTCGGCGTGGCGAAGAGCAGCGCGCGATAGCGCTGCTCCTCGCGCGTGGCGCGGGCGCGGTCTTCCTGCAGTGCGCGGTAGAGGCGGGCGTTGTCGATGGCGACGGCGGCCTGGCCGGCCAGGCTCTCGGCCATGCGCTCTTCGCTCTCGGTGAAGACGCCTTCTTCCTCATGCCCGAAGAACAGACCGCCGAGAACTTCGCCGCTGCGGGCGATCACCGGCACGGCCAGGTAACTCACCACCGGCAGGTGCCCTTTCGGGATGCCGTGATACGGCGCGTTGTGTCCGTAGCGCGGATCCTTGCGGATGTTCGCGCTGCGGATCGTGCCGCTGCCGGTGAAGGTCGGATCGAACACCGCGGTGTTGCGCGGCATCGGGAACTTCGAGAACTCCTCGCGCGGCACGCCGGCGATCGTGTAGAGCATGTACGACTCGCCGCCGGCATTGACGACGTTGTAGAAGAACGCGCCGAACTGCGCGCCGGTCAGTTCCGTGGCCGCCTCGGTGATGGTCTGCATCAGCCGGTCGAGGTCGAGCTCCGCCGAAAGCTGCCGCGCGACTTCGGCGAGGCGATCGAGCTTCTGCGCGCTGAGCAGCGTCGAGGCGATGCCGGCGAACGTCTTCGCCAGCGCGAAGTCGGCGTCGCTCAGCGTCACGTCGTGGCGGAAGTAACAGCAGATCGTTCCTTCCGCCTCGCCGCGGATCATCAGCGGCAGCACCAGCATCTTGCGGATGCCCTCGGACACGTACAGCCCGCCGCGGTTCTCCGCCGCGTCCCAATGCTCCGGATCGTTCACGATGAACGGCGCCTGCAGCAGGCGCGCGCTGCTCCCGCCGCCGCGCTCCGGCAGCGTGATCGCGCAATACTCGTCGGACAGTCCGCGCGAGGCGGTGATGCACCACGTTTTCTCGCGCGCCTGCAGGCGCCACATCGCGACCGCATCCGCTTCCGGAACGATGCGCGCGCAGAGGTCGACCAGCCGCGCCGGCACTTCCTTTCCGGGAAGCGTCTCGCGCAGCAACTCCGATGCTTCGGCGAGCGCTCCGATCCGTGCGGCATCCACGAGCGCTATTGAATCACGTCAGTTCACCAGCGCGCGCCGCAGCTTTTCCTTCGCGCGGAGATAGAGCGGGCCGACCGAGCCGAGCGGCAGGCCGGTGCCGGCGCTGACCTCGTCGTACGAGCGCTGCTCGATGCCGATCTGCTCGCACAGCGTGCGCGAACGGTCGTCGAGCTTCGCCAGCGCCTGATGCACGGCCAGCACCGCGTCGTCGCACGAGTCGACGGCGAGATCGTCGGGGAACTCGTCGCTGCGCTCGCGGTCGCGCGCGCGCCGCTCGATCTCCTGCCGGCAGAGATTCGCCACCGTGCCCGTCAGCCATGCCTTCGGCTTCCGCACCGACTGCCGCTTCTCGAGGAAGAGGCACCACGCCTCCTGGATCAGCTCCTCGGCGTCGTCGGCGTCGAAGCGGAAGCGGCCGCGCGCGATCGCCTGCAGCACGCCGGCGGTGTTGTGGTAGACGGTCTCGAAGTCATCGTCGCCGGCGGCCTGCTCGACTTCCTCGAGCATCTCGCGCAACACGCGCACGAGCACGCCGTCGTCGACCGGCTTGCGCAGCACCAGCCGCGCGCCGAGCTCGCGCACGCGCGCCTCGATCTCGTCGGTCAGATGGCCGGTCATGCTGGCCACGCGCGTCCGCGGGCTGATGCGGCGGATCGATTCGAGCAGGCGATAGCCGTCTTCCTCGGTGCGGAAACGGAGGTCGGCGAGGACCACCGGAAAGAACTCGCTGGCGAGCAGTTCCTCGGCTTGGTCGGGATCCCAAACGCCCTCGGCGCTCAGGTCGTACGCTTCGAGCAGTGCCGCCACCGCGGCGACCACCCCGGGATCATCATCGACAATCAGAATGCGATTCATTGGCTCTTTGCTCCTCTCGCCGTCCTTTAAAGGCAAGCGTGCCGCCAGTCGGCATTTCCGTACAAGTCAATGATCCAGAAGGATTTACTGACAGAAGGGCGCAAAGGTGGACGTGCGGAGAGCAGACGTGCGTCCGGATTCCGGACGGATCAGTGCGCGGGCACGATCAGCGCTTCGATGCCGGCGCGCGCGAGCTGCCGCATCGCCGCATTGGCGCCGGCATGCGTGAGCGCGGCGCTGCGGACGAGCGTCAGCCGCGCGCCGGCGACCATGACCGCGTCGACGCCGGCGGCGCGCGCGCGGCGCACCAGATCCTCGGCGTAGGCGCGCACGCGAAACGCGCCGAGCTGGATGTAGAAGTCGCGCTCGACCGCGGAGGCGGCGGCGAGCTTCACCGCGGCCGTCTGAACCGGTGCGATCGCGATCGCGTCCTCGAACTGCACATCCTTCATCGCCACCGGCTCGCGCGGCAGCGTCACGCGCATCGTCCGCGCGCCGGCGCGGAGCGTGATCTCGCCCGCGGGAAGCGAGCGCGCGAGGAAGCGGCCTCCTTCGCCGACTGCCACCACGCGCGCGCCCGGCTCGATCGTAACGCTCGTCACGCCGGCCGGTACGCGCCCGCTGATGCTTCGATTGGCTCGAGCTGCGAAGGAGAGTGTGACCGGCGACTCGCGCTGCAGTTGCAGGCGCTGCGGCGGCGTGACGAGCGCAAATCCTGGAGGCAGCGTCGCGGCGTCGAGCGCGAGCTCCCATTCTCCCGGCGCGGCGGCGAACGAGAACGTGCCGTCGGTGGCCGTGACCGCATCGACGCGCGTGGCGCCGCGCGTGAGCGCGAGCTGCGCCTGCGCGATGCCGGCGCCGGCGTCGTCGACGAGGCGTCCGAAGACGCGCGCCGGCGTGAAGGCCACGCCGAAGCGCAGCTCCTCACCGGCGTTCGCCTCGACCTTCGACGCGGTCGTAAAGTACGCCTCCGGCGCGCGCGGCACGCGTGCCGTGACGCGATGCGCGCCGCTGCCGACGCGCTCGAACGCGAACGTGCCGTTCGCGCCGGTCGTGACCTTGCGCGCGCCGTCGAGCTCGAGCTCCGCATCCGCCACCGCGCCCTCGGGCACGCCGTCGAGATCGTCGTCGAGATACACCGTCCCGCGGATCGTGCCGCGCGCTCCGAGCGACGGCAGCTCGTCGAACTGATGCCGCACGCCCGCCTCGACGATCGGCTGCGCGACATCGGCCTGGCCGCGACGCTGCGTGAGCCAGTACGTGTACGAGGCGAAGAGCGACGTCGACGCGGTGAGGTTGCGCGACGCGGTGAGCGTGGCGATGGTCGTGTCGATGCGCGAAGCGACGCTCTCGGTGCGGTTGGTCAGCACGCGCAGCCGCAGTTGCGAATGCGCGGCGTCGGCGCCGAGCCAGGCCAGCTCGAAGCCGGCCTGCGTGCGCATCGGCGCGAGATCGACGGTCACGCCTTCGATGTAGCCGAGCTGCACGAGCGCGCTGTTCTCGCGCAAGGCGCGGGCGATGTCGGCCGCGGACGTGGCGGTGATGCCGAGCTCCGCGAGCGCGAGCGCGAGCTCCGGCTCCTCGCGGAAGATCAGCGCGAGCGTCGGCGCCTGCTGCTGGCGATCGAGGTAGCCGGTGGCGAAGAGGCGTCCGGCCGACGCGCGCGCGGCGATGCGGAAGCCGAGGCCGCCGCGGTTCGTGGCGGAGCTCTGCGACCAGCGGGCGATGGCGGTGACGCCGAAGCGGCTGAAGTCGAGCTGCGCGCCGGCGGGCACGGTGAGGGTGCGGTTGTCGTCGAAGGCGCCGTAGCTCGCGCCGCCGAGGAGCGTGAGCCGGTCGCTCACGCGCAGGCGCCCGTTCGAGATCGCGCTGAACGTGCGCTGGCTGAAGCCCGGCAGATGGAAGTCGTTCGCGGAGACGGCCGTGTCGACCGACGAGCCGCGCGCGAACGTGTGCGACCAGGCCGCGTCGGCGAAGAAGCCGTGCGTGTCGCCGGCGGAGACGGTGGCGAAGTCGTGTGCACGATATCGCACATCCGCGCGTAACTGATCCTGCGCATGGTCCATCGAAAACTGCAGCGCGCCGCCGAGGCCGTGGCTGGCGCCGAGCTCCGCCCGCAGCGAGAGCGTTTCGTCGCGGTTGTAGTCGTAGAGCAGCGAGGCCACGTTCCCTCGGCCGGGGTAGACGAAGAGCGATGGCGTGATGCAGGATCGTGCGCTGACGCACTGCGTGTATCCTGCACCGAGGATCGTGCGCTCGTCGGAAGGAAGCAGAAACGTGCGGTAGGCGGTGTAGGCGGTCTTGCCGGCGTGCAGGCGCCAGTGCTCGTCGAGATAGTGGATGCCGCGCACGGTGGTGGAGGTGAGGGTGAGCGGCGAGTGGTCGACGGTGCGGTCGAGCAGCGTCAGCTCGCGCTTCGGCGTGAAGATGCGGTACGACGCCGACGGCAGCGCGGTGGTCGCCTCCGGCCGACGGAACTGCGCGGTCTCGACGTGCGCCTCGGTGCGCGTGCCGCCGCGCTCGCGCGTGACGTCGATGCGGTTGTGCAGCTCGCGGCCGGCGCTGGCGTAGCGCAGCTCGGCGCGTCCGTCGATGCCGCCGCGCGCGCTCTTCGCGGCCGCGTCCGCGGTGTGCGCGCCGGCGCGCGGCTGCACGAGCAGCTCGAACGCGTTCTGACCGGTGATGCTCACCACGATGATCTGCGTGCGGCCGACGCCGCGGCCGAAGAGTGTGACGGTGCCGTTCGCGACGGCGGCGTCGGCGATCGATGGATCGGTGGCGTACGCCGCCGTCGCGCCGAGGATCTGGAGCGAGAGCGAGTTGTGCAGCGAGACCGTGAAGCTGCGCGGCGTCTGCGCCTGCAGCGCCGCCGCGGCGACGAGCAGCGCGAAGAGGAACGCGAAGCGCGCGCGGACACTGGCTCGCGCGAACGTGAGCCGCGCGAATGTGACGCGGCGGCTCGCGCGCGCCGGCTCGGGCGCGGCGGTGAGCAGCGCCCGTCCGACGGAGCCGCGCGGCGGCATCGCCGCGCGCGCGCGCCGCTTCGGCAAGGCCGCGTGCCGCCGCGCCGCGCTGCTCACTGGACGTCGATCTCCGACGACTGCGTGAGCGCGTGGCCTTCGTAGTCGTACGTCACGAGCAGGCGGTAGTGACCCGGCGCGAGCTCGCCGGCGTACTCGGTGGCGAGCTCCGCGCGCTCGCCCGGCAGCAGCCGCCGCGGCGCGAGCGCGGCTTTGCCGGCCAGCGCGCCATGCGCGTCGATCACCGCCAGCATGCCGCGCGCGACCAGCGGCTCGCTGCCGCTGTTCACGCACGTCTGCGCAACGGCGAGATTCGACGTGGACGACTGCGGCGCGACGCGCATCGGATCGGCCGCCATCGTCACCGCGTCCGACAGCGCGAACGTCAGCAGCGAGCCGAGCGACGCCGTCGACGGCATGCGGCCGTTCATGAACTTGTCGGTGCCGCGGAAGAGCGCGACCACGGCGCGGTTCGCCGCGTTCGGCGGAATGGTGAGCGTCACCGTCACCGCCGCGGAGTCGCCGCTGGCCACGACCACGCGGCGCTGCGAGAAGACGGCGGTGGCGGCGATGCTCGCCGCGATGGAACCGGCCTGGGCGAAGGCGCGCTGGCCGTCGCGCACGACCACGTCCTGAGCGACGACGTCGAAGGTCAGCGTGCGCGAGGTGCCGTTGCGCAGCACCAGGGTCTGGGTGGTGCTCTGGCCTGCTTCGCCGCGCAGCGTGATCACCGCGGGCGAGAGCGAGACGGCGCCGTCGCCGGCGAAGGCGGAGGCAGCAAGGAAGCAGAGAAGGAAGGACAGAAGGGTGGTCTTCATGATGTCAGTGCGTCACCACTTCCCAATGGATGGAAGTGGCGAACGATCCTTCCGGCACGTCGGCCGGGATTTCGATTTCGATAGTGTGCAGTGCGGCCACGCCGAGCGGCGCCTGCGCGTCGATGACTTTCGGCACGGTGGCCAGCGGCGTGCCGTCGATGCGGATCGCGCAGCGGCCGTCCCACGTTTCCAGCGATGCCAGCAGCGTTGCGGTCTGTCCCGGCGCGGCGTCGCGCGCGTCGAGGCGGATGCCGATCACCTGGCGCTGAAACGCCGAGCGGCGCCGCATGTGCGACGCCGCCTGAGACATCGTTCCCGCATCCAGCATCGCCTCGCCGCTTCCGCTCGCCGCTCCCGTGAAGGCGATCGCGATCTCCTGCGCCTCGGTCGCGGAGACCGCCGCCACTGGGCGGCGGTCTCCGGACATCGCGGGAACCGCGACGGCCACGATGGAGAGAGTGAGCAGGAAAGAGCGCATGGCAGTGGGATTTTTCTGTGTGTGGTCGTCGGGAACGCTTAGCCGCGGGGCTTGCAGCTAATTCGAGGTCGCGGTGAAGTCGATGCTGTTGTCGATCGCGGCGGCGGCGGCGCTGTCGGCCACCACGATGTCCCAAGAGTAGGAGCCGGTCGAGCCGTAGGTGCCGGTGCTGGTGAGCGTCGCGGGCGACGAGTCGCTCAGCGTCGAGCCGTTGAGCTTCCACGTCACGCCGCTCGCCGGCGCGGAGCCGAGCTGCGCCACGAGCGTGTAGTCGGTGCTGGTGAGGTTGGCCTTGTTCACCTTCACGCCGACCGACGACGAGAGCGTCCAGTTGTTCGCGCCGCGTGCGAGCGAGAAGCCGGTCGGGGCGGAGCTGTACTTGCTGATCGTGCCGAGGTCGGACGAGACGGCGGCCGTGCCGGTGCCGCTGGCCGAGCCGCCGGCCGACTCGATGGTCAGGCTGATCGAGCTGGCGACGGTGCCGGTGACGGTCAGGGTTCCGCTGCTGGTGGCGGCAGAGGCGGTGGCGGCGCAGATGGTGGTGAGGGCGAGGACGACGAGCAGTTTTTTCATTTCCGTTTTCTCCTTCACTGATGGAGTCCGCGGAGCCGCCGGAAAAATACAGCTCAGTTGCGCACGATGCTTTTTCCGTTCACCAGCTCGTAAATCCCGGCGTCGCCGAGCTCGCGCCCGAAGCCGGAATCCTTCGTCCCGCCGAAGGGCACGTCGAAGCGCGAGGAGACCGTCGCGTTGACGTAGAGCTGTCCCACGTGCAGCGCGCGCGTGAACGCGTCGATCTCGCGCGCGTCCTCGGTCCAGATGCTCGCGCTCAGGCCGTAGCGCGTGCGGTTCGCGGCGGCGATGGCTTCGTCGAGGCCGCGCACGCGCAGCAGCGGCGCAACCGGACCGAAGGTCTCTTCCTGCATCAGCGGCACGTCGGTGGAGTCGACGGCGACGACGGTCGGCTCGAAGAGGCAGGCGCCGAGGCGGCGGCCGCCGGAGAGAATGCGCGCGCCGGTGTCGACCGACTCGCGCAACTGCCGCTCGAGCCGGTCCGCGAATTCTTCGCGCACCAGCGGTCCGAGCTCGGTGGCGGGATCGAACGGATCGCCGATGACGATGCGTTGCGTCGCCTCGATGAGACGCGCCGTGAACTCGTCGGCGATCTCCTCGGCGATGAGGAATCGTTTCGCCGCGGTGCACGCCTGTCCGCCGGCGCGCATGCGCGACGAAGCCGCGCCTTGCACCGCCGCGTCGAGATTCGCGGACGGCATCACGATGAAGGCGTCGCTGCCGCCCAGCTCGAGGATGCACTTTTTCAGATGTGCGCCGGCGGTCGCGGCGACGGCCGCTCCGGCGTCGGCGCCGCCGGTGAAGCTGACCGCGCGCACGACCTCGCAGGCGATGAGCCGCTGCGCTTCTTCGGCAGTGGCGGCGACGCAGGTGAAGACGCCGTCGCCGCAGCGCGCGAAGAGTTGTTGCAGCGCCTCGGCGCAGCGCGGCACGAGCGGCGAGTGCTTGACCACCACCGTGTTGCCGGCCAGCAGCGCCGGCGCGGCGAAGCGGAACACCTGCCACAGTGGAAAGTTCCAAGGCATGATGCCGGCGACGACGCCGAGCGGCTCGTAAATCAACGTTGCGTTGTCGCCGAGGTGGCGCGGCGCGAGGATCCGCTCGCCGTGCTGCTCGAGCCAGCGGCAGTAGTCGGCGCACTTGGCGATCTCCGTCGCCGCGCCGCGGATGGTCTTGGAGACTTCGCTGGTGACGAGCCGCGCCAACGCATCGCTGTCGCGCGTGATGTCGTCCGCGACGGCGATGAGATGCGCCGCGCGCTCGCGCACGCTGGTGGTGCGCCAGGCGGCGAAGGCATCGTGCGCGCGTCGCGCCAAGCGTTCGAGGCGGTCCGTCACCGCCCATTCTTCTCACGAGCGCGGCGTGTGCTCCAATGGGTGTCATACATGGATCGTCTCGATCTCCGTCTCGATCTCGACGCTCGCAACCTCGGCGAGCTGCCGCCGCTCGACCCTTCGCTGCGCGAGCTCTTCCTCGATGACAACGCGCTCACCGAGCTGCCGCCGTCGCTGGCGAAGCTGCACCAGCTCGAGCGGCTGCGCGTGCGCAACAATCGTCTGACTTTGCTTCCCGAATCGATCGGCGAGTTGCGCGCGCTGCGCGATCTGCGGCTCGGCGGCAATCGCCTCGAGTCGCTTCCGCGTTCGCTCTGGACGCTCGAGCGCCTGCAACTGCTCGACCTCAGCGAGTGCGGCCTGACCGTGGCACCGCCGGAGGTGGCGGCGCTCGCGTCGCTGCAGATCCTCGACCTCGGCCACAACGCCTTCACCACGCTGCCGGAGGAGCTCGGCGCGCTGGGCAACCTCGACGTGCTCTACATCCACGACAACGCCCTCGACGCGCTGCCGGACGCGCTCGGATCGCTGGCGCGGCTGACGTACCTCAACGCGAGCGAGAACCGGCTGCGCGCGCTGCCTCCGTCGATCGGCGGCCTGACGTCGCTGCGCGAGTTGCGCATCCAGAAGAACGCGCTGACGTCGCTGCCGGAGGAGCTCGGCGCGCTGCGCGCGCTCCGCGAGTTGCACGCGGACGGCAATCGTCTGGCCGCGCTGCCGCAGTCGCTCGCGTCGCTCACGGAACTGCGCGAGCTGCGCCTCAACGGCAACGAGCTCGCCGAGCTCACGCTCCCGCCGCTGCCGCGGCTGCGCGTCATCGATGCGCGGCGCAACCGCCTCGTCGCCGTCCCCGACTCGCTCGCGGAACTGCCGCAACTCGAGAAGCTCGACCTCCGCTGGAACAAACTCCGCGGCGAGCCGCGGGTGCTCCGCCTGCTCGAGGAGCGCGGCTGCACGGTCCTGCGGTGATCGCGCTCCTCTAACGCCGCCGCCCGCGCGGCGTCTGAAGGTGCGGAGGAGAGAATCCCGCATGATCCGTCGTGTCCTTGCCATCGCCGCGTTGGCGGCGATGCCGCGTTGTACGCACCTGCCTGCGCCGTCGCCCGCCGACGCGCAGCTCGCCGCCGAGTCGCGCAAGATCGCCGAGGGCGCCGCTGCGGCGGGCGCGTTCTCCGGCGTCGTGCTGGTGGCCGGGCCGGACGGGACGCTGTTCGAAGGCGCGTACGGTCTCGCCGATCGCTCCGCGAACCGGCCGAACACGCTCGCCACCTCCTTCGACATCGCCTCGGTCGGGAAGATGTTCACCGGCGTAGCCGTCGCGCAGCTCGCAGAGCGCGGCCTGGTCGACTTCGACCAGCCGGTCGGCCGCTATCTGCCGCCCGCGCTCGCGCAGACGGAGATCGGGCGCAAGGTCACGCTGCATCAACTCCTCACGCACACCGCCGGCGTGCCCGATCTGCCCGACCCGCTCTTCAACGCGCCGCCGCCGTCGCTGAGCGGCTACACGCCTTTCTTCCAGACCAGCAAGCTGGAGTTCGAGCCGGGCGCGAAGCGCGCGTACAGCAACGCCGGCTTCGTGCTCCTCGGCATGGTCATCGAGCAGGTCTCCGGCGAGAGCTACGAGCAGTACCTGCGCGAGCACCTCTTCCGTCCCGCGGGCATGACCAGCGTCTGCTTCCGCCGCGCCGCGTGTGCGTCGTCGTCCGCAGTCGGCTACTCCCGCGAAAGCGAAACGAGCGCGTGGCAGCCGAACACGTCGAAGATCGCCGCCGCTGCCGGACCGCACGGCGGCGCGCTCGTGACGGCGCGCGATCTGGTCAAGTTCTTTACTGCTTTGCGCGGCGGCAAGCTGCTGAGCGCCGCGATGAGCGCGCGGGCCACGACGCCGCGCGCTGGTGCCGAAGCCGCGTATGGGTTCGGCACGATCGCCTTCGAGCGCGACCGGCTGGTCGGACACAGCGGCGGCAACAGCGGCGCGTCGGCGGATGCGTACACCTACTGGAACAGCGGCTACTCCATCATTGTGCTGTCGAACTTCGATCCGCCGGCCTCGCACGACGTGGCGCGGGCGATCCGCAAGCTGCTCGAGCCGCGGTTCGGCGCGAAGTAACGCGACATTTCACGCCGCGGTGATGGCCGCGGCAGTCACGTTTTGACGGTTTGCGAGTAGTGTGGCCTCGTCCATGATCCCCTTTTTCTCGAAGATGTTCGGTCCGGACCCGGCGCCGGCGAAGCGGCAGGTGCCGTCGTCGCGCGACGCGCGGCTCCGCTCCGCGCTCGACGGCGCGCCGCTCGGCCTGGCCGTTTCGTCGATCGACGGGCAGTGGATCTGGTTCAACAAGACCTGCTGCGCGGTCCTCGGCTACTCGCGCGACGAGCTGCTGCGCGTGACGCTGCGCGACATCACTCATCCGGATGATGCCGCGCGCGAGTCGAAGATGCTGCGCGAGCTGATGCAGGGCGACGTCACGCGCTATCGGCTCCGCAAGCGGATGATGGACAAGCGCGGCTCGTATCGCACCGTGCATCTGTCGGTGTCGGCGACGCGCCTCACGCCGAACGAGCCGGCGCTGCTCGTCTACTCGATCGAAGCCGCGGCCGCGCCGGCGGCAGTCGAGCCCGCGGGCGAGTCGGATCGTTTCTCGACGCTGCTGCTCAACCAGCTCGAACAGGCGGCGGTCATCCGCACCGACACGAGCGGCATCATCACCGGCTGGAACGCCGGCGCGGCGAAGCTGTTCGGCTACGGGCCGGAGGAGATGACCGGCCGCAATCGCGCGACGCTCTGGCGCAACGAAGACGCGCCGGCGGCGCAGCTGCGCGAGGCGGAGGAGAAGGGTGCGGCGCCGAGCGAGCAGTGGTGCCTGCGCCGCGACGGCTCGCCGCTGTTCGTGACGAGCACGCTCACGCGCTACGCGCCGAACGGCGCCACGCGCGGCTACGTCGAGGTGATCGCGCCGGCGCCGGAGCGCGAGCAGGCCGCCACGCGCGCGGAGCTCGAGCGGCTGCGCACGGAGCTGGAGCTCGAGCGGCAGAAGAACGCGTCGCTCACGTCGATGGTGCGGCAGCTCAAGACGGCCGAGACGCTGCATACGCGCGAGCTGCGCATCCTCGCCGCCGCGGTGCGGAAGGAACAGGCGCAGCGGCGCACGATCGAAGAGCAGGTCGCGACCGCCGCGGCGGCGCACATGGCGCTGCCGATCCGCGCCGCCGCCGATACGGTGCAGCCGGTGGTTGAAGCGGCGTTCGTGCCCGCGAAGTCGCCGGAGTGGCTGCCGCTCGGCGAGCGCCCGCTGCTCGAGCTGTTCGGTGAGCTCGAGTCGTCCGCGCGCAGCGGTCTGCTCGCGCTGGCCAACGGCGAGCAGCATCGCGGCTTCCTCTTCAGCGAGGGCCGCATCGTCTCTTCCGCCTCGAACGACGACGCCTCATCCCTCGGCGCGCGATTGGTGGCGCTGCAGTGGATCCGCGAGGCGGAGCGCGACAAGGCGCTCGAGCTGAGCGGCACGACCGGCCTGCCGTTCGGCCGCGCCCTGGTGGTCCTCGGCATCCTCGACGAGCAGCGCATCGCCCGCGTCATGCGCGAGAAGATCCTCGATGACGCACGCGCCGCGCTCGCGTGGCGCGACGTCTACTGGTCGTTCGTCGAGCAGCCGGAGCCGCCGGCGAAGCTGGTGAACGTGAGCGTCGGCGCGGCGGAGATCACCATCGCGCCTCCGTCGCTGGTGGCCTCGCGCAACGCCGGCCGGTATCACGTCTCGACCTGCCCGAGCGCCGCACGCATCGCCGCACACCTGCGCATCACCATCGCCACGGTCGACGACGCCGCCGGGCGCGGCCTGACGCCGTGCACGCGCTGCATCGCGCCGGCGCTGGTGATCGTGCGCGAAGAGCCGCGCCCGACGCCGCTCCGCGCGACGCTGCCGCGCCGCCTGCGGCGCTCGCGTACGGCCGCGCACGCGTAGTCGCGCGCTGGTTTACGTTCGCCGCACGTGAATCACGTGCGCCTGCATCTTCCCGTCGACCTCACCTTCGCCGAAGCGTTCGAGGAGTGCGCGCTCGGCGGCGCGCGTGGCCTCTTCGAGACGGGCCGGATCGATCTGGTTGCGCAGCGGCGTGCCCTGGCAAAAGGCGAGGGCCACCTCCTGCGCCGATGAGGCGCGGCTGCGCGCGGCGAGCGTGACGATCTCCGGATCGCCGAAGCCGCCGGCGATCACATCGCGGGCGATGGCAGCCTTGTCGTGATAGCCGTGCGGCGTGCGGGCCATGAACAGCGGCGGATCGTCGGGAAAGATCGCCGTCAGCGCGTTCGTCACCACGTCGGCGAATTCATTGTCTTCAATACGATCCCAGACGCTGAAGAGCAACTGCCCGCCGGGCGCGAGCACGCGGCGCATCTCCGCGAACGCGCGCGGCTTGTCGGGAAAGAACATCGCACCGAACTGGCAGAGCACCGCGTCGAACGTCCCGTCGGCGAACGGCAGTCGCATCACGTCCGCCTGCCGCCACTCCACCGCCCGCGCCGTGCCGCGCACCGCGGCCATGTCGAGCATCGGCTGATTGAGGTCGGTGGCGACGATGCTCGCATCCGTCCTCGCGGCCAGCGCGCGCGTCAGCACGCCCGTCCCGGCCGCCACTTCCAAGATGCGCGCCGCGCCCGCCGCCCGCGCCGCGAGATCATCCGCGTACCACTGAAAGATCATCGGCACGAGGTAACGCTCATACAGCTCCGGAATCGACCCCGCGAAGTTCGTCTCGCCGCTCATCGCCACGTTACTCGCCGGCGAGATTCTAGTACGCGCTAATGCCGCAGCAGCGCGTCGAGCTCGCGTTGCCAGTCGGCGTCGGTGGCTTTCGCGCGGAGGCGCGTGAGCGCTTCGCGGTGGGCTGCGTCGAGGGCTTTGTCGGCGGCGACGGGGATTTCGGGCTTCACGCCGGCTTTGTCCCACGAGGTGCCGGTGGCGGCGCTCGTGGCGTGGGCGTTGGAGACGAAGAGGCGGAAGTTCGGCGGGACGTCGGTGTAGCGGCCGGCGTTGGCGCCGCCGCGCGTGGTCTCGCCGACGATGGTGGCGCGCTTGAGCTGCTGCAATCCGAACGCGAACGCCTCCGCCGCGGAGAACGTGGTCTTGCTGGTGAGGATGAACAGCTCCTGCTTCGTCAGCCGCGGCCCCGGCACGTACGGCAGCGTGCGGTCCTGGGTTATGGTCCCTTGCGCGCGGCGGACGGTGTTGAAGAGCGCCGTCGGCTGCGCGAAAAAGTAGGTGGCGAGGAACGTCACCATGTCGCCCGTGCCGCCGCTGTTGTTGCGCACGTCGATGATCACCGCGTCCGTGCCCGCGAGAAAGTTCATCGCCGCGGCGGCCACGGTGCCGGCCACGTCGGGTGGCGGGAAGGAGCGGAGGTCGAGGTAGCCGACGTTGCCCGGAAGGTTGCGCAGCTCGACGAAGTCGTAGTTGCGGCGGCGCAGCGGTTCCATCCAGGCGCTCGGATCGGACGGCGGCGGCGCGTCAGCCGCGCGCACGACCAGCTCGAAGTGCTCGTCCTCGCAGTCGCGCCGCAGCGCCTCCGTCACCGCCGCGGCGAACGCTTTGTCGTCGGCTTGGTGGAACTCGCCGGCGTCGTAGCGCTGCTGCAGTTGCGCGGTGCAGCGCTTGGCGACGTCTTCGTAGACGTAGCGCTCGCGGATCAACTCACCGGCGCGCGCGATCACGGCGGCGCGATCGGCGGCGGAGGCGATGCTCGGAACGAGAAGAAGAAAGAGGAAGAGCGTGCGGCGCATGTCGCCATCATGCGCGCGATGCGCCGCTCAAATCTTGAATGGATTTGACGCGCGCATGAGCTGCCGGTAGCGCCGCGGCGTGAGGCCGTACTCCGACTTGAAGACGCGCGAGAGATGGCTCTGATCGGCGAACCCGGAGGCGAGTGCGATCTCCGCCGCGCCGGCGCCGGTCGACGCGAGCATGGCCGCGGCGCGGCGTGCGCGCGCCGCGCGGAGCTGCGCGCCCATGGTCCGGCCGGTGGCGCGGCGGAAGGTGCGCGCGAGATGCGCGGCGGTGACGCCGGCGCGTCGCGCGACCTCGCCGAGCCGCAGCGGCTGCGCCGACTCGCTCTCGATCAGCTCGCGGGCGATGCGCACGGCGCGCGCGTCGATGCGCTCCGCTTTCTCGTGCGCGATGCGCGCGATCGTCTCGAGCAGTTGCTCCTCGATCGCGAGCGCTTCGCCGGCGCCGAGCTGCAGGTCGCGATGCAGCGCGATCATCGCCCGCGACACGTCGCCGCCGTGAAACGCGCGCCATCGCGACGGCCGCCAGGCATGTGCGGCGAACGTCACCAGCAGCCCGCGCGCGCCGAGTGCGCCGATGACGTCGTGATGCGGAAACTCCGGCGGCACCGCCACGACGTCGCCGCTCGAGAGCTCGTCGCCGTTCTCCGCGAAGCCGCCGCTGCGCACGAGCAGCAGGTAGCCGAACGGATGGGCGTGGCGCCGGTAGGTGTCGCCCGCGCCGTAGCGCACGTCGGTGATGCGCGCGTCGGCGGTTGCGAAGGAATCGAGAGGATCGCCGTAGGTGAGTGTCGACATGACCGACGGTGCGGCGGCATTAGGCCGCCGCACCGTCGAACAGTTTACGGCGTGGTGACGGTGACGTCGTCGACGAACTCGTTGTTCCCGAACGCGCTGATGCCGAGGAAGCCGAGCTGCACGGTCGTGCCCTTGTAGGCGGAGAGATCGATCGTGTGCTGCTTCCAGCCGGTCGAGCCGTCGTAGCGGGCGACTGCCGTGCCGACGTTCACGAAGCCGGAGCCGGTCGATACCTGCACCTGCACTTTGTCGGCGTACGTCGAGTAACCGGTGTCGTGATACATCCAGAACTTGAGCGTCGCCGAGGCGGCGGTGCTCGGGATGGCGAAGCCGGTGGTGCGGTAGATGCGCGTCTGCGAGCCGCTCGACGCATCGTACGAGTTGAACTTCGCGAACGCGCTGCCGCCGTGCGGTGCGGTGGTGGGGTTCGTGCCGGAGGCGACGATCGACCAGGCGCCGCCGGTGCCGGTCACCTGCGCGGTGGCCCAGCCGGTGCTGGCGTCGAAGCTGTTCGAGAAGAGCGTCGACGACGTCGTGCAACTCGCGGTGAAGTTGATGGCCGTGACGTTCGCGCCGCTGACCGTCACCGACGTGCTGGCCGGCGAGAAGGTGCAGCCGCTCTTCGACGGCGTGACGGTGTAGGTCCCGTTGGCGAGGCCGCTGATCGTGTAGTTGTTCGACGCGTCGCTGGTCGCGCCCTGCGAACCGGCGCTGACCGTCGCGCCGGAGGTGCCGGCGTTGCCGGAGATCGAGTACGTCGCCACCGGCATCGTCACCGTGCCGGTGATGGTGAAGCTGCCGGCCGCGTAGCCGTTCACGCCGACCCACCAGGTGCCGGAGGCCGGATTCGCGGCCGAGCAGGTCTCGTTGCCCGACGAGGTGTACGGGCGGCAGATGTAAGAGCTGGAAGTCGGCTTGGCGTTGTACTGCGTGAAGATGTCGACGTCGCCGGTGGCGCCGGTGGTGGCGAAGGTGAGGTTCGTCGCGCCGGCCGGAACGTTGATGTAGTAATACTTCCAGGCGCCTTGCGCCACGCTGCCGCTCACGCCGACGCCGCTGGTGAGCTGCGTGTCGGCGCTGCCGCAGGAGGCGGTGAAGTTCGCCGTCACGTTGGCCGAGGTGATGGTCACGCTCTGCGAAGGCGGCGAGAAGGTGCAGCCTGACTTCGACGGCGTCACCGTGTACGTACCGGCGGCGAAGCCCGACATGCTGTAGTTGTTCGAGGCGTCGCTCGTGGTCGAGGCCGAGCCGGCGGTGACGGTCGCGCCCGAGGTGCCGGCGCTGCCGCTGATGCTGAAGGTCGGCGTGGTGCAGGAGGCGGTGAAGTTCACGCCCGTCACGTTGGCCGACGTGATGGTGACCGAGCTCGAAGCCGGCGAGAACGTGCAGCCCGACTTCGACGGCGTGACCGTGTAGGTGCCGGCGGCGAGGCCGGAGATCGAGTAGTTGCTCGAGGCGTCGCTGGTCGTCGAGGACGAGCCGGCGCTCACCGTTACGCTGGCCGCGCCGGCGCTGCCGGAGATCGAGAACGTCGCGGCGGTCGAGGTGGTGATCTTCGCCGTCCAGATCTCTTCCTTCGCCGCGTTGCGGCGATCGGTCCACGACGGGAAGAATGCGTTGCCATAACCGGAGAGGCTGTTGTAGTCGCCGAACTGATTGCCGGAGTCGGCGCCGGTGATGGTCTCGTCGGTCATCGCCGTCGTCACTTTGACGGCCGGCTGCCAGGTCGCGCCGCCGTCGGTCGACATCTGATAGTAGACGTCGACTTTCTTGCGGCCGGCGTCGGCGACGGTGTCGTAGTAGATCGCGCCGAGGTTGCCGTTGGTCTCGTCGATGGCCAGGAACGGATTGAACTGGTCATTGAGGCCGCTCTGGTTGTTGATCTTCACGCGCGCGCTCCAGGTGGCGCCGCCGTCGGTCGAGCGCGAGAACCAGATGCGCGTCTTGCAGCTCGAAGTCGTGCTCGTCCCCGGCTCGCTCGTCGCCGCGGTGCAGCCGGTGTCGCCGGAGAGATCGGTCCACAGCGCGTAGACGTTGTTGGTCGTGCCGTTGCGATACGCCGCGCCGGAGACGTAGACCAGGATGCGGCGGCTGGAGAACGCCGGCACGCCGATGTCGTACGAGTCGTAGGTGGTGACGATCTTCACCGGCGCGCTGTAGCTCGCGCCGCCGTTGACCGACTTCACCACGTAGATGCCGCGCGAGCCGGTGTCGGGATAGAAGCCGAAGACGTCGCCGGCGGAGTTGGTCTTGACGTCGGCGCCGATGGCGGTGCCGGTCGTCTCCGCGCCGCTCACCTGGATCGGCGTGCCCCAGCCGGTCGAGGTGCGGCGGTTCATGAAGGCCGGATTGCCGTTGTGCCAGATGACGTAGTTGTTGTTGGCGTACGGCGACGAGGCGCTGTGGTCGATCCACTGCATCTGCTTGTCGGTGTTGGTCTGCGTGCCGGAGATGGTGCCGTCGAAGACCCACGTCGCGCCGCCGTTGGTCGACTTGTACGACTGCACTTTCAGCACGGTGGTGGCGCTGTTGATGCCCATGGTCGTCGACCACGCCGTGCCGTCGGAGCTCCAGTCGACGGTCGGATCGGAGTGGAACGCGTCGCCGCTCGCGAGCGGCAGCGTGGTCTGTCCCCACGTCACGCCGCCGTCGGACGAGTAGTACTGGCCCTGCATGCCGGAGCCGCCGATGTTGTTCGACGCGGCGATGATCTTGCTCGGGTTCCAGTAGTTGATGCGGATGTCGGACTCGCTGCGCGGTCCGGTCTGCGCGCCGGAGGTGCGCACGTTCGTGCCGGCCGTCGCGCCGAGCGAGACGATGCGGCTGAGCGGTCCGCGCGGCAGCGGCGCATGGTCGTCATCGACGTCGTCCCACGAGCGTCCCGGCGGCATCGAGCCTTCCGCCTGTCCCGGCTTGAGGTCCTGGTGGGTGACCATCCACTCGAGGATCTCCTTCAGCACGTGCGGATATCCGCCGCTCGGGTCGTTCGGATTGGCGTAGTTGCCTTCCGGATGTCCCTTCTGCCAGTAGACCTTGAGCCACGGCGGCACGACAGTGTCCTGGGCGTCGCGCGCGTGCAGCCGGCCGAAGTCCTGATTCGCGCGAATCAGTTTCTCGAGCGCGCTGCCGGGAATCACGTGAGCGGACTTGAGCTGCTCGTCGACTGTAGGAAAGGCCGGATTCGGTTTGGGCGGCGCCGCGCTCGCGGTCGCTGCGACGAAGAACACGATGGACAGGAGAGTAGAGAGTCTCTTCACGTGATTCCTTCCTTCTTTTTTGCCGGGGTTGGAGCGCCGAGGAGATCAAGATCGGTGCCGTGGCAAAAGCGCTTCTTTTCGGTGGTTTTGGTTGCTTTGTTGACCCGGAAGGAGCGAATCAGCAGGTCATGGATTGAGCGATGGTGCCGTTTGTGACCCGTCCAAAGGAGGTCTCGGCACACGCTCGAAACCGAAAGCGGCCCCAATCGTGAAAAGGAACCGTTCCGATGCATACAGCGACGAAGTCTTTCGACGAAATTCAGGTGTACGACGGCGTCGCCGAGCGCACCGGCGTGAGCATCGACCGGGCCGGAGTTCGCGGACATCGCGGCGTCTGCCGGAGTCTCACGGAGCTCTCCGCGAAGTCGCGCCGCCTCGGCGATGGTTACTACTATCTCGCCGCCTCCGCATGGCCGGTCGACACGCGGGTGGTTCAGCTCACGCGCGCCTGGGCGGCCCTCGGCTAAACGCGCCGGCTACGCCGCGCGCACGATGCGCAGGATGACTACGAAGTGCAGCAGCGCGCCGACGATCGTCAGCGCGTGAAAGACTTCGTGGTAGCCGAAGACGCGCGGATACGGATCGGGGCGGCGCGCCGCGTAGACCACCGCGCCGAGGGTGTAGGCGATGCCGCCGGCGAGCACGAGCCAGGTGGCGCCGCCGAGCAGACGGTGGACTTCGCGAAAGTACGGCACGATGGTCCAGCCGAGGAGCACCGCTAGCAGCGCGACCAGAATCTTCGGCGCGCCGACCCAGAAGAGCGAGAGCGCCACTCCCGCCGCCGCGCCGATCCAGATGATGATCAGCAGCCGCCGCCCGTCCGCGCCGGCGATGCCGAGGAGCGAGATCGGCGTGTAGGTGCCGGCGATGAGCAGGAAGATCGAGGAGTGATCGGCGCGGCGCATCACCGCGCGCGCCCGCGCCGACCATTGCACGCGGTGATAGATGCCGCTGACCGCGAACAGCACCACGAGGCTCGCCGAGTAGATCGCCGCCGCGACCGCCGCCTCGGTTGTCCGGGCCATGGCCACGAGCACCGCGCCGCCGCCGAGGGCCAGCCACGCGGCTTGTTGATGCAGCACGCCGCGCAGCAGCGGTTTCGCAGTCGGAGTCATGGTTACGGTGTGGTAACTTACGGTGGAGTAACCTCGGGTGTCAACGAAGAAGAAGCGCCGCCTCACCGCCGCCGATCGCCGCGAGCAACTGATCGGCGTCGGCCGCTCGGTGTTCGCCGACAACGGCTTCGAGAATGCGTCCCTCGACGTCATCGCCGCGCATGCCGGCGTCACCAAGCCGATCATCTACGAGCACTTCGGCGGGAAGGAAGGCTTGCTCGCCGCGGTGGTCGACCGCGCGCTCGACGCGCTGGTGAAACGGATCTCCGAGGCGGTGGCCAGCGGCAGCGCGCGCGAGCGTTTTGAAGCGGCGGTGGTTGAGTTCCTCGCGTACGCCGACGAGGAGCCGGCCGGCTTCGCGCTGCTCACGCGCGAGACGCCGATCGTCGGCCGCGCCGGCATCACCCGCGTGGTCGATCAGCTCGTGGATCGCGTCGGCGCGATCTTCCGCCGCGAGCTCGCCCGCGCCGGCTACGACCGCCGCGTCGCGCCGCTCTACGCCAGCGCCATCATCGGCATGGTCACGCAGGCAGGCCGCTGGTGGGCCGACGGCAAACGGATCTCACGCGACGAGGCCGTCCGCCATCTCGCCGCCCTCGGCTGGATGGGTCTGCGCCATCTGCCGAAACGTCCGGCCCGCGTGAAGCGCGCGCCGCGGCGGCGCTGACGGATGCGAGAATCGCGGCGTGAAGAAACTGCTGGTCGCCGCCGTCGCCGTCGCGCTCATCCTCTGGGTCATCTCCTGGTTTCGCACGCCTGACGCGGTGGTGAAGTCCGCGGCGAAGCCGTGGCCGGGGAAGCTGGGGACGCTCGAGTCGGCCGGCGCGCGCGTGACGCCGCTGCAGTCGAATCCCGCCGCGCTGAAGCTGCTCGCGCTGGCCAAGGCGCTGCCGAAAAGCGAAGCGGTCGATGACTTCGTGGCGCGTGAGATCGCGCGCGGCACGCTGACCATCGGCCAGCCGCCGGCGCTCGCCGACGTCGCCGCGATCCGCGAGCTGCTGCTGCGCGAGCCGATCGTCTGGGAGCGCCGCGGCGGCATCGGCGGCGACGACGACACGCAGTCGCGTCGTGCCGCGCAGATGACCACCGCGCGCGCGCTCGTGGCCGCCGCGCTGGCGAAAGCGCGCGCGAAGGACGCGGCGGCGTGGGACGATCTGCACGCGGTCTGGAAACTCGCGCGATCGCTCGACGGACATCCGCAGGTGATGGTGCAGACCGCGGCGTTCTCGATGGTGCGCATGATCAACGGCGTGGCCTGGAAGATGCCGCTGCCGGCGCCGGCGTGGCTGGCCGAGGTGCAGGAGCATGATGTGGTCGCGCCGCTGCTCGACGCGTATCAGCATCAGACGGCGTCGTACGCCGATGATGGCTTGCGCCTCTTCCCGACGAAGATGCTCGCCGACTCGGTCGATCACGATCGCGCCATCGCCGAGTCGCTCGTGCGCGAGACCCGCTGCGACGTGAAGGCGCCGTCGAACGAGCTCGGCGTCGACCTCACCAACGTCTGGCGCCGCGCCTTCCGCTATCGCGCTGAGCGCGAGGCCACCGCGAACGCATTGCGCGTGCGCGAAGGTCAGGCGATCGAGCCAAAGTCGCGCTGCAGCGACGGGACTTGGAGCTTCGACGGGACGACGCTGCGCTTCACTCGCGAGATCGCCACGGCCGCGCCCGATCGCCCCATGCCGCTGGCGCTGCGCATCGCGGAATTTTAATTACCTATACATTCGTGTGTGATGCGGGTATGGTCGAAGAGCGTCGGGGAAGTCGCCTCGCCTCTTCAGTCCGTCTGAACTAAGTCAGATCTTCTGGACTCACTCTCTTAGCTTCCTGCGGGAGCTCCCCATGCTGGTCTGGCTGTCCATTGCCGCCGTCGCCGTCGTCGCATTTCTCACCTGGACTCTCTACCGCCGTTTCGTCGTCGACCGCATCGGCGCGCTCAGTGAGAAGCGGCGCTCGACGTCGCGCTTCGTCAGCCGCGGCGCATTCGTCGACGCGAACCGGCAGATGGACGTCGCGCTCGCGCTGACCAGCTCGACGTTCTTTTACGAGAACGCCGACATGGAAGCCTCGCTCGACCTGCAGTGGGTGAGCGAGATCGAGTACGACACGCAGCTCTCCACCGGCCGCACGGTCGCCGGCGGCAAGGTGCTGCGCCTCCGCTGCTACAGCCAGGCGTTCGAGTTCGTGCTGCCGGACGACGTCGTGGCGCGCTGGCACATGATGCTGCCGCCGCGCCGCGCCCACGCGGCGACGGCGACGCCGGTGCTGGCGCCGGTGCTCACCGCATGACCGCGGCCCTCGAAATGCAAGTGACGATCGTCGACCGCGGCGAGCTCCGCGACCGCCTGCGCGACCGCCTCGACCGCGCCTCGCGCCTCCTCTGCGCCGAGCACCATCGGCCCATCGACGCGGTGATCATTCACGCCCGCGAGAACGGCTGGTTCGACGCGCGCTGGACCACCTGCTGCGAAGCGCTGGAGCGGCAGGCCGCGGCGATCGTGAAGGAGCGCTGCTGACGCGTGGCGGCGCGGCGCCGCTGACGGACCTGCCGCGGTCACTGGTACTCATTGCGTGCCGCCGCGCGCCGTCATGACGATGCCGGACTGCATCACGATCAGCAGCTTGTTCTGGCCGACGTCCACTGCCACTTCGGAAAATCTCTGCCGGAGGAGAGCCTCGTACTGCTGCGGGTATCGAACAAATTGCCCGCGGTCCCGCGCCGTGACGAAGTGAGCCAGCCGCGACTCGCCTGCATTGAAGCAGGGATCGCCGGTGATGAATACGCCGTCGGCCTTGAGCAGCGTAATGGCCTCGTCGCACAGCCGCAGCACTTCGTCATCGCTAAGATGATGGAGCAGGTTCAAGGCGAGGATGCCATCGAACGGCTTAAGCCCTAGCGACCTGAGCTCGCCCACACCTGCTGCATAGAACTCGCCTCGGTCGCCGTACCGCTTTTTTGCCCAGGTGATGTATCGCTCACTGACATCGCAGCCGACATACTCGACGTTCGCCGGCCAATACCCGCAGTTCGTGCCGGGGCCGCACCCGACTTCGAGCACCCGTTTTCCTGCGAACGGTGTGATCTTCGCCTGAATGAAATGACGCCGGGCTCTCTCCGCACCGACGGCCTTTTGGTAAAAGTTGTAAACCCGCGGGATTTCGAGGATCTTGCGCGGATCCCAAAACGGCAGACTCGTCGATTCGGCCATTGTCGAATTCTAACGGCAAACAAGCTCATGCTCTCGCTATAGCGTGCTCGACTATGCCGGAAAAGTGACTTGCTCAAAGCGGGCGCCGAGTCATAGAGTGCCGATCGCGACACAGAATCCCCAGGTGCTGAAAAGCAGTCGGACACTCTGCAGTCCTCCCGAAAACCCTGCACGCGGAGGTGCCAGTGAAACGCTTCTTGAGCCCAATCCGCCTTCTTTCGTTCGCCTGTTCAGTCGTTACAATAGTCGGGTTTGCGCCTTCGGCACGCGCAATCTGTGAGGCCGGATCGAGCCTTCCGGGTGTCACGCTGAACTATTCGGGACCGGACACCTTCGGGCACGGCACGCTGATGATCGGATATTCGTTTCCGAATACCGATGGCCCCCAACAACGGACCGTTCACCTGGTGTCGGATGATTCCCTCGTCGCTTCCATCAGTCCCACTGAGGCCAGCGGTATCTGGACGCTCCCCTTCAACTTTACCTGCCTGCGTGGGGGATCACACTACGTAAAGGCACGCGCCGTCGCGTGCAACGGGTGGAGCAAGGCTGATTTCGAGCGGTGGAGCAACGCCGTGACCGCCGACATTGTCAGCAGGCCTACGGCAAACCCCACGTACTCGGGCCCCGATGAATTCGGTCACGGCACGCTGACGGTCGATTACAACTTCCCGAATACCGATAGCGCCAGCCAGCGTGCGATCAATGTCGTCTCCGATGACCAATTGATGGCGGAGTTTTCGCCGACGTCGCAGAGCGGGACGTGGACGATTCCGTTCGACGTCACGTGCTGGCGCAAAGGGCAGCACTACATCAAGACGCGAGCCGTATCGTGCAACCACTGGAGTGATCCGGACTATGAGTATTGGAGTGCTCCCATCAACATTGATATCGACAGCCGGCCGGAAGCCACACCAACCTACAGCGGACCCGACGAACTAGGCCACGGCACGTTAACGGTTGCGTACAAATTCCCGAATACGGCCGGTGCTAATCAACGGGTGATCCATGTCGTTTCCGACGACCAGCTGATCGCCGAGTTCTCGCCTCCAACGCGAACCGGCACGTGGACTCTGCCATTCAACGTTACCTGCATGACCGGAGACCATTACATCAAAACGAGAGCGGTTGCCTGCAACCATTGGAGCGATCCCGACTTCGAGCATTGGAGCGACGCGATCAATGTGGCGCCTGACCATAAGCCATCAGCACAGATCACCGATGTCCGGAAAAACGAATCGGGTGTCTGGCAGGCGATCGTTCACTATCATTTCCCGCAAACCGACAACGCTTCGCAGCGCTCATTGAGATTGGAGTGGCAGGATAACGGCGCGCTGATCGGAACCGTGGCGCCGGGCCAGGTAGAGGGAGATTGGGTGGTGGATCTTCCGGCGTGCGTTCCGGGCGAGCTCACCACCCTCCGGGTCATTGCAATCGCGTGCGGCGACCAGCGCAACTCGTCGTCGAGAGCCGCCGGACTTCCTGAATGCGACAACGCCTGCTCGGTCGAGTGCGCCGACTGTTTTTCGAAACCGATTCGCTCGACGAACGGCAACATGCGGTTCAGTGACGCCGACCCGCTTCCCGGTGAGATCGTCACGCCGCTCGCGCGAACGTACAACAGCCGCGATCCTCGCATCGGTCGTTTCGGTCGGGGTTGGTCATCCATCTTCGACGCTCACCTCACCGCTCGCGGTGGCGCAGACGGCGGCGAGACCGTCCGGCTCATCACCGCGACCAGTGACGTTTACGCGTTCGAGCAGAGTGGCGGCGCCTACGTGCAGACGTACCCGGCCGGCGAACGCGTTCCGAGCGTCCTCACCTACGACGCCGCGCGCGGCCTCTTCGTGCATCGTCATGGCGGGAGCGCTACCGAAGAGTTGTACCGCGCCGCGGATGGCCGTCTGGTGGGAGTGTCCTCACGGCGCGAGGCCCTGCAGGTAGAGATCGCCTATGCCACGGATGCGACGCCGCAGCGCGTCTCCAACTCGCGCGCGAACTGGGCCTGGACGTTCAGTGTCGACGCCGCCGGACGTATAGCGCAAATCGCCGTAGAAGGAAGATCCGACCTCACCTGGACGTATGGGTACGACGCCGATGGCAACCTCACCACGGTCACCGCGCCGGCGAACGCGCCCTGGCGAACATACACCTACGGTGCTGCCGGGATGCTCGCCGCCTACGACGCGCAGCAGCGCTTGATCGAGTCCCATGCGTACGATTCGGACGGTCGCGCCGTCAGCACCGCAAGCGATCGCGACGATGTGAGCGCTGTCTCGTACGGCCTTGCCGGACGCGTCGCCGGCGAGCTCATGACACGCGTCACCTACACCTCCGGGCGGACGACCGACTATTACAGCCGTTTTGTCGGCGGCAAGATGCGCACCGTCCAGGTAGACGGTTCCTGCGACTGCGGGACGGACGATACTGTCTATGGCTACGACACGAACGGCCGCATTATTCGCGAACAGGATGCGCGAGGCTACATCACCGTCCGCCAGTTCGACGAGTCGAGTGGCAGACTGATCTCCGTCGGGACCTCGTACCGTCCCGTTTCCTGTGATCCGGCAACCGATTCGACACGCTGCCGTCTCGACCCGTCCACAATTCTCACGACCACTCTGCAGGCCACGGCGGCGACGGACGTCGTGCAGTACACGTACGGCGACGCCGCATGGCCGGACCGGCCGACGTCGATGACGCGCACCAGTGTTCTGGCGCCCGCGCAGGTCACCACGACGTCGAGCGTCTTCGATCCGTCTACAGGCGTCACGTTGCAGGAAACGATCAGCGGCTGGACGAACCGCGGCGCCGGCAATGTGGTGGAAACCCGTACGACGACCCGAGCGCTTTACGACGGAGCGGAGACGGCGCTCTTCGATCCCTGCGGAGGAGCGTCATGCGCGTTCTCGCCTAGCTGGCTGGCATTGCCGCAACCGTCGAAGCAGATCAAGCTCGTCGACGGGCCGAGGGACGGTGTCAGTGATCAGACGACACTCGTTTACTATCCGGTACACGCCTCCGTTCCTGCGCTCCTCCGCGGCCGGCTCGCGGCCTCGCGTAATGGCGCCGGGCATATCGTCCGCTTTGAAGCCTATGACGTCTTCGGCAACGCCACCCGAGTGGTGGACCCGAACGGCGTGGCCACCGAGACGGCCGCCGATGCGCTGGGCCGCGTACTGACCACGACGATCAAGGCGACCTCCGGCTGCGACACGACGATCGACCCGCTCTGTGCCGATGATCTCGTGGCAGCACGGACGTACGCGCTCAGCTCCGGCGCCCTGGCGAATACCCGCCTCCCGGGAGGAGGTGTGAGCGTGTACGCCTATGACGTACGCGGGCGCATCACCATGCTGTCCCGCGGTGCTGACCTGAACGATCTTCGCGAACGTCTCGAATACGAGTACGACGACACGACCGGCGAGAAAAGGCTCGAGCGGTGGCTTTCTTATGAGAATGGTGGTTGGGTTGAGAAAAAGCGTGAGACCTACCACTACGACGCGGTCGGAAATCTTTCGGAAGTCGTTCATGGCGACGGCACGGCCGTGCATTATGCGTACGACGCGCAACGTCACGTCGTAGGGGTGCGCGATGAGCGGCACTCCGCGAATAACACCACTTACGCATATGATCCCGCGGGGCGCATTTCAACCGTAACCCAGACATTGGGAAGCGGCCAGGTCGTAACGCGGTATGCGTATGACTTGCGCGGGAACCTCGCCAGCGTGACCGATCCGAACGGCAATGTCACGACGTACAAATACGACGATTTCGGGCAGCTGCTGCAGCAAACGAGTCCCGTCACCGGGACCACGACCTATGCTTACGATCCTGCCGGCAACCTCACCCGCACGGTAGACGCGAACGGGAGCGTGTCGGTGAGATCATTCGATGCGCTCGGGCGTGTCATCAGCGCCACGTCATCACGCCTGAACGCAACGGATTCGGTTCAATGGACGTACGACGAGAATCCGAATGGCGTCGGGCGTCTTTCCGGATTTACTGACCCGTCCGGCCAGGCGAGTTTCCGATACGACCGCCGCGGGCTGTTGTTGCGCGAGACTAAGCAGTTCGGCGCCGAGACTTATGTCACTACATACGGATACGATGCGGACGGGAACCGCAACCGGATCGTCTACCCCAGCGGCCGTACAGCGACCTACAGCTTCGATTACGCCGGGCGCCCGCTCACCGCGGCGGTGAACGGTGCGCCATTGGTTCTCTCTGCGTCGTACCTTCCGTTCGGTCCTGTCACCGCTACCACCTATGGGAACGGAACGGCACGTACCGCCACCTACGATGCGCGCTATCAGCTCCTCACGAACGCGCTGGCAACCGCCAGTGGAGCGATTGCTTCTTACACCTACACGCATGACGCAGTCGGCAATGTCACCGGCATCCACGACGTCCTGGCACCGGGTTACGACCGTACCTTTGGCTACGACGATCTCAATCGCCTCACCTCGGCCAATACGGGCGACGCTCTCTGGGGCACGGCTACATACTCCTATGACCCGATGGGAAACCTCTTGACGTCGTCCCTCGGTTCTCTCACGAAGACGTTCAACTATGCCAATGCGTCGCCCAAACTGACCGCAGTCGCAACCAACGGCGCGCCGCAGGCGGTGACGTATGACGCGGCCGGTAATGAAACCGTGGTCGGGCCGGAGCAGTTTGTCTACGGCCCGCGTAATCTGCTGGTGCGCAACGACAACATCGAATACGCGTACGACGCGCGCGGCGTGCGCGTGACGCAGAAAAGTGATGTCGTACGCGTGGCTTCACTGTCGCTGAACGCTTCGAGGATTCGTGGCGGCGAGGCGGGTGCGTTCACGATTGCACTGAGCGGTCCGGCGCCTGCGGGCGGCGTCGTCGTCGCGGTGACGAGCTCGAGTGCCCTCGTCACCGTGCCGAGCACGGTAACGATTGCAGCCGGCGAAACGAGTGCCTCCGTCCCGTTCACGTCCGTTGCGGTCTCACAAGCGACGACGGTTCACCTGACCGCCACTCACTTTGGCGATATTTCGCAGGATCTCGTCCTGACGCCATCGTGTTTAGTCGATCGCGTGGAGATCCATGAAGCGTCGGTCACGGGGGGCCAAGCCGCGCATGGTGTCGTGTACCTCTTCGAGCAGGCGCCCACGGGCGGCACCGAGGTGACGCTTGCGTCCAACGCTGGTGCCGCGGTGGTGCCGCCGAGCGTGGTCATCGCCGCGGGTCAGTCCTCCGCGGAGTTTCCGATCGCGACCACTCCGGTCACTGCCGACACGACCGCACGAATCACCGCCTCACTCTGCGGTTCGGTATGGAGCGAATTTTCTGTCGCGGCACCCTCACTCGCCACGCTGGTTCTGCAACCCGCGGCCGTGGAGAGCGGCGCGGTGACTACGGCCACCGTTACGTTGACCGGCGCAGCACCGGCCGGCGGGATCGTGGTCCTGACATCCACAAGCGACTCGACGCTCGCTACAGTACCCTCCAGCATTGTGATTGCGGCGGGCCAGTCGGCCGGATCGTTTGCGGTGACCACGCGGCCGATCGACGAACCGGCGTCCGTCATTGTGTCGGCGTCGCGAGGCAACGTCACGAAGAGCGCGACCCTGGACGTCGCACGCTGCACGTTCGACGACGTTCCGCCGACGCTCCCGAGTGACGAGATCGTCTGGTTTGACGATGCACCGCCTGCAGGCGCAGTGCTCCACGAGTCCTGGACGTGGGACACCACGAAGAAGGCGAGCGGTGTTCAATCGATGGACATTCCGCTTGCGAACGGATACAGCGGAAGGTGGTTTGAAAACGCTACGAATCGGCTGGTGGTCGCGGCAGGCGATCGGCTCTTCGTCTATGTTCTGGTCGACCCTTGCCACCCGCCGCGGGAAATTATCCTTGGCTGGAGTGACGGCGCCGTCGATCAACGTGCCTATTGGGGCGAGGACCTCCTTCCTTTCAGTGCGGCCGGAACAGGCCGCGTGCGCATGGGCGACGTCCCCGAAGGCGGTGAATGGGTCCGTCTCGAAGTGCCGGACTCGACGCTTCATCTCGCGGGCCGTTCGCTCAGTGCGATGGCGCTCGATATTTACGGCGGCCGCGCATGGTTCGATCGCGCAGGACGGATTGCGTGCAATCCAGCTCCGGCCCCTCCTCCGGTATTCTTTCCGGACAATGAGAGTGTCTGGTTCGACGACGCCGTGCCTGCCGGCGCGATCACTCACGAAGTCTGGACCTGGGATACGGTCCAGCGTGCGAGCGGCACTGCGTCTCATGTAGTGAACGCACCAGCCGGCGCCGGCGGTCACTGGTTTGAAAATGCCAGTACGACGTTGACCGTCCTTCCGGGTGAGGCGTTGTTTGTCTACGCGTACCTCGATCCCTGTAATCCGCCTCGGGAGATCATGCTCGGATGGAATGACGGGTCATGGGAGCACCGTACCTACTGGGGCGAGAACCTGATGCCCTACGCCTCGCCCTCGGGGATGTTTCGCATCGGCGATCTGCCGCGGCAGACCGGTTGGGTGAGGCTGGAAATGCCTGCGGATTTCGTGAACCTCGCGGGCAAGACGATCAGCGGCATGGCCTTTGACGTCTATGGTGGCCGGGCGTGGTTCGATCGCGTCGGTAAGATGAGTTGTGAGCAACCACACGCGGCAACTCCTCCACCTGCATCCGACGAAGTTCTGTGGGTCGACGACAGTCTGCCCAGCGGCGCCGTCGTAACGGGTTCATTGGAGTGGGACTCGGCCGAGCAGGCGTCGGGCAACAGTTCGTTGGTGGTCCGCGGCAACCCCGGAGCGCAAGGAGTCTGGTTCTGGCAAGCGACTGCGATGACGCCCTCGGCCACGGAAAACCTGATGGTTCATGTCCTGATCGACCCATGTGATCCACCTCGCGAGATCATGGTGGGTTGGTACGACGGGTCGTGGGAACATCGAGCCTACTGGGGCGAAAACCTGATGCCGTATGCGACGCCCGCAGGAATGACGAAGTTCGGCGAAGTTCCTGTTGCGGGCGAGTGGGTGACACTGGAAATCCCGGCGTCGGCGCTGAACCTGTCGCAGCATGCAATTTCCGGAATTGCGCTAGACGTCTATGGCGGACGCGTGTGGTTTGACAGAATCGGGAAGCGTGCCTGTGCGCCGACGATCGCTGCGCCTGCGCCGTTCGCACCTGGTGAGGAAGTGTGGTTCGATGACAGCGTGCCATCGGGTGCGGTCACTCACGGCGAGTGGACTTGGGACGCCACGCAGAAAACCTCCGGCTCGTCGTCGCACACATGGACGTCGTTTCCGGAATGGAGCTGGCACTGGTTCGAACAGGCCGGCAGCGGGATGACGTTGAACGCGGGCGACAACTTGTTCGTCTACGCGCTCATCGACCCATGTGATCCTCCGCGCGAGATCATGCTGGGGTGGTTCGACGGCACGTCGTGGGATCACCGCGCATATTTCGGTGAGAACCTGATGCACGTCGCACCGGCCGCTGCCGAATTCGGAATGGGCGCAGTACCTGAAGGCGGGCAATGGGTGCGTCTGGAGGTACCCGCAACGATCGCCAACCTCGCAGGCCGTACGGTGACTGGAATGGCGTTCGATGTCTTTGGCGGGAAGGTGTGGTTCGACCGTGCCGGTAAATATTCGTGCGCGGCGGGCGTCGCTCCGCGCCCGGCCGACGACACGGAAGAGCGGGTGTGGGTCGAGGACCGGGTGCCTAACGGCGCGCGTTACTACGGTCCGTGGGAATGGGACACAAACCAGAAAGCTGGTGGCACCAGGTCGCACTTCACGCCGCCGCTCGTCGGCTGGACCTGGCATTACTTCGAAGAGGCAACCGAAACGCCGACGGTCGGAGCCGACGACGAATTGTTCGCCTGGGTCCTGGTCGACCCGTGTGACCCGCCGCGGTCCATCATGCTCGGTTGGAATGACGGGACGTGGGACCACCGCGCCTACTGGGGAGAAGACCTCTTCCCCGTTGCCTATGGCGGTCTGAATCGCGTGCGTGTGGGTGACGTGCCGGTCGCCGGACAATGGGTGAAATTGCGTGTTTCGGCAGAGAGGATGGGTTTAGCAGGCAAGACCCTCAACGGAATGGATTTCGACACCTGGGGCGGAAAGGTCTGGTTCGACCGCGCGGGCGCTGAGGAGCAGAATCTGGAGCCGATGAGTGCGGACGCATTGCCCCCTCCGATGACATCGTCTACCGCCGACCGGCGCGTGACGTCTGCGTCGACGACGGAGCGAACGCTCCACTACCTCTACTCCCCTGAGCTCTCACTCATCGCCGAAACCGATTCAACAGGAAATCCAAATGGCGCCGTGACGTGGGAGTACATCTGGTTCAACGGCCAACCCCTCGCCCAAATCGAAAACGCCACCGGTGCGATCGCCTGGTACTTCAACGACCACCTCGGCACCCCACTCCTCCAGACGGACGCCGCATCAAATGTGATCTGGCGCGCCGAATACGAACCATACGGCACCGTCCACACCCTGCGCGAAGGCCCCAATCGCCACCAACCCCTCCGTTTCCCCGGCCAGGAAGCGGAGGACCTCTCGGACCGGTCGTACAACATCTTCAGGTGGTACCGGGCGGGTTGGGGGCGGTATACGCAAGCGGATCCGATTGGCGTCGTAGGCAGAGAGTTTCCGTACGCGTCCGATAATCCCATCTTTAACAGCGACATGCTCGGCCTACTGGATACGGGAGCTCTGTTGCGGCGTCCCGTCACGCGAGCTGTTTGTGAAGTCGCTGGCGAAACTGCCGGGTGGCTTGCAGGACGCGCGGCAGGGCTGATCACGATGCTGCTCAGCGCGAGTGATGCTAACCCAGTCGAATTTGAGGATCAGATTCGCCAGTGCGACACGTGCGTTGAGCGCCGCCGACAATGTGACGAGTTAAACACTGCCGTAGAAGAGGCGAAACGGCATGTCGGAGATCTCGGAGCTTGCCGGGCCGGCATGAGCCGTTGGGAACTGCAGCAACGATATTCCGCCTGGCTTGCGCTGGCGACAGCCCGCGCTCGGCGCGATGTGAAATGTTGGCGCGGTGGAGATTCAGGTCATCAGCAAGCGCAGGCGGATGCATGGTCGAATGTCGGCAATTGCGCGAGATTGTTGGGACTGTGAATACGCTCCAGTTGATCGAAGAAGCCTTCAGTCATCGACGCATGCCGGTGTTGTTCTTGGTTTCGGAACAGTTGGCGATGCACGAACGTGACGACGTCATGGACTTCTGGGGAAAACCTTGGTCGTGTGTAACCGGCTCACAACTTGAGAAGCGCTTTGACGCGATATTTTGGTTTACTCCAGAAGCGTTCTGCTACTACTTGCCCGGAATCTTCAGCGCAGGCATCAAGGAAAATAAGCCATGGCTGATCGTCAATCACTCTCTGATCAACATGCTGGATCGAAGCCCCGATCCTGGCTTTTGGGATGACTTTTTTTTCGCACGGTGGTCGAAACTTACCGCGAGAGAGTGCGAGGCGACTCAGGCTTGGATCCTATGGCTTTCCTCGTGTGACGACGGCTCTTACTCGGAGAGCGCGCTCACGCGCGCCTTCGATACGCTCGACCTACTAAAAGAACGAAAAACAGCGTGACTGGCGACGCGGCATGTTCATCAGCGTTGACTTAGTCCGTGCCGCCGCGCGACCGCCGAGCCGTGGCGCGTGAACGCGCGACGCGGCCGTTGCAGGCGCGTGCGAAAGGAATAGGATCTCGCACTACATCGAGTACGACACGCAGCTCTCCACCGGCCGTTCGGTGGCCGGCGGCAAGGTGCTGCGCCTCCGCTGCTACAGCCAGGCGTTCGAGTTCGTGCTGCCGGACGACGTCGTCGCGCGCTCGCACATGATGCTGCCGCCGCGCCGCGCCCACGCGGCCGCGGCGACGCCGGTGCTGGCGCCGGTGCTCACCGCATGACCGCGGCCCTCGAAATGCAAGTGACGATCGTCGACCGCGGCGAGCTCCGCGACCGCCTACGCGACCGCCTAGACCGCGCCTCGCGCCTCCTCTGCGCCGAGCACCATCGCCCGATCGACGCGGTAATCATTCACGCCTGCGAAAACGGCTGGTTCGACGCGCGCTGGACCACCTGCTGCGAAGCGCTGGAGCGGCAGGCTGCGGCGATCGTGAAGGAACGCTGCTGAGCGAACGCGCGCGGCACCGCTCGTCGTAGAAAATCCGCCGTTCGTCGCGCGGCCGTGCGGTAGCGGCGTTCGACGGTATCCTCGAGGCGATGGCTGTGTTGGCGAAGACGGCGCGGCGGGTTGGGGTTGCGCTTGCGATTTCGGGGGCGGCTGGCGTGCTGTTGATGGGTGGGTGGGTGAATCGCTCCAGTCTTTTCCTTCGCACGGCTATCATCGGGCTCGCCGCGGCGGCTGCCTTCTCGCTGTTCGAGGTGTGGCCGCGCGGGCTGCCGCGGTGGTTTCAGCGGTGGGTGTTGCAGGTCGTGGCGGTCGGGGTTTGCATTCCGGTCACCACGCTGCTGATTTACATCCTCTCCACCGCGCCTGGCGCGCCGCAGTTCTGGGAAGACAAGGTCCGCATGGATGGGTGGATGATGCTGACGTTCCTCGGACTGTTGATCGCGCCGTGGACGGCGCTCGCGGCGATCGTGCGGCAGAAGGAAGCGTTCGCGCGCGAGCAGAAGCTCGCCTTCGCTCTCGAGCGGAGTGAGCTCGAGCGCGAGGCCCTCGACGCGCGTTTGCATCTCTTGCAGGCGCAGGTCGCGCCGCACTTTCTCTTCAACACGCTCGCGAACGTGCAGGAGCTCGTCGACGCGGGCTCGCCGCACGCGTCGACGGTCCTGCGCAGCCTCGTCGCGTATCTGCGCGCGGCCGTGCCGCTGCTTCACGAGCCGGCCGCAACGATCGAGCGCGAGCTCCGCCTGGTGCGGCCGTATCTCGAGCTGATGCAGATGCGCATGCCCGACCGCCTGCAGTACGCCATGCACGTCGATCCGCGGGCGCTGACGATCCGCTGTCCGCCGACGACCGTGCTCACGCTGGTCGAGAACGCGGTGCGGCACGGCATCGATCCGAGCGAAGAAGGTGGACGCATCGACGTCGACATCGAGCGCCGCGGCGAGCGGTGTCTGGTGCGCGTCACCGACACCGGCGCCGGCCTGCGCGAATCGCCGCAAGGCCTCGGCACCGGCCTGACCACGCTGCGCGAGCGGCTGCGGATGATCTTCGGCGACGCCGCGCGCCTCAGCCTGATGAGCGCCGCACCGCGCGGCGTGACCGTGGAAGTGGAGATGCCGGCCGAGACATGAGCGCGCGGCCGACAGCGTTGATCGCCGACGACGAGCCGCTGCTGCGCGATGCGCTGCGGCGTCAGCTCGCGAGCGTCTGGCCGGAGCTCGAGATCGTGGCCGAGGCGCGGAACGGGCGGGAGGCGGTGCGGATGTTCGATGAGCGGAGGCCCGACGTCTGCTTTCTCGATGTGCACATGCCGGGGCTCTCCGGAGTCGATGCGGCGAATCACATCGGACGGCGCGCGCACGTCGTCTTCGTCACCGCGTACGACCACTACGCGGTGCAGGCATTCGCGCAGGGCGTGCTCGATTACCTGCTCAAGCCGGTCGAGCAGGAGCGCCTCGCCGAGACCGTGAGCCGGCTGAAGGAGCGTCTGCAATCGTCGCGGCCGGCGACCAACAGCGAGCAGTTGTTGCAGGAGCTCGCGGCGCAGCTCGCGAACCTGCAGGCGGCGCCGAAGCGGGAGCCGCTGCGCTGGATCCGCGCGCAGGCTGGCAAAACGCTGCGGCTGATCGCGGTCGACGACGTCGACTTTCTGCGCGCCGACGCCAAGTACACGATCGTCGGCTGGCGCGACGGAGGAAAGGCGGCGGAGGCGGTGGTACGGACGCCTGTGAAGGAGTTGCTCGAGCAGCTCGATCCCGATCATTTCGTGCAGGTGCATCGCTCTGTGGTCGTCAATCTCCGCTCGATCAGCCACGTGCGGCGTCACGACAACGAGACCGCGGAAATTCACCTCAAAGGGCGGGCCGAGGTGCTGCCGGTGAGCCGGAATTACATGCACATCTTCCGGCAGATGTGACGCGCCGCCGTTCGTCCGCGCGAATCCGCCGTCCGTCGCAAACGGCTGGAATGCGCGGGCAGAAGGCGCGACATTGGCGGCATGAACACACTGCACGCCTCCGATTTGAATCCGCGACGCACCGCCCGCGTGACGGGCATTCTCTTTCTGCTGACGATCCTCGGCGGCATCTACGCCCAGGCCTTCGTCAGCAACCGTCTCATTTCGTTTTCCGACGCGGCGCTCACCGCGAACAACATTCTCACGCACCGCTCGCAGTTCGAGCTCGGACTCACCGTCTACCTGATCGAGATGGCTTGTCAGGTCGCGTCGGTCGCGCTCGTGTATCGGCTGATGAGACGCGTGAACGGCAACGTCGCACTCGTGGCCGCATTCATCGAGCTCACCGGCTGCGTGATCAAGACGCTCAGCCGCGTCTTCTACATCACTCCGCTTTTCCTGCTGTCCGGAACGACGGCATTCGGCGCCTTCAACCCGGAGCAGCTCCGCGCGTTGGCGCTCGTGCTATTGAAGATCAACGACCGAGGAGCGGGACTGGCGCTGGCGTTCTTCGGCGTGAGCGGCGTGCTGAACGGCTATCTCATTTATCGCTCGACGTTCCTGCCGCGGTTCCTCGGCATCGCGGTGATGATCGGCAGCGCCGGCTGGCTGCGCTTCTTCTTTCCGTCGCTCCGCTTCCCGCCCTTCACCGTGGTGGCGCTCGTCGCGCTGGCCGTGGCCGCGCTGCACATCTTCTGGTTCATCGTCTACGGAGTGGACGAGAAGCGGTGGGCGGAGCGATGACGTCAGAACACGTTGATGGTGTGCAGCCACTTCTCCACGAGCATGGGCCATTCGGTGGTGATGGGGTTGGCGGTGGGACGCATGCCGAACGCGTGGCCGCCCTTCGCGTAGAGATGCATCTCGACGGGGACGCGCACTTCATTGAGCGCGAGGCCGTATGCGAGCGAATGGCGGACGGTGTCGGTGGGATCGTTCATGGCGTGAATCAGCAGCGTCGGCGGCGCGTTCGCGCTGATCTCGACCCAGGGAGACAGCGTGAGGCTCGTCTTCGGACTGGTCTCGTTCCAGAGATGGCCGGGGTAGAGGAGGATGGCAAAGTCAGGACGGGAAGGCTCGCGATCCGCGTCATCGACCGCGGTGTAGGTGCGCTTCTCGGCGTTGCTCACCGCGGCGGCGAGATGACCGCCGGCGGAAACTCCGATCACGCCGATCTTGTGAGGATCGATGCCGTACGACGACGCTTCGTGACGCAGCAAACCGATCGCACGCTGCGCGTCCTGCAACGGAAGCTGGACCTTCGGCGCCTCTTCGATGCCGTCGTGATGCCATTGTTGCGGAACGCGGTATTTCAGGACGATGCAGGTCATGCCCTGTTTCGTGACCCAGTCGCAGATCTCGGTCCCTTCGAGATCCATCGCCACCACTTCGTATCCGCCGCCGGGCAACACCACCATCGCCGCGCGCGTGTTGCGACCCTTGGGCGGATAGACGATCATCGTCGGCCGCGACACGGACCCGGCCCAATACCAGGGTCGTCCCGCCACCAGCCTCGACCCGTTCCCTACCTCTTCCGCTTTCTCCGACTCCGGCCGTTGAATGGCCAGTCCCGCGGGCCAAAGCGGCAGTTGCCTGCCCTCGGGTCCCGGCTCCCAAACCATCGTCCGCCAGACCTTCTTGATCGTGATCGGAGTGTCGGTGCTCGGAGTCGTCTGCGCAGCCGCGCCGGCAGCGAGTGCCAACAGAGTCGATGCGGCGATGAAGCGGATTGCGTGCGTGAAGCGCATGAGCATCTCCTACTGTTCGCGCAGCCGGCATCGCGAGAAACATGCCTGCCTTGGCGCGCGCCGAAGGCAGCCGCTTTTTTGCCGCAGTAGTAGTCCTTCCGTCACTCTGCCCTTACGTCGACATTGACATCCGGAGAAGCGGCAGTTTAGTCTGACCGTCCTTTTCCCCAGATCCGAACTTTTAACGACAACCGGAGTCGCTTTGCACGATCTCTCTTCGCGCGTCTGCCATCTCTGTCTCTTCGTCGCCGTGGCGATGTTCGCCGCCGGCGCGCTCGCGGCGCCGCCGCTGTTTCCCGAGCCGCTGCATCTGACGCGCGTCGTGGAAACGCCGTTCGGCGGAGCGACCACGATCGAAGAGTTCTGCCAAGGAAACCGGATCGCGACGGTGATCGGTATGCGCACGATCGTCGTCGACTACGACAAGCAGACGGTGACCGAGATCTCGCGCGCCGACGCAACGTACAGCGTCACCTCGTTCAGCGACGTCGCCGCGGCCACCGCGCCGTCGGCGAAGCGCAGCACGCTGGCGACGAAGAGCAGCGGCGCGAACGACGAGCTGCGCACGATCGCGACGCCGGCGGGCCGCGACCGCGGTCATTACTTTGCCGTCGAGCCGAAGGCGCACGCGCACATCCGCAAGATGGAGATCGGCGTGGACGAGCGCGTGGCCCTTTCCCGCGAAGCAGTCGAAGCGCTTCTCGGCGCATCGTTCCCGAACGCGCCGACCGACGAAGCGCAGCTCGCGCTGCGCGCTTCGGCTGAAGGCGGAAAACCGGCCGGCGACGCGCGCGCGAAAAGCGCCGGCGGAGAGTCGCGCTTCGCGCTGCCGCTCGAGCAGCGCGTGCAATACGACGCGGGCGGCGGCAAAGAGTTCGTCGTCACGAACCGGGTCACGCGCGTCGGGAACGAGCTCGCGCCGAATGCGCTCGCGGCCATTCCGCCGGGCGCGCACGCGGTCGAGTCGCATTTCCTCCGGACCCGCCGCGAGCTCGACGAGCTCGACCATCTTCCGCCGAATCCGTAGTCGCAGGTGCTTCGATGATCGTTACGTGGCCGGTCCGCTTCAGAAAGACACATTTGTTCCTGCTGCTCGTGCTGCTGGCGCTCTGGCCGGCGGCCGCGCGCGCGCAATCGTCGGACATCGCCACCGATGAGCTGCGCATCTCCGGCAGCGGCCTGACGCTCGACGACGTGGCGAAAGTCGCGTCGGTGAACATCCCCACGACGATCCAGACGCGCTTCGCCGGCTTGATCAACGACCAGGCGCCGGAAGTGCGCGACCTCAAGGCGGTCGGCGAGCTCACCGGCCCTTCGCTCACCACGCCGCTCCGGCTCGAAACCGAGCCGGGGCACGCCTTCCAGATCCCCGGCCTCGCGCTCGAGGGCGACTACCTCCTGCAGAACGTCCGGCTCATGCGCGGCGACACGTTCGTGCAGGCGTCGGCGAAACCGAGCGCGCTGATCAAGGTCACGACCATCCTCGTCGCGGACGTCAAGATCACGCAGCTCACGCCCGAGCAGATCCGCGCGCGCGGCATCGTCATCGACGCCACGCACTTTGACGTCTACCAATACACGCTGACCTTCTACATCGAAGGGAAGCCGGTCGAGATCCCGTTCCCGGTGATCATCGACAAGACCAGCGGCGAGATCACGCTGCTGAGCGGCCCCGATGGATATGGCCTGACGAATCCGATCCCGCGCGAGCTGCCGCGGTGGGAGCCGCCGTCGATCTATGCGATCGGCTGGAGCGAAGACGGCGGCGAGGACGAACCGGAGGAGAACGAAAAGGAGCCGAATGAGGATGGCCCGACCATTCCCGCGGTGATCGTCATCCCGAACAGCGTCGGCGTGCTGCATCAGTTCTTCGTCGTATCGCTGAGCGTGCGCAACAACGCGCCGGCGGGATCGGCGATCCGCCTCTCCGACATCACGGCCACGATGCTGCCGCCGCCGGAGCTGCGCGTGGCGAAGACGCAGCCGGCGGTGCCGTTCGGAAGGCCGATCTCGCTCACCGATCCGAACACCGGCGCGACGTTCCTGATCGCGCAGGCGGAGGCGAAGGCGGAGTGGACGCTGGAAGGCCTTCGCGCCGGCACGCATGTGTTCGAGCTCGACCTCGCGGCCACGTATCAGGAGTCGCCCGCGGCTCCGGCCATTCCGATGCGCGCGCACACCCGGCACGCCATCACCGTCCACGACAACCGCTTCAACATCACCTTCGCGCATCCGGAGACGGTGCGCAAAGGGATCGACTACTCGACGTGGTCGTTCGTCACGAACATGTCGGGAGCGCTGCAGACGCTGCATCTGCGCAGCGACCTGCACGCCTGCGGCGGCACCGGCACAGTGGGCAACGTCTGCCGCGTCGACGATGCCTTCGCGAACGTGCCGTCGTGCGAGGCCGAGCCGGGCGCGCGGCTCTGCCTCGTCGACGCGGTGAACGGCGTCATGCAGCTCGTGCTCGATCCCGGCGAGACGCGCGGCGTCGAGTTCAAGCTGCGCTCCGGCGTGACCGGCTCGGTCTACGCGACCTCCGGCTCGTTCGACGAGCCGCTCACCGGATCGGTGCAGCTCACCATGGGCGTGAGCGAGAGCGGAGTGCCGCTCTCGCCGGCGGTGCTGCTCATGCCGCACTACGCGCGCTATCTCGATCCGTCGTTCGTTTCCGACAACCTGCAACTGCTCGGCCTCGGCTACAGCGTGGCCACCGCTCCGATCAACGAGTACAGCGCGCGGCTGCCGCGCATCATCCGCTCGGACGTCTTCACCCGCGCGGTCGACATCTCGCGCGCGGGACAGCGCCTCTACATCGGCGAAGAGAAGCGTGAGGCGTTCACGCATCTCGCCCTCGACCTCCTCGGCAACGGCGAGCTGAATCAGCTCTCCGAATACGACGCCCTGCGGCGGCGCGAGTTGAGCGGCTACGTGGCCGGGAAAGCGCTCGCGGCGCAGCTCTCCGCGGCGGCGCTGCCGGACGCGGCGTCGTTCGATCGCTTCCTCTCCGACTTCGGCACCACCACCGCGCATCGCGAGTCGTATCTCGCGGCGCTGGTCCATGGCGCGGCCGCGGCGGGCGAGCGTCCGTACGCGATCCACGTGAAGAACATCGCCACCGGCGCGGCGCTCGATCTGCCAAACGAGCTGGCCACGTTCTCGCGGCGCGGCACGCGCGACATCCCGTTCGGCGATCTCTCCAGCCTCACCAGCGCGGACAAGACGCGCACCGGCGAGCTCGCGCTGGTGGGCGCGTGGAAGGGTCCGTACGAGCTGACGGTGAAAGCGGCCGCCGGCGCGTCGTTCTCACTCGACGTGCTCCTGCCGGCGAGCGTGCCGGCGAAGAAGCGCCTGGTGCGCTTCCAGATCGACGCGATGCCGGCCGGCGACCTGACGCTCGTGGTCGATCCCGCCGCGCCGGCGCTCACGCTCGCCGGCGGCGGCCGCACGTTCACGCCGGTCAGTGATCGCGAGCTCGACCCGGCGCCGCTGCGCATCATCGGCGCGCGGCAGGACCTTCACCTCGACATCACCGGCCACAAAGTCGCGCTGCTGTTCAACCGCCCGCCGGACGAATCGCGCCTGCCGAGCGTGCGCGATCTCTTCCAGACGAAGGTGCATTTCAGCCAGGGCTCGATCGCGTACGACGGCCCGCGCCCGATCGACGCCGCCACGTTCCAGGGCGACGGCCGCACGGTCTACATCACCCATTCGCATGCGCTGCACGTCAACGCCAGCTACACCATCACCCCGAAACCGTTCCGGGATCCGCTGACCGGTCAGGACGTCTCGCTGCCTGCATTGCCGGCGGCGATGGTCAACGACATTCCGGCGGCGATCATCTACGGCCAGGTGCTGCGCGGCGACAACCATCCCGTGCCCGGCGCGCAGGTCGCGCTCTCGACGCATGGCGACCAGGACCCCGACACGCAGGGCGACGAGACCATTCAATACGACGTCGCGTCCGATCCCGACGGCGCATACCTCTTCGAGTGCGTGCCGCGGAACTTCGGCACCGGCAACGGAACGTATCTGCTCTGGGCGACCGACTCGAACGGCAAGCAGACCTCCGCACAGGGTGCAGCGCGTCTCGCATACGTCGCCGATCGTGTGAACCTCGTCTACCTCGGCCGCGGACGCGCCGCCGGGCAGGTGCGCTACCACACCGGCGAACCGCTCGCGAACCGGCAGGTCGTGGTCGGCAGCACGATGTTCGGCGACGCGCGCAACGCCACCACCGACAGCACCGGCCACTTCGAAGTGGGAGACCTGCCGGTCGGGCCGCTGACGTTCAGCGTCTCCGACGCCGCGGGCAATTTCGCCTGGGCGGCGAACGAGATCGCCACCGCCGACTCGTCCATCGTGCAGGACCTCGTCATCTACAAGCAGCCGTTCCCCGGAACCGGAACCGTGCGCGTCTTCGTCAAGCGTTCCGACACGCAGCAGCCGGTCCCCGGCGCGACGGTCGGCGTTCTTCGCGAAGGCGTGCAGGTCGGCCTCGTCACCACCGGCGCCGACGGGCGCGCCGAATTCACCAAAGTGCCGGCGGGATTCCTCTCGATCCTCGTGGCGGAGTGGGACGTCTCGCGGCAGCTCGCCGCGGCGGACGTCGAGCTGACCAACGACGAAGTGGAGGACCTCACCTTCACGCTGAGCGTCAGCAACGATCCGCTCACCACGATCACCGGCACGGTGCGCGAGGCCGATCCGGCGTTCCCGCAGGACGAGACGAAGGCGAAGCCGGTGGCGGGCGCGATCGTCGAGATCTACGGCCTCAATCCCGTCATCGCCGCACAGGACGGCTCGTTCGTCTTCACATCCGTCCCGGTGTCGAAGGCGGGCGCGGCGGTGCGCGCGCGGAGCCCGCTCTCCGGACGCGTGGCGACCCTCAACGTGCCGCGGCTCTCCGCATCGGAGACCGCGTCGATGCCGATCTACATCGCGGCGAACGCGGCGTACGGCAAAGGAACGCTGCGCGTCAAACTGCTCGATGCCGCCGGCAATCCGCTCGGCGGTGCAAGCGTCTTTTTCCCCGGATTCCCGCTGAAGTTCTTCAAGCCCGTCGCCGGCCAGACCGGCTCGTACGAGATGCGCGACCTGCAGACGAATCAAAAGTACGAGATCGTCGCGCTGCCGCCTTCGTCGATGGGCGACCAGTTCGCGACCGCGGAAGCGGAGGTTCTCTTCGACGGTCAGACCGCGCTCGTGCCGATGCGGCTGCAGGGTGCGGGCAAGGTGCGCGTCGACCTGAAAGCGGGCGACATCGCCGCGATCGGACGCGTGAAGATCCGCTACGCCGCGTTCGATTCGAAGGCGCAAGGTGTGGTCGACAAACTCCTTGAGCTCACCACCGATGACGGCAGCGGGAAAGCGGGCGTGGCGGTGTTCGCCGGCGTGCCCGTCGGCGCGTACGAGGTGTGGTCGGAGGACGCAGACCTCGGCTACGCGAATTACGAGAGCACCATCCACTACGACGGCGAGGTGACGGACGTTCATCTCGTCAGCAGGAAGCTCGCGGTCGTTCGCGGAACGGTGGTGGCGCTCGACGAGCTCACGCCGCAGCCGAACCTCCTCGTCACGCTCGACGACGGCGTCTTCAAGTACACCGCCGTCACCGCGGAAGACGGCACGTTCGAGCTCCGCAACATCCCCGGCGGAATCGGGTTCCGCATCTACGTCGCCACGACCGTCGGAGACACCTACCGCGTCGGCTTCATCGACGGCCGCACGCCGGAATCGGGCGGACTGTTGGAAGGCGTGAAGATCGTGCTCAAGAAGATCGGCACGATCCGCGGCAAAGTCGTCTACAAGGGCTACAAAGTCTTCGACCCGAAAGACGCGTCGAAGAACGTCGTCGATCCGACTCCGAACGATCTCTCCGACAACGCGCCGGTGCCGCTGGCGTCGTTCACGCTGTCGGAGCTCGAGTTCCCGAACCGCAGCTTCGGAGAGCGCACCGAGCCGCGCTCGGCGGACCTCGGCGGCAACTTCCAGCTCAACGGCATCTTCGCCGGGCCGCTGCGCATCAGCGCCTGGTCGCGCGAGAACCTCGAGCTCACCGGCGAGTGGACCGGCGCGATCGCGGATGAAGGGCAGACCGTCGAAGCGTACGTCGGGATCGGCGCCGGCGGCGCGGGCCCGCTCACGGTCCGCGTCTACGATCCGAATCACGCCAACGAGCCGGTCTTCAACGCCGAGGTCAGCGTGTTCCGGCAGTTCAACGGAGAGTCGGTGCTGTTCGACTTCACCACCACCGACGCGAACGGCGTGGCCGTCTTTCCGCAGCTTCCCGCGGAGAAGTACCTGGTCCGGGCGTTCGCGAAGGTGACGGGCAACTCGGGATCGGCGGAAGTGACGGTCGATCCGATCGCCGGCGGCTCGACGGACGTCCTGTTGAAAGTCAGCGGCAAAGTCACCGGCGTGCTGCGCGACGGCAACAGCGGGTTGGGCGTTGCCGCCGTTCCGGTGAGCCTCTACGCCGACGGCTATTCGACGCGCGAGACGTCGGACGAACACGGCAACTACGAGTTCATCGGCGTGCGCCAGGGACGCTTCGTCCTCGACGCCATCGACCAGGCGTTCCGCCGCGCGCGCGCCGACGGCGAGATCACGCTCGCGCAGCCGGCGGCGAACATCGATCTCACCCTCGACCCGATCTACACGCTGCACCTGAAGGTCGTCTATCCCGCGGACGACGGCTCGCCGTCGTCCGTCGAAGTGCCGGCCTCGCAGGTGAGCGCGAAGCAGCGCTGCTTCGAGTACGGCTTCACCGAATTCACCCGCACCGTCCGGTGTGACTACGACCGCCGGCTGCAGGTGCCGGGAAATGACTTCCCGGGTCTGTTTCAAGACGCACCGGTCAGGCTGTCGATCGACGAGGTCGGAGGGAAAAAGCGGAACGTCCGCCTCGACTCGCGCTACCCGGCCGGCAGCACGGCCGAAGCGCCGCTCGTGGTGACGCTCCCGGCATCCGGCACGGTGCGCATCCTCGTGCGGCAGGCCGGCGGCAGCGAAGTCGCCAACGCGCACGTCCGTGTCTTTTCCACGGCCGGCGCGTTCGACGCGTACACCGACGCATCCGGCGTGGCGCTCGTGCCGGGCGTGCCGCTCGGCACCTTCACCGTCACCGCCGAAACGGTCGACGGCACGTTCAGCGTGCGCACCGGTGAGCAGGAGCTCAAGAGCCAGTCGGTGACGAAAGACCTCATCGTCACCCTCGGCGCGTTCGTCACGCTGACCGGACGGGTGATCAAGGAAGACGGCAGCGGTCCGGCCGTCGGCACGCACGTGGTCGCGTCCTTCAACACCGATCGCGTCGATCTCATCACCGACGCGGAAGGCCGCTACCGCTTCGTCGGCGTGAAGGTCGACAGCGGACTGGTGACGCAGGTCCGGATCGAGTTCGTCGGCGAGGACGACGCCACTTCCGGCGGCGTGCTGACCGACACGCTCGCCACCGGCGACGCCGGCAAGGTGAAGGACTACGGCGACTGGCGCCTCGACGCGACGGCGCCGCGCATCCTGTCCATCGATCCGGCCGACAACGCGCAGAACGTCTCGCCGGACGCGAAGATCAACATCGTCTTCAGCGAGAAGGTCCAGCAGGGCCTCTTCGAGATCTCCACGGCCGACAACGAGGCCGTGCAGTTCACGCAGACGAAGGTCGAGCAGAACGGCAAGGAGCTCTACGCGCTCACGCCGCTGCCGCCGAAAGACAATCCGCTGCCGCTGCGCAGCAACACGCTGTATCGCGTCGTCGTCAAACATTTCGCGGACTTTTCGGGACACGTGCTGGCGGACCGCGCCTTCAGCTTCGTCACGGCCGACTACATCGCGCCGAAGGTGGTGAAGGTCGCACCGGCGGTGACGCAGCCGGTGCAGCGATCCACGACCTTCGTGGTGACATTCAACAAAGCGATCTCGCGCGCCGCGCTCGAGTCGGGCGGCACGACCATCAAGCTCTATCGCACCGCTGGTCTCGCCGCCGACGCCGCCGTGCTCGGCGAAGTGACGGGCACGTGGTCGCTCGACACGCCGGGCACGGGGCTCTCCTTCGCGCCGGCCGACTTCCTGCTGGAGAAGTCGTTCTATCGCCTCGTGCTCAACGGCGTGCGCGACACGAACAACAACGTCTCCGAGCCGCTCCGCTTCGACTACCGCTCGTTCGACAAAGACGCGCCGTTCGTGGTCATCCCGTCGCCGGTTCCCGCCGGCTATCCGCTCGTGGCGGGCGTCGGCTACACGATCCATCCGGAGCTGCACGACGGCAGCGCGGCCGGCGCGCTGGCCGACGACGTGTCGCAGGTCGACTACTTCGTCACCGTCGACGGCGTGGCCAAGCCGCCCGTCTCCTTGCGCGTCGCGCCCTTCGACTACTACTTCGTGGCCGACCCGACGCTCACCAGCGGCACGCGCCGCATCACCATGCGCGCGCAGGCGACCGACGCCTCGCTGAACCTCGGCGAGATGAGCGCCGAGGTGAGCTGGGACGTGGTGCCGAACCAGGCGCCGAAGGCGCTCGGCCTCACGCTGGTCGAGCCCGATCGCGCGTTCGCGGGAAGCGACGTGAAGCTCCTGCCGTCGTTCACCGACGAAGGGACGTTCGTCTCGCTGCAGGCGCACGCCACGGCGCAGCGGAAAGACGGCACGACGTGGAGCGGCGATGCCGCGCCGGTCGAAGCGCGCCGCGACAAAGTCGATGCGGCGTGGACCTTCAAGCCGTCGTATCTGATCGTCTCGCTGCCGCGCGACGTGCAGGACGGCGCGGTGGTGAGCGTCACGCTCACCGCGACCGATGCCGCCGGAAAAACCGCGACGCTCAATCCGCCGTTCACGTTCACCGTCACCGCCGACACGGCACGTCCGACCATCCACGCGATGTCGCCGGCGTCCGACACCGAATTCCGGCGCGACGAGAAGTACACCATTCAGGCGCTGGTGAGCGACGGCGAGAGCGGCGTCGCCGAAGTGACGCTGAAGGCGGGCGACTTCTTCTCCGTGACCATGCATCCGGGTGAGGCGGGCGTGAGTGCCGGCTCGATTCCGGGGACGCTGAAGTTCGTCTCGCCGCAGATCACCGTCGTCGCGCCGAACGTCGACACGCGCGTGCCGATCGTGGCGACGGTGAAGGACGCGAACAACAACGTCACCACGCGCACCATCGAAGTGATCTACATCGGCGTGAATGATCCGTCCGCGCCGAAGGGCTCGTGGCAGTGTCCGGTGAACCGCGCCATCTGGCCGGCCGATCAGCCGTCGTTCGCGGCCACGCTCAGCGTGCAGGCCAGCGACGACATCGCCGTCACGAGCGTGCAGTTCGTCGTCCCCGGCCTGGCCGCGCCGGTGACCGCGACCGCGTCCGGGAACGGCTTGTATCAGGCCACCGTCACGATGACGACGCCGAACGCGGCGTCGATGACGATCAAAGCGATCGTCAAGGACTCGGTCGAGTCGCACACGCTCGAGCTCCCGATCACCATCGACCTCGTCCCGGTCGAGCGCGTCATCGACGGGCGCGTGCAGCCGGTCACCGCCGACAACCTCGCCGACTATCAGAACAGGAGCGTGATGGTGCGCGGCGCCGGCGCGGAGCTCGCGCTGCACGTGCCGGTCACGTTCGCAAACCTGCTCGTGCTCGAAGGCGCGCGCGTCTACAGCCTGCCGACGACGACTACGCTCGAGCGGAAGCTCACCATCGGCATCACCAACGCGATGTACGTCGACTGCGCCTCGAAGGTCGATCACGACAACGGCGGCTACCTCGGCGGCTGGCAGCACGAGAACAACAGCAGCACGCGCAACGAGAGCGCGCGCGGCCGCACCGTCGGCAACGTCGCCGCCGGTGCGACGCCGCTGTCGTCGGCGAGCCACGGCGGCCGCGGCGGCGAGCGCTATCAGGGCGGCACGTCGAACGGAACCTACGGCTCGATCTTCACTCCGGCCGATCTCGGATCGGGCGGCGCCGGCGTTGCGGACCGCGACTACGAAGTGGGCGGGCCGGGCGGCGGCGCGGTGCTCATCACCGCCCCGACCAGCGGCGCCGAGCTCTCACGCATCGTGATCGCCGGCGCGGTGCACGCCGACGCGGGCACGCCGCAGGGCGACGGCCGCAGTTACTACGTAGGCTCCGGCGGCTCCGTGCGCATCGAGGCGAAGCAGGTCTATCTCTCGCCGAGCGCGATCGTGACGGCGAACGGCGCGGACGGCGGCAGCATCGACCAGACCGCCGGCGGCGGCGGCGGACGCATCGCCATCGCGGCGACGGACGTGCTCGCGGTCTCCGATCCGCTCGCGCAGCTCCGCGCGCGCGGCGGCCGCTCGAACGTCGGCAATGCGTCGGCGTCGAACGTCGACGGCGGCGCCGGCACGGTCTATCTGCGGCGTCCCGGCCAGTCGTTCGGTGAGCTCTTCGTCTCCGGCTACGACGAAGCGAAACCGACCACCACCCACGCGACCCTGTCGACGCCGCTCGGCTCGATCGGCCGCGGCACGGCCACCGCGCTCACCGCGAGCACGCTCACGGATTCATCGCGCGTCTTCACGGCGTCGTCCGTCGGCGAGTTCCTCTCGCTCGGCAACGACGCCGCGAAGTTCTATCGCGTCACCGCCGTCTCCGCCGACGGCCACACGCTCACCACCGACGGCGCCGACGGCAACATGCTCAGCGCCGCCGGCACGGCCACGCCGGCGTACTCCGGCGTGCTGCGCTTCGACAAGATCACCTTCGGTCCGCGCGCGCTCGTCGACGTGCCGGGACATCTCGCCGTCGACACCACGGTCGACGACAAGAATGCGATGACGGTCGACGGCACCGCATCGATCTACTTTGCGACCGCGGCGCCGCCGACGGCGCAGGTGGCGGCGAGCAACACGTCGGTCGGGCGCGGCGGCGGACTGCCGCTGACGTTCAACGTCGGCTCGACGGCGGGCATCCTGCGCGTCGTGGCGCGCTGGTCGAATGGCGCCGAGGCGTTCACGTACAACGGGCAGAACAACACGCTCATCAGCACCGGCGCGGCGCCCACCGTTCCGGCGGACATGCCGGTCGGCGCCGGCTCGCTCATCCTCACCGCGACCGATCGTGTCGGCCGCACCGCCACCGCGACGCTCGCCGTGACCGTCACCGAGAACGCGCCGCCGGTCATCGATCAGCTCTCGGTGTGGCAGTCCGCGCTCTACGCCGGCGGCATGCTCAACGTGACGCTCTCGGCGCGCGACGACTCATCGGTCGCCTCCGGCACGATCGTCGTCCGCTTCGGCACGCAGAACCCGCTGTCGTACTTTGTGTCGAACGCAGGGCGGCAGACGCTGCTCCACACGATCAACGTTGCGGTGCCGACCACGCTGGCCGTGGGTGAGGCGGTCACCATCGACGCCTCCGTCACCGACGGCACGCTCACCACGAACGCGCCGACGAAAACGATGCTCATCGCGGCGGACACCAATCCGCCGAACGTCACCATCAACTCGCCGAAAGCGAACGAGGGCTTCGTCAAGACCTCCAACGCGGTGCTGCCGATCGCCGTCGGCGCCAGCGATGCGGAAGTGGACGTGAACACCGCCACCGCGCGCGTCGACAACGGCACGGCGTTCCCGCTCGGCAAGGCTGCCGGCGGCTTCACCGGCTCGACCGCGCTTCCGGAGCTCGGAACGGGCGGCACGTCGTCGACACACACGCTCAGCGTCACCGTCTACGACTACGCCGGCAACTTCACGACGAAGTCGCAGACGTTCGTCGTCAATCCGCTCGGCGATCCGGCGTTGCCGTACGCCACCTTCAGTTGCCCGACCGCGAACGGCGCGATGTATCCGTCGGGCGTGCGGGCGAAGCTGCGCGTGCATGCGCTCGGGACGCCGAGCAAGACCTTCGGCAACGGCGTGCAGAAAGTCGACTTCTACGTCGACGGCGCGTCGGCGCCTGCGGCCACGGCGACGACCGCGATCACGGGCGCGTCGCAGCCGGTCGAAGGCGACTACGAAGTCGAAGTGACGCTGCCCACGAAGACGCAGGAAGTGGTGATGCCGATCCGGGCGGTGGTGACGAACGTCGCCGGCCGCTCGCAGGCCTTCGATTCGTCGCTGCTGATCGTGCAGCCGCACTTCACGATCTCCACCGATACGTCCATCACTCCTTCCGTCACGACGTACGAAGACGCGGTGGTGGCGGTGGTCTCGCCGGCGACCGTCACGATCTCCGGCGCGCACCGCTTCAAGAAGCTGCTCGTCCTCGACGGCGCGGCGGTGGTGCAGGCGCCGACGGCGTCGCCCGATCCTCCGTATCCGGCCATCGACCTGACCATCACCGACCCGCAGGGTCTGTTCGTCTCGTGCGGCGGCCGCATCGATGCGACGGGCGCCGGCTTCGCGTCGGGCGCGACGTGGCCGGGACTGACGCCGAGCCAGCTCGGCGCGGGCGGCAGCCACGGCGGCGAGGGACGTTCGAACATCGGCGCGATCGCGTCGGCGACGTACGGCTCGCCGTTCAATCCGAACGAGCCGGGCGGCACCGCGCCGGGCGGCGGCGCGGGCGGCGGCATCGTGCGCATCCGCGCGCCGAAGGTCACGGTCGACGGCTCGCTGCTCTCGAAGGGCGGCTCGCTCGCGGCAGGCGGCAGCATCCGCCTCGACGTCGACACGCTCCAGGGCGGCGGCGCCATCGCCGCCGACGGCGCGACTTCCAGCTCCTCCTCCGGCGGCGGCGGGCGCGTCGCCATTTACTACACGAGCAACATGCTCCTGCCGCGCGAGAAGATCACCGCGATTGGCGGCGGCACCAGCAGCTCGAACGCCGGTGCCAGCGGCACGGTCTACTACCGGCGCGTCGACGCGAGCGGCGCGAAAGTGAGCGACGAGCTCGAGATCAGCAGCGCGCTGGTGTTCCACAGCGCGAAGACGACGCTGCCCGCGCTCGGCAGCGGCACCATCAACGCGGTCGCCGGTTCGAACGTCACGCTCTCCGGCGTCGCGACACCCGGCGTCGTCGGCGAGATGCTCGACGTCCTCGAGAGCGACGGCACGCGCAGCGCGTCGTACGAGATCGCTGCGCAGAACGGCGCGACGCTCACGCTGCGCGCGCCGGATGGTCTGCCGGCCACTCTGGCGGGCAAGCGGTATCGCGGCGCGTACGTCGTCGATGCCGTCACCAGCGGCTACGTCGGCTGGCCCGTCGTCTTCTCCGACCTCGTGCGCACGCCGCGCATCGGCGCCAGCGTTTCCAGCGACACGCCGGTGATGTTCCACGGCGGCGTCGAGACGACCGATCTGCAGATCGCGGGCTACGTGCAGGTCGACGGCACGATCCGCGGCCGCAGCGTCGTCCTCGCCGCGAATGCGCGCCTCACGCATCCGGCGACCGATACGGACAACTCGCCGATCCATCGCCTCGACATCAATCTCGACGGCTCGCTGACGGTTGCCGCGACCGCGATGATCGACGCTCGCGGCAAGGGCTTCACCGGCGTACTCAACGGCGTCGGCCGCACGTGGCCGAACACCTTCACCGGCGGCGCGAGCCGCACCGCGCGAGCGAGCCACGGCGGCACGGGCGGATACGACGAGCGTTACAGCGACCGTGCCGGCGCGACGTATGGATCGGCATTCCGTCCCGACACGCCGGGCGCGGCGAACGGCCGCTCGGACGGGCAGAGCTGCCAGCCGTGCACGACGGGCGGCGGCGGCGTCGTGATCATCCGCGCCGCGGACGTGCAGGTCGACGGCGCGATCAACGCCGACGGCAACGATGGCGCGGGCGGCTCGATCCAGATCGACGCGCGCAACGTCACCGGCACCGGCAGCATCACCGCGATGGGCTACGGCAGCGGCTATCCGAGCGCCGGCGGCGGGCACATCGCGTTGTACGTGACGTCGCTCAGCGTTCCGAACGTGTCGGCCGAGGGCGGCTACTACCAGTTCACGACGAACCCGGACCCGTGGCGCGTCGGCGCACCTGGAACGCTGCTGATCAAGTATGCGTCGAAGAGCGCGCCGCTGCTGCGCGTGACCGGACGCCGCGCCACGACGAATGCGACGCGCCTCATCGGCGTCGGGAGCATCCTCAAGGCGGACCAGGCCACCGGCAGCAGCGTCACGACGAACAACGCATCGTTCCTCGCGCCCGATCAACTGCGCGGCATTCACGCCATCCGCGGCAACGACACGTCGCTGTCGTGGCCGATCACGGCGAACGACACCAAGACCCTGCAGCTCGACGCGTCGTCGCAGGCGCTCACGATCGCGCAGGGCGATCTCTATCGCGGCCTCTACAAACTCGATCGTCTGGAGATCGAGAACGCGCGCGTGGAAGTTCCGGACCTCGTGACGTACGCGACCTCCGACTTCCGCGCGAACAGCACGCTGCGCACGGGCAACGCGGCGCCGCCGGCCGTCGATCGCACGCGCATCACGCTCGAGCAGACCGCGAACGGCCCCGAGGTGGTCGGCAGCGCCGGAGCGGTCACGGACGACGACCAGCCGGTGCGGGTGACGCTCAGCAACGGCGCGCGCTCGCTCTCCACCGCGGCCATGGTCGCGGCGGACGGCTCGTTCCGCGCCGCGGTCCTCGGCCTGGCCGGCGATGCGATCACGCTCACCGCGACCGACTCCCACCTCTTCCCGATGTCGAGCGAGCCGTACGTGGTCGGCACGATCGCCACCTCGACCGCGCTGCCGTCGCGCATCAGCGCGCAGAGCCTCGTGAGCGAGGCGAACTTCGCGGCCAGGAGCATCGCCGCTGAAGGCGCGTACATGCTCGTCTCCAACCAGCGCCTCTCGACTTCATTCAGCGACGGCGACAAGACCTCGGCGAAAGTCGCGCAGCTCAGCCTCGCCAATCCGCTGCAGCCGGCGTACGTGAAGACCATCGACCCGCAACTGCGCGGCGTCGATCAGGTGCGCATCTTCGGCGGCGTCGGCTACATCAACGCGGGCAACACGGCGTACGGCATCAACTTCCTCGATCCGCTCGCCGCGCCCGGCGGCTATTTCTACCCGGCGGCAGGCCCCGAGTCGATGCTGCGCGTGATCGACAACTACGCGTACAGCATCGGTCCGTCGACGTACATGCCGCAGCACGAGATCGGCAACCTCGCGTATCCGCGCTACATCTACGAGGATCACGAGCACATCCCCGGCTCGGACATTCTCCCGCTCGGGAACGACTACCTCGTGCTCGTCAGCCCGTGGGTCTACTCGTACGACGACGTGAACCAGGTCGACATCCGCATCGTCAAGCGCGACGCGCACGTCGCGAAGTTCACGAAGCTCGTCATCGACGGATTCGAGCCGTATCGCGCGGCCGTGTACGGCAACTACATCTATCTCACCAGCCGCACCACCGCCGACCTGATCGTCGTCGACGCGACCGACCGCGCCGCGCCGCAGGTCGTCTATCGCACCGTCACCCTCGGCCCGACGCGCGGCCTGGCCATCTCGGGCAACCGTCTCTTCCTCGCCTCCGATCCGGGGCTGCAGGTCGTCAGCCTCGACGATCCGCGCGCGCCGCGGGTCATTCATTCGGTGTCGACGGGATACGCGTACGACGTGGCGGTGAGCCCGCAGGCAGCGTACGTCGCCTGCGGCAGCGAGATCGTGGTCGTGCCGTACGCCAGCGCGCCGACTCTCCTCGGCGGCCTGGTGACCGTGCGCCGCAGCGCCGACGGCACCGCCACCGTCTCCGCGCCCGACGCCAGCGTCGTCGGCAGCGGGACCATCAGCATTCAGGCGCGCAAGTACGGAGCCGTGGCCGGTACCACGACCGCCAGCAGCAGCGGATCGTTCTCCATGACCTTCAACGCCGCCGCGGGTGATCCCGTCACCATCGTGGCCGTCGACTCCGCCGGCCGCGAATCGAGCGCGGTCGATCTCGCGGTGCCGTTCTCGCTCACGCGAGCCTTCTTCCGCGCCGACGACACGAAGGTGAGAAACAACTTCCAGGGGCAGCATCTCGCCCTCGGCGACAACATGCTCGTCCTCGGCGGCGGAGTGACGCGCGACATGGTGGTCTACGACGTCGCCTCGCGCCGTTCGCCGCGTGTCGTGGCGACCGGGTCCGGCAACTTCAGCAACGTCGAGGACGCGGCCATCGCCAGCGGCCGGATCTACGTCGCCTCGTACTTTGAAGGCGTGATGTCGACGACCGTCAGCGGATCGACCCTCACCAACGCTCTCTATCTGCCGAGCACGCCCAGTTACGTCTACTCCGTGGCGACGTCGCCGGACGGCTACCTCTATGCGTCGTCGAGCACCGGCAGCGAATGCACGCTCACCACGTGGGACAACCGCGCACCTGCCTCCCCGGTGTTCATCGGAACGAGCACCGTCGCCCGCTACAGCGAAGACTCCTACGTGCCGACCATCCGCCGGCTCATTCCGTACGGCAACTACCTGCTCGGCATCACGGGACGCGGCCGGTACGCGGACGACAAGTACGCCACGAGCACGCGCGACGTGTTCGTCTTCGACCGCAGCGATCCGGCGCATCCGCAGAAGGTGTTCACGCTCGACATCCCGAACTTCCGCGCCAGCGGCGGGCGGCTCAGCGGATCGCTGCTGTATGTCAGCGATGCCACCGGCAAGGTGGCGGTGGTCGACATGACCCGGCCGGACGCGCCGGTCGTGAAGTCGGTCGTCTCCGCGCCGGGCGTTCCGGTCGCGGTCTTCCCGCGCGGCGGCCAGCTCTTCGTTGCCAGCGGCGCCGCGGGTCTGTCGCTCTTCAACGTCAACTCCGCGGGCGCGCTGCAGTACGCCGGCTCGGAGAGCACGCGCAACTACGTCTACGACGTCATCGCCGATCCGAGCGGTGTGGTCTACCTCGCCAACGACAGCGGCATGGCCATGCTCGACGGCGTGCCGTCGGCGCCGCTCTCGATCATCCGGGGCCGCATCTCGCTGACGACGGACAGCTCGACCGCGGTCACCGTCACCGGCGTCACCGAGGCCGTCTTCGGCGGCACCGCGCCGCTCACGGTCGAAGTGCGCAACGTTGCCACCAACGTCACGGCGCAGGTGACGGCCAACGCCGACGGCAGCTTCAGCGCGCCGATCGCCGCCACGCAGGGCAACGAGTTGACGGCGCGAGTGATCGACTCGGCGGCCGCCAGCGCCGGCCCGGTCTCGCTCGGCACCGTGCCGCAGTACGTCGCCCGTCTGGCCGTGCATCTCGACCGGATCACGCTCACCGCCGGGACGGCGATGCGCGCCATCGTCACCGGCAGCGCCGGCGCGATCACCGGTGAAGGAACGATGACCGTCGAGCTGCGCAACGTGACCGCGAACACCGTCACGTCGAACATTCCGATCGAGGCCGACGGCAGCTTCCTCGCCGTCATCAACGCGGCCATCGGCAGTTCCGTCACGATCAAGGCAACGAACTCGCGCGGCGAGATCGACGGGCCGTATTCGCTCGGACAGGTGAGCGCGATCGAGCAGAGCATCGACCTCGCCGCCGTCAGCGGCGACGCCACGTTCCGCGCGCATCAGGTCGCGGCGGCCGGAACGCTCCTCGCGGTTGCGGGACGCAGCGACCAGACCTCCTACGACCGCGTGCTGCGCTTCGACTTGTCCAGCGGCTCGCCGGTCTTCCTGAGCGCGGTCAACGCCGGCACCGGCGGCATCTTCGACATCGGCGTGGCCGACGGCCGGATCTTCGTGGCCGGCAACACCGGCATGACCGTGATCAACGCGAACGGCACCACCGGCATCGCCACCTCGACGGCGGCGATGGCCTCGCTGTTCATCCGCGCCTCGAACAACGTGCTCGCCTCGAGCACGAACGCGCCGCTGACCTCGTACTTTGTCGGGACGCAGACGCTCTCGGCGCAGTCGATCTGGAGCAGCTTCCCGGTCACGTCGCCGGTGCGCTTCAGCGACATGGCGCTCATTCCGGGCACGACCTCGATCGCCGCGGTGTCGCCGACGTTTGCGAACCGCGAGCACGACGTGGTCATCATCGACCTCGTCGCCGGCTCGACTCCGTCGCTGCGCGCCGACCTCGCCATCTCCGGCTTCACGCCGTGGCGCGTCTACGCAACGGCGAAGAAGCTGTACGTCGCTGCAGCGCCGCCCGAGACGCGCGTTGCGGTGATCGACGTCACGAACCTCAACGCGCCGTTCGTCGAGTCGTACATCACGCTCTCCGGCGCGATGCGCGCGATCTCCGGCAGCGGCACCACCGGCTTCGTCGCCACGCAGTCGACGGCGCTGACGTTCCTCGACCTCGCCTCGAAGAGCGTGGCTTCGTCGCGCACGCTGCCGACGCAGGTCTACGAGGCGCTGCCGTTCGGCAACAACCTCTACGTCGCCGCGTCGGAGCGCCTCATCGTGATGCGCGACATCGTCGTGAACGGCGCGTCGATCGACATCAAGAAGATCACCGTCGCTCCGGGAGCGGCCGGTCAGGCAGTCGTCACCGGCACCGCTTCGTCCGTTCGCGGCGAGCCGCTGCTGCAGCTCGAGCTCGTGAACAGCGCCACGAACGGGAAGCTCGTCTTCCGTCCCCGCACCGACGGCTCGTTCACCGCGACCATCGCCGCGGACGCGGGCCAGTTGCTCACGTTGAAAGTCACCGACGCCGCGGGCTCGGTGGCCGGACCGCTCGGCATCGGCGCGCTGCCGCTCGTGCCGGCGACCGTCGTGCCGCTGCCGGCGGATGCGGGCTTCACGCCGCGCACAGTTTCGGTCGATGGCAATCAGCTCGTCGTCGCCGACCGCGCCTCGCAGGGCGGCACCTCGAGCTCCATCGCCGTCTACGACGTCACCAGCGGCACGCCTTCCATCACCGGCGTCTACAACGTCGCGCCGAGCGCGATCGAAGACGTCGTGGTGCGCAAGGGTTACGTCTATCTGACGTCGAAGTCTGGCCTGACCGTCGTCAACCTCGCCAGCCCGAACGGCACGCGCGGTCAGTACAACATGGGCGACAGCGGCCCGATCGTTTCGAACGGGACGTGGACGTGGGCGAACCGCGCGCAGGACGCGGCGATCTACAACACCAGCAATCCGCTGGCGCCGACGAACTACACGACCGACTGGATCGAGTACAACCGCACCGCGACCGACCTGATGCTGCTGCAGGACCGCTACCTCGTGGCGACGTTCCTCAACGGCACGAGCAACGCCGACGTGTTCGTGTACGACATCGGCCGTTCGATCGGTCCGAACTTCGGCCGCGTCGGCGGCATCACCATCAACGATCTGAAGCCGACGCGCGGCCGCATCGTCGGCAACCGTCTCTACCTCGGCGGCACGAACGGCGGCGCGGTCGTCGACCTCTCCGTGCCGATGATGCCGCGTCTCGTGCAGCGCTTCACCGCGCCGGCGAATCAGGCCATGGTCGGGAACGGCTCGTTCGCGGCGCTCGCCGCCGGCGACCGCGGCCTGCTCCTGTACGACGGAGCGCCGTCCGCGCTGACCTTCACCGGCACGCAGCACAACGGCGTCGCCGTCCACGACGTGACCCTCGCCGGGACGCGCCTCTACGCGGCCGGCGATGGCGGCGTCGTCTTCGTCGACAACATCGCGCCGCTGCTGACCGCCGCAAAGATCGCCGCGAGCGTGAGCGGCAACAGCATCACCGTGACCGGCGCCGCCGGCGCTGCGGCGGGACAGGCTCCGCTGCAGGCGATCCTCACGCGCTCCGACGCGGCGAAAACCACCACCAGCATCACCGTCGCCGCGGACGGATCGTTCTCGCTCCAGGCGACCGGCAATCCGGGTGAGGTGTTCACGCTCGCGGTCACCGATGCGCGTGGACGGACGACCGACGAGATCGTCGTCGGCGGCATCACCATCCTGAACAGCACCACCATCGACGTGAAGGCTGCCGGAGGCGCGCTCCCGCGCCGGCTCGCACTCGACGGCACGAGGCTCCTCGTCTCCAACAGCGTCCTTCCGGCGGGCGGCAAGCCGAACACGCCGCTCTCGCTCTACGACATCACCAACGCCAGCGCGCCGGCGCTCCTGCGCAACATCACCCTTTCCGCGCAGCAGGCCGACGTCATGGACATCGAGATCCGCGGCAACCGCGCCTACGTCGGCGGCGCCGACTCGTTGACCATCCTCGATCTCGACAGCGGCAACGTCCTCGGCTCGAACCTCAACATCCTGCCGGTCGTCTCGGTGCTGCCGGTCAACGATCAGGTCCTGATCACCGCGTTGTCCGGCTTCGGCGTCATCGGCTGGAACATCGTCAATCCGGCGTCGATGACGAACGTCAACAACAACGGCGGCATCGGCTTCCTCGCCACCGACCTGGTGAAGATCGACGACACGCACTTTGCGGCGGTCGCGCCGGAGCGCGTCAACGGCAACGTCGACGTGATGTTCTTCCAGGTCGGCAACAACTCCTTCAGTTGGGTCGGCAGTCTCCGCATCGACGACTTCGCCGCATACCGCGCGAAGGTCGCCGGCAAGCAGCTCTACGTCACCGGCGTCGACGGCGGCGTCGCGGTGGTCGACTTCACGACGATGGCCACGCCGTCGCTGGTGAAGGTCTTCCCCGCGAATGCTTCCTTCGCGCTGGCCACGGCGGCGGGCAACGTCGTGGTCGCGAACGGCGACCGCGGCATCTCCATGCTCGACGGCCTGCCGGCGGAAGCGCGGCAGAGCGGCGCATCGCTCGTGACGATGTCGCCGGTGTGGGACGTGGTCACCAACGGCTCGACGTTCTACGCCGCGAGCGATCGCGGACTCTCGATCATCGAGCAGTTCATCGTCACGATCGACGAGAAGAAGATCTCGCTCTCCTCCGATGGCACCACCGCGACGGTGCGCGGCGAGGCCGGCGCTGTCTCCGGAACGCCGCCGCTGACGGTCACCGTGCTGCGCTCGGCGGCGCCGTCACAGCCGGTTGTCGTCACCGCAAACGCCGACGGCTCCTTCGTGGCGACGTTCCCGTCGGTGGCCGGCGATGCGATCTCGGCGAGTGTCGCCGATCAACGCGGCCACTCCGCCGGCCCGGTGACGGTTGGCCGCATCTCCGACGCCACGCTGCTGCACATCACCGAGGCGATGGCGGATGCGAACTTCAAAGCGGGACTGGTGCGCGTCCGCGGCAACAAGCTGTATGTCTCGGGCGACGCGTCGCGCGACATCGGCACGTCCGACAAGATCGTCGTCTTCGACATCACCAATCCGAGGCAGCCGGTGTACGAGCGCACGCTCGCCAGCGGCGACGCCGACGGCGTGAGCGGCATGACCTTCGGCCGCGACGACACGCTGCTCGTCGGCGCGGGCGGCCTGCGCGTCTACGATCTCTCGTCCTCCGCCGCCGCGCCTGCGTACAGCGACGGCAACGGAGGCACCGCGCCGCGCCTCTATGTGCGGCCGGGCAGGAGCGATCACTTCTACGGCGTCGGCGGCGACCCCGGACATCAGTACAGCTACATCACCATCGGCGAGGCGAGCGAGCCGCTCAACCCGCGCGGTCTGAATACGCTCGCCTGGCGCTGGGGCATCGACCACAAGGCGCTGCTGACGTTCGGCAATTACCTGATCGCGGTCGGCAACGGCTATCCCGCTACGCCCGCGCGCGCATTCGTCGAGATCCTGAAACGGAACGACGTCGACCAGTGGCCCGACACGCTCATGCAGTCGATCGAGCTGCCGAACGTCCGCGCCGGCGGCGCGCGGATCGACGGCACCACGCTGCTCGTCGCCGACGCGTTGTCCGGACACTTGGTCGCCATCGACCTCTCCGATCCGAAGAACCCGTCGCCCGCGATCCGGACGATCGCCGTCGACACGCCCGCGGTCGGCTTCATCGCCGATGCCGGCAAGGAGTCGATCCTGCTGATGCCGGGCGACGGCATCACCATCGGCTCGCTCTCCGCCGATGGCAGCTCGTTCGTCCGGCGCGAGTCGCACTTCATCGAAGGTCCGCTCGCCGACGTCGCCTGGACCGGCAACTACGCGTACATCGCCAACGGCGACAGCGTGGCCATCACTCCGCTCGCCGCGCCGCCGTCCGTCGACATGACCCGGTTCACGGTGTCCGAAGTCAGCGGCGGCAAGGCGAGCATCACCGCCGGCGCGAACGCCGTCGCCGGTGCGCAGCCGATCTCGGTGGAGGTGCGCGACCGCGTCACCGGCGACGCCGCGACCGTCACCGCGCGCGCGGACGGTTCGCTCCCGCCGGTCTCGCTCACCGCGAAGGCGTTCGACACGATTGTCGTGACGGCGACCGACGCGCACAACCTCGTCACGACGACCGACGTCGGCCAGGTGCCGATCGCGCCGGTTGCGTACACCGTGACGCCGCAGAGCGTTCACGACAACTGGTGGCTGGCCCAGACCGTCACCGGCGCCGGCGACCGCGTCGTCGTCACCGGCGACTGGTCGGACGAAGCGCTCTACTACGACACGTCGCATCCGGAGTCGCCGGAGCTGATCGGCACGCGCGCCGACGGCACGTACCAGAGTCAGACGTTCATGAGCGGCGGCCGTGTCTGGGGCGTCGACTACAGCGTCATCCAGGCCGGATCGCTCGACCCGAATGTCGAGCCGGTCATCCCCTGGACCGAGGGCGCATGGGGCTTCCGCAGCGCGACGATCGGCGGACGCTTCGCGTTCGTGGCCGGGTGGCAGCCCGACATCGCCGTCTGGGACTTCGCCGATCCCGCGGCGCCGCAGTATCTCGGCAAGCAGACGCCGGTGGCCAACGTGCGGTTCCGCCGTCTATTCGCGATCGGCAGCGATTACCTGATCGGCATCACCGAATCTGCGTATGACGTCGGCTACGAGCTGGTGGTGCTCGATCGCCGGAACGCCGAAGAGATCAAGTACGTCGGCCGGCTCGAACTGCCGCAGCTCGTGGCGGACGACGGCTTCCTGCAAGGCAACCTGCTGTACGTCGCCGGCGGCGAAGGTCTCGCCGTGATCGACGTGAGCGATCCGCGTGCGCTGCGGCTGCGCGGCTTCGTGGCCGGCAGCGGCGTCGGCAGAGTGCGCGGAATGGATCTCGCCGGCTCGCTGCTCGCCGTCGCGGCGACGAGCGGCGGCGTCGCGTTCTACGACGTCTCGAATCCCGATACGCCAAAGTACGTCGGAGCGCAGAGCACCACCGGCTATGCCGACGGCGTGCACTTCAGCGGCGACTCGCTGTGGGTCGCGCAGGTGAACAACGTGGCCGTCTATCGCGGTCTCGACATCGCGCCCGGCATCGATCTCTCCAACATCCACGTCGCCGCGCAGTCCGACGGCACGGTGCGCATGACCGGCGATGCCGGCGCCGTCTCCGGCGTCGCGCCGCTGAGCGTCTCCATTCGCAACACCTCGAGCAGCCGCTCCGGCAGCGCCACCGCCGCGAGCGACGGGTCGTTCACGATCTCGCTTGCATCCTCCGGCAGCGGCACGCTGAGCATCACCGTCTCCGGAGCGAACGGCCGCAGCACCACCGCTTCGCTCGGCGCGGAGCCGGTGTACGGCGTCAGCATCGCCGGCGCTCTGGTGAAGGTGACGACGGACGGCGGCACGCTGGCCGTCGTCACTGGTGCTCCGGGCGCGATCGCCGGCCCGGCGCCGTTCACCGGCATCCTCGGCAACCTCGCCACCGGCGCGTCGAGCAGCCGCTTCTCCATCAATGACGACGGCAGCTTCGTCGCCACCATCACCGCGGCGCCTGGTGCGGCGATCACGCTCACCGCGCGCGGCGCCACCGGTCCCGACGCCGGCCCCCTGTTCGTCGGCACGACGCCATGGACCAACGTCATGACGCGCGTCGAGCCGCCGGGGCTCGTGAACTTCTTCCTCACCGACATGCAGGTCTCCGGCAAGCTCGGCGTGGTGCGCGCCTCGCCGTACAGCCAATGGGACTACGGCACGGAGCTGTTGGCGTTCGACATGACCGATCCGCACGCGCCGCAGTTCCTCCGCGGCGCGACGCTGAACAGCACCATCTACGACTTCGCCATCAAGCCGCCGTACGTCTACGTGTCGACGAACGAAGGGAAGTTCTACGTCGTCGACATGTCCGCCGCGACCCCGACGCCGGTGGAGCTCGGCTCCGGAAGCAGCTACGCCTTCTCCGCGCTGACCGTGAGCGGCAATACGCTCTTCGCCTCCGAAGCGTGGACCGGCAACCGGATCCGCGTCTTCGACATCACCAACCCGATGGCCCCGGTGGCCGGCGCGCTCACCACGGTGACGCCGAACGCCACCGCCATCTCCGACCTCGTCACGTACGGGTCCGACTATCTCGTGGCCGCGGTCAACAGCGGGACGCAGAACGTCTGCGTGATCGACCGCCGCAACCTCGCCGCACTGCAGGTGGTCGGGTCGGCGACCATTTCGAACACCTACTTGTATGACCTCGCACTGGCGGGATCGACCGCCTACGTGAAGACCGCCGATTCGGTCGCGCGGGTCGACTTGACGAACGTCGCCGCGCCGGTCGCCAGGTACGACGGAACGAGCATCCCCGGCAGCGCGCGCCTCGGTGTGAGCCCGTCCGGCTCCACCGTGACCGTGCCGTCGATGGGCAACTCGTTGGCGTTCGTCAATCCGGCCACGCTGCAGCCGACGACCGAGCGCACTGCCGTGCCGGTCTACGACACCTTCCTCTCCAGCGACTCATTGATCTACATCGCCACGAAGGGTGGCCTCGCCGTGCTCGAGCGCGTCGTCGCCTCGCCGGTGCTCACCAGATCGATGATGTCGCTCACCGCGCCGACGGCATCGACGGCGCGCGTGACCGGTCAGGCCGGCGCCGTGCGCGGCAACGCGCCGTTCACCGGTCAGCTCGTCAACACCACCACCGGTACGACCGCGACGCTCTCCATCGCCGCCGACGGCAGCTTCGACGCGACCATCGCCGCCGCGGCGGGCAACACGATCGAAGTGCGTGTCACCGACCGCGACGCGAAGAACGGCGTCGTCTCGCTCGGCGTCGTCCCGTCGTTCGTCCAGCCGCTGACGCTCGACAAGGTGCACATCACCCTCGCCGCGATCAGCGCATCGCAGGCGACCGTCACCGGCACCGCCGGCGCGGTGCGCGGCGGTACGCCTCCATACACGCTCGCCGCGACCATCAGCGGTCAGAGCGGCTCGCTCGATCTCACGCCGCAACTGCAGGCGGACGGCAGCTTCACCGCCACGTTCGCGGCGGCGGCGGGAGCGCAGTTCTCGCTCACCGCCACTGACGCCGCGAACGCGAAGGTCGGCCCGATGTTGATCGGCACGATCCCGTCGTACGCCGCGCCGTTCTCCATCGACGCCTCGCGCATCACCGTCACGGCGGTCAATGCCACCACCGCGCGCGTGACCGGCACCGCCGGCGCGATCAACGGCGGCGCGCTCCCGTACACCGTCACCGCCACCGCCGCGGGACAGTCTGCAAACGACGTCTCGGGATACATCCAGACCGACGGTAGCTTCACCTTCACCATCGCCGCCGCGAGCGGCGTGCAGATCTCGATGTCGGCGACCGACGCCGGCAACCGCGCCGCCGGTCCGGTCGTGGTCGGAACCGTTCCGGCGCCGGCGCTGGCGATCGATGCGACGCGCATCAGCGTCACCGCCGTCAGCGAGACGCAGGCGCGCGTGACCGGCACCGCCGGAGCGATCCGCGGCGGCAAGTCGCCGTACGTGCTCTCCGTCGCCGTCGGCGGCGTGAGCGGCACCACGAACGTCTCCTCGTCGCTGCAGGCGGACGGCAGCTTCACCTTCACCGTCACCGCATCCGTCGGCGCGGAGATCTCGCTCAGCGTCACCGACGCCGACAACGCGTCAGCCGGACCGGTCATGGTCGGCAAGGTGCCGCAGTACGCGGCGCCGCTCGCCATCAACGGCGGCCTCGTCACCGTCACCGCCGTCAGCGCAACCACCGCGCGCGTGACCGGCTCGGCCGGCACGATCGCGGGCGGCACCTCTCCGTATGTCGTGATGGCAGGAGTGACGGAAGTCAGCAGTAGCGTCAATACGTCTTCGTCGCTGCAGCCCGACGGCAGCATCACCTTCACCATCACCGCCGCGGCCGGCCAGCACATCACGCTCGCCGTCACCGACGGCGCGGGCAACAGCGCCGGTCCGGTCACGGTCGGCCAGGTGCCGGCGTACGTCGCGCCGCCGGCCATCGACGCGTCGCGCATCACCGTCTCCGCCGAGAGTGCCGCACTCGCACGCGTCACCGGCACCGCCGGCGCCGTCTCCGGCGGGAAGCCGCCGCTCGCCGTCACGGCGTCGGCCGGCGGCACCGCTTCCGACGTCTCCTGGGCGCTGCAGCCCGACGGCAGCTTCACCTTCACCATCGCCGCGAGCGCGGGCGCGCAGATCGCCATGACCGCGAGCGACGCGGCCGCCGCCACGACCGGCGCGGTCAACGTCGGCACCGTGCCGCTGTTCGTGAGCGAGCTGGCCATCGACGCGAGCGCGCTCACCGTCAGCGGCGACGGCGCGACGAAGGGCAGCGTCACCGGAAGCGCCGGCGCGGTCCGCGGCGGTCTCGCGCCGCTGCGCGTCGAAGTGCGCAACGGCTCGGCGAGCACCACTGCACCGGTCGCCAACGACGGCTCGTTCACGATCACCTTCGACGCCGCGGCCGGCGACGCGCTCACGCTGCGCGCGACCGACGCTTCGTCGCCGGCGAAGACCGCCGGACCGGTGGCGCTCGATGCGGTGCCGTTCGGCTCCGCCATCGCGTTCACCGCCATCACCGCGGCGCAGACCGACGCAGCGTTCCGCGCGCGCACCCTTGCCGCGCAGGGAACGGACCTCGTCGTCGCCTCCGCCGCCGACGTCTCGACCGGCGACTCTTCGAAACTCGTGCACTTCGACATCAGCAATCCGTCCGCGCCGGTGCGCCTGCAGACGCACACCGCCGGCAGCGGCGCGATCTCCGATGTCGCCCTCGTCGGCGCCTACGCGCTGACGACGTCCAACACCTTCACCTCCACGAACATCGAGACCGCCGCCTCGACCACCGTCGCCGGCGGCAGCGGCACGCCGCAAGCGGTCGCGGTGAGCGGCACGTACGCGTTCGTCGCCACCGACGGCGGCGACGGACGGATCCGCGTGTACGACATCACCGATCCCGCCGCGCCGCGCTTCCTGCGCGAACAGGCCACGCTCGCTGCCGGCACCGCCTCGTTCCGCTCGCTCGTCGCCATCGGCTCCGACCTGCTGGCCGGCATCTCGCCTGACGTGAGCGGCTCGACCGAGCACGACGTCGTGCTGATCGACCGCCGCGACGTGAACGATCTCCACGTCCTCACCACCAAGGCCATTCCGCAGCTCTCCGCGATCCGCGCACGCGCCGCCGGCACGCGGCTCTACGTGGCCGGCGCCGAAGGCGGCATCGCCGTGGTCGACGTCGCGACGCCGTCCGCGCCGTCCGTGAAGCTGCTCGCCACCGGCGGCGTGGCGCGCGGCATCGACGCCGCCGGCAACGTCGTCGCGGCCGCCACCGGCACCGGCGGCGTCGCGTTCGGCGACACGTCCGCGACTCCCGCGCTCATCGGCACGCAGCGCGTGACCGGCACGGCGTGGGACGTCCTCTTCCACCGCGGACGTCTCTTCGTCGCGGCGGACAGCGGTCTGGTCGTCGTCGACGGCGTGGCCGCGGCGCCGGCCATCGAGAGCGCGCGCATCGCCGCTTCCGCTCCGTCGAGCGGCATCGTCACCGTCACCATTCCGTCGAACGCGGTCTCCGGTCACGGGCCGATCGCGCTCGAGCTGCGCAACGGCAGCGGCACCGCCGTCACCGCGTCGATCGCCTCCGGCGCCTCGAGCTCGCTCACCATCGACGCCGCATCGGGCGAGACGCTGACGCTGACCGCAACCGACATCGCCCATCGCGTCGCGACCACCACCATCGCCGTGCCGTTCGCCACCGCGGCCACCACCACCGCCACCAGCGCGAAGCAGGCCGGCGACGCGAACTTTGCCGCGCAGCGCTTCGACGCCGACGGCGCATACACGCTGATCAGCAGCGGCAGCGCGGAGGCGACTGCGTATCACTCGCCGAAGCTGCTGCACCTCGCGCCGGCGCAGACCCAGACGCTCACCGCGTCGTCGGACGTGAACGACGTCGTCTGCGACGGCGCCTGGGCGTACGTCGCCTCGAGCTCCTTCAGCACCCTCGATCTCTCGGCGCTGCCGCTCACGCTGCACGACGTCGCGTCGCCTGCCGGCAAGAACGTCAGCCTGGCCGTCATCGGCGACCATGCATTCGCCGGCGTCGACGGCGGCACCGGCACGATTCGGGTCTTCGACGTCGCCACGCGCACCGCGCCGCGCTTCCTGCGCGACGAGGCGCTGCTGCCCGGCGTCGTCTTCCGCAAGCTGCTCGTGCTCGATCCGACGCACCTCGTGGCCATCACCGCCGACAAGACCAGCGGCACCGGCCACGACGTCGTCGTCATCGACGTGAGCAACGTCGACGATCTCTCCGTGACGAGCGACTTCGACGTCACCGGCATCGACGCGTTCGAGGGAGCAGTCGGCGGCACCACGCTCTATCTCGCCGGCGGCGAGAGCGGCATCGCCATCGTCGATCTCGCCGCGCCTGCAACTCCGGTGAAGCAGGCCTTGCTCGGCACGCCCGGCGTCGCGCACGGCGTGGCGGTCGTCAGCGCGAACGAGATCGCCGTCGCCGATGGCAACGGCATCACCTTCATCGATGTCGCGGACAAAGCACATCCGCAACTCCTCGGCAGCCAGCGCGCGCCGGGCAACGCCGTCGCCATCCACACCACCGCCGGACGCGTGTGGGTCACCACGGAGCATCACCTGTTCGAGATGAATCGTCCGTGAGCGCGCGCGCTCACTGAGTCCGTTTTCGGTCCCGTAGTCGAAAGGAATATCGCTTGCGCCCAGGATCCTCGTTTGCCTTTTCCGCCGTAGCGGCCGTCGCCGCCGCGCTCGTGTTGTCGTTCGCGGCGCCGCTTGCCGCGCAGACGCCCATCACCGCGTACAGCGACGACTTCCAGTCATACGGCACGCAGAGCAATCCTCCCGGATGGGTCGACACGTCCATCGGCGCATCCGCTCCGGAAGCGGCCGGTCTGTACAAGACCTGGCCCGATCCGACGCAGGGCAACAGCGGACCGAATGTCGTCTACGGCACCAAACAATCGTCGGGTCAACCCGAGGGAAACAACCCGCGTGTTGGAACCTTCTCTACGTACACGGCGAAGAGCTTTGCCGGCGCGGGACGCTTCGAATACTCCGGCCGTTTCCTGCGCACCAGCGCCGACACGCGCGTCGGCATCACCTTCTTCTCGTCGTATCCGCAGGCCGACCGCTACTACCTGATCGGCCTCTGGTCGCACCCGCAGCAGACCACGAAGCTGACCATGCAGCTCTTCGGCTTCGGCGGTCCTGCGCCGCAGCAGACCACCGTCAGCGACTTCACCCCGGAAGTAGGGAAGTGGTATCGCTTCCGCGTCCGCGTCGACGACGTCGAAGGAAAGACCGTCATCCGCGGACGCTTCTGGCTCGACACGAACGCCGAGCCGCAGACGTGGCACATCGATGCGGTCGACGCGAGTGCCGGCCGGCTCACCTCCGGACGCATCGGCATCTGGTCGGCGGTGCGCGGCGACGCGTACGTCGACGACATCTCCGCGCAGTCGCCGGTCGATCACGCGCCGCCGACGATCTCCTTCTTCGTCGGCGACACGCCGCTCACCGACGGCATGAAGTTCCACACCGCCGTCACGCCGCGCATCGTCGTGACCGACGATCTCTCCGAAGTGCGCTGGACCGCGCAACTCGACGGCGGCAACTTCGTCACGCCGGTCACCGGCCAGGGCGATCACATCCTCCGCGTCGACGCGAAGGATGCAGTCGGCAACACCGCCTCGAAGTCGGTCACGTTCTACATCGACACCATTCCTCCGCGGCTCACCATCGTGAAGCCGGCCGACGGCAGCATCACCAGCAGCGACGTCAACATCTCTCTGCACGTCGATGACGCGTCGCTCCCGGCTACGTTCGCGGCGACGCTCGACGGCGCCACGTGGGACGTGACGCGTCCGGTCTCCGCCGAAGGGCAGCACCAGCTCACCGTCACCGCCTTCGACGCGGTCGGCCTCGCCTCGGCGCCGCAGACGGCGACGTTCATCATCGACAAGACCGCGCCGGCGTACGAGCTGTTCGCGAACGCCAAAGCCTTTCCGGCGGACGGCTACGTCTTCGGCGAAGACGTGACCATCACCATCGTCCCGAAGGATCTCACGCTCGACAAAGTCTCGCTGCTGCTCGACGGCGCACCGTACACCGCCGGCACGCCGGTGACCGACGAGCGGAAGCACACGCTCGGCGGCACCGTCACCGACAAAGTCGGCCACGTCACCACCATCGCCGAGCGTACGTTCTGGATCGATAAGACCGCGCCGACCGTCGAGCTCCTCGGCAACGGCACCGCGATCAAGCAGTACTACGACATCGCCTCGCTCGTCGCCGAGCTGAAGATCAGCGACGTCACCGCCACGCGCGTGACCGCCACGCTGAACGGCGCGCCGGCGAACCTGCCGGTCACGCTGACCGGCGAAGCGACCTACGTCGTCGCCGGCAGCGTCACCGACGCCGCGAACCACGTCACGCCGTTCGGTCCCACCACCTTCGCCATCGATCGCAGCGCGCCGCAGATCACGCTCTCTGCGAACGGCGCGGCGTTCCCGGCCAGCGGCCACATTTTCCTCGGCGACGTCGCGCTCGCGGTCGACGTCAAAGACCTCACGCTGGCCGACTACAGCGTCACCCACGACGGCGCCGCGGTCGAGCTGCCGCTCACGCTCACCGACGAGTTCCGCGACCACGTCATCAAAGTCGTGGCCACCGACAAGCTCAATCACAGCGCGTCGGTCGGACCGCTGACGTTCACGATCGACAAATTCGCACCGGTCGTGGCCGTGACGAACAACGGCGCGGAGCTTACGGACGGCCGCTACTTCAATCGTCCCGTCCGTCCGGTCATCAACGTCACCGACATCACCGCTACCACCGTCACCGCGACGCTGAACGGCCAGCGCTTCGAGTCGGGGAGCGAGATCACCGCGGACGGTGCGTACACGCTCGCCGGCAATGTCGCCGACGGCGCGGGCCGCAGCACGCCGATCGGCCCGATCGCGTTCACCATCGACACCACCGCGCCGACCGGCGTCTTCGTGGAAGGCGACAACAAGCCGTTCCCCGACGGCAAGACGCTCAACGTCGAGGCGATCCGCGCGTCGGTGAAGATCACCGACGCCAATCCGCTCCCGGCCAAGATCCTGCTCGACGGCGCCGAGTACGCGGAAGGCACGCCGATCACGCTCGAAGACGCGCACACGCTCACCGCGACGCTCGTCGACAAGGCCGGCAACAGCGGCAGCGTGCCGCCGGTGAGCTTCCGCATCGACCGCACCCGGCCGGTGCTGACGCTCTTCGCGAACGGCGACGTCTTCCCGGCGAAAGCGTTCGACACGCGCTTCGACGTCGCGGTGACGTACAAGGTCGAGGACAAGTCCGCCGTCACCATCGCCGCGACGCTCGACGGCGCCAACGTGACGCTGCCGGTGACCATCAGCGACGAGCGCGTGCACACGCTCGTCGCGACGGCGACCGACGCCGCCGGCAACGTGGGCACGGCCGGCCCGTTCACGTTCACCATCGAGAAGACGCCGCCGAACGTCGAGGTGCTGCTCAATGACGCGCCGGCCGGCCTCAACGCGGTCTTCAAGGTCGACGTGCGCGTGAAGCTGCAGATCAGCGCCGGCCTCACCTCGCGCAGCGCGAGCATCCTCCTCAACGGGCAGTCGTACGTCGAAGGAACGGCCATCACCGCGCCCGGCGTCTACGTCGTCACCGGCACCGTCACCACCGCCTCCGGCGTGACCGTGCCGATTCCGGAGACGACGTTCACCATCGACAAGACCGCGCCCGACGTGACGCTGAAGAACCGCGACCGCGACTTCGAGGCGAACGGCTTCCACTACAACGCCGACGTCGTGCCGAACGTCACCTGTCATGACGACCTCACGCGCTGCACGACGGAGTTGAAGGTCGACGGCAACGACTGGAAGAACGGCGATCCGATCACCGCCGAAGGCGAGCATGCCGTGGTCGCCGCCGCCACCGACACGGCCGGGAATCGCAAGGAGCTGCCGGCGGTCACGTTCGTGCTCGACAAGACGTCGCCCGCGATCACCATCACCGCTCCCGCCGAAGGGCAGACCGTCAGCGCGCCGCGCGTGGTCGTCAGCGGCACGTCGGACGACGCGGTCTCGATCGACGTGAACGGCACGCTGGCCACGATCGACGCGGCGGCGAAGACGTTCACCACCACGCCGGTCGCGCTGCTGGAAGGCGAGAACGAGATCGTCGTCGTGGCCCTCGACCAGGCCGGCAATGCCAGCACGCGCACGGTGCATGTCGTCGCCGACACGCGCGCGCCGCTGCTGGCCGTGCAAAGCCCCGCGCCGAATGCCTGCCTCAACGCGCAGCAACTCGTCGTCCGCGGAAGCGTCAGCGATCCGTGGATTCAGACGGTGAAGGTGACGGTCGACGCCGACGTCGTCGCGAATGCGCTCGACGCGCAGAAGCAGACGTTCACCGCGACGTTCGCCAACATCGCCGAAGGGCCGCACCGCATCTCCGTCGAAGCGACCGACACCCTCGGCCACCGCACCGTGGCCGCGCTGCAGGTCATGATCGACCGGACCGCGCCGCTCATCGACATCTTCGAAGGCGCCGCGCCGTTCACCGCGCGTCTGGTCAATCATCCGGTCGCGCTCTCGATCCGCGCGCGCGATGGCGATCCGAATGTCGCCGTCGCTGCGAGGCTCGGCGCGACGCCGTACGTCTCCGGCACGCCGATCGCCGCGCCCGGCGCCTATCACCTCGACGTCCTGGCCGAAGACTGCGCCGGGAACCAGTCCACGCAGCCGCTCGACTTCGAGATCGATCTCCTCGCGCCGGCATTTGACACGCTGGTGCCGCCGAACGGCGCGACGGTCGGCGCGCTGCCGCAGTCGATCACCGGCCATGTGAGCCGCGATGCGGTGCGCGTCGAGATCGAAGGCACCGCGATCGCCGCCGCGCCGTCCGCTGACGGCAACTTCGTCCTCGCGCTCGGCAGCATCGCCCGCGAAGGCGCGAACCAGTTCGTGCTGCGCGCGACCGACGCCGCCGGCAACGTGGCGCAGGTTCCGTACGCGTTCACCGTGCACTCGGCGGCGCCGACGATCCAGATCTACGAGAGCGGCAAGCCGCTCAGCGACGGCGCGCTCTTCAACCGTCCGGTCACGCCCGAGGTGCGGGTGAGCGACCCGACGGCGCAGGTGACCGTGTTGATCGGCGGACAGACGTGGGACCAGAAGCCGCTCACGGCGGACGGCACCTACACGATCTCCGTCACCGTTCGCGATGAATTGCAGCGCACCGCGGAGGCGAGCCGCACCTTCACCATCGACCGCACTCCGCCGGTCGTGAAGATCACCAAACCGCTCGCCGGCACCGTCAGCAGCGACGTCGTCACGATCGAGGGAACGGCCGGCGACGCGGTGAGCGTCGACGTGCACGGCGCGATCGTGGCGCCCGGCGCCGGCGGCGCGTTCCGCCGCGAAGGCGTGCGCCTGGAGGTCGGTCAGAACGACCTGGTCGTCTCCGCCACCGACCGCGCCGGCAACACCGCCGCGGACAGCGTCCTCGTGACGTGGCTCGGCAGCGGTCCGGCCATCGTGATCACCTCGCCGCGCGATGCCTCACTCACGAACCGTCCGCGCATCGACGTCACCGGGCACGTCCTCGGCGCTCTCGGCGGCGGCGAGGTCGTGGTCGGCTCGAAGACCGCCACGCTCGATGCCACCGGCGTCTTCCGCGTCACCGACTATCAGCTCGCCGGCGGCGAGAACGTGATCACCGCGCGCGTGCCGAACGGCGCGTCCGCGTCCGTCACCATCACCGCCGACTTCAAGGCGCCCGCGTTGAGCGTGCTCGCGTCGGGACAGCCGCTCGCCAACGACGCGCATTTCCCGGGCGAAGTGTCGATCTCCGTCAACGCTTCCGACGATCGCAACCTCGCGCTGACGCGCGTCACCATCGACGGCGCCGAGCCGCCGTCGCTTCCGGCGAAAGTCTCGTCGACGGGCGGCCACGTGCTCAACGCCCGCGCACGCGACGAGGCAGGCAACGAGACCGTCGTCGAGCGCACCTTCTTCATCGGCTCCGGCGGCGGAGGCAGCGGCTGTTCGATCGAAGAAGTCGATCCTGCCGACGGCGCGACCGTCGCGCCGTCCGCGAACGCGACCACGGCGAGCGTGCGCATCACCGGCCGCGCGTCGGGTGCCACCGCGGTCACGATCAACGGTGCTGCCGCGGACGTCGCCGACGGCACGTTCGCGAAAACCGTCGAGCTGCCGAGCGAAGGCGCGAACGCCATCGGCATCCGCTGCACCGACGCATCGGGCGCGCTCTCCGAGCCGAAGAACCTCGTCTACTACCGCGTCTCCGGAAATCCGAGCGTGCGCATCACCGCGCCGGCGGAAGGCGGGACCACCGGCGACAAGAGCGTCGTGGTGACGGGTGAAGTCGGCGCCGACGTGGTCAGCATCGACGTGAACGGCATCGCCGGAACGATTCGCGACGGCTCGCCGCGCACGTTCCGCGTCGAGAACGTGACGCTCACCGACGGGACGAACATCCTCGTGGCGCACGGCCGCAACAACGCCTACCGCGTCGGCACGCACTCGGTGCGCGTGCTGTCGCTGCAGACCGCGCCGCAGATCCGCATCACCTCGCCGGAGGCCAACAGCGTCGCCGGCGGCGGCAAGACGACCGTCGGCGGCACGTACTCGAATCTGCTGCCGCAGACGCTCGCCATCGCCGGCGGCACGAACGCGCCCGCGGCCGATGTCGTCGCGCTCAGCGACACCACCGGCACCTTCGTCTTCCGCGGCGTCGGCCTCGCTGCCGGCGCGCGGACGCTGACCATCACCGGCCGCAACGCCGCCGGCGTCGCCGCGACCGCATCGCTCGTCGTCAACAGCGATCCTGCCGCCGCGTCGATCGAGATCGCCGCGCCGTCGGACAACGCATACGTGCCGGCGAGCGAGCCGGTGACCGTGACCGGCGCGTATGCCGGCGCAAGCGGCACCGCGCGTGTCGAGATCAACGGCGTCGCCGCGACCGTCGATCCCACGGCGTCGACCTACGCCGGAAGCGCGCAGCACACCGGCGCGCCGCTCACTCCGGTCGTGGCGCGTCTCATCGACGCGAACGGCAGCGGTCCGGCCGCATCGATCATGGTGCGCAAGCTCGCCGGGCCGCTCCGCGTGCGCTCGACATTCCCGGCTGACGGTGCCGAAGGCGTCGATCCCGGCGTGCTGCTCCTCATCGACTTTTCCGCGCCGCTCGACCGCGCCACGCTTTCCGCGATTCAACTGCGGAGCGGCTCGACGCCGGTCGACGGCACGCTGCGCGTCGACGACTCCGTGGTGATCTTCACGCCGTCGACGCTGCTCGCGCCGGGCACGAGCTACACCGTCACGATTCCGGCCACGCTCAAGGACGTCGCCGGCAACGCGATCGACAAGGCCTCGTCGTTCTCGTTCACCACCACCGTCTCCGCACCGTCGACGCCGCCGCAGCTCGATCCGATCGCCATCACCGGCTGCCCGGCCACCGTCTCGATCACAGGCAGCGCTCCGCCGTTCGCGCGCCTGCGGCTCGAGGTCGGCACGATCGCGCTGAGCGGACAGGCCGATGCCAGCGGCCGCTTCACGATGGCGTTCCCGCTCTCCGGCCGTTCCGGTTACCAGAGCGGACACCTCACCATCGTCGGCTCCGACGGCAGCCGCTCGCCGGAAGCGCCGGTCAGCTTCCGGATGGATTGCGCGGCGCCGAGCGTCGTCGGCGCGTCGTACGACCGCAACGCCAACGTCCTCACCATCGCCTTCTCGAAACCGGTCGCGGCGCCGACGCTCGTCGTCGGCAGCTCGATCGTGCTCACCACGTCCGACAACAACAGCATCGGCGGAACGGTTGCGCTCTCCGGCGCGATCGCCACGGTGACGCCCGCGTCCGACCTGCGCGACAAGAGCTTCACGCTCGAAGTGCAGACGTCCGTCACCGACACCGCCGGCAATCATCTCGGCAGTCCGTTCCCGCAGACCTTCTCGCTCGACGGCGGAGATGCGCCGCTGCCCGGCGACGGCTCCGGCTTCATCACCGGTGAGGTCTACGACGCGACCAGCGGCCGTCCGCTGCGCGGCGCGACTGTCTCGGTCGAGGTGCCGCGCAGCGCGTTCGCGCGCGTGCCGTCCGTCACCTCGCACGCGCACCTCACCACCAGCGGCGACGTCGAGATGTCGAAGGAGACCGACCCGCGCGGCCGCTACACGCTTCCGCTTCCGGAAGGCGCGCACACCATCAAGGCCGGCTCGCCGCAGCACACGACCGTGTGGCGGCAGATCGTCGTGCCCGCGGGTGCCGGCGTCGTGCCGATCGACATCCGTCTGACGCGGCGCGGCGAGCGGAAGAGCGCGGCCACGCTGCCGCTCACGCTGCAGGACGGCGGCGGTGCGCTCACCGTCACCGCGCCGGTGAAGCTGACCGTCACCGGCGGCGTGGCCTCGCAGGCGCAGGTCGCGCTCACCTCCGTCGGCGCGCAGTCGCTGGCCGGCCTCCTGCCGCTCGGCTTCTCGCCGATCGCTTCCGCCGAAGTCGCTGTCTTCGGCGCCGACGGCGCCGCGAGCTTCGACGCGCAGGTGAACGGCGAGCTCGAATTCACGCTGCCGTCCGCCGCCATCAGCGCCGCGCACCAGACGCTCTCGCTCGTGCGCTACGACTCCGAGCGCGACGAATGGCGCACGCTGATCGCGGTGATGGCGCCGGCCGCCGGCGACGCCTGGCGCGCGCCGATCACCAGCGCCGGCGCGTACGGCGTCGTCTATCGCGACCAGGCCTCGACGCTGCGTCAGCCGCCCGCTCCCGCCGCCGGCGCGACGCTGCAGCCGGCCACCGAAACGTGCGCGACTTCCGCGACGCCGTGCGTCCTCGTGCGCAAGGAGTTCGACATCGAGCCGCCGGTCGTGCCGCCGTCGGGACGCGCCGTCGCCAAGCTGCAGATCGCCGGAGAAGACGCGGCCACGTTCCCCAGCGGCACGGCCGTGCAGGCATACGTCAACGAGGTGCTGACGCTCAGCAGCGGCGACACCGTCGTCGATCCACCCTTCACGACAGACGTCCTTCTATATCGCACGCTGGATGGAAAGGTGGGGATCGGCGAGTTCCTCATCGAGCCGAGCGAACAGGCCCGCCGCGAGGTCCTCGAGACCGGCGTCGATCAGGTCAAGATCCTCCAGTACCCCGGCCGTCTCGACCGCGGCTCGCTCATCGGCTCCGAAGGCGGACGCGTTCCGGGCGACAGCGTGACGAACGTGGAGATCCCGGCCGGCGCGACGAGCGAGCAGCTCCGCGCGACCGTGGCCACGCTCAAGCCCGAGAACCTCGGCGTCGCCATCGCCGGCTTCGACGTCGTCGGCGGATTCGACCTCACGCTCACGCGCGTCGCCACGCCGCCGCAGACCGACGCCGACGGCGACGGTGTACCCGATCCTGCGCCGGCGCTGCAGCTCAGCCGCGCCGCGCGCGCCACGATCAACGTCGACACGGCAAAGCTCGCATCGCCCGACGCGCAGTTGATTCTCGTTGAAGTCGTGAATCAGTCCGCATGGGGCGCGTTCTATCGTCTGGCCGTTCCGATGACGCGTCTCGACACGCCCGCGAACGGCGTGACGCTCGTCCGCTACACCTCGCAGTCCGTCAATCCGGCGTCGCTCGCCGTCGACGGCATCGTTCGCGAGGGACGGTTCCTCCTGCTCGCCGCGAAAGCGCCGATCGCCTTCGCGAGCGGCGCGTTGCGCAGCACCGCCACCGGTCCGTACCTGCCCGACATGCGCGTCAACTCGGTGATGGCAGGCGGCGCCGCGTACGGCGTCAGCGACGTCACGCGCGCCAGCGGCGTCTTCGCGCTGCCGATCGCCGCCGCGCCTGCGCCGTCGTTCAGCATCACACCGCGCCACGCGCGTTTCGGCGTCGGCACCGCCTTCACCGCCGCCGCGCCTGCCGCGGGCGAGACCGTGGCGATCGGCGACTGGCTCTTCGTCGTGCAGCCGCTGCGGCTGACGAACGTCACGCCGGCTGACGGCGAGATCGTTCCGGTCGCGCCGATCACGATCAAGGCCGACTTCGATCTGCCGATCGACACGTTGTCGCTGCAGAACGCCATCACCGTCGCCACCACCGACGGCGCCATTCCGCTCGGCGGCCGCATCGAGCGCGATGCCGCAGACGATCATCGCGTCGTCTTCACCTCCACCGGCACCGTCAGCGCCAGCACCACCTATCGCGTCACGATCCAGCCGACCGTCCGCGCCACCAACGGCGCGGTGCTCGGCCAGGTGCACACGTTCCTCGTTCGCACGGAGGGCTTGCCGCGCACCGGCGAGATCCACCCGGAGCGCATCCGCATCACCCTGCCGGACGCGCAGGGCCACTCGCGGATCTTCGGCGACGCCAAGGCCATTCCGGCCGGTTTCCAGGTCGTCGCGCAGCGTCCGGACAAAGGCTTCCGCAGCGTCTACGACGCGACCGCCGGAGCGAACGGCGACTTCTCGTTCGTGGTCGGCGATCGCAACGACTCCGATCGCCTCGACCTCGGCGACGTCGTCGAAGTGCAGATCCTCAATCTCGCCTTCAACGTCGTGGCGACCGTGCAGCTCACGCCGTTCGTCACCGAGGACGGCAAAGGCTTCGTCGCGGCGGCGAACCGCGACACCACCTTCGTCAGCACGCAAGGTGTTGCCGTCACCGTCGCCGCCGGAACGTTCGACAAGGCGACGCTCGTCACCACGGATCTGAACGACTCGAAAGCGGCGTTCGCCGCGGTGCCGAACTTCGATCAGGAGCTGCACTGGGTCAAGACCCTCGACCTCCACTTCGACGGCACGGCGAAGCAGCGCATCGAGGTGTCGATTCCGCGGCCGGCCAACCTGCCGCTGGACGGTCACGACTACCTCATCGGCTTGCTCGGCCAGTCCTCGCGCGGACCGCGCATCGCCATCGAAGCGCTCCTGCATCCCGAAGGCGACAAGCTCACCACCGCGCTGCCGCCCGAGAGCAGCGGCGCGAACCTGCAGACGAAAGCGGCGGCCATGTCCGGCAGCGGCGCCGCGGCGGCGCAGTTCTGCATGCCGGGCGTGTTCGGAGCGGGCTCGAACGCCATCTTCGAGATGGGCAACATCGGCGCCGAAGCGGTCGGCTGGGGCTTCATCGCTCCGATCCAGCAGTACATGGAAGTCTTCAACGACATGTTCCAGGCGACGTATCTGCCGTCGCTCGCATACCAGACCGCCAAGTGCCGCGCCATTCCGGTGGTGAAGGGCAAACCGTTCCACCTGATCGGCGTCGATCCCGACACCGGCTCGCAGATCTTCAACACTCCGTACAGCGCCATCGACGACATCAACTCCATCGTCGCCATCGACAACCCGTTCCCCGATACCACCGGACCGTTCCCGATCTTCGGCGCGCCGTTCCGCGTCGAGCGTCTCGAGGCTCCGGCGCCCGCCGACAACGACGGCAACGGCTCGATCGATCCGGGTGAGTTCAAAGGACGCGGCTTCGTCGTCACGCGCACCGAGAGCGGCACGCTCACGGTCACGAACGACTCCAACGCCGCGGCGCAGGACGTGCTGCCGGAGAACACGACCGTCCGTCTCTACAACGCCACGCGCTCGATCCTGTCGACGGCTGCCACGGTCGGAGGCGGCGGCTCGTTCACGATCACCAGCACCGCGTCGGAAGGCGATCTGCTCTTCCTCTACATCGGCGGCCGCGACGTCGCGCCCGACGCGACGATGAACATCGTCTTCAGCGAGCCGATCGCCGTCGGCACGATTCCGACCGGCGCCGACGATCCGACGCGCAACCAGATCATCAACACCTACCTGCACGGTGTGATCAAGCTCGAGCAGGTCTTCGACACCGGCGCCGTCGACATCAGCAGCAACGCCGTCTTCCGCGCCGACTCCGGCAACCGCCGCGTGCTGATCGATCTGCCGGCCACGTTCGTGCGCGACGGGCGGTATCGCATCACCGCGCTCGCATCGCTCACCGATCCGAAAAACAATCGCCTCGCCGAACGCCGCGACAAGAACGGCACGGTCATCGGCACGCCCGCCGCCGACATCACCTTCGACTTCAAGGTGCGTCCCGGTCCGACCTCCGACCACGCCTTCACGCTGCAGCCGACGGCGACGCAGACCGGCGGCAGCCTCAAGGACCTGGCGCGCTTCGGCAATCTCGTCTTCGTGGCCGCCCTCGACGGCGGCCTGCTCGCGTACGACATCTCGGAGCCGAGCATGTCGAACGGCACGCTGCCGATCGCGGTCGTCCCGACCAACTGGGCCAACAGCGGCGTGCAGGTGTCGGACTTCTGGTCCGTCGCCGCCGATCACCACGGCCGCATCTACGGCGGCGGGTTCCAGGCGTCGTTCTCGGTCGTGCGCGGCTATCGCGTCGAAGATTTCCTCGCCGCGCGCGACGGGCAGCTCAACTGCCCCGGCGGACCGCACACGAACTGCATCAGCCACGGCTCGGCCATCGTCGGCTGGCGTCCCGGCGTCGGCGTCGGCATGCCGCTCAACGCCGGCTGGATGGTGACGAACCAGCCGTCCGCCTATCCGCGCAAGATCAAGCTGCTCGAGCAGGACGACGAGCAGAGCGCCACGCTCGATGAACTGAAGAGCAACACCGGCGACGGAGTCGAGATCCTCGACGAAGTGAGCGCCGGCAACGGCTATCACCGCTTCACCGTGCGCCTCACGTACGCGCCGAGCGGCGAGTCGCACCTCGTGCAGCGCGTCACCGTCGTCAATCCCGCACTCGACTTCCGCTGGCACGGCGATGCGTTCAAAGGGGAGACGCTCGACATCCCGAACGTGCTCGCGCGCCCCGAGGATCGGCTGACCATCCTGCGCAACCTCACGACGTACGGTGTGGTCACGCTGTTCGGTTACGGCGCCGCCGTGTACGACCTGAACGCGATGGAGACGAACGACTTCAAGCTCCGTTGCACCGGCACATTCCTCGGCCAGCACGGAACCGCCTGCGCGGCCGCGCTGACCCAGCGCGCGCTTCCCGAAAAGATCGTGAACACGACCGGGAGCAACGAGGGCTGCAACCTCGAGCACGACATGAGCGACGACCTCACGTACTCGCCGGAGATCTTCGGCATCGTGCGGTCGGTGCCGACCGCCAGCGGCGGCGTGAACGTCTCGCCCGACATTCACATTATCGGCGTGCGCACCAAGAACGGTCTCATCGACGTCGTCTCCGCGCTTCCGTCGGAGGACGACGGCGGCCTCACCGACGGCTGCGAGAGCGGCGCGAACACCGTCCCGGTCGAAGATCATCCCGCGCTCTCCGCGATCATCCAGCGCGTGAGCACGACCCAACGCCAGACCGGCGGCGCGCTCTATCGCTGGGGCATCTCGTCCACCCAGAACGTGGCGGGCGTGCGCGGCTCAGCGCCGAACACCGACGTCCATCGCGACTATCTGCTCGTTGCCGCGAACAAGTGGGGCATCCTCGTCTTCGAGATCGGCGGCACTCCGCCGCCCGCCGGCCCCGGCTACGGCACCCTCGGTCTGGAGAGCCTGGTCGACGTGATCTGGATCGCCGCCGGCGCCGCCGCCGTCGCTCCGATCGAAGGCACGAACCTCGCCGCCGTCATCGATCTCAAAGGACGGCTGCTCATCCTCGATCTCGCCAACATCGACGAGCGCTGGGGCCCGGCCACCGCGGCGAATCCGTCGCCGCTGCTGCCGCCCGGTCCGTTCAAGATCCCGACCGCGGCGATGAACGCCGCCGGCGGCGCCAGCGGAGAGATCGGCGTCGACGATCCGCGCGTCGTCTACAAGAGCGCGAACAAGTTCACCTCCGGCACGCTGCCGCCCATCGTCGATCCCGACACCGGCATCGCCTTCGGCGGCGACGTGCTCACGCAGAACATGCGCGTGCGCGCCGTGCTCGATCCGAAGATCGAGTTCCTGATCGATGCCGGCAACGGCCTCCAGCCGACCAACGGCATCACGCCGCTCGGCGTGGCCAAGCCGTCGAGCGCATCGACCACTCCTGCCGGCGCGCTCGGCGCGTTCCGCGTGCGCGTGACGCTGCCCGGCTCACTCGCCGAAGTGCTCGCCGATCAGAAGGTGCATCTCGCCGTCGAGAGCGAGCTCGTTCCGGGAGCGGTCACGCCGCAGTCGGCGCGTTCGCTGCCGCGCGCACATCTGCGCGTCAACGACCGCGAGGGAACCGTCGATCCGCGCAAGGTCACCGACTTCACGCTGCGTCGCGCCATCGCCTTCACGCCGTCGATGGAGAACACGTATCGTCACCAGCGCGGCTTCAACCGCCTGCTCTCGCCGTGGATCGTCGCTCTGGCCGATCCGCGCGCGAGCGAGCGCGTGACCGGCGACGCCGCCGCGAAGACCGCCGACGGCTGCCTCGAATGCGAGCGCCCGAGCGGCCTCAAAGGAAAGACCGAGGCCGACGGCGTGTACGAGCTGTACACCGCCGGCCGCTACATCAGCGCGCGCCTCGACAGCCATCAGCCCGGCGTGCTCGCCGTCGACGATCTCCCCGATTTCTACAAGTACCTCGCGGAGAAGTCGCGGCTCGACGTCCGCATCCCGACCACCATCGCCGACACCGTGCGGCCGAAGGCGGCGCTCATTCCGCCGCAGCACGCGCCGCTCGCGCAGGGCACCATCGACGGCACCGTGTTCGTCCACTCGGGCGAGCTCGGCGTCGACGCGGCCGATCTCTACATCACCGGCCGCGGCCCGGCCGACCTGATGCTCACGCGCTCCTATCGCTCGCGGACCATCGGCGGCACGCCCATCGGCCTCGGATGGGACGCCTCGTTCCTCCGCCGCATCCGGCCGCTGCCCGACGGCAACGTCGAATACCGCGACGCATCGGGCGACATCTGGCTGTTCAAGAAACCTGCGCAGGGACCGGGCGCCGCGCCGCCGGCAGCGCTGCAGGCTCTCGAGGCATCGGTCGGCGTGCGCTTCCGCTACACCGCTCCTCCCGGTCTCTACGTGAGCCTCATGCGCTCCGACGACGGCTGGACGATGCTCGACGACAAGTGGCGCATCACGCGCTTCGACAACTTCGGACGCATCACCGCCGAGACGGACGAGTTCTGGAAGGCTGCCGACGTCGGTGCCGGCGCGGCCAGCGGCAATCAGTTCCGCTATCTCTACGACATTGAAGGACGCCTCGCCCAGATCGTCGATCCGATCGGCCGCATCACCACCATCCGCTATTGGGAGAAGAACCCCACCGGCGCGAACGTGAACTGCACGAACGTCGGCGCCAAGACCAATCCGTGCGCGTATCCCGGCCTGATGAAGGAGATCGTCGACTGGCGCCGCCGGTCGGTGCTCTTCGAGTACGACCACGTCGGCCGCCTCATCGCCGTGCAGCTCCCGAACGTGAAAGCGATCGACGGCGCGCCGTCGAGCTACGACTTCAGCACACCCGACAAGCGGCCGCGCATCCGCTATCAGTACGACAGCGCCACCGCGGCGTACCCCGGCGACACCGCCTCGCCGCAGGAGTTCACCGACTTCATGCACTACGCGGCGAATCTCGCCGAGATCGTCGAGCCGGCGGACGAGTCGTCCGGCGACGCGCGCGTGAGGTTCGAGTTCTTCCGCACCACCGACGAGAAGCGCGACCGCCTGCACTTCGAGCGCTGGCCGTGCGGATCGCGCGCGCCCGGCTGCACGGAGACCGAAGCCGACTTCGCCTATCAGGGAAACATCCTCAGCATCAAAGACATGCTCGGACAGGTGTGGGAGTACGCGCTCACGCAGGACTCCGAGCAGCGGAAGCACATCCAGAGCGTGACGGCGAAGGACGTCCCGACCTTCCACGTCTCCGCGAGCTCGACCAACATTCCGCTCGTCCTCACCGCCACCGGCGCGGATCTCGTCACGAAGTACGAAAACTTCAGCGCCGACGGCATTCCGACGCGCACGACCTACCCGAGCGGCCGCGTCGTCGACCTGACCATCGCCGCGCCGCAGTCGAATCCCAACGCGCACTGCAAGCAGTTACAGAGCGTCAACGACAACGGCGGCGGCGCCTCACGCAACACCACCATCACCTACGAAACGCAGCAGACCGCGCTCTGCACCGCCACGGCGTTGCAACGCGGCAACGACAAGCGCGAGACCGAGTCGCCGAGCCGCGATCGCGACAAGACCACCACCGTCGATGAGACCGCCGGCGTCTCCGTCGAAACGACGTACGACTCGTTCGGCCGCCCGACCATCGTCACCCGCAAGGGCAGCGGCACGGACTCGATGAAGACCGTCTACACGTACAAGCCGAACAACAGCGGCGACCCGATCGCGTGGTCGCGTCTCGCCGACATCACCGGCGGCAACAACGACACCTACCAGAACTTCACGTACACCAGCGACAGCGTCGGCGGCGAGACCGTCACCGTCCACGACACGAAGCGCAAAACCACCACCACCACGCGCTACGACGCCTCGGGCCAGCCGATCTACCGCAAGCTCGACGACGACGACTTCGGCATCCTCAGCGAAGAGAAGATGGCGTACGACGCCAGCGGCCGTCTGACGTGGACCAGCACCACCGCTCCCACCGGCACGTTCGATACGACCGTCAAATACGATCCGCTCGGTCGCGTCGACACGACCACCACCACGCGCAACAACGTGATGGGCGTCGACAAGGACCTCGAGGTGCGGCACACCTACGATCTCGCCGCGAAGATCGTCACGACCACCGATCCGGCCGGGCCGGGCGGCGCGCCGGCAGCGCAGCAGATCACCACGCTCGACGCCCTCGGCCGTCCGATTCGCATCGAGCACCGCGCCTCGAGCCCGCCGCCGGGCGGCGGCGACACGCCGACCATCCTGCAACTGCTCGCGTACGACAAGCACGGCGCGGTGTCGTATCAATCCGACACGGTCCGCGACGCCTCGATCACTTCGCGCGATGGCCTCGGGCGTCCTGCGTTCACGCTGCGCCGCGACGGCCTCAGGACCACGTTCAGTTGGAGCGATTGGGATCAGCCGCAGCAGACGACCGTCACGGCCGGCTCGGCCACGGTGTCGAGCACGCGGCAGTTCTTCACCGACGAGGGACAGCTCTACGCGACGAACGAGAGCGTCGACACGCGCGTGCGGCGCACGCGCCGGACGTGGCTCGCCGGCGGCCAGCAGGTGCTCGACCGCACCGGCATCGGCTTCGGCCTCAACGACGACACCGCACCCGGCGCGGCGCGCGGCACGCGCACCACCACCGATCTCGCCGGCCGCGTCACCGACGTGGTGACCGGCGGCCTCGGCGCCGGCGACACCGACATCACCAAGATCTATCACCACACGAACTTCGCCGACTTCCGCGGCGACGTCGCCACGCTGGTGCACGAGATCGAGCCGATGCGCAACGTCACGATCGATCACCGCCAGACGCTCGACGGACTCGATCGCGTCCGCAACGCGAAGATCAGCGACCACTACGAGACCACCACCACCTACGACGTCGCCGGCAATCTCGAGCTGGTGACGCCTTCCGGCGAAGGCGCGACGCGGATGTTCTCCGACAGCCGCGGACTGACCTATCGCACCGAGCGCCCCGACGCGCCGGACAACGTCGTGCTGCGCTTCTTCGACGAGCGCGGCGCGCTGCGCCGCATCACCGACGAGACCGGCGACATCACCAACTACATCACCGACGATCTCGGCCGCGTCGTGCGCGTCGACTATCCCGACACCACGCACGAAGAGACCCGCTACGAAAACAAGACCGGCCTGGTCACAGCTACGCGCGATCGCGCCGGGCAGTGGCTGTCGTACAACTTCGACGACGGCGGCCGCGTCACCCACATCCGCCTCGGCGAAGATCCGAACAACGGCCCGGTCGTCACCGAGATCGAATACAACGACGCCAAACGGATCGCGCGCGTCGCGAACAAAAACGGCGCCGTCGAGTACGAAGCGTACGACGACCTCGGACGTCCGACGCTCACGCGCACGATCCGCTACGCGAACGAGTCGGGCCTCAAGCCGGCGCCCGACCGCATCGTCTCCGACTCGCACACGCAGACGCACGCCTGGTCGGTGTTCGGCTCGGAGCGCTCCTCCTGGAGTCTGCCCGTCGCCGGCACCAGCCCTGCCGCGCAGAACGGTACGAGCTGGCGCACCGCCGTGATCGAAACGCGCGACGCCGGCGGCAACCTGGTGCTGCAGCAGGCCAACGGCGCCGACATCGCCACCGCAATCCCCGGCGGCATCGGTCGTGTGCTCGAGCACGATCGCGCGCTCTCGACCAGCGGCATGCTGGCGACGTCTTACGGATTCACCGACGCGTCCGGAAGCGGCCCCGATCCGGGCGATCCGGCGATCGCGCCGAGCGGCATGCTCTCGAGGTCGGAGACGAAAGTCGGCAGCCGCGTCCTCGCCGGTACGCAGACGTTCCCCGACCGGTCGCTCCGCGTGCGCACCGCGCACGATCTCGCCCTCGGCCGCTCGTCGAAATGGGTGTACGACGGGCGCGGGCGGCTCACCAGCAGCAAGCTCCTCGTGCCGCAGGAAGATCTGCTCACGACTCCCGCGATCGCCGATGTGCTGAGCGGATCGGAGTTCCGCGAGGAGCGTCAAACCGAAACGATCTTCGGACCGCTCGAGCACGGACGCCTCGGCCTCGCGCGCTCGCTCGAAGTCGAGCCGGCGTCGTGGCGCGCCGACGAAGATCCGGGACACCAGATCGACAACCGCACCATGAAACTCGACGGTGCGGACGTGCTGCAGCGCGACTACGCGTTCGCCGACGGACGCCGCTCCACCGACGGCGTCTGGCAGAGCACCTACGACGAGTTCGGCCGCCTCACGCGCATCGAAAGCAGCTCGCGCCGCATCGAGTACGTCTACGGTCCGACCGACCGCATCATCGGCCGCAACGCCTACATGGTGGGCGGCAGCGGCTGGACGCTCGAGACGCGCAGCACCGTTCTCGCTGCGGACGCTCTGCCGGCGCAGACGACGTTCGTGTGGGACCCGATCGTCGACCGCCTCGTCGCGATTTACGACGCCGGTGCTTCGACCGGCGCGACCGCCGCGCCCGATGCCGGACTGCTGCGCCAATACGTGCACGGCGACGCCGGCTACGACGATCCGGGCGAAGTGTTCGTCGCCTCCACACCCGGCGGCACCGCCACGCGTTACCTCCCGGTCTTCGACGAAGCTGGTACGGGCTCGCTGCAGGCCGTGGTGGACGGAGACGGCCACGTCGTCGAGCGCGTGCTCTTCGGCGACTCGTACGGCGCCGCGCCGCGCTTCCTGCACGGCCCGGTGGTCGAGAAGGTGACGTTCACCGCCAAGCGCGATCCGGCCGGCACGATCACGGAGGCCGAGGTTCGCGTCCGCTTCAGCGAGAACGTCGCCTCGAGCGGCCTCGCCAACGCCATGCGCCTCCGCGCGCTCGATGCAGACGGCGAGCAGGTCGCGCTGCACGGCGGCGCGCCGGAGTTCCCCGACCCGACGAGCGACGATCACCACGAGCTCCGCTGGCGCCTCACGCCGGGCGACTGGTCCGCCCTCGTCAACGCCGCCGGCGCCGAGTCGATCGAAGTCGCCGTCTCCTCATCCCTCCGCACCGACGCCTGGGGCAACACCCCCGTCCAGGAAGTCCCCGACTGGGCCCACACCCTCTTCGGCGCCACCAGCACCACCGCCTACCCGGTCATCGTCACCGCCCTGATCACCACCCTCACCACCCCCCCAGCCGCCGGAATGCCGCAGCCGCCCCTGTACGAGATCAAGTCCCTCTACATGGCGGCCTCCCCAACCTCCCGCACCCACACCCTAACCGGCTTCAAAGCCGCCCCCTTCACCGACCCCGCCACCGGCCTCGCCTTCTTCCGAGCCCGCTGGTACGACCCCGAAACCGGCACCTGGCTCACGCCGGATCCGGTCGGTTACGACGATTCCTCGAACCTCTACGCGTTCGCAGGTGGCGATCCGGTGAATAGCTCGGACCCGACGGGATTGTGCCTCGGTTTCGGACAAGGCACTTGCGCCGATTGGGCGAACGCAGGGAAGAAGAAGCTCGATGCAGTTCGACTCTTCGTCGACAAGCACACCGGCTCGACAATTTTCGACGTCGGAGTCAACGCGCAGCTTGGCTTCGCACTCGATGTCGTCGATACCTTCGTGTTGGATCCGTTACGTTTTGGCGAAGCAACGGGTACGGCGATCGGCAGCGGCGCCGGCGCGGTGTCAACCACGCTTGCTGTCGTTCAGGACGTCGGGCGCGGCGCTGCACTCGCGGCAGGTGCCGGGACAGTGATCAGGGCCGCAGCTCGATTCACTGTCGCGGTGCGTTCGGCCGTAGCGTTCGACTCGCTTGGAGAAGCTGCAGCTCGCGGCTTGGACGAGGGAGCAGCGATCGCGGCGCGCGAGCTTGCGCCGGACATTTCCGCCGCGGCAGTTCAAGAACAGCGCGTTCTGGCCAATATCGCGGAGAGTGCCGAGGCGCGAGCCGCGTCAAACTTCCCGACCACCGCAGCGGCCGCAGATGAGCTGACCGGCATTACCAACCGCGCGGCAAAGATCACCGACCGTCTGATCAAAAACAACAGTACATATTGGGCGAGGGTGTACAACAATCCTGCGCTGCGCGGCCAGCGATTTGCGAGAGCCTTTGCGCGAAATCCGAATTTTGCACGTAGTCTTATCCGTGGAAACATCATGGATGACGTCGTCAAGCAGCTCGCTCAGAAATCGGGCAAGCTGCCGTTCATGCGGATCACGCCTCGTGGCGCCCGCGGAGCAGATTTCATCAACCTTTTCCTCAACAGCGCGTGGGACGTGACGACAGCCGGATCGTGGGCGCGACATGTGAGTCGTTACGCGAAGGAAATGTATCGACTTTATCCGTTAATCTATTAGCCATGCCGGAGAAGCAGAAGGCGGTTGCGAGGATTTTGGCCGCGCAAACAGCGCAGGAAATGCGAGAGATTGCAGAGCGGTACGACATGATCGCGGGCGGGAAGATCGACCTTCGCGATACCAGGTGCCGATTCAATCACGCTGAGATTGATCTTAAGGAATTCCTGCTCACCGGCTGTGATCTGTCGGGGTCGACTCTGACGAACTGCATGGGAGAGGGCGTCAGCTTCGACGGGTGCAGGCTGAAGCAGGTTCGCATCACGGCCGAGAAAGGCAGGAAGGTGTCGTTTCAGGAAGCTTCGTTCAATGAAGCTTTTTTGGAGGACGTCACAATCGGTCCTCGCACACTCGATCTCTCTCGGACTATGTACCGGAAGGCGCGTCTGCGAAACGTCACCTTCACAATGGGAAAGCTTTTCAATGCGGATTTCACCGGCGCGCTCTTCGAGGATGTGTTTTTTCGAAGCGCTGAATTGAAGAGCGCAAGCTTCCGAGGGGCGAGTCTTACGAGAGTCTCGTTTGAAAAGGCAACGCTCGAGGACGCTGATTTCTCCCAGGCGGAGTTTCATCAAATGGAGCACTGGGGAGAGCCCGATTTTTCCGGCGCTAAAATCAGCGATGATCTGCGGTATAGGTACGGGATTGTCCGCGATCCGTCCTCAAAGATTGTTGCGCTCATCAATAGCGGCAGGTTCAATCAAGACGAAGCCGCTGTACTGAGCGCCTTTCTCGAGCGCAACAGAGACTTTCTCTCGAATCCCGAAGTGATGCTGATCGGGTCCGAGTACGATATCGACGCTGGCCTGTTCGTCAAGATCATGAAAGCGTTGAAGGAAGAAGACGTCATTCACTAGAACGCGTTCGCTGCGTCTAGCTCGCATTCAATCGATGATCGCGACCGTGCCGCTGGTCAACGCGGTGGTGGCTGACCTAGCGTTGGTTCAGCCAAGGCGGTCACTCGATGTGATCGCGCCCGAATGACGCACGCTCAGCCGAATGCGTTTGAGTGGTGGAGCCGAGTTGTCGGCGTCGCCGGGCAGAAACGCTAAAGCCGCTGTTTCCAGCGGCTTGGATCGTCGAAGTTGGTTGCGGGGGCAGGATTTGAACCTGCGACCTTTGGGTTATGAGGGGGATTTTGGCGTCTAACGACGTCAGGTGTTGTCGCCTAACGACAGAACCCACAGCAACTTACGCGCAAGTGGATGCGGGCTGCGATGGGCTGGTTTGTGGTGAGTTCACGGACACGACGCGGACACTAGACGGACGCTGGAAGGTTCGAGTCTTGCTCGCAGAGATCCGCATGGCGCGCGCGAATACTTCGACGTTCGTCCTTGTGCACGGCGCCTGGCACGGTGGTTGGTGTTGGCGCCGCGTCTCCGACATCCTGGAGGCATGTGGCCACAGGGTCTTCGCTCCTACTTTGACGGGTGTGGGTGAGCGCGCACACCTGCTCAGTCGTGATATCACGCTCGATACGCACATCGCTGATGTGGTCGACGTGTTCCGGCGGGAAGATATCGACGAGGCCGTTCTTGGCGGTCACTCGTACGGCGGCTGGGTCATCTCCGGCGCAGTAGAAGTGCTGCGATCGCAGGTATCCGGACTCGTGTTCGTGGATGCCCACTTGCCCGATGATGGACAAATAGGCGTTGACAGTTCGAACGGTCGCGAAGAGATCGAAGCCGCGGCCAACCGAGGTGACATCGCCCGTCCGACGAAAACTGCGGAATACTTTGGGGTGAACGAGAGGGATCGCGCGTGGGTAGATTCGATGCTCACGCCGCAGCCGATAGGCCCCTCGTTCCAACCGATCCGACTCACGGGCGCGCGTGAAGCCGTGCTACGGCGGGCCTACGTTCGAGCACCGGCGTTCATCAGCGGAACATTTGATGAGAGTGTTCTTCGCGCGCGAGAGCGTGGTTATCGCATCTACGAAGTGACCGGGGGGCACGACGTCATGATCGATGCACCCGAAGTTCTCGCACAGATTCTCCTCGACACCGCGACCGAGACGCTCGGAGATCGCACCCGCGCTTAAACGCCAGCAGGAAGATCTCGGTCATCGCAGTCTCCCACTGAAGGCATTTGCGAGCGTCATGAAGTCTTCCTCGACAGTGACGGTGTCGCCGTTCGTGAACTTCACCAGTGTGCCGCTATCACCTTCGCTGAAGTGGGTGAGCCACATGCCGCTGATCGCGACGCGATGACCTGTTTCGACGTCGGTGAGCATGACGAGCGGTACGCTCGGTGGCCAGTCGATGCGATCGCGTTTCATTGCTTCCTCCGTCTCGTTCTGTTGGTGCGGCGTGTCGGCGGCGGCTGCGGCGCGTGGTCCTCTGGTGGTTGCTCCAGTTCGGGGATGCCGTACTCGCCGAGATGTTCTTTTGGTTCGTGGCGTTGGCTGCAGGCTTTGCAGACCTCGCGTGCGGCTTCGGTAACGCTCATGTCGCAGTACCGGCAGCGGTGCAGGATGCTGCTCATGCGCGGTGTGTAGTAGGGGTAGCGCAGCGCTTGCGCGAGACCTGGAATTTCGATGTCCAGCGCGTGGAGGTCGTCGCCATCCACGTGTTCGTGGAGGATGCGTTCGATGATGTCGCTGGCGTTGCGCGGGAGCCGGTTAGCTGATTCTTCGCGCTTGGTAGTCGAGGTATCGGATCAGGTAGATCGGCAGAGAGACTTGGATGAGGCGGTGCTGGTTGAGGTGCGGGATCGCTTCCGATGACTTGATTCGGAGCGCCGCTTCGATCATGCGCGGCGTCCACCGTTCCAACGCCAGGTTCGCGACGTCCTCCCAACGGAAGACAGTGATGCCGCAATCGTTCAGCTCAGGACCGAAGACTAGTCCTTCGATCTCGTGCTCGAACTCTTCGTCGCTCATTCCGAGGAGCCGAACAACGTCTGTCCACGCGTACGCGGGCTGTCGTTTCGCGAAGAGTTCGATAATGTGCTCCCGATCAGAACCGGGAGTCGGCGGCAGGAAGGCGGAGAGCGGCACGTCGCGATCCAACGGCTACTCCTGACCAGGGAAGAGGTACGCGCGACGAAAGCCAGGAACGACACGTTCCATGTTGCTTGCGACCGTTCCCGCGAAGTCGGTGAGTTCCTGATGCAACCAGTGGTCGAGCGTGCTCTGATTCTCAGCAACTGCACGCTCCATGGCGCGCACGAGGTACTCCGGCAAGTGCACGGTGAGCGGCTGCAGCGCGAGCAGCGGCGGCAGCACGCTCGTGGCGTCGGGTCCGAGCGCCTCGTGAATCTCGGCGAGGGTCCAGCGTCGCAGCGCGATGTACGCGACCTGTCGCCACGAGAAGCACCACGAGCCATTCGCTCGGTACGCCTCCCGATCATCGTGCTCTGCTTCGCGGCGCAGCGTACCGTGTGAGAGGCCCAAGAGTCGCGCTGCCTTGGTCAAGCCGTACGACTCTTTGCGTTCGAGAAAAAGCGCCCGAATTCGCTCTCGCTGCGAGTGATCAGCGCCTTGCATAAGACGCTTGTTCGTACCTTAGGCTCGCCAGCTTCTCGTAATGGTTTTTTACGAGATTTGCTCGACCGTATCGCCTCTCCGAACTCGCGCACCTCGCGCGCGAGGCGCGCCGGAACGCTCACCTCACCAGGCCGCTCGCGCGGGAAGACGTTGTGTCCTTCATCGAAGACGAGGACGTGCTGGAGTTGTTCGCGCGGCGCGCCGCTGCTCTTGCGCAAGAGGAGGACAACTTCGAGCCAGAAGAGGCAGAAGAAGCGCTTCTGGTCATCGCCGAATCCCTGCAGCTCGAAGACCACGGCACGCCCGAGCAAGTCGGCGACCGGTGTTGCAGTTGTTGCGTTTAATGCTCGGCCGAAGCTGCCCTTCGTCAGCTCCTCCAAGCTGCGCGTGCTGCTCTCCAGCCACCCGTAGCGTCGACTCCCGCTCTTCGTTGCGTCTAACTCGCGCGCCAGCAACTCGTGCGCGTGCGCGAGCGTTGCTGCGCTGCCGTGCGGCTCGTGCGCTTGGAGCAGCGCTTCCTTCATGACATTGCGCGCGCCCTGCAGGAGGAGGTAGCTCGTGCTAATGATGTCGCTGAGCGCCTCCGCCCATTCCTCGAACTCGACACCTGGTGGCGGGGTGAGGGCGTTGATCGAAAGTCGCGCGGTATTGCGTCCAACAGTGAAGACGATGACGTTCTCGCTGCCCTGGGCGCGGAGCAGGCAGCGGTAGTTGCGCTTGAAGTCGAAGGCCATGAAGGGAATGCCGGCCCCTTGGATTTGGACGAGGAGGTTGAGTAGGAGCGTGCTCTTGCCCGTGCCTGTTGGCCCGAGGATGAAGACGTGTCGCAGCAGCTCGTTACGCTTCACGCGGAACGGGTAGGGCGGGATGCTGGGGTAGCTGACGTTGCCGATGATGAACTCGCCGTCACCAATGAGCGCCGGCGGTGGTGCATCAAGGACGAGTTTCTCATCGCCGACGGCGATGCCGAGGTGCTTGACCGCGAGGAGCATGAGGAGTTCATCGATCTCGCGTTTGCGCTCAACATCAGCGGTCTGGTACTCGATCCAGAGTAGATCGATCGCCTTCCCGTAGAGTGGCTTGAGTCGACGAAAGAGATCGGGGAGCACGTCATATCAACTCGTCGATGCGCTTGCGCCGCTGATCCTGCTGCACGAGTGCCTTCTCAACCTCACGATCCTCACGCTTGAGGTTCTGCGTGTCGGTCCAGCACGCACGCTTCTCGTCGCGCTCCTCCTTGCTGAGCATGAGTTTGTCCCGCTCCAGCGTGATGCGATCCTTGCGTCTGTCGCCGCCATCCCCGGTCATTTCGTTCTCCGGGTCGAGCTTGAGCATCTCCTCGCGCACCTCTTTCTTCTCCTCCGCGATCTCCGCAAGATTCTGGCGATCGATCTCGCGTCGCTCCGCGATCTCCTCATCGATGCGACGATGCTGCAGCTTGAGCACGGTTTCTTTCTCGCCGCTCAGCGCCGCGATGAGTGCGGCCTCGCTCGGGTTTGTCATCCTGCACCTCGAAAGACGGTCAGTGCGTCACTCGGGAAGACCCATTCGGTCGTTGCTGGATCGAAGAGCAGTTCGTACGCGAAGCGTGGTCGCAGTGGTTCTCGTTGGTTGCGTACAACGTCGATAAAGTGCCAACTCGTCATGCGCGGGAGCGTGCCCATCGAGCTGAAGACTTGCTGTGTCAGCGCGTGCGTGCTCACGACGCGCAGGAGCGCTGCATCGTCGCGGATCGGGTAGATGTCGATGCTTGGCGCATGACTGCCGAAGGCGTTGATCATTGCGCTTAACGCGGTGCCTTCGATGTGCAGAAACATTGGTGTGCCGATCGCGTTGAGCGGTCGGTACCGGATGATGTTCTGTCGGAACAAGCCGGTGTGGTTGAGCAGCGCGAAGGCTTCCTTCACGTACGATTTCCCGTTCGTCGGGAGGCGTCGCGCGAAGCGCGGCAGATACTCCCATGTGCGCTTCCCCAATCGTGCGTACACTGCCTCCCAGATCGCAGGCAAGCTCTGTCGCTGCTCCACACTCTCGAAGATCACGGGGATGAGTAGCGGCAGCCGCTCGACAATGTCCCAAACATTGCGCATCAGCGCCGAGAATCGTCGGTGGCGTAGGATCAGGATCATTGGTCGCGAGATCTCGGAGCACCTGCCACCCATCGCGCGTCATGATGCTCGTGATTCGTGTCGCCGTCGTTCCCTCAGCCTCCGCAAGGAGCGCATCGATCGCTGCTCGCTGCGTTCGCGGGATGAGGCAGTGCAGGTAGAGCGACTTCTCGCTTGGGCGGCTGACCGTCCATTCGCCGGCTATCGCGTACGGAAAGGTGGTCCATGCCGGCGCCGGGTTCTCCAGGAACAAATGCAAGTGCTCTAGGCCGAGTGCGCAGAACGAGACATTCGGATAGTAGAGCAGGTCATCCGCGAGTTCGGCTTGCCAGCGGTAGAGCGTACGCGCATCAGGCAGTGATGCTTCGGTGCGCGCGAACTCCTCGATGCCCACCGCCCGCTGTGTTCGATGGAGCACGCCAAGAAAGTGCAGAACGTTCTTGTTCACTCCGGCCGCCATGATGGTGAGCAGGGACATTCCACGTTTTTATAAAGCACCCGACGAGAAACATAACCAGTATGTCAGGTGGTGGATATATACCCGTACTTTCCGGATAGTAGGGTCATGTCATGGTTTCACTACACGAAACACGAACGCCTGCAGCGGCGACGGCAAGTCCGCTTGGAGACCGCGGAGCGAGCCATCAAGGAGGCAAGCTCAAACTGGTACATGGTGCCAGGCATCGTTGAGCCGTGCATCGGCGACGCGCTAGAGGAGGCATACCTCTTTGAGGAGTACTTCGGGGAGCCAATGCCCACGCACCTGCGCCACGCGCTGCAGGTCGAAGTCGAGCTGTGGCAGCGTTTGATCCTCGCGATCAAGAATGCGAAGAACATCACCGAAGAGGAATACGTGAAGTACCTCCCGCGGGTGCGCGCCTACCTCGTCGCCGTCATCGACCTGCTCCAGGCAGAGCAGGAGATGATCACGAGCTGCCTCGTGCGCTACTACGAGCACATCGTGGCGACATCACGCGACGCTGCCCTGCGGTCGGGACTATGAATGACGATCACTGGATCCTGACGTTGTACGAGCGCTATCTCGCACTCTTCGGCGATCCCGCTCCTTCCGAGCATCCATTGCCGCTCCACAAGGAAGGATGAACGAATGGGTGGGGGGCGCAGGACCCCTTGTTGCGCCCCGCCATTCCCTCACGATGTTAGAACTCGACAAGATACACAACATGGATTGTTTTAGCGCAACGACACAGATCCCCAACGAGGGCGTGGATGCGGTCATTACCGATCCACCGTACCCGAACCGGATGAATCTTTTCGACGGGTCACTCGTCGACGGCCTCGCGATGCTCTACCTCTCGTGCAAGAAGGCGAAGAAGTACGTCGTCTTCTTCTGGAACGCCTTCGATGTGCCACCGCCACCGGCAGGATGGCACGAGGTCGCACGCCACGTCTGGCACAAGCCGGATGCGAAAAGCATCACGCATTACGAAGTCATCGTGTGCTGGAGCAAAGAAAGCAGGCAGAAGGTGAGCAGAGTGTGGAGCATTCCCATCCTCGACTACCGCAGCCTGCACGACTGGAAACCACACCCCACGCAGAAGCCGGTGAAACTTCTGCGCTACCTCCTGGAGCAATACACCACCGAAGGTGAGACCGTCTTCGACCCGTTCGTCGGCAGCGGCACGACGGCCGTCGCCTGCCAGCAGATGAAACGGCACTTCATTGCCTGCGAGAGCAATCCCGAGTACGCCGCCATAGCAACGAGCCGCCTGAAAGAACCAGCTCCGGAAATCGCACCCGCAACACCGGTGCCTGACGAGCAGGAAGGACCTGATGAAATCACCCCGGAGACAGCCGACGATGCACCAGCACCACCCGCACGACCGAAACGCAAACGCGCCGTAAAAACACAGGCCGTCACGCCACAGGTGAAGGCATGAGCACAGTCGAAGAACTCACGAAGCGCGTGAGCATGCTCGAAGAAACCGTCAGCCACCTTACGACGCACCATGATGAGGAATTCCTCATGGTCCACGACGACGTGACCGCGGACACGTGCGACCGACTCTTCAACGTAAACCTGCGCGAGGCACGTCAACGCGAACGCACGAGAAGCAACGACGATCGGCAGCACCGTGCAACACACCGCAAACGGCGAGTGGTCACGACGAAGCGCAAGGCCGGCTGACATTTCGCTTAACGCCAATGTCAGGCGGATCAACGAAAGAACTAAATACTTCGCGCGCAACCGCTGCGGGTGAGAAGGTCGTGTGACCGCCACCCGCGGCAGTCGCATGCGCCGGCAGTGGTTGCAAAAAGCAACTCCTTCGGGCCTGGGCGTTGTCTCTTTCGTCGAACGCCGAGGGTATGTCGCGACGTCGACCGCCGATGGCTGCTGACGCATGAACGTCGGCATGTCGTCTGCCGCCGCTTGGCAGCGGCGTGTCACGCGACCTTTATCAACTAGCAACGGTGATGCGAGATGGTGACGTTTGACATCCACAACTACGAGGAGAAGTTCCAGCAGGTAACACAGCAGGTGCTGCGCAGCGAGATCAGTCAGCGCAACAAGATCTCATCATGGGCTACCGTGATGCATGCATCCTCCAGCAGACCTGCGGGAAAGTACGCCTGATCCGCGCACTCGGCGTCCTGCTTCTCTGCGCGCGACGGCTCGTGAAGGATTTCGATCAGGCAACTCGTGATGACCTGCAGCGTCTCGTGAGCAACATGCTGACGAAGCAGCCGCCGTACAGCCCCGAGACGCTCGGCACCTACAAGGCAATCATCAAGCGCTTCTACACATGGCTCGCCGCGCCCACCGAATTCAATGCGCGAGCAGTCGCGCCGCCGATCGTGAACTGGATCACGACACACGTTCGCGCACGCGACAAGAAGAAGCTTCAGCGCAACCAACTCCTCTTTCCGTCCGACATCGAGCAAGTCATGAATGTCACGCAGAACGCACGCGACAAAGCGCTCCCCGCCGTCCTCTGGGAGACCGGCGGCAGAATCGCGGAGATCGGTAACCTGCAACTCAAGCACCTCACGAAGACGGACGTCGGCTACACCCTGGAGGTTACCGGGAAGACCGGCACGCGGACCGTGCTCATCGTCAGCAGCGCACCCTTGCTCACGCTCTGGCTCAACGTGCATCCCTTCCGCGCCGATCCGGAAGCACCGCTGTGGGTGCACTACCAATTCAGCAAAGAGCCGCTGCAACTGAAGTACGACACGATCCGCAACATGCTCGTGAAGCAGTTCGCACGCGCAGGCATCCCGAAGCGGGTGTACCCACATCTCTTCCGCCACTCACGCGCGACGTACGTCCTGGCCACCGGACTGATGACCGAAGCGTAAGCAAAGGCGTACTTCGGCTGGACACCGAACAGCGACCAACTCGCCACGTACGCACACCTCCTCGCGAGCGACGCGAACGCGGCAATCCTGCGAGAAAACAAGCTTGTGCCAACGCGCGAAGTCCACGAGGAACTGCAGGCAAGGCAGTGCTACCGGTGCGCGGAACTCAACGCGAGCAATGCGGACTACTGCACGAAGTGCAACGCTGTGCTCAACCTGCAGAAGGCGTACGAGCACCAGCAGCTGCATGACGCGAAGGAGACGCTCCTCACCAGCATGTTCAGATTCTCGTGGAGCGAGGACTCGTGGATGACGCCGCGCGCGCCGTGCACGAAGCGGGTCTGGGGGAGACGCTCAAGCGTCTCGCCCTGCACCACTCAGGTGAGCAGAACATCGCCGCAAGCACGCCGACGCTTTCGCCGAACGTGAACAAGAACCACCTGCCGGTGAAACAAAAGCAGTGCTGTGAAACGAGAAGCGTGAAGAAAGACGAAGTCGTCCGGATTCAGGCAGTTACGTGCGCGTACACCCGCCGTGAACAGCGAGAGACTTCGCACAACGCGAAACCACGCGAGATTTCGTCTAACGCCCTCTCCGCATGTCACTTAGCGCCGCGCATGTTTCGTCTAACGTCGTTTCGCTTCACGCGTCGTTCCCCCCTTTTTCCCTTTTCATCCCGCCAGCAGGCGGGTTCCCACTTTCTCCCGGCCCGCAGGCCGGGCAATCCAATCGCCCCGCGATAGCGGGGACACTCATCCAATCGTCCCTTGGGACAGCAAATCCCCATCACCCCGCAACGCCACCACGAGTAGAATTTCGTGTCACTCTACGGGAGGAGACAATTCGCAACGACGACCACCAATAACCGCCACCACGATCCGCGCGGCAGCACCTGGCGCCGCTGGGACCTGCACGTCCACACGCCAAAATCGTTCGTCCAACACTACCCCGGCGGCGATACCCCCGCCGGATGGGAAGCCTTCCTCACGGACCTCGAACACCTCCCGCCAGACATCAAGGTGCTCGGCATCAACGATTACCTATTCATCGACGGATACGAACGCGTCCTGAACGAAAAGCAGCAAGGGCGACTCGCGAACATCGACCTAATCCTGCCCGTCATCGAACTACGCCTCGACAAATTCGGCGGCACTGACTCGCACCTCAGCCGCATCAACTACCACATCATCTTCAGCAACGAACTCACGCCCACCGAGATCCGCGAGCAATTCCTCAACCTCCTCACCGCCGACTACACGATCGGCGAACCATTCAACAACGTCATCAACACGACCACCCTCACGGAGCTAGGACAGCAACTCATCGACGCAACGCCACCAGCAAAACGCACGAGCGAACAGCCACTCACCGTCGGTTACAACAACCTCAACTTCCACCTCGCCAAGATCGAACAGCTCTTAGAGAACACGACGTTCACGAACAAGTTCCTCACGGCCGTAGGCAAAACCGAATGGGCAGACGTGAAGTGGCAACAAGGTGCCGCAGACAAACGCACGATCATCGACCGCGCTGACTTCGTCTTCGTCGCAGCGCAAACACCTGACCACTGCCGCAAGGCGCACGACGCACTGCGCGCCGAAGGAGTCAACCACCGACTACTCGACTGCAGCGACGCGCACTACCCCAGCAACAGCACACACAAAGACCGACTCGGCAACTGCTACACCTGGCTCAAAGCCGACACCACGTTCGACGGCCTCCGCCAAGTACGCCATGCCCCAGGAGAACGCATCTTTCTCGGGGACATGCCACCGAAGCTCCAACTCATCAAACAACAACCCACAAAATTCATTACCGACATCGAAATCCGCCGAAAGCCCTCCGCTCCGATAACGGAGCAATGGTTCAACAACCAGCTGCCGCTCAACCCCGATCTCATCGCGATCATCGGCAACAAAGGAATGGGCAAGAGCGCACTCACCGACATCATCGCGCTGACGAGCAACGCCGAAGCAGACCCACAAACTTACGGCTTCCTGACCGAGCACAAGTTTCGCGACCGCAAAGACAACAAGGCACGACACTTCACCGCAACCACCACATGGGCAAGCGGCGACGCCATCAACCGCGGGCTCGACGAGAACGTGCCGAGCGGCACCGTCCCCATGGTCAGGTACATCCCGCAAAACTATTTCGAAGCCCTGTGCAACGAAACCACGAACGCAGCACGCCTGCAGCATGAGCTCCGCAGCGTCATCTTCAGCAACCTCTCCGCAGCGCAACGAGGCAAGTTCGCCGACCTTGATTCACTCATCAAGGCGCACACGAACGAGGCGGCACGACACATTGACGAGCTACGGGCAGAACTACACACCGTCAACCGCCACATCGCGCAACTCGAACGCGATCTCTCAACGACAAAACGCAAAGAACTCGAAGACGCGCTCCAGCAAGCAGAGGCAGCGCTCGCAGCACACGACCAGAATCAGCCGATGCCCGTTTCCGCACCTACGCAGCAGGCAAGCACGCCAGACCTCGACGCGACACGCAAGGAACGCGATGAACTCGATCAGCGCATCGCCGCGGAACGGCTCCACTTGCAGGATCTCACGAAACACGCACCCGCACCCGAAATCTTGTTGCGCGCTTTCGCACGCTGCAAGAGACGATTGCAAAACTCCGCACGAGCGTCACGACCGACCTCCAGCAACTCGGCATGAGCTTCGAGCAACTGCTGCCCGCAAGCGTCAACCTGCAACCACTCGAAGAGCACACGGCGGCAACCGAAGAGCAAATTGCAACCACCGAAGCGCTCCTCGACGGCACCGACGGTCTCATCGCCACACATGCCGCGCTTCTCACGCGAATCGCCAAACTGCAGGACGCACTCGATGCACCCGCCCGGGCATACCAGCAGTACCTCGATCACCAGAAGCAATGGGAGCAACAGCGCACCCGCATCATCGGCAGCACAGACACACCCGGATCAATCGAGTACCTCAAGGCACGACTCACCACAGTGCGCAACGCCCAAGTAGAACAGCTCGCGGCGCTCGATGCAGAACGCCTCGACCTCGCGCGCGCCATTCACGAGCAACTCCGCAGCATCACCACATTCCAAGCAACGCTCTACGCCCCCGCCGCAGAAAGGCTCGCAAATCATGCTGTCGTTCGAGCACAGCTGAACGTGAACTTCACCAGCAAGCTTGTGGACACCGGACTCGCGCCACAGTTCATGAAGCGCATCAATCGAGCACGAATCGGCAAGTTTAGCGAGGAGCACGCGATGCGTGACCACCTCACGCCCTTCGACCTTGACAACACCGACGACATCGAACAGCTCCTCCGTACCACTATCGAACTCCTTCACCAAAAACCGCATGGTGAACCGAGCGACATCGACGACGTGCAGCGACAGCTGCGCAAGGACGAGAAAGCAGAGGACCTGTACAACTTCCTCTTCGGGCTCGAGTACCTCGACCCACAATTCGCGCTTCGAATCAACGATCGCGAACTCGCACAACTCACCCCGGCGAGCGAGGCAGCCTTTTGCTCGTCTTCTACCTCGTCATCGACCAGGACGATCGGCCGCTCATCATCGACCAACCCGAGGAGAACCTGGACAACCAGAGCGTCTTCGAACTCCTCGCGCCCTGCATTACCGAAGCAAAGCGCCGGCGACAAATCATCATGGTCACGCACAACCCGAACCTTGCTGTCGTCTGCAATGCCGAGCAGGTCATCTGGTGCAGGATCGCGAAGGACACGGACCACGCCGTCACGTACGAGACCGGGAGCATCGAGAATCCCTCGATCAACAAGCACCTCGTCGACGTTCTCGAAGGGACGTGGCCCGCCTTCACGGACCGCGGACACAAGTACCATCAGTGGTCCTAGGGCGCGCACTGGAGTGCTCGGTGCGGGCCGCGCTACCAGCGCGCACCCCAATCGCCGCACCCGCACGAGCAGACCCAGACGGGCCAGTCGATCCCGTCCTCACGGTCGGTCATCAGCCGAATCGGATGATCGTGGTGGTAGGCAGCCATGCTTACCACTCTCCGCCGCACACGGTGCAGTAGACGATCTCGTGGTCGTCAGCGGTGAGGTACGTGTCGAGCCGGTGCTTGTGGTCGAACGCCTCCGGGATGGGATCATACGGTGGGCGGTACCCATCAGGCGCGAGTTGGCGCGGTGGTGTGCGTAGGTAGGTGCTGTGCTGGTTCATGGGGTTGTCCTCCGAAAGAGCGATCGTTGCTCTTTCAGCGGGGCGACTCGTGCGCATCCCACACACGAAGCTATCTCGCCAGCGACCGAATTGGTCGCAGCGGGACCTCGCCAGGCATCACGTCGTCGCGGTGGCGAAAGATTCGCTGATCGTGCGGTGCGCACCACCGGTCCGAAGCGCAACCATCGCCAGGAGGACGAGCCAGAAGAACACCGCTGACGTGAAGGATCGCAAGAAACCCCGGCAACGCCTGAGCGCGTGAGACGCTTCCTCCGGGGCGATTTGCTCAACTTCTTAGCACACTCCCAACCCGGCTGCCTGGCGTCGATTCCGAAATTCAAAGGTAGGGAAATTCCTTTCGGCGTCACTCCTCCTATTGAACGGCTGCTTTGGGTCCAAGCGTTCATCGCAACACTTCCCGGCTCGGAAAGGTATCGCGGGAGTTGGCTTCACGCGGTGATGCGTGTTTCCTCACCGGCCGGCGACTCGGGGAGGATCTTGATGACCGCTGCTGCGTTGCCCATCGCGTATGATCCGGAGCCTGATTCTCTCAGTGGCAGGCCAACGCTTTTCCAACTGCACGAGCAAACGCTGCTCGACCTCGCCGCGATCTCTCAGCTTACGGAAGAAACACCCGCGTCGCGTGTCAGCGAGACGGTCGCAAACCTCGCAGCCCTGCACGACACCGAACTCGTCAAGAATTTAGAAACACGTGCGGCGCTACTCGACAGCGAAGCAACATTCGTGGAGGAAGACCTTCGCGAGCGGGCAGCGCTCGTCCCGGATCTCAAAGCCCGGTACACGCGCCGAGCGGAGTTGCGGGACACGCAGGTATCACTGAACGAACAGATCGTGCGCGCACAAGTGGAGCTCCTCGCGCGCCGGCAAAAAGCTGAAGAAGAGCGGCTCGAACTCGAGTTGGAGCGCGTGCGCTCTGAGGAAGCATCACTCCGCGCGCAGAACGATTCTGACACCGGCTTAGACGATCAACCGAATTCACGGCAGCAGCGTGTCGCACAACTCCAACAGCGCCGTGAGGAGATCCTCAAGACAGAAGCATCAGCATTCGAACGGGAAGAGTATCTACGGCAACGATGGATCACCCGCACAGTGGCAGGATTTCTCCTTTGGCTTGGCTACGCCAGCGTCGTTGCCACCGGGTCGGTACTCGCATTGATCATGAGCGGACGAAGGGCATTTGATCTTCGTCCGCTCGTAGCAGGCACACGTGCCATCGTCGCCTCAATCTTTCCCACCTTCCCAGCATGGTTCCGACTCTCCGTAACGATCATCTACGTGGCGTTCCTGCTCGCCGCGATCATCGGGGTATTCATCGCGTGCGATGCAATCCTACGAAAGCGTTGGAAATGGGACGCGGAGAAGAAGTCACGCCCAGATGCGAGCGCCCAGATGACGCCGCAGGCGCTCACACCCCGAACCTATGCGCGGTTCGTCGCGCTGCTACCTTTCACCTTTCTTGGAGCGATCCTGCTCGTTGTCCTCACCATCGCTCCGACCTTCGGACTCCGCTCAGGTGATGACGCCAGTGTCCTCATGTCGATCTTCCCGAGCGTCGGGTACTCATTCATCGGCATCACCATCGCGTTTCTCGCGACCGGCGTATTCATGATGTATTTCATCCGTGTCATCGAGCCGCGAAGTACCCAAGGAGCGGTCCTGCGCCACTCATGGGAGTTTGCGATACCACCGCTGCTGCTCGTCACCGCCTTAGCCGTCGCACCCTATCAACTTTCGATCAGCGCGGGTGCTTGGCTCCCTTGGGCGGCCTTCATGCTCATGAGTTCTCTTGCACTCGCCTCCGGGCTCGTCTTCTACGGCATCTTCAAGGATGCGCGACGAGCACGCGAGCGCGTCGTACGTATCGAGAAACGCCTCCAGCGCCTCACGGGCGTTCCGGCTGATGACGATGAGGACACCGAAGAGGAACGAACGCCACTCGCGAGTGAGCGAGACTGGCTCCAAAGGGTGCTGCGTCGGGTCCGCTTCGGCCGCGTACCACGTTCCGCACAGGAAGCCCATCAACCCCCCGACCCGAACGCGAGCCAGGACCTTCTTGCGCCGCCGCCACCGATTCCCATAACGATCCTCGTGCCCGACTACCGCGCGATCGATATGGTCGTCGCGCCGGAACTCGTCATGGCGATCGAGCAACACCGCGGCGCGCTTCGCCGCATCGATGCCGACCTGCACGAAACGCAAGCGGCGATCGCACAACTAGAACCACTCGTCGCGCCGGAGACAATGAGCAAACTTCGCGAGCGACGTCTACTGCTTCAGGGTATGAAGCTCGCGCTTGCCACACATCAAGAAGAACGGCGACAACATGCACGTATCGACCAAGAGCTCCTGCTGCTGAAAATCGCCACAACACAAAGCGCGACGCAAGCCGTCGCACCACTCATCGCGGCCGTCAGGCATCCACTCGCGCCAGGGCCCGCTGAAGGAGCGACGCAATGACCGAACAGCCCACAACGACACCGACGACGCATGACACGGATTGGCATGCCGGGTACGAGGACGGGATTATCGGCCAGACGTGGCTTGAGCACCATCGCATGCTCGGATTCGAGGCTGAGCGTGAACACGCCGTGGAACGCGGCGAGATCGAAAAGCGCATCGCGCGGGCACGTGCCGATCTCGCTACCGCAACGGAGGCAGCCAAGCGCGACGACGAGACATTTCGGAAGATCGAGCAACGACTGGCCGATGCGAGCGAGGACCGGGACCGGTACCCAAACCAGTACTCACCATGGATGGGTGCCGGCTTTGTGATCTGCGCGATCGCGATCATGGCGGCCGATTTCCCCTTATCCCGCGCGATAGCGGAACAGATTCTTCACCGCAAAGCAGCAGCCATCTTCTCGCATGCGAATCTCGTCGCATGGGGCATCGTCGCCATGGGACTGTTCTTCAAGCTCATGGCCGATCCATTCATGAGGCCACGCTACCTGCTGCCCCCATACCTGCGCCGAATCTCCGTCGCCATGTCTGTGATCATCGCCATGATCATTGCACTCGGGCTTGCCTCGGTGCTCGGCATGCTAGGCCTCTTTCGAGGCGATACCATGACGCGCAGCACACCAGGAACCGCCACACGTTACGGCAGCACGACAACGACCGCTCCCGCGGCGCCGCCGCCACAGGCGACAGGCCTTGCAAGTGTGTTCAGCCAGGACGCTGGCACGGTCGCAAAAGTCACGTTCCTCGCTCTCGCGCTCGTGCTGCCGATTATTGGCGGCATCTTTGCCGCCACCGGCACGGCACGCATCCACAACGCAAAACAGCTCAAGCGGTTCCACCGCACACACGACGCTCGCAAGGAGGCGCACGAGGCAATTGCACGCCAAGTGCAGGAACGAACCGCCGAAGTTGCGGTTCATGAGCGCGACTTGGCAACCGCGCAATCGCACGCGGTCCTCTCCGATAAGCGGTACCACACGTATCTGCACGGGTACGAGCGCGGCCTGTGCGCTGCACAACCGAGCACGGGCATCGCCGAACAAATTCTCCAGTTTCTTCATCGGTGGGTGACGGCCGCGCACCAACGCGAGAACTTCATCAGAACCACCCTGGTCGCGAACCAGCAACGCGCCCGCACGGTGTGGGAGAACCAATGCGACGAGCAGGCATCTTAAGCCTTCTGCTGCTCGCGTCCTGCACGATGTGCGAGGGACCGGAACCGCCGAAACCTCCGGCACGCACGTACTTCGTCTTCCTCGATCTCACGCGGAGCCTCAACGATGCACAGCAGCAATCGGTCAACGAGCGGATCAATGACCTCTGCCGTGGGATTCCTGGTCGCTCGCGGCTTACGGTGCTACCGCTTGGCGGTTACGTCGCGCGCGCGGGCGTGCTCCTCCATGAAGAACTACCAGACGATAGTTTCGTCGACGGCGAACGCGACCTTGCAGATCGCCGGGCCGCCTTGCCCGGTGAGATCGCGACGGCAGCGCAGAACTACAACGCGAGCATCACGGACAAGAACTTTCTCAAGAAGACCTGCATCTCGCATGCACTCCACGAGGCACAACAGCGCATCGCAACGAGTGGTAGCCAAGAACCTGCTGAGATCATCTTCATTAGCGACATGCTGGAAGACTGTCCAACATCAGTGCTCGGCGGATCGCTATCGCTGGAAAAGCCCGACATTCACGAAGAACTCAAAAGAGCACAAACACTCGATCGACCCCTTCCCGACCTGCGCGGAGCCAACATCACAGCGATCATTCCTGAAACCGGGCCAACGGCGACCAAGACCCCACAACCAAGCCTGCCAGAGCTGGAGTCGTTCTGGGGAACGATCTTCAAAGGCTGTCACACCGCGAGCTTCTCACTCGGAACCAGCATTCCGAGGCGGCTACTTCCTTCGGAGCCGAAGGAAGATGAGTAGGACGGCGTTCGGCCGACTGCACTGGACAGAATGCGGCTCAGCGCTGATTTGCTAAATAAGCAAACGGAGGAGTAATCCCACCGCAGGGACGATACTGTTCAGGGTGTTCGCGATGGCTTCCGGCCGGAGTGCCTTTGTGCGCGGTCTGCGACAGGGAACCGACGCCGTATGTTCCGAAATGCGGCGGCTGCGGTAAACCGAATGAGGATCACGCGGTGGTGAAAGAGTGCTGGGCGACGTCCGAGGAGTCGCGCGTTCTTTCGAGACGGACACTGCGTCTTCACATGGCGGCTCGGCCATCGTTACGTACCTCGACGGTCGCGGTGAAGGCGGAATTCTATCGCAAACTCTCCATCTGCGGTCGGGCGGCTGAGGGGTGCCAGGTTACGGCAGGGTAGGGAATGGCAGCGTTCACGACACTCCTCATGTGAGGTCCGAGTTATCCAGAAGAAGGAGTTTCGCGATGCGTTACGTGCTCGCACTGCTGCTCTCACTGTTTCCGCTCTCGCTAGTTGCGCAGGCGAACGGCAAGCTACAGTTGCACTTCATCGACGTCGGCCAAGGAGAGGGTGCACTGCTCGTCAGCCCCAGCCGGCAGACGGTGCTCTTTGATAACGGCGACCTCAGCGGCGTGGAGACCGACGACTACCTGGACATCGAGACCGGCCTCGAGCCCGACGTGGGTCAGGTCGAGGTGTACAAGGTGCACCACCACGGGAGCCGGTACAGCAGCAACGAGGACTGGCTCGCCACCATCCAGCCACGCATCGGCGTTATCAGCACGGGTACGAAGAACAAGTACGGTCACCCGACACAGGAATGCCTCGACCGCCTCCACGACGCCGGCATTACGACGTTCTGGACGAGCAGAGGCAAGGGTGCCACACCTGACCCGCAGCAAGACACGATCGCCGGCACGGTCATCGTCGAGTACACACCCGGCACCGGCAGCTTTACCGTGACCGGGACCCGCGCGAACGTCCACCACCCCTCGTGCCTCTGGGCGGACGCGATCAGCCCAGCGAATCGCCGCACGGGCACACCACCGAATGGTTGGACGCTCCACGCAGGGTGCCCCACTACTGAGTAACCCATATGGACCGGGTGGCGAGACCAGAGCCGGAGGCACGCGGGCGCAAAGAGAAAACGAGCGCTGCGTCACTCCAATGGTCGAGGTGCGCTACGACACCCCCGCAATTCTTCGCACGTACGCTGCGTGCCGCCCTTGACGCCCTCGCCGGCACGCCAGGAGTGCAGCTGTCCTTCCTCGGCCACCGGCCGGGTTCGCAGGAACTCGCTTTCATCTGCTGCACCAGCGGTGGGTGCGTCCTGCCAAGGAGTCTCATGTGGACCGATAACACCGGCGATCACGAAATCCCCGTACACCGCGAAGCTTATCTAGGGAGCGAGGCCGAAGCCGGCACGGTCGGCATCGGTGACCGGATTCGTCGCGCGAACGGCGAAAGCGCCACTGTCGGGATCGTTATGGACCACCACCAGTTCGGACCGGTGCTCACGACAGCAGGACACCTGTTTCTCGACGGTTTTACGGATGGTGAACGCGTCTTCCTCACCACCGGCGGCGTGACCTACCCGGGCCGCGTCGTGAGCCGGCGGCTGGCAACCTCCCTCGACTACGCGCTCATCCAGCTCGACGAGCCGCTACAGCACCGCAACTGGTACTTACCACAGTACCGGCTGCGACAGCTCTTCGCGCCGAGTCAGGTCGACCGCGGTACTGCGCTCTTCATTCTCACGGCGGATCGGCTGCCTCGTAACGTCACGTGTAAAGCCGTCGGCGCACGCGGGATGATCGACGGTCGGCCGATGGAAGACTTGATCCTCACCGAGTGGCGTACGCGGCCAGGCGATTCCGGTGCATGCCTCGTCGACGCGCAGCAGCGCGCGTGGGGCTTACTCGTGGGCCGCATCGATACCGCGACATTCTCGCTTTCCGCCTTTGCGCCCGCACACCTCGCGGTCTTTGAAGAAACTAGTACGTTCATAACAAGAGAGGAGTAAGTTCATGTACCGCTTCCTAGCATTCGTCCCCATAGCACTTTTTACGCTAGCCATCAATGCACAAAACTGCGCGGACCTCATCACTATTCAGCAATCTCTTACGGTCCAAGGGCCGAATGACGCTACCCACGTCGCGGTCATGGACCAAGCTACCCCGCCAAACACCATCGCCGTGGCGGCGACACCGAACGGGACGTGGACGATCAGTGCAGCGGACGTAACCACCCTCGGCAATGCTGCGTTGCTCGCAGACACCGCAACGCGTCGAAACTTCAACATCCAGTTCTTGCGCAACGGCACGCGCGTCGGTGGGCCTCGACCGTTCATTCGGACAGGGCAAGAGCGCAACATCGTCTGCCCGCCTGTGGCGAATCCGCCCGTCGTAAACCCGCCCGTGGTAAATCCGCCTGTCGCAAACCCGCCGGCCAATAACGCGCCTCCTCCCGAAGACGCGATCGCAGCATGCAACCGCATCGGTCCCGATCAGATCGCGCTGCTGGAGCAGGAGCGCAAGGTGCGGCGTGACCCAGGCTTCACCGCACTCTTCTTCACCGCGGACGGTCAACTCTGCCACTGGAACCGACAGTTTGGCGTCGAAGGTGACCCGATTCACGTTATCCTGATCAACGACGGATCGCTCGCCGGCACGCCGCAGGCGCAGTTCGCGCCGTGCGCACTGGAACCCGCCGGGATCTCGGCATACGTCCCCGGGACATTCCCAACACTGCCCCAATCGAACGCGGCAGGCCCTATTCTCTACACGCCACTTCGTCTCCTGCCACGACGCTGCTTCAACGCGAGCGTCGATATCACCGTCGACGGTCGCAAGCTTGACGCGAACAACAACAGCGTGCCCTTCCAGGGACGCCATACACTCACGCAGTACACGCGCTACCGCACCACTCTCCAAGTCGGCACGGCCTTCACCGATCTGCATGACAACACTTACGGCCTGCGCGCCGACGGGACCCAGATGCGCATCTTCAACAAAGGCCCGATTAATGAGGGACCAGAATACTTCGCCAGCGTCGTCATTTACTCATTCCCCAGTTACCTGCGCGAATTAAGCAGCCGCGGACGCTACCACTATTTCGGTAGGGACATCGTCAACGACCAAGGATTTACTGATCGCATCGGTTTGGCACTCGGCGCCTCAGCGAGTAACCCCGGGCGTCGCTTTCTTACCGGGATCTCCTTTGAAATTGTTCGCGGCGTGAATCTCGTTGGGATGTACGAGTGGGCACGTGTCAAGCGCTTGGTCGGCGTCAAGGAAGATGACGTTTTCGCTGGGGCAGAGAACACGATTCCGGTGCGTGACACGTGGGAAAGCTCATTCGCCGGCGGTATCTCACTGGATTTCCGGTACGTAACGCTGCTCTTCTCACGACAATGACCACTCCCAACTGGCCGCATCTCGTCCGATACGCACCGGTCTTCGGCGTGCTCACGCTCCTCGCGGTCTGGGGTGTGTGCGGGATGTTTGCTGGTTGGCGCGTACAACGGTGGTGGTGCGGTGCAGACAAGAAACCCAGCACGTCGAAATTCCAACTCTTCTTGTGGACGACGGTCGTCCTATTTGCTTACAGCACGATCACGGCACGGTTCATCCTCAAAGGATTGGCCGTGGCGATCGACCCCAAGTGTGGCACGCTACCGAGCAACATTCTCGTAGTCCTTGGGCTGAGCGGTGCTACCGCGGCCGTCGCGAAGGGCATCACCGTGGGATACATCAACTCTGGCCGTCTGGCCAAAAACAACGACGCCGCGCCGGGCGCGCCGACGGGCGGCGTGCTCACCTCTGATGAGGGTGAGCCAGATTTGAGCAAATTGCAGATCACGGCATGGACGTTCGTCGCGATCGTGATTTACCTCATCCAGTTTTTTCGAGCCTTGCCCTCGATTCCAGGCGACGGGATTGACGCCCCGGGATGTGCGGTTCCAGACATCGATGCCACGCTCATGGTGCTCATGGGCCTCAGCCAAGGAGCCTACGTCGGTAAGAAACTCGTAACGATGGACACGCCGCGTATCGCGAGCATCACGCCGCAGCGCGGCCCCATCGGTACGGTCGTGACCGTCCACGGCGCATCCTTCGGCGCGGCACAGCAGGGCAGCACGATACTGATTGATGGACAGCCGGTGCCGCTCGTCGCGACGTCCTGGGCTGATACCCAAATCACCTTCAGCATGCCGCTAGCGCAGCCATCCGGCATCGCGTGGAGTCCTGGGCCGCACACGATCAGTTTGCTCGTCGGTGGGCGCGCCGCGGAGGGCGCGCTCGCCTTCACGCTTACCCCGCCCACCATCACCGCGATCGCGCCCGGCATCGCAAAACCAGGCACTGCGGTCACACTCTATGGCTTCTTTGGCGCCCCAGATCCGACAAGTGTCGTGCTCATGGACGGGACCGTGCTGCCCGCTGGTGTCAGTTGGGCGCAAGACACGATCACGGTCTTGATTCCTAGTCAGTATGTAAGCGGTGCCGCGTGGCAGCCGAATCAGAACGTGCAGCTCAGCGTACGCGTCCAAGGCATCGTGAGCAATGCGATGCTCGTCACTATTACCTGACGGCGAGTCTCGCCAGGCTCGAAGGAGTCGCCGGTCGGGGCGACGTTCTAACTATCGGAGCCGGAAACGACGCAGTCTCGCGATCGTCAAGCGCGCGAGGAGGTCGCTGCGCGGCACGTTGAGCGCTCGGCACAAGCGCAGGACTACGACGACGCCTGCTTCTTTTGCGCCCGTCGCGATGCGACTTACGTGATGCTGGACGAGATCCGCACGCTCGGCGAGTTCTTCCTGCGAAAGGCCGCGTAACTTGCGGTACGCCGCACGTCCTGACCCAGGGTTCGTAGGCCGCCCGCTGCATTTCTGACTTGCGGCCCGCCGACTTCCGACTTGCGGACCGAACACTCACCCGTTCCGCGGCTAGGATTCGGTGGATACGTTCACACGTAGGTACGTCGACTCAGGTATCTTCGGTGAGAGCGCAGGGCGATGCGCGCGGATCATCTCTAGCGGAAACGCGATGCGCGTGCCAAGCAAGCAGTGCTCCTGCTTGCGGACCTCGATGGCGATACGACGAGCCGTTCCTCGTTCGTTCCGGCGATGATTTCGTCCCACGTACCAATGCGAAACACCGCGCCGCCACTCACACCATGCGGGTCGGGCGGTCGCTGCACACGCGCCGTGCGCGACACCATCTTCTTCGCATCGAAATCGATGCACACGTGCGTCTCCAACTGAAATCCACGTGGATACTTTTCCGGCGACAGCGCGTCGCTGGTGAGACGCAGCGGCTCGATCGTCAGAACACCACCGCGCGGGCCATCGTGCTGCGAGCTGGGATACGCGACGAACGTGTACCGCGTGCGTGGGCCCGGCGCATCACTCGGATCAATTTGCGTGACATCCAGGAACCGGAAGTGCGTCCCCACCTCATCGCGGAGCGCCGGGGATAACGGTACTGCGCCGATATCGATCCAGTCATCCTCCCGGCGACCTGAGGCCGGCAACGGTGATTTCAAGGCTTGTCCGCCGATCGGCACCAGCGCACCGCGACCGGGCACCTCGATATTCGTCATGGCCCGACGGTTCTCATCCAGGACATGCGCGGCCGTGACGAGAAATCCCTCGTCGTGCACCTGCACAAGCACGCCGGAGCCGATCACGTACCGCTGGCCGCGCTCGTCTGTCCCGTAGAGTGGAACGACGTACTTCGCGACACGATCTTCTACGAGCGCGAGGCGGCGATTGAATTCACGATGCGCGCGCGAAAGCGCCGGGAGTCTGAACTTCGCCATTCCTCATGCCGAGAACACCAGCGGGCCCGTTGCTACTCCTCGCGGCGCGATCGCCGCTTCTCGGGGAGATTGCTCACGTACGTCTTCGTGAACGCCGTGAAGAACTCGCTCGGTGCGACGCCGATCGCCTTCGCGAGGTAGACGATGTTCTCGAGTCCGAGATTGCGCTTGCCGCCTTCGACCTGCGAGAGGTACGTCCAGTGGATGTCCGCCCGGTCGGCGACCTCCTCCTGCGTGAGCCCTGCCTCCTCGCGCAGCTTGCGGAGCGTCTGACCGAAGAGCTCGCCGACCGAAGCCACACGGCCACTCTAGGAACGCCTCCGATTTGCGACCATAGACTTTGAGCCAAGTATCTGCTTAGACTATCAGCCAAAAGCGACAAGGAGGTTAGCCGAATGCGTCGAGTTCTCATCGCGCTCCTGCTGCTCGGCGTGCCAACGCTCCATGCGTCAGGCCCGAAGCCCTGCGCTGATACCGGCGAGTCATCATCGACACGAACGATCACGCCGAATTTCGGGACAGCGATGAAGGCTGAGGACGTACCAAAGAGCATGCGCCAGGCTGCAGTGAACGGCTGGAGCGTCTCCTACGTCCCACGGAACGAGCGTACTCCCGATGGTCTGGCGGTGATGGCTGCACGGCGGTTCACGTTCGGTAAGAAGACGTTCTACCTGCTCACGGTCCGCGGCGAGATGAGTATCTTCAGTACTGCATGCGAGCGTGACTGGTGTGCGGAGTTCACATGGTGGCCGGCAACGGCGACGTTCGTTGCTGACGCGGCGCGGCCGCGCCAGGTGGTGCCGGGGCGATGAGTGGTACTTGCTCACCGCCGATGGCCCGATTCTCGTTGCCACCGACGCGTTCAGCGAAGGCTACGTCTGGGAGGAGGATTGCTCATTGCGAGCGCTCACGGATGCCGCAACCGGCCAGGCGGTCCGACCACCGACAACGACTGCCGCGCCGAAGGCTCCTGCGCCATCACCCTTGCCTTCGCACATGGAGAGCGTGTGCGCACCGAGCGAGACCGTCGCGTGCTTCGAGGCGCGCAGCCTGCGCGTCACCGACACCGCGGGACGCCCGGTACCGGTCATCGCGCGCGATGGTCGGACGGCAAGCTTCTCACATGGACCGGTGAGCGCTGTCGTCGTCGCTGTAACTGCTACGTGCGCGACCGGGAATGTCTTACGTGCGCGCATCACGAGCACTAGCGAGTACCAGGTCACGTTCCGCAACATTCACACGAACAAGACGCAGCAGGTTGCGGTCACGCCGAAGGGAGCCACCGGGGCGACACTCCCCTGCGACTAGCCCAGTCCGGAGCTTTTTTCGCTTGAACACGCCGCCGATACAAACTCCTGAAGCGGCAGCACAAGAATCCTCAGATCTCGTAAGTCCGTTGCCCAAGCCATCGATTCAATGTCTCGTTCACGCCTGAATCGCTCGTCGGCAGTCGCTCGCGTACCGCCTCCTCAAACATGTTTAGCAATGTACCCTGCCGTCGACGAGCGAGGATCTTGAATACCTCGACAATCATCGCCGGCTCGTCGTGCACGAGGAGATCGATGGTTGATCCCGACCGACCCACTCTCCTCGATTGCGCGGACGAGAAGCCCACTCTCGCTGCCACGTGCGGCCTCGTACGCGATGCTGGCCCACGCGGCTGGTGATGTCGCATGTTCGCCGGCACGTTCTACGTAATCGATGACGCGCTGTAGGTCACCGCGCGCTGCGAGCGTAGCAACCACATACTCGAAGAGTGGCGAGGTGCGCAGCCGTGGCAAAATACCATCAGCGATCCGCCATAGAAGATTGTTATCCTCATATGTCAAACCGAGTGCGCTAACGAGTAGCGGCAAGTCCTCATCATCTATTGAGTCTATGTGCGCTAGAAGCCATTCAACAGTCTCGTCAAACAGCGACGCGATCGGAAACGCTTCGTCGAGCGTGTCAAATACCGCGTAGTGATGCGGACACGCGACGACGGCGTGAGCCGCTATACCGTCCCGACTCCAATAATCGCGCAGCCGATCTAGCGAATCCGAGTTGCGCGTGACCCATCGCGAACGAACCAGATGCAAAAGTGCTTCGCGAAATACCCGTCGATCAGGCGCAAAATCTTCAAAGATTCTGCGTACCAGGATCTCGCGTGCTGGCCCCTTGCGGAGTCGTTGAAGAATCACGATGATTTGCAGGAGCAAGACCTCATTGGCGGATGACGGATCGTTGCGCAAGGCATCGACGTCCTCGCGCGTCCGATAGTCAACGCTCGTTGCGGAGTGCGAGGGCAGAACACTAACGTTTGGGATCTCGGTTGTCTCGGAAATTTGCGGCGTTCGTTCGGAGAGAACGATTGAAGTACTTTCGGCGGCAACCACCTCACGAAGCGCGACTGCTGTTGCAGCACGATGGCGTTCCTCCTGAATCGCACGCACGACCCCAAAACGTTTCTCTGGCGCCATGCCAATGAGCGCGCGATGCGCGTGGTCATCATCGGGCGAAACCACCCGGTCGGATTGCTTAGCAGTCAAGGCCTGCAGTAGTTCTGCAGGAGTAGCCGTGGTAATCACATGTCCCACGACGCCGTAGCCATTAACAACTATGGTGCTTGGACGCTGTGGTACGTCGAGGTTGACGCCGAAACTCTTTGCCGTTCGCTTGCCCAATGCGGTTGACGCGAACGGGTGAAGATCAAAAGTCGCGCCGCTCCAGCCCGTGATGCTGTCATAGATCGTACTGAGACGTCGGTAGAGTCCCCATCCGTCGTATAAGACACGCTCGATCTGCACAGCATCCAAGTCGCCTGCCGCGTGGCCTTGGACGAAGTCGATGAACGTCCTTCGCGTGAAGGTGAGTACGCCGTTACTCCACTCGGTGTCCTCGGGGATCGTGTCGCGGAGCCGATCGCAGAACGCGAAAACAACCCGCGTGCTGTTTTCAGCTGCACCCCACTCGCGTGTGGCGACACGGTGGGAGTTTTCTCGTGCGAGCCACGCCAGCCACAGCGTCCATGCGAGGTTGAACTGATCACTGGTCATGCGCGCAAAAGCTTTAAACCCATGGACATCCTCCACGCCAACATGGGACATGAGTTAAAGACCAGGTATCTCCACGACCGCTCGAAAACCCTACGCGTGTCATGGGAGCCACGCGTGCGCTATCGCAGGATCGAGATACGAGATGAATCTCGGTGGAGCGACTACTACTGCAACCTCACCCTCACCGACGATGACACTTCGATTGCTCTCGTCGTGACGCTGCGCAACCGCGATCGGCTGCAACAGCGTGGAGCCGCGAACGCCATTCACTTCGATCACCCCAAGTTCCCTGAGTACGCGATCCGATTCGGGGAACTCCACTGCCGAAGAATGCCTGAGATCGCCGCACAAATCGATACCACCCTAGCCAAACTTCTCGACCGTCCCCCGCCGTGCAGCATCGGTGGTTTCGACTACGAACGCCACTGGCGACCAGCGGCGCGCACGATCCTGCCCACCGTCGTCCGTGCGCGGCAAACGATCGATCGTGCAACCTGTCCCAGCGTCGGCATCAACGATATCGTCGACGGCCTGCTCCAGAACCGCACGCCTTCTACGACAGCATTCGCGTGTCGGCCGACTACGAAAGTACCAAAAACCTCTTTGGCTGAACGCCGGCCCTGCCTGAGAGCTTTCTGGTGTGTACCCGCCACATCGTGAGGCGTGGAGGTGCAGCGTGAGCGTTCGTGATGAGGTGCCGCGACTCTCGATCACGCGAGATCCCGATTCGATTCGAGACGACCGATGCCGCGTCGCTGATGGGTCTTCGTGGCCCGTTCGCCTCGTCATTCCGCTCTCGGTTGGCGAAGCTGTCGTGAGCTGGGTGGTTCCGACGCCCATCCGGTGCGAGTCGTGTGGCCAGACGCGGGAGAGACCATGAGATTCCTGCTCGTCGTCCTCCTCTTCGCCACCGCGTGTGATGAGTCGTCCTTCTCTGCGTCGGCGTCCGTGCTTCATCGTGCCGCGGGCATCGAGGCGCGGGTGGTCGTTCCTGAGACGGTCGATCTCTTGCTGGATGCGACGGAGCACTCGCCGGGCAATCTTGACACGCTGGCGCTACAGCTCGACGCGATCCTTCCGGTTCTCGCTGATCGGTCGGGTGTGGTTCGTCTGTTCGTCGTGCGCGAGTCGGTCGACGCGACCGTCGTCGTCTCCTCATTCTCCTTCGCGGCTTCGCGGAGTTCGAATTTGCACGTGCAGGCGCGCGAGCGCGCCGCGATGATCGCCGCAGCGCGCGAGCAACTCCTGCGTGCCGCGCACGCGTCGAGTACGCCCATTCCGCGACGCAGTCCGTTGTTTGCTGCCCTCACGCGTATCGGCATGACGAGCACGCCGTACCCGACGCGCACGATCGTGTTGCTCTCTGATCTGCGCACCGAGGAGGCGAGCGGTGCTGCGCGGATCGCCTGGGAGTGTGGCCCGATCGACGTGGAGACGCTTGTGCCGGTGCTTGATCGCGAGCGGCTCCTCCTGCCGGACTCGCTGCGCGGCGTGAGGGTCGTTGCGGCGTTCTTCGACATCAGTCCTGCATCCAAGTGTCAGAACACGGTCGCGCGCCATCTTGCGTTGCGCGAGGCGTGGCAGCAGCTCATCGCGCGCGCAGGTGCGCGCATCACGTTTACGAGTGGACCGTATGGAGGCGAACGATGAAAGTGGTGGAGGGAGTTGTTCAGTACTTTCGATGGCAGATCGTGAGCTGGCGCGTCCGTCGTCATGCGGAAGCGAATGCGTACCACGGACTCGAAGGCAAGGCGGGACAGGTGCTCGCTGCCGAACACGGCACGCTAGCGGCCGGCCCGACGGAGTTGTTTGCTGATGAGACGCCGCCGGACACGACGCGCGCGCAGGCCACGGTCAACGAGCTTGGCGAAGCGCTCGCGCCCTACGCGTGGTACCCGCTCATCCCGATCCTCCTCGTCTTCTTCGGCTTCATTGGTTGGCGCGGGAGCACGCGGCTCTTCCTCGCCAGCGGTTTTCCCGCGACGGACGCCATGCTCCTGGGCGTCATGCTCGAATCCTTCAACGTGTTTCTCGTCTGGCTGCTCCACCAGGCGTGGCTGCGCCCGTACGACGGGACGAGCCGTCGCACGGTGCACCTGACGCTGCTCACGATCGTCTATCTGCTCCTCATCGGTTGCATGGTCGCGCTGCGCCTGGGCCAGGCAGACCCGAGCGAACCCGTATTTCTGCGGTTGGCCAACGCTGGGTTGATCGTCGCCAGCGTCGTGGGCCCGGCCTTCGCGATCGAAATCCTCGCGCGCATCGGCTACCGCATCGCGCCGCTCTTGTATCGACGGAATCGCGCGGCGCGCATCATCAGGGAGGCAGAGGGAGCACACCGTCGCAACCTTGCGCAGCGCGAGGACTTGGCGCGGCGCACCGCACTCTGGTCGGAGCAAGCGACGAAGCTGGAGAACCTCTATGAGATGGAGTACGCCAAAGCAGCCAAGCGCTTCTCAAGAGGTGAGTGATGCCGCTCCTTCGCGTCCTCACGCACGCCGTGATCATCATCGCGTGCGCGTACCTCTTGCGGTTCTTCGCGCAAGCCGCACGCGCAAGCGCGCTCGTCTCCGTCCTGAATTTCTTGAGCGCGGGGTGGTACATAATCCTCGCGCTCGTCACGAGCGCCGCGATGCACAACCAGAAATCCGTCGTCATCGCCATCTGCACCCTCGTTTCCCTGGGCTCAGCGCCGTTTGCCTCGATGGACGACTTCGCGCACACGATCGTTCCGATCGGCGTTGGCATCCTGTTGGGGACAGCACTGCGACCGGCGATTCGGGAGTGGAGTCATGACCGCGCTGCCACCCAACCCGTACCTCCCGACGAATGAGTCGGTCGAGACGACGAGTGTCGAGCGCACGAGCGTGGACGGCACTCTCATCCTCGCCCTGACGGAAACGATCAAGATCAACGCTCTCACTGGCGCGCGCGAACTGACGAAAGACGAGGCGCGCGGGACGACGAGCGATGGTCGCGTCATCGACGACAAGTCCCGCCTTCGCGTCTGCGAGACGTGTCGCAGCTTGCTTTCGGCGGCGCGGGAGTGCGCAGTCTGTTTGCGTTCCGTCTGCGGACGGTGCGTCCGCCGCGTCCAGCGCAACGGTCAAGGATTGGAGGTGTGCACGTCATGTCGGTGGCGCACGTTGCCGAGCGAACTCCTGCGACTCTCGTAACGGACGAGCAACTTCGCCGCGAGCTCTCCTTCGCCGAGGAGTACGACCTCTCGCGCTACGACCGGTGGGTCGCAAGCCTCGTGCAGACCATCGGCAGCGCACCAGGGGCGGTCGCGCACCAGCGACTGCGCGCTGCACTCGTGGCGCGAATACAGCCCTACCACGCATGTCATGAGGCGGTTCCGTTCGCAACACTCGACGGGCTCGATCGCGGCGGCCTCCGCCTCGGCGCGCAGCTCGCCGATCAGTCGCCCGTGACGCTCGGCCGCGAACTTGAGCATGTCCTCGTCTACGGTCCGACCGGCAGCGGGAAGTCGCACCTCCTGGCGCATCTCCTTCGCTCCGTGCTCGAACACCAGGAGAGGGCAATCGTGCTAGACGCCAAAGGCGATACGCCATGGATGCTGCAGCACGACGCGCTCTCCCTCAATGATCTCGAATTTTCCCTCGTCGCGAGCCCACCGTACGCATCACCGACAGAGTTCATCAATCGCTGGCTGATGCACTTTCGCGAATCCTTCTGGACCGCCGAACTCCAGAGCGCGGTGCTCCTCCCGATCCTGCGCGAGATGATCCACCCCGGCCGCGCTGCGTCACTTGCCGAGATCGTCGACCGCATTCGGCTGCGCGACAAATCGCCAGCAGGCAAAGCCGCTGCTGATCGTTTGGAAAGTATCAGCCTCTCGTACCCGAAACTCTACGAGAGCACGGCGGACCGCTGGAGCGAACTGCATGAGCAGTCGCTCTACTGCCCGACCATCGGCACGCTGACGCCGGCAACGCGATTCGTCACGTGGCTGCTCATCATCGAGCGCTTCGCGTACCTCCAGCACCGAGCGCACCGTGATCGCGTGCACACCGTCGTCTTCCTCGACGAAGCGCAGACGAGTTTGAGCAAGCGCACGCAAACGATCTCTGGCCTGCCGAGCACGCCCGTGCAACTCCTTCCTACGACGCGCGAGCATGGCCTGCAGTTCGTCGTTGCAACGCCATCATGGACGGAACTCGACCCGCTCGTCCTCTCCCAATTCCAGGTCCAGATCGCCCTGCAGCCAAGTGATGGGCGCGAACTTGATTCCATCACGAAAAGCTTTCGCCTAACACCAGCGCAGGCGCGGCTCACCAGCAGCATGCAGCGCGGCACCGCGCTCGGGAAGATTCGCGGTATCGGTCAGCCCTTCCTCTTCACGTACGAACCATTTCGCGAGCAGAAGGATATCGATCCCGCAACCGTTAGTGCAGCACGCGCGCGAGCTGAACGATTTTGCGATGCGTCCAACAGCGCAGCGAAGGAAGGGATCGCGAGCAACGGGCAGCCGACGCCGGCGGAGAGTCCGCGCCGTCATCCTCACCACCGTCACGCGTTGCGCCGGTGGTGGAACAAACCAATCCGCCTAACACTGCAAAAACGCTTTCGCTCAACGAGCGCGAGCGCAAGATCCTCACGTACATCGCACAACGTGGCGTCCTCCTCGTCACCGAACTCCACGCAGAGCTGCACCTGCACGCGATGCAAGAAAGCAGAACGAGAAAAAACCTGCGCGCCCTCGGCCTCATCGAAGAGCATCGCATCACGACACGATCCGGCCGCGGCGGCACAAGCGTCGCCCTCACACTCACGCAAAAAGCACACGAGGAACTCCACCTACCAAAAGCGCATCTCGGCAAAGGCGGACCAGCGCACCGATACTACCTCCGATGCTTGCGCGATCATCTCGGCGCCACACTCGAAGTGCATGAGACAGACGCGGTCGTTGCGTACAACAGCAAATGCCACGAACGACTTCAGAAGGCACTCGGGATCGCGGTCAACGACGGCGACACAATCGGGATCGAAGTCGAAGTGAGCAACCCGCGGATCACCGCAACGCGTATCGCCGAACGTAACAAGCATTTCGCCCACATCATCGTTGCGACCTTGCCGCAGCACCTCGCGGCATTGCGCTCAACACACCCGCACGTCGTCAGCATCCTCGATCTCCTTGACGAGGTGCGCGCATGAATCGTGAGGAAGCACTCGCTGTGCTCGCGCAACTTGAAGTGCAGCGACTCGACACACTGGCTCGACTTATCGCTATTGAAGTCGGCAACGTCGAACGTGAGGATCGCCTGCTCAGCGTGCAGGAAGCGGCGCCGATTTTGGGCGTCACGATCGACTGGCTGTACCGCCACGCTGACGACTTCACCTTTACCATCCGCCCAGGACCAGGACAGGTCCGCTTCAGCAATGTCGGCATCCAGGAGTATCTCCGCCAGAAGCGACGGTAGCTACGGTTTCGCTACTGGACCTTCGTACAACGCAGACGGTTGTTTGTTCCTGAACTATGCGTGGTGATGGGCGCCTCTTCCGACGAGCACGTTCACCGTTCTGGTGGATGAGCTACTACCTCGACGGTCGCGAGTATCGAGAAAGCACCGGCACGACGGAAGAGAAACAAGCGCGCAAGGCGCTGCGCCTGCGCCTGCAGGAAGTCGCCAACGACAAGAGCGGCATCCAACCGTTCCTCGGTCCCGGCGCGAGCGCATCAACGACCTGCTCGATGAGTTGGCCCAGGACTACCGCGTCCGCGCGAAGCTCTCAGCGACCGTCGTCTCGCACCTCAAACGTATCCGCGCACGCTTCGGTACTGAACGCGCAGCGCAACTCGACGCCAAACAGATCGACTCCTACATCGCTGAGCAACTCGAAGCCGGTGTCGCTCCAGCAACGATCAACCGTGGCACCCAACTCCTTAGCCAGGCGTATAACCTCGCGCTCCTGCGCGGCAGGCTCACGAAGAAGCCGCACATCAGAAAGCTCCCGGAGAAAAACATCCGGCAGGGATTCTTCGAACACGATCAGTTCCTCGCAATCATCGAGCACCTCCCCGAGCACCTGCGCGACTACTGCCGTTTTGCGTACCTTACCGGCTGGCGACGGGGGGAATGCTCCAGCCTCACGTGGGAAGACGTTGACCAACGCTCGCGACTCATCCACCTGCGACCGGAGCGCAGCAAGAACGGCCACGCGCGCAAAGTCGCACTCGAAGGAGAACTGTGGGAGATCATCCAGCGCCGCTTGAGCGAGCGCGTAGTGACGCGCAAGAGCGGCGCGACGACGATGCTGCGCTATGTCTTCCACCGCGACGGACACCCTATTGGCGAGTTCAAGAAGTCCTGGGCGACCGCGTGCAACGCAGCAGGGCTCGGGCACAAGCTCTTCCACGACCTCCGCCGCACCGCCGTCCGTAACATGGTCCGCGCGGGCGTTCCTGAGAGCGTCGCGATGAAGATCAGCGGACACCGCACCCGCGCCGTCTTCGACCGGTACAACATCACCGACGAACGAGACCTTCGCGACGCGATGCTCAAGACACAGATATATCTGCAGGAATCGGCGCGATGAGAGTCCCAATCCTCAACCACGTTATGCTGATCGGCCGCCTCGCAATTCTCCCGCGAGCCGGTGAGAGCGGGACAGCCGTCGAACTTGAACTACCGCACCGCGATGCTCGCGAGCTGCTCCGCGTTACCTGTGTCGCGGGCGGTGCAATCGCCGAAACACTGCGCGCGAAAGGACATGTCGGTACTCCCGTCCTGATCTCCGGCGCGCTGAGCGTCGACCGCGAAGGACGCCTCCACGTGCGCATCAGCGCATTCCAATTCCTGTAGAGTCCAGGGCAGCTGCCTTGCGCTCTTTCTCTCTTGAGTCCAGCATGTGGGCAAAATCCAGCATCGTGCTTTTTGGTTTCTGCTACGCTCCCAGCCGAGGTCCGGTAGGTAAGACTTTCACGGGGGGTGCCGCCATGGTTGGACCAGGCGAGCTGCAGAAGCTCGAGGTTGACGAGATTGAGCTGGATCGTTCGAATCCGCGCATCCGGAAGTTTCTTGAGATGTATCCGGATCCCACGCCGGAGCAATTCTTTCAAGCACTTGGTTCGCCCAGCGATGACGAGGGTGACGGCAGCGCGAAGTTCGAGCAGCTGAAGAACTCCATCCTGACGAACCGCGGAATTATCCAGCCGATCCTCGTGAACCGCACCTCCGATGGAAGACTCGTGTGCGTTGAGGGGAACACGCGCGTCGCACTCTACAAGCACTTCATCGAGGAGAAAGCGAAGGGGAACTGGACGGAGATCCCAGCGCTCGTCTGGGACAACATGGACGCGAAGCAGGTCGACGCGATCCGCCTGCAGGTGCACCTCGTGGGTACGCGCGCGTGGGACCCCTACTCGAAGGCGAAGTACCTGCACCACCTTCGGACGCAGGAACTCCTGCCGTTCTCCGAGATCGTGGATTTCTGCGGCGGTAGGAAGAAGGAGGTCGTGGAGCTCATCGAAGCCTACGACGACATGGAGAAGTACTACCGGCCGGTAGCCACGGACCAGAATTTCGACATTCGCCGGTTCAGCGGTTTCGTCGAGCTCCAACGGCAAGATACGAAAGAGGCAATCCTTGAAGCCGGCTTCTCGCTCACGGATTTTGCCGAGTGGATTCACACCGGCAAGCTCTATCCTCTCTACACGGTTCGGTCGCTCCGTCGCATCCTTCGGAACGACAAGGCGCGCGACGTGTTCTTGAAGCACGGCGCGAAGAAGGCGATGGAGATTGTCGACAAGCCAGACATCAGCGATGCGCTCGGGAACGCGAACATGACGCACCTCGCGAAGGCCCTCTCGCATCGTGTCTACAACCTGCCATGGCCGGAGGCACAGCTCGTTCGTGAGGACCCGTCCTCGGAGAGCGCGCAGGCGCTCCACGACCTCGTGTCGCTGCTCCATCAGCTTCTAGGAGTCACCGCGAGCGAGGAGTGACGCTTGGGTGAGACACAAGGTCACCATGCGCTCGTCGAACGCACGTACCGCTACTTCCTCGCGCGCTTCCCGCCGGCGTTTGGGCACGCAATCTTCGTGGATCTTCCATCGACACCGCGCGGCGAGAAGCCGCGCGGCATCTTCGGCTTCGTGCCCGACGTGTTGGCGATGGACGTCCCCGCGACCTTCCACGCCATCGGCGAGGCGAAGACGGCGGGCGATCTCGAGAACGATCACACTCGTGCGCAGTTTCGCGCGTACCTGCGCCACCTCCGGCTGCGAGGAGGCGTGCTCGTGGTGACGGTTCCGTGGACGGTGGCAGCGACGGCGCGCGGCATGGTCGCCGTCGCCGCGATGGAAACCGGGGCCACCATGATCGAAGTCGTTGTGCTGGACGATGGTGTCCCATGCCTCTGATCGTCCGGTACGAGCGCCCGCTGCTCGCGAAACATCAGGGCTTTGCGTACCAAGTCGCGGCCGTCGACGCGCTCAAAGACCTGCCGTACGGCGCGGTCTTCCATGAGCAGGGGCTTGGGAAGACGAAGATCGCCATCGACCTCGCGCTGTACTGGCTCACGCACGATGTCGTCGACTCGGTGCTCATCGTCACGAAAAAGGGCCTCGTCAAAAACTGGACGGACGAGCTGGCGATGCACACGCACCTGCAGCCGCGCATCCTCACGCAGGACCGGAAGGCGAACTTCTACGCCTTCAACAGCCCCGCGCGCGTGTACCTCGCGCACTACGAAGTGATGCGCAGCTCGCAGAAGAAGCTCGCGCTGTTTCTGAAAACCCGGCGCGTCGGTGCGATCCTCGACGAAGCGCACCGGATCAAGAACCCGACCGCGGATCTCACCGAGAGCGTGCTGACCCTTGCGCCGAAGTTCACGCGGCGCGTCATCCTGACCGGGACCCCCGTCGCAAATCGCCCCTTCGATCTCTGGGCGCCCATCTCGTTCCTCGACGGCGGGCAAGCGCTCGGCCACGACTACAAGACCTTCCGTTCGTCACTCGACCTCCGCAACGACTTCCATCGCCGGCCGGATCTGGCGCTGAACTTCGAGCGCACGCTCGCGCAGGTGTACGACCGCATCCGCCCGTTCGCGGTGCGCGAGACGAAGAACTCCGCCGGCATCGAGCTCCCGACGAAGGATGTGCGCAACGTGCTCGTCGAGCTCGATGGCCGACAGGCGGATCTCTACCGCGAGTTTCGCGATGAGCTGAGCGCCGTCGTCGTGAAGGCGGGACGCGTGCTGCGCGACGACGCTGATGAGATGCTCAAGCGGCTCCTGCGGCTCGTGCAGGTTGCGTCGTACCCGCGCCTCGTCGACCAGGGCTACAGCGGCACGCCGAGCAAGTTTCCCGTGCTGCGCAGCCTCGTGGAAGATGCCGTCGACCGTGAGGAGAAGACGATCGTCTGGACGGCGTTCACCGAGAACGTGGACTGGCTCGCGCGGGAACTCGACAACTTCAACCCGGCACGGGTCCACGGGAAGATGGCCATCACGGCGCGCGAGGCGTCGGTGGCGCGCTTCAAGACCGAGCCAGACTGCAAGCTCCTCATCGCGACGCCGGCGTCCGCGAAGGAGGGCCTCACTCTCACGGTGGCGAACAACGCCATCTTCTACGACCGTTCCTTCAGTCTCGACGACTACCTCCAGGCGCAAGACCGCATCCACCGTATCTCCCAGACGAGGGCGTGCACCGTCACGAACCTGATCGCTGCGGGAACCGTGGATGCGTGGGTGGATGTGCTGCTCGCGGCCAAACAGCTCGCGGCGCAACTCGGGCAGGGCGACATTACGGCGGAGGCGTATGCCGCGAACGCCAATTACGCATACGGCGCGATGCTCCGGGACGTTCTCGGCATCGGCGACGGAGACGACCATGACCACGAAGACCACGCAGGCTGACGACTCCATCACCATCCGCGGCCAGCAGGTGCCGACGCGAAACGCGGAACTCGACCAGGCGAAGCTCAAGTTCTTCGCGGACAACCCACGCATCTACGCGATCGTGCATCAGAACGGACACCAGCCGACGCAGGATGAGATCGAGGACATCCTGCTCAAGACGGAGTACGTCCGCGAGCTGATGGTCGACATCAAGAGCAACGGCGGGCTGATGGAGCCGCTCATCGTCCGCGACGGGACGTTCGAGGTGCTGGAGGGCAACAGCCGCCTCGCGGCGTACCGGGGCCTGGCCAAGCAAGATGCCATCACGTGGGCAAAGGTGAAGTGCCGGCTGCTGCCGAAGGACATCGATGAAGCACTCGTCTTCGCGCTCCTCGGTCAGCTCCACGTGAAGGGGAAGAAGGCGTGGCAGCCGTTCGAGCAGGCTGGGTTCCTCTACCGCCGCTGCAAGGGCCAGAAGATGGACTACGAGAAGCTCGGCGCGGAGATTGGGCTCAAGTGGAAGACGGTGAAACACCTCGTGGAGACGTACCAGTTCATGCTCGACCGCAAGGAGCCGCCGGAACGGTGGAGCTACTGGGACGAGTATCTGAAGTCGTACAAGATCGCGCGGGCGCGGGAAAAGCAGCCGAACCTCGATGATGTCATCGTCGCGAAGGTGAAGTCCGACGAGATTCCGAAGGCCGTGCTCATTCGCGAGGAGCTGCCGCACATCTGCGAGGCGCCGAAGGTCCTGCAGAAGTTCGTCGACGGAAAGGTGAAGTTCGAAGCGGCGGCCGAGCAGGCTCGCAACAGCGGCACGGATAACGTGCCGTACCGGCGCATTCTGAAGTTCCGCGAGTTCCTCACCGATCCATCCTGCGAGGATTCGATCCTCGCCTCCGAGCCCGGCGTGCGGGCGAAGTGCGCGTACGAGCTGGAGAAGATCGAGGCGCGCGCGAAGGCGCTGAAGGGCAAGCTGAAGGCGAAATGAGTCGTTGAATCGTGCAGCGCAGCTGTGCGAAAATTGCACCGAACGGCTGCAATTTGTGCAGCCTACGACTGCATGTGCGAGAAGCCCATCACATTCACCGGCGTCGTCGGCAAATCGGCCGGACGGCGCGTCTTCCTCGGCTTCGCGCCGGCGAAGGTGCTGCACGCCATCAGCTTCGCGGATGTGCTGAACGAGGATACCGGGAAGGGCTACCAGCGCCGCCTGAACCAGCAGCACAGCCTCGACTTCCGAAAATACATCCAGAAGCCCGGGGCCGCGACCATCCCGCTCACGCTCAACGCCCGGCCCTGCGCGGACGATACGTGGAAGGTCACGACTAGCGGCGCCGTGGCGAAGCTCACGATCTGCGCGGGCGCGGGGCGCGTGCTCACGCAGATCGATTGCCAGCACCGGCTGGGGAGTCTCCACGACGTGGAGACGGAGCTGCCGTTCATGTGTTTCCTCGGCCTCGACGAGCGCGAGGAAATGGAGATTTTTAGCGTCATCAACAGCAAGGCGAAGGGCCTGAGCCGCAGCCTGCTTGACTTCCACGCCGCGACGCTGGCCGAGAACCTCGCGACCGAGCGCCCCGAGCTCCTGATCGCACTGCACCTCAACGCCGATGCGTCGTCTCCGTGGCACCAGCAACTCGACCTCGGCGGCACGACCACGTCGGGCCTGAAGCGGCGCGCCTCACTGCGGACGATGCAGAAGGCGGTGAAGCACTTCCTCGCGCAGGCGAAGCTCGGGAAGACCACGGACATCGAAGTGCTCGCGGGCGCTGTCCTGGCGTTCTGGTCGGCGGTCGCGCAGGTACTGGAAGACGCATGGCGCGAGCCGCGGCACTACCTCGTGAACAAGGGCGTCGGCGTGTACGCCCTCATGGCGATTGCAGGTGATCTCGTGCAGGAAGCGCCGAGCGTGGCCTCCTGCGATAAGCGCTACTTCGTCGCCAAGCTCTCGGAGTTCCTCGCGAACGTCGACTGGTCGACGGATGGGACCTTCAAGGGGCTCGGCGGTGAGGCGGGCGTCAAATACGCGGTGGCGCAGGTCCGCTCGGTGCGCAAGAAGAGCCGCATGAAGGTGGTACGTCGTGGCTAACAAGAACATCCTGCTGATCGAGCCGGGGTACAAGAACAAGTACCCGCCGCTGGGCCTGATGAAGATTGCCCAGTACCACGGGCCACGAGGAAAGCGCGACAACGTGCGCTTCATCAAGGGTGAAGACCGCTCCGTGCTCACCACGGCGTGGGATCGGATCTACGTCACCACGCTCTTCTCTTTCGAGTTCGATCGGATCGAGCGCAGCATCGACTTCGCGATATACGTGGCGAACGGCCATCGCGACCGCGTGTTCGTCGGCGGTATCGCGGCGTCCCTGATGCACGAGCGCTTCCTCTCCGTCGCGAAGTGGCGTGGCGTGCGATTTATCAAGGGCCTGCTCGGTGAAGCGCCAGCGAAGTCCCTGCAGCTCGACTCCTTCTCCGAAGAGCTGTACTCCGACGATTTCACCGGCTCGGCGATCGAGGACTTGGTGCCGGACTACAGCATCCTCGATCAGATCGACTACAAGTACCCGGTGAGTGATGCCTACTTCGCGTACGCTTCACGCGGATGCATCCGCAAGTGCACGTTCTGCGGCGTCCCGAAACTCGAAGGGGATCAGCGCGACACCGAATCGCTGACGGCGCTCGTGAAGAGCATCGATCAGCTCTACGGCGAGAAGAAAGACCTGACGCTCATGGACAACAACGTCGTGGCGTCACCGACCTTCCGTGAGCTCATTGCAGAGATCCGAGACTTGGGGTTCGTACCGGGCGCGAAGTTGAAGCGTGGACGCGTGCCGGTGCAGCGCCGCGTGGACTTCAACCAGGGCGTGGACGCTCGCATCCTCTGCAAGTCGCCGATGTACCTCCGGGAACTGTCGACCATCTCTATCAAGCCGCTCCGGATCGCGTTCGATCACCTCGGACTGAAAGGCCCATACGAGCAGGCGATACGCTACGCGCGCGAGTTCGGGCTGACGGAGCTCTCGAACTACATGCTCTACAACTTCCATGACACGCCGACCGATCTCTACGAGCGCATGGTCCTCAACGTGAAGCTCAACGAGGAACTCGGGATGCGCATCTGGTCGTTCCCCATGCGCTACCAGCCCACGGACCTTCCGAACCGGTCGCACATCGGCAAGAACTGGTCGCGCTACCAGCTGCGATCGATGCAGCTCATCCTGCAGGCTACGCACGGCATCGTGAGCGGCGAGCCTGACTTCTTCTATCGCGCGTTCGGCGCGAACGCCGATGAGTTCCGCGACATGCTGCTGCGGCCTCATCACCAAATCTTCAACCGTGAGTGGTACGAATTTGGGGATGGCCGAGCCGACTACCGTGAGTTTCGTCGCGCGTTCGCGAAGCTCACCGAGAGTGATCGTGCCGAGCTGGTAACACTGCTGTCGTCGTGCGATCCGAAAGACTTCAAGTCGCTGCCGAAGCAAGCGACATCAAGCGCCGTGAAGAAGGTGTTGCCGTTGTACATCCCGATCTCGAAGGAAGAGGAGGCGTCGATTTGGGCGAAGCGGCGCGCGGAGGTGGCGGCGGTGTCCGACGAAGAGCGCGTCGAAGATGCTGGTCTCGAAGATGACGATCAGATGGCGTTCCCGTTGGCGGCAGGTGCACGCGCATGATGCGACTGGCCGCCGTCGAACCGGTATGGGAATCGGGACCCGAGGAAATACTCCTCGGCGTCGACGTGATCGAACTCGTGAGCTCGTCCATGTACGTCGATGCCTTGAGTGCGTACCGCGAGTACGTACAGAACGCAGCCGACGCGGTCGACGACGCCCGCGATCAGGGCCTCGACGCAGGCAGGATCGACATCACCATCGATCCCGCGACGCGTACCGTACGCGTACGCGACAACGGGACCGGGCTCGCGCAACGAGCGTTCGTCCGCCGAATGACCGCCTTCGGTGCGAGCGACAAACGGCACCGGGAACGGCGCGGCTTTCGAGGCGTTGGCCGGCTTGCGGCCCTGGGGCACTGCCAGGAGTTGATCTTTCGCTCACAGGCGGAGGGCGAGCGCGTCATCTCGGAACTCCGGTGGGACGGGCGCCTCCTCCGCTCGTTGCTGCGAGCATCCGACTTCGATGGTTCGCTCTCGGACGCGGTACGAAACATTACTGCCCATCGAACGCTTCCGACGAAGACTGCGGATCGGTACTTCGAAGTTGAAATCCGGGGTGTCGCACGCCACGGGAAAGACGATCTCCTCAACGATGCCGTGGTGCGGCAGTACCTCGCCGAGGTGGCTCCGGTGCCGTTCTCTCCGGAGTTCGTCCACGGTCCTGCCATCAACGCGTTTCTGCGCGAGCGCGGCGTGCGCGCCGATGTCGACATCTACATCAACGGTGACGGGCCGATTTACCGGTCGCACCGCGACAGGGTCCAGCTCAAGCCTGGCGTGGAGTGCGCGCTGGACGCGCCCGAATTCTTCGACCTCCCCGGCCTGGACGGTGAGCGTGCAGCGTGCGGATGGGTGATGCACCACGACTACCTCGGCGCCATCCCTCGCGATGAGGGTATCCGCGGCGTACGGTTGCGCAGCAGCAACATCCAGGTCGGCAGCGACGACATCCTCGTGGAACTCTTTCCCGAGCCGCGGTTCAACTCGTGGGCCGTCGCCGAGGTCTACGTTCTCGACCGCCGAATCCTGCCCAACGGCCGCAGAGACAACTTTGAACAGTCCGCGCACTTCGCGAATGTCGTGAATCAGCTGACGCCGCTCGCCCGCACCGTCGCGGGCCATTGCCGTTCGGCGTCAATGTCGCGACAGCGGATGCGTAACGCCACGCTCTTCGAGGAGCGCGTTCAGCGCGACATGGCGATCGTGAAACAGGGCGCGATCACGAAGGCAGCGCGAGAACAGCGGCTCACCGACGCATACGCGACACTGGAGAAGCTCGCCAAGCTCGCGCTGTCTAACATTCTCTCGGAGGAGCAGCGCCGCATGATCGACGCACGCGTCCGGAAGCTCGAGTCACAGCTCGCGAAGCTCGATGGCAACGAGCGGCGCGCCAAGCCATTAGAGCGGCTCACGCCACAGAAGCGCCGAGCGTACGAAGAGGTGTTCTCGCTGATTTACGCCTGTGCGCCAGACGTTCGCACTGCGAGAGACCTCGTAGATCGCGTGTTGTCGCGCATCACTTAGGGCTGCCTCTCTCGATCGATATCCCAACCATGGCGAGATGCAAGCGAATGGCTTGCCGGGTCTCGATGCCGTCGGGCGGCAATTCGACGCCTGCGGCGGGCGTGAGGTGCGGGGATTCCGTCGCCCACGATCCACGACGACGAAGCGCGGATCATCGGTGCCGATGACGGCGAGCTGGGATAGGGATCTTAAGCCGCAATGCTCGAAAACACGGACACTTCACGGACACTCGCGCTGTTGCCCAACGACTTCGCGCAACGCGCAAGCAAGCCCTAAAAACACTAAAGCCGCTGTTTCCAGCGGCTTAGATCAATCGAAGTTGGTTGCGGGGGCAGGATTTGAACCTGCGACCTTTGGGTTATGAGCCCAACGAGCTACCAGACTGCTCCACCCCGCGATAGGTGGTGTTGCTGCGAAGCGGCGGGATTATGGCGGGCGGGCCGGGTCGCGTCAAGGTCTCGTAGAACTTTCTCTCGCGAACGCTTATTTCAGCGGCGGATGGGGAGGCGGGCGCCGGTGATGGCGGCGGCGGCGTCGGAGAGGAGGAAGGCGATGGCGTCGACGACGTTTGCCAGCGGGACGAGCTCCGATTCGGGCATCGACTCGAGCATCGCGGGCGTAGCCATGGCGGCGGGTAGGACGGCGTTGGCGGTGATGCCGGTGCCGCGGTGCTCGGCGGCGAGGATTTCGACGAGCGCGTCGAGCGCGCTCTTCGAGACGGTGTAGGCGGCGGTGCCGGGGGTGCGGGCGAGCGTGGCTTCGGAGGACACGAAGAGGAGGCGTCCGGGGCGGGTGAGGTGCGCGAGCGCTTCGCGCGCGGCGAGGAACGCGGCGGTGGTGTTGAGGGCGAGCATCTTCGACCAGGTCGCGAGTGACGTTTCCGCAACGTTGCCGGGCGCGAATCCGCCGGCCAGATGGACGAGTCCATAGATTTCGCCGATGCGTCCGAAGGCTTCCCGCACGCTCGACTCGTCGCCGAGGTCGGCGCGGATTCCCTCGTGATTTTCGGGCGGTGTGGAGTGATAGAGAAGGATGCAGCGGTAGTCGCGGGAGAGACGCTCGGTGACGGCGGTGCCGAGGCCGCCGGTGCCGCCGGTGAGGACAAGAGTGCGCATCGCGTGAGTGTAAGCTGGCCCGGATCTTTCTTGAGGTCGCCGCGGATGATCCGCTTCGTCCTGGTCCTGCTGTTCGCATTGCGTGCGAGCGCGGCGATGCTTCCCGGATTTCGCGTCGAGCCGATCGCGCGGGTGCCGGGCTTCGTCAGCTCGCTCGCCGCAGACTCGCGCGGCGTCATCTACGCCTCCACCACCAGCGGCTGGATCTACCGCATCGACGGCGCGCAGGCGACGCCGGTGGCCTCGCTGCCGACGCACGAAGGCGGCAACGGCGGCCTGCTCGGCCTCGCGCTCATCGACGACCGCACCGCCGCGGTGCACTACACCACCTGGGCGGGCGCGGAGACGGACTCGCGCGTCCTCGACGACGTCATCTCGACCGTCGACCTGCAGAGCGGCGCCGAAACGGTCCTGCACACGTTCGTGTGCGACGTCGACTTTCGTCCGAACGGCGCCTCCTCCGAACATCACGGCGGCAACCCCACCGTCGCTCCCGACGGCGCGATCTTCGTCGGCATCGGCGAGTACAACGGCCGCGTCATCGCGCAACTCCCGGGCTGGAACGGCGGCCGGATCTTCCGCATCGCGCGCGACGGCACGGCCACCCAGTGGGCTCTCGGCCTGCGCAACCCGTACGATCTCGCGTGGGATCCGCAGCTCGCGCGCATCGTCGTCACCGACAACGGCCCGAACGCCGGCGACGAGATCGACATCGTCCCCGAGCATGCGAACCTCGGCTGGCCGCACACCTACGGGCACGAGGCGCCGATGGACGGCGCGGTCGCGCCGTCGTACGTCTTCCCGAGCACCGTCGCGCCGACCGGCATCCAGCGGCTCGCCGGCGCGAATGCGCTGCTGCGCCGCGGCTATCTCCTGGGCGCGTTCGTGACCGACGCGCTCTACTACTTCGAGGACGTCGAGCATCCCGAGCCGGTGGCGATCTTCGACAAGCTCGACGAAGCGGTGATCGACGTGACCGAAATGGCGGGCGGCGAGATCGTCTTGGCCACGGCCTCGTTCTTCGGGACGTCCTCGATTCAGCGGCTGCACGTGCCGCCGCGCGGTGACTGCAACGGCGACGGCCTGGTCAACAGCAGCGACCTGAGCGCGCTCTACCTCGAGTTGCGCGACGGCGATCCGCAGCCGATGACGCAGGCGCAGGGCGGCACGTACGTCGGGAGTTGGGGCTGCGACGCGAACGGCGACGGAGCGATCAGTTCCGCCGACGTGCTCGTCCTGGCGCGCTCGACCGGCAAGCGGCGCGCGGTCCGGGTGCGGTAGCGGGACAGGCTGTCCCATTTCGAGCCCAATTCGCCGGGCTCAGCAGGACGTTCCACCCGGACGAACACGGCACCTCCGATGCATTGTGACCCGTAGAAGTTATTTGAATGGAGGCAGAACAAATGAACCGATCAGGACACCTCGTGTCGCGCCCGGCGATCGCGCTCCTCGTGGCCATCACGCTGATGGGCGGCGTGGCCCAGGCGCAGACGCAGATCAAGTCGGGCTGGAATCTCTTCAGCGCGCAACAGGACGTCGAGATCGGCGCGCAGTCAGCCGTCGAAGCGGAGCGCCAGCTCCCGATTCTGCGCGACTCGAACGTCGACGACTATGTGAATCGCATCGGGCAGCGGCTGGCGGCGAACGCCGGCGGCCCGCAGTTTCAGTACCGCTTCCGCGTTGTGAACGCCTCGGACATCAACGCGTTCGCGCTGCCGGGCGGCTACATCTACGTCAACCGTGGCATCATCGAGAACGCCAGCAATGAAGGCGAAGTGGCCGGCGTGATCGCGCACGAGATCGCGCACGTGGCGCTGCGCCACGGCACGCATCAGGCCTCGAAGGCGTATGCGGCGCAGGCCGGCCTGCAGATCCTCGGCGGACTGCTCGGCGGCAAGGTCGGGCAGAACACCGCCCAGATCCTCAACACCGTCGGCGGCGTCGGCCTCAACGCGCTCTTCCTGAAGTTCGGACGCGACCTCGAGTCGCAGGCCGACATCCGCGGCGCGCAGATCCTCGCGGCCAGCGGCTACACGCCGGCCGACATGGTGAGCTTCTTCCACAAGCTCGAGAGCGTCGACAAGGCGCGCAAGACTTCGTGGATGTCGGATCACCCGGCGCCGCCGGACCGCATCGCGCGCATCGAGAAAGAGCGGCAGCTCCTGCGCGAGCCGGCCACGCCGACGCAGAACGTGCAGCAGCTCGCCAGCGTGAAGCAGAGCCTCAACCGCTACGGCCGCGCGCAGACGCTCGGCCAGATCGCGCAGAACGGCACGCGCCGGACCGGCGGCGACACGACCAACGGCGACTATCCGCCGATGACCAGCAGCAGCGGCGCGGGCCGCGTCGAAGCGCCGTCGCGCCAGTTCCGCACCTACACGAACGCCTCGCGCACGTTCCAGATCGGCTATCCGTCGAACTGGCGCGTCTACCAGAGCAACGGCTTCGGCGTGACCATCGCCCCGGAAGGCGGCCTGGCCAACGTAGGCGGCCGCACCGAAGTGCTGTACGGGATGATCATCAATCACTACGACCCGTTCGGAAACACGCCCGGCTCGTCGCTGCGCGGCAGCGCCGGCTCGCGCACGTCGACCACGCTGCAGGATGCGACGCAGGACCTCATCGCGCAGATTCAGCAGAGCAGCCCGCATCTGCGCGTGATCCGCAATTCCGGCCAGCAGATCGCGGTCGACGGACGCACCGCGCTCGCGGCCAGCCTGCGCGGACGCAACCCGAACACGAACATCGACGAGCGCCTCACCATCGTGACGCGCGCGCTGCCCGACGGACATCTGATCTACGCGCTGTTCGTCACGCCGGAGCAGGATGCGAAGGCGTACGGGAGCGTGCTGCAGTCGATGGTGAGCTCGCTGAATGTCGACGACAGCCACCAGCATTGACGCCGCGGGTATCATCCGCGACTGGAGGAACTATGTACGATGAAATGATCGTCGCGCCGATGCGCCAGGAGCTCACGCGGCTCGGGATCGAGGAGACGCGGACGGCTGCCGAAGTCGACGCGGTCCTCGGCCAGAAGAAAGGCACCGTGCTGGTCGTGGTCAACTCGGTCTGCGGCTGCGCGGCCGGCATGGCCCGTCCGGCCGTGGCCATGGCTCTCGAGCACGACGTGAAACCCGATCGCATGATCACCGTCTTCGCCGGCAACGACCGCGAGGCGACGCAGCGGGCCCGCGAGTACTTTGTCGGCTTCCGCCCGTCGTCGCCGTCGATCGCGCTGTTCAAGGACGGCCAGGTGGTGAAGATGCTCGAGCGCTGGCAGATCGAAGGACGCCACGCGCACGACCTCGCCGCCGAGCTGACCGCCGCCTTCGACCAGCATTGCCGGACCGCCGTCACCGCGTAGCAAACCGAATGGGCAGGAGAACTGCTCTCCTGCCCATTCTTTCTTCATGACCGACTTCGAAGACCGTATCCGCCGCATGGCCCGCGAGGCGATGGGAGAGCTCGGACGCGATGGCAGCGAGATCGCCGACGTGATCGAGCCGCCGGGCGCCGACTACTGTGTGATCTCGTTCAGCGACCCGTCGCACAAGCCGATCGAGATCTCCAAACCGCTCGGCGCCGGCGAGTCGCAGGAGCTCGACGAGATCCGCAGAGCGCTGCAGTACCGGTTCGGAACGTAGAACGCGAGTCAGCGCGCTTTGCGCTTCGGCTTCGCCGCCGTCGTCGCCTCGACGGCCGCCGCGGCAGGCGCGTAGAACGAACGCCCGCGCACGTTCTCATCCACCTTCACTCCATGCTGGAGCGGCGGGAACGCGCGCTGCTCGCAGTCGATGCGCTCGCAGAGGCGGCAGGTCGTGCCGATCGGCACGGCCGCCTCGAGATGATCGAGCTCGTAGCCGTCGGCGTAGACGAGCTTGCGCGCGTCCTTCACCGGACAGCCGATGCCGACGGCCATGAGCGCGTCGCCGGACGCGTAGCCGTAGCTCTTGCGGATCGTGCGCGCGATGCAGAAGTACGCAGTTCCGTCAGGCATTTTGGATAGCTGGGTGCGGATCCGTCCGGGCGTCAAAAAAGCAGCATGCACGTCCCACCGCGGACAGGAGCCGGAGAAGCGGGCGAAGCGGATGCCGGTGCCGGAGAAGCGCTTGGAGATGTTGCCGGCGATGTCGACGCGCACGAAGTGGAACGGCACGCCGGCCATGCCCGGCTTGCGCAGCGAGGTGAGGCGATGGCAGACCTGCTCCCAACTCGCCGTGTAGTGATGCTGCAGCAGCTCGATGTCGTAGCGCACTTCCTCGGCCAGGCGATGGAAGTCGTCGTACGGCATCAGCAGCGCGCCGGCGAAGTAGTTCGCCAGCGCCACGCGGCAGAGCTTCACCGACTCGGGCGTAGTGAGGTTCTTCTGCGAGCGCTCGATGATCGCGTCGATCACCGGCGCGGCATCGATCAGCCCCAACTGATGCGCGAGCTGGAACTGGCGGCTCCACGGCGGCAGCACCTCGGAGAGCGAGATCACGCGCGCGGCCGGATCGTAGCGGCGGATGAAGCCGCGGTCGCGCACGATCGGCATGAGCGCTACCTCGATGCCGTGCCGCGTGCGGAGATACGCGACCAGCGAGCGGTACATGTCGCCGCGGTCGAGCTTCGCCCGTTCGGCGAGCTGCACCGCCGCGGTCTCGAGCTCGGGAAAGAAGTTGACGTTCTCCTGGATCACGTCGGACGCTTCCTCGCTCGGCAGGTGGGCGGGATCGACGCCGTGGAACGCGCGACCCGTCGCGCCGGCCTCGCCGGCGTCGAGGCGGTCGTAGAGCTGCGAGGCGAGATCGCGCATCGACGAGACGGAGCTCTTGTACGCGTGGAAGAGCGAGAGGATCGCGCGCGCGGCGGCGGGACTCTCGGCCAGCTCGCGCACGTCGCCCGTGGTGACGGCGTGCTCCTCGAGCAGCGGATCGGCGAAGACTTCCTGCAGATCGTCGGCGAGCCGCGCCTGGCTGTCGTCCGCGAAGGCCTGCAACTCGACGTGGAAGATCTGGGCGAGCTTCACCAGCAGATGCGACGGCAGCGGCCGGGCGTTGCTTTCAATCAGATTGAGATAGCTCGGCGAGATGCCGAGTTGCTGCGCGAGCTGCGTCTGCGTGAGCTGCTCCCGCCGCCGCATCGCCCGCACTTTTCCGCCGAGCCGGTTCGCCATCCGCTGCTCCTTCAGATTCGAGCTGGCACGTTTCTGGACATGAGCTCCTGTGGGGATTCTCCGTCCTCGCGCCTTTCTTTACAAGCGTTGACTGCTTTACAAGTCATTCTTTACTGCTTGTGACTGCGCAACATACGCTTGAGTCTGGATTTATTGACTCTGGCGCGCCGCGTGCTCAGCATTGTGACAGCATGACGTACGCAATCGATACCGACATCGACGTGCGCGGACTGGTGCGTCCGGAGTGGGAGGAGATCCTCTCCGACGACGCCCTCGCGTTCGTGGCGCTGCTGCAGAAGGAGTTCAACCCGCGGCGCGAGGAACTGCTCGCGAAACGGGAAGAGCGGAAGCAGCGGCTCGATGCCGGCGAGCTGCCCGATTTCCTGCCGGAGACGCGCGAGATCCGCGAGAGCGACTGGACGGTCGCGCCGATCCCGGACGACCTGCAGGACCGCCGCGTGGAGATCACCGGTCCGGTCGACCGGAAGATGATCATCAACGCCCTCAACTCCGGCGCGAACGTCTTCATGGCCGACTTCGAAGACGCGAACGCGCCGACGTGGGCGAACTGCATCGAAGGGCAGCTCAACCTGCGCGACGCGGTGCGGCGCACGATCTCGTTTGCGTCCGGCGCAAAACAGTACCGCCTCAATGACCGCATCGCCACGCTGCTGGTGCGGCCGCGCGGCTGGCACCTGGTCGAAGAGCACGTCTACGTCGACGGCAAGCCGGTCAGCGCGAGCCTCTTCGATTTCGCGCTCTATTTTTTTCATAACGCGAAGGAGCTGGTGTCGCGCGGCAGCGGTCCGTATTTCTATCTGCCGAAGATGGAGTCGCACCTGGAGGCGCGGCTCTGGAACGACGTCTTCGTGCGCGCGCAGCAGGAGCTCGGGCTGCCGAACGGCACCATCCGGGCCACGGTGCTGATCGAGACGATCCTCGCCTCGTTCGAGATGCACGAGATCCTCTACGAGCTGCGCGACCACTCGGCCGGCCTCAATTGCGGGCGGTGGGATTACATCTTCTCGTTCATCAAGAAATTCAGGGCGCGCCACGACTTTCTCACGCCCGACCGCGCCTCGATCACGATGGACAAGGCCTTCCTCGCCGCGTACGTCGACCTGCTGATCCAGACCTGTCACCGCCGCGGCATTCACGCCATGGGCGGCATGGCCGCGCAGATCCCGATCAAGAACGACGAGGCGGCGAACGCCGCGGCCTTTGCGAAGGTCGAAGCCGACAAGCTGCGCGAGGTGCGCGCCGGCCACGATGGCACCTGGGTCGCGCATCCGGGACTGGTGCCGGTGGCGAAACGCGTGTTCGACGAGCACATGCCGTCGCCGAATCAGATCGGCAAGACGCGCGACGACGTGCGCGTCACGGCCGAGGCGCTGCTGCGGTTGCCGGAAGGCGAGATCACGGAGAAAGGGCTGCGCCACAACTACAACGTCGGCGTGCTCTATCTGGAGGCGTGGCTCGGCGGCTCGGGCGCGGTGCCGCTCTACAACCTGATGGAAGACGCGGCCACGGCCGAGATCTCGCGCACGCAGCTCTGGCAGTGGATCCATCACGGCGCGAAGCTCGGCGACGGCCGCACGGTCGACGCGGAGCTCTACGCGCGCATCCGCGACGAGGAGCTCTCCACGATCCGCGCGAATGGCGAGCATCCGCATCTCGACGTCGCCGCGCGCATCTTCGACGAACTGATCCTGGCCGATGAGCTGGCTGATTTTCTGACGCTGCCCGCGTATCGCGAGCTGCTGCAACTGGAACGCTGAAGAACGGAGTTGAACTGCATGCCGAAGTTGAAAGAAGCACGGACCCCGAAACTGATCGAGCGCGACTGGGAGAGCAATCCGCGGTGGGACGGCGTCACGCGCGACTACACGGCGGAAGACGTGCTGCGGCTGCGCGGCTCGGTCGACATCGAGTACACGCTGGCGAAGATGGGCGCCGATCGTCTGTGGCAGCTCCTCAAGACCGAGCCGTACGTGAACGCCCTCGGCGCGCTGACCGGCAACCAGGCCATCCAGCAGGTGCGTGCCGGACTGAAGGCAATCTATCTTTCCGGATGGCAGGTGGCGGCCGACGCGAATCTGGCCGGCCACATGTACCCCGACCAGAGTCTCTATCCCTCGAACTCGGTGCCGCAGGTGGTCAAGCGGATCAATCAGGCGCTGCAGCGCGCCGATCAGATCGATCACTGCGAAGGGCGCAGCGGCACGCATTGGTTCGCGCCGATCATCGCCGATGCCGAGGCGGGTTTCGGCGGCGCGCTGAACGCCTTCGAGCTGATGAAGATGATGATCGAGGCAGGCGCCGCGGCGGTGCATTTCGAGGATCAGCTTGCGTCCGAGAAAAAGTGCGGTCACCTCGGCGGCAAAGTCCTCGTGCCGGTCTCGCAGTTCATCCGCACGCTCGTCTCCGCGCGCCTCGCCGCCGACGTGATGGGTGTGCCGACGCTGGTCGTCGCGCGCACCGACGCGCACAGCGCCACGCTGCTCACCAGCGACGTCGACGAGCGCGATCATCCGTTCATCACCGGCGAGCGGACGCCGGAAGGTTTCTTCCGCATCAAGAACGGTCTGGAGATGGCCATCGCCCGCGCCGTCGCCTACGCGCCGCATGCGGACGTGCTCTGGTGCGAGACCTCGACGCCCGACATCGAAGAGGCGCGGCAGTTCGCCGAAGGCGTGCACGCGCAGTATCCCGGCAAGCTGCTGGCGTACAACTGCTCGCCGTCGTTCAACTGGGCGAAGAAGCTGTCGGCCGAGGAGATCGCGAGCTTCCAGCGCGAGCTCGGAGCGATGGGCTACAAATTCCAGTTCGTCACGCTGGCGGGTTTCCACGCGCTGAACTTCTCGATGTTCGAGCTCGCGCGCGAGTACGCCGCCGAAGGGATGACCGCCTACTCGCGCCTGCAGCAGTCGGAGTTCGCCGCCGAAGCGCACGGCTACACCGCCACGCGCCACCAGCGCGAAGTGGGCACCGGCTATTTCGACGAGGTAGCCAAAGTCGTGAGCGCCGGCGAGTCGTCGACGACGGCACTCGAAGGGTCTACGGAAGCGGCGCAGTTCTGAGAAACGAGCTCGTAACGAGGAGACATCATGGAAGACATCCGCACCTATCGCATCGAAGACGAGAACGTTTCTGACGAAGAGCGCGAGTACAGCGCGGCGGCGGTAGACGACGAAGTGCCGTTTCACGTGCCGCGCGATTAGCGCGCGGCCGTGACATGGATGCGACAGCGCCGCGCCGCGGCGGCCCGTACAATGCTGCGGCCATGAAACGGGTCCGCCTCTTCGTCCTTGCGTTCGCCGCCGTCTCACTCGTTGCCGCCGAAAAGCCGCAGCCGCCGGCCGATCTCACCGCGCCGCCGGCCGATGCCGTGCGCGGCGACGACGGGCTGCTGACGAAGACGCTCGTCGCCGGCACGGGGACGGAGAAGGTGGCGGCGGACGATCTGGTGCGGCTGCGCTACACGGTCTGGAAGTCCGACGGCACGCTGGTGCAGGACGTGGCCGCGCCGCAGTCGCTGGTGATCGCGGTGACGAAGATGATCCCCGGCTGGGGCGCCTCAGTCGTCGGGATGACCGCGGGCGAGCGGCGCCGCGCCTGGGTTCCAGCAGCGCTGACGGCCGGCAAGATGGACACGGGCGGGATGGTGATCGACTCGGAAGTGGTCGAGATCATCCATCGCCCGAAGGTTCCGGCCGACGTCGCCGCGCCGCCCGCCGACGCCACGACCACTGCCTCCGGTCTCGCGTACAAGGTGCTGCGCCCCGGCACCGGCAGCGTGCATCCGACGCGCCGCGATACGGTGACGGTGCATTACACCGGCTGGACGACGGACGGCCGGATGTTCGACAGCTCGGTCCTCCGCGGCCAGCCGGCGGAGTTCCCGCTCGACGCAGTGATTAAAGGCTGGACGGAAGGGCTGCAGCTCATGACCACGGGCGAGCAGGTGCGCTTCTGGATCCCATCAAAGCTCGCCTACGCGAACGACAAAACAAAGCCCCAAGGGATGCTGGTCTTCGACGTCGAGCTGCTCGCGATCAAGAATCGCTGAACGTTGCGTGGCGGATCGGGGGACGACGGGAGGCCTCCGGCGGCTGGGGCCGAGGGCCCCAGACCCCATTGGTTGGCCTAGCCTCCGCGACACCGTGTCGTGAGCTTGGACGGCAGTGTCGCGGAGGCTAGGCCAACAGACGGGGTCTGGGGCCCGTGGCCCCAGCCGCCGGAGGCCCCTCGTCGTCCCCCGATTCCGTCACGCAACATCAGCGCATCGTGCGCGCGGTCTCGAGCAGCGTGAGGAACTCGGTGCGCGTGCCGTCGGCGTCGACGCCGCGCGCGGTGCGTGCGAGTTGCAGCGCGTCGTCCCAGGTGACGTGGCCGTCGTGGCGTGTGTGGCGGAGGAGCATGCCGAACTCCGCGACGGCGGCCGCGAACTGCAGGTCGGGTGAGGCCTCGTACATGCTCTTGCCATCGTCGCTCGCGACCGCTTCGAGCAGGCGGCTGGTGTCGCCGTCGGGCTGCTTGTAGCGCAGCTTGATCGTGGCGATTGCGCCGCCGCGTGCGCCGCGCGCGGGCACCAACTCGTAGAGCGCCGTCACCGAGTGGCCGGCGCCGAGCTCGCCCGCATCCTTTGCGTCGTCGTCGAAGTCTTCGTTTTTCAGCGCGCGATTCTCGTAGCCGATCTGGCGATACGACGCGACCTGCGCCGGATCGAACTCGAGCTGCACCTTCACGTCCTTCGCGATCGTCACCAGCGTGCCGGTGAGCTCGCGGCGGAAGACCTTCTCTCCTTCGTCATCCGAGTCGAGATAGTTGTAGTTCCCGTTCCCTTTGTCGGCGAGCAGTTCCATGCGCGCGTCCTGGAAGTTGTCATCGCCGACGCCGACGGTCGAGAGGAAGATGCCGCCGGCGCGTTTCTGCTCGATCAGTTTCTCGAGCGCGTCGGGATCGCTGATGCCGACGTTGAAGTCGCCGTCGGTGGCGAGGATGACGCGGTTGTTCGCGCGCGGATCGAACTGCTGCTCCGCGATCGCGTACGCCAGCTCGATGCCCGCGGCACCGGCCGTCGCGCCTCCGGCGGAGAGTGCGTTGATGGCGGAGAGAATCGTGGATTTGTCGGCGCCCGACGTCGCCGGCAGCACCAGCCCGGCCGCGCCGGCGTAGACCACGATGGCCACGCGGTCTTCGGCGCGCAACTGCTCGACCAGCGTGCGCAGCGAGCGCTGGATCAGCGGCAGCCGGTTCGGCACGCCCATCGAGCCGGAGACGTCGATGAGGAACACGAGGTGGTTCGGCGCCATCTTCCACTCGTCGAGATTGCGGCCCTGGATGCCGATGCGCAGCAGTCGGTGCTCGGGATTCCAGGGGCAGCCCGCCACCTCGGTGGTCACGGAGAACGGCGCATCAGCGGACGGCTGCGGATAGTCATAAGTAAAGTAGTTGACCATCTCCTCGATACGCACCGCGTCGCGCGGCGGCAGCGCGCCGCCGCGGAGGAAGCGGCGGACGTTCGCGTACGAGGCGCGGTCGACGTCGATGGCGAAGGTGGTCACGCGCTCCTTCGCCGCCGTCTTCCAGTCGTGATCCTCGAAGGCGGCGTACTGCGCGACCTCGTCCGGCTCCGGCTCCGGCACGGACGCCGCGCTGGTCTTCCACCAGGCCAGCGGCGCCTCCGCCGTCACGGTGATCGTTTGCGAGACCGCCGCCCGGATGGCCACTTCCATCCGCGCGCCGCTGGCGGTGGGCAGGACGGCCTCGCGTTTCGCCGTGCCGAAGCCGGCCAGCGCCGCCTCGACGTGGTACGTCGCGCCCGGCGCCAGCCGCTCGAAGAGGAACTTGCCGTCGCCGTCGGTGACTACCGTCCGCGGCGGCGCACCGTCGATCGTCACCATCACGCCGGGAAGCGGCGAGCCTTCGTCCGAGACGACGACTCCGGCCAGCGTTCCCGGCGCGAGCTCCGGCGCGACCGCGAGCGCGGCCCGCGGCGCGAAAGGATGCGAGTGTTGACAGGCGGCGAGGAGCAGAGCGGCGGCGACGAGCAGGCGTTTCATCGGGAACCTCCTTGCCGCCGCTCACCCTGCAGCGCCGCTGCCGCGCATGCCGCGCGCGTAACTCACGCGCGCAGAATCAACTAAGGAAGTTCACGCGAACGCGACATCGACAAATGTGGAGGAAACGCTCCACGAGAATGGACGCCGCGCCGGAGAATCAGACCGTCTGCGCGACTCCGGCGACGGCGGCCGGGTTCCGCTTGCGCAGCACCGCGGCCGACACGAGCGTCACCACCAGCCCCACCGGGAACGGCTCGATGAAGGTCATGGCCACGTTCAGCACCGGGTTCTCGAGGATGTCCTTCATCTGCTGCATGTCCTTCGCCTTCGCCGCCATCTGCTCGGCGGAGGCGCCTTCTTTGCGCAGCTTGTTCATCTCCGCCGCGCTGTAACGGTCGGCGAAGTCCGGCATCATCTTGTAGTAAATCACCTGCCACGACGCCACGTAGAAGACGCAGGAGATCAGCGTGATCAGCAGGCCGACCGCCACGCCGCGTCCGAACGAGATCGTGCCGCCCGAGTTCTCGCGATACGAGCGGATGCCGAAGAAAACGAGGAGGAAGGAGAGGAAGATCGAGGTGTAGCCGACGATGTAGCCGGTGCCGTTCTCGACCATCTGGTCGTGCATGAACGGCAGGGTGAGGAACATCAGGGCCGAGGAGATGAGGCCGGAGATCACGCCGAAAATCAGGACGATTCGTTTCATGGTTTTACTTTCCCTTTCGCCGCGCAAGGTAGCGGCGGAGCGCCGACGGAGTCGCCTTACTTTCGGGTGATTTCGGGTCAACGAAAGTATGAATCAGGGGATGAGGCCCAGCTCTTTTCCCTTCTGCACCGCCTGCACGCGGCGGTTGACCTGCATTTTTCCGAACAGTCGCGACGAGTGGGTCTTGACCGTGTTCTCCGACACGAACAGCCGCTCGCCGATCTCGCGGTTGCTGAGCCCTTCGGCCATCAGCGCCAGGATCTCGTGCTCGCGTGCGGTCAGGCCGACCTCCTCCAGCCGTGCGCGATCGAGCACGAACGGACCGTCGATGCGGACCGGCACCTCGCGCACCACCACCAGCTCCTTCGGGCGCGTCCACTTGAGGCCGAGGTAGATGCCGATCGCGGTGAAGATCACGGCCAGCAGGCCGCCGTAGATCTCGGACGGGTACTCGCGGATGAAGTGCTTGTACTCGATCACTTTCAGGAGCGCGATCAGCACGCCGCCGACCGCGGCGTAGAGGACGACCACTTTCATGGAGAGCGAAGTGTAGCAACCGCCGCGGCGGTCAGTACTCCATGTCGTGATCGTGCAGGCCGAAGTAGTGGCCGAGCTCGTGGATCACCGTCTCGCGGATCTCGTGCAGGGCATCGCCGCGCGTGCGCGCCACGCGGTTGATCGGGCCGCGGAAGATGGCGATCTGGTCGGGCAGCATCGGGAGCATGTCGTGCGTGCGCTGGGTGAGCGCGACGCCGCGGTAGATGCCGAGCAGCTCGCCGTGCTCGTCGTCGAGCAGCTCGAGATCTTCGTCGCTCGGCTCCTCCTCGACCACGATGGCGACGTTGCGCACGAGCTGCGCGAATTCCGGCGGAAGCGTGGCGAGCGCCTCGGTCACGAGGCGCTCGAACTCACGCGGTGGGATGAAGGACAAGCACTACCAGCCGGGGATGATGTTGAAGCCGTAGACGATGTCTTCGTTCGGGCGCTGGAACGGCTTGGCGGCGTAGAACTCGAGCGGGATGTAGCTGAGCAGGATGCGCAGTCCCGCGCCGACGCTGAAGACCGGCACGCGCGCGTCGCTGGTGGTGGTGTAACGCCAGTCGACCTTGTCGTTGCGCGTCCAGGCGGCGCCGGCATCGGCGAAGGCGAAGATCTCGGTCGGGAGGAACGAGGCGTTGATCAGGCCGAACTCGCGCGTGCCGAGGAGCGGCGCGCGGAGCTCGACGCTGCCGACCGCGATCTTCGAGCCGACCAGGCGGTCGAACACGGGACAGGCGGTCGTTCCCGGCGCGGCCACGCACTCGGAGGCGTTGATCGAGTAGGGATCGTAGCCGCGCACGAGCGAGCCCTGGCCGAGGTAGAGCGGCGTGAGGCGCTCATCCTCGGCGCCGCCGCCGTAGCGGCCGTAGTGCAGGCCGCGCACCGCGAGCGTCAGCGGGCGCATGAAGAAGTAGCGGCGCCAGTCGGCGAGCGCGGTCTGGAACGAGAAGTCGCCGCGCAGCGCCTCGACTTCGTAGCGGTAGCGCGTGCCGTTGATCGGCGAGATGAAGCCGTAGATCGAGCTGTCGCCGACGAACGCGCTCGACGCTTTGCTCAGGTTGATCGTGAACGAGCCGGGCAGCCGCTCGTTGGTGCGGTCGACGATGTCATTCCCGACCACGATCACCGTCTCGAGCTCGCGGCGGAACGCGTAGCGCTGCACGCCGACCGCGCCTTCGAGGCGGCGCGTCGTGCTGAACGGATACTGCGCGAGGCCGCTCACGTCGGTGATCATCTGCACTTCGCGGTACTGCTGATAGATGTCGGCGAGGACGTTTTGCCCGTCGACGTTGACCACGTCGCGGAAGGCCGCGGCCTCGCCGTAGACGTAGGGGATGTGGGTGAGGTCGGCGCCCCAGTTCAGGCGCGATTTCTGGTTGAGGTAGAACAGCTCGCCGCCGAGCTGCTCGGCGAGATTCGACGAGCCGCCGCCGCTGGTGCCGCCGCCCTGGAAGGTGAAGCCGACGTTGTGCTGTCCGAGGATGTCGCTGAAGAAGGCGCTGACGCTGCCGCCCGCGCCGACGCCGAAGTTGCCGACGCCGACGCCGAGGCTGGGCGGGCCGAGGTAGGCGAGATGGAGGTCAGGGCTGTAGTTGCGCTCGCGGAACTCCGCGGTCGACGGCGGCAGACCTTCCTCCGGCCGCATCAGGTAGTTGGTGATCTCCGAGCCGCCGCCGCGCAACGGCGGCAGGAGCGCGCCGCGCGGAGCGGCACCCTCGGACGGCGCCGGCGTCGCGGCGATCTCGGTGCCGGCCGTCTGCGGCGGCAGCGTGTAGAGGTTGTAGTTGTCGTCCTCGAACACCGAGAAGGCGATGTCGCCGCTGCGCGACGCCACCGTCAGCGCCGGCGACATCTCGGTGATGCCGGCCACGCCGCTCTGCACGGACGTCAGTTTGGAAAGACGTCCATCCGTAAGTCCGATTCGATAGACATCCGGAATGCCTTCCGGATTGCTGATGAAGTAGAGCGCGGTGCCGTCGGGCGACCACTGCGGATTGATGTGCTTCGCCGCCGGGAACGCGTCGATGAGCCGCACCGCGCCGCTGGCGACGTCGATGGTGGCCAGGCGCATCTCGGTGAAGCGCAACTGCTCGAGCACCGTGTTCGTGCCGCGGTCGGTGACGAAGGCGATGGTGCGGCCGTCGGGCGAGAAGACCGGCTGCATGTCGGCGAACTTGTCGGCGGTGAGGCGCCGCACCTGCTTCGAGTCGAGGTCGTAGAGGAACAGATCGCTCACGCCGGTGGTCTGGCCGGCGATGGCGACGGTGTGGCCGTCCGGCGCCCAGGCTACGTTGGTGATCGCCTCGAGCCCCGGCACCTTGATGTGATCGATGTGGCGCGACTCGACGTCGACGATGGAGAGCAGGTTGTCGCCTTTGGCGAAAGTGATGAAGGCGAGGCGGCGGCTGTCGGGCGACCAGGCGCCGGCCGACTCGATGAAGCGCAGCGACTCGAAGTGCGGATCGCGATCGGACGACACCAGCTTGCGGATCACCTTGCCGGTGTGCGCGTCGGCGAGAAAGAGATCGATGGAGAAGAGCTCGCGCGCCGAGAGGAACGCGAGATAGCGGCCGTCGGGACTGAGCGCCGGGCCGACGTTCAGCTCACTCGAGCCGCGGCCGCGCTTCTTGCCCATCACCGGCTTGCGGCCGACGATCGGGTTGCCGGTGCTGTTCGCACGCGCCTGGATGATCGGGTTGTAGAGCTCGCGCGCCGACTCGGCCCAGTCGGCGAAGAGCTGTTTGTCGGACATCGACAGCGCGCGCTGGAAGGCTTCTTCGACGCCGACCGCGCCGGCCGCGAGGAAGTAGCGCACCACCGACTCGTCGCCGAAGCGCGCGCCGATGTAGGCCATCAGCGCTTCGCCGTAGCGGTACGGGAAGTAGCGCGGATCGCGGGTGAGCGTGCGGAGATTCGGCAGGCGGTCGTAGACGGTGGCGTCGCGGATCCACATCGAGGTGAGCGGATCGACGCGGCCTTTCGAAAAGTACTCGGCCATGCCTTCGACGAGCCACAGCGGCATCGCCTCGAGGGCGAAGCGGCGGCGGTTCTGATTCGCGGTGGCGGCGATGTCGTACTGGAAGACGTGCACGATCTCGTGGCCGAGGACGTGGTCGTTCTCCGCGTAGTCGCCGGTGAGCGGCAGCACGACGCGGTTCATGAAGGCGTCGGTGAAACCGCCGGTGCCTTCGCCGATGATCCCGCCGGTGGTGGTGGTCTGATGGAAGTCGGCGGAGTTGGCGTAGAGCACGATCGGCTTGCGGCGGAAGGAGTGGTTGAACACGCGCGAGAGCCGCGCGTACCACCGCTCCGCCTGGCGGCCGACGTCGCGCACGACGTCCGCTTCCTGGTCGTAGTAGTAGATGTCGAAGTGCTCGGTCTGGAGCACCTTGAAATCGAAGTTCTCCCACTGGACCTTGTTGCGCCCGAAGTACTGCGCCTGGGCGGCAGGAGTGAGGATGGCGACGACCAGCGCAACGAGAAGAACTCGAACAGCGATACGCATCAAGACACCTCGGTTGTAGTTGAACAGCACCGAAAGCGGTCGCGGGTGCAAGTTTGTTGCCCCGGAAATTCCGCGGGCGCAAAACCTTCGATGACGAACGGGCGCGCGCGCGCCGCGGCGCAGTCCGCTCCGGCGCAGGCGTTGCTACACCGCTGCTCATGCGCATCCCAGCTCTCTTTCTCGCCGTTCTCCTCACGGTCCCGGCCGTTTTCGCGCAGCTCAAGCCGCAGCCGAACGATCTCTTCGTCCCCGAGACCTCGGCCAACCGCATGGTCATCCCCATCGCCGGCGAAGTGCAGGGCAACAACAACACGCACTTCCGCAGCGACATCAGCATCATCAACTTCCGCGACGTCACCCAGAACATCGAGCTGCGCTGGCTGCCGGAAGGCGAGAGCGGCGAAGACCTCGAGCCGTTCCGCATCGAGCTGCCCGCGCGCAGCGGTTTCTTCTCGGAAAACTTCGTGGCCACGGTGATGAAGCGCAGCGGCCTCGGCGGGATCGAGATCGTCGGCGTCAATGCCGACGGCTCGATCGACGAGAACGCGCGCATCCACGTGACCTCGCGCATCTGGACGCCCGAGCCGAACGTCCCGAACGGGACGATGTCGCAGACGTTTCCGGCGGTGATTCACACGAGCGCGGCCGGCCCGCTGCGCTGGATCTTCGGCGTGCGTCGCAGCGATCAGTACCGCCTCAACGCCGGCATCACCAACCTGTCGAGCTCCGCGCAGCGCTTTCGCGTGACGGCGGTCGGCAGCACGGGCGGCGCGGAGACGCCGGTCGAGTTCGAGATGCCGTCGCGCTCGATCCGGCAGATCACGCTGGCCGGTGCGGGAACGGGTTCGTTCCAGGTGGTGGTGCAGAACATCAGCCCGACGCCGTCGTCGTCGTTCGAAGCGTGGGCGTCGTCGATCGACAACGTGACGGGCGACGCCTGGTCGCAGATCGCCTTCCCGGCGCCGCAATAGCTGACGTGCGAGCGGTCGTCATTCTCGCGATCGTGCTGGTGCTCGTCATCGGCGCGGTCGTCTTCGCGCGCGGCCGCAACGCACGTCCGCTGCCGCTCGCACCTGCCGGCGAGCGGCAGCGCGCGCTGGCCGCGGAGCTGCGGCGCGACGTGGAGCGGCTCTGCGCGCGCGCGCCGCGCAACACGTTCGTGCCTGCGAATCTGCACGCGGCCGCGGACGACATCGTGCGCGAGCTGGAGGCGGCCGGCTATCGCGTGACGCGGCAGACATTCGCGATGAGCGATGGCGCGACGCGCGTCGACAACATCGAGGCGGAGCTGCGCGGCGCGACGCGTCCGGAGGAGATCGTGGTGATCGGCGCGCACTACGACGCCGTCGATGACGCGCCGGGCGCCGACGACAACGCCAGCGGCACCGCGGCGATGCTGGCGCTGGCGCGCCGCTTCGCGCAGGCGAGGCCGGCGCGCACGCTGCGCTTCGTCGCCTTCGCGAACGAAGAGCCGCCGCACTTTCAGACGCGCGACATGGGGAGCTGGCAGTACGCGAGGCGCTGCAGCGAGCGGAAAGAGAAGATCGTGGCGATGGTGAGCCTCGAGTCCGTCGGCTACTACGACACGCGCAAGGGCTCGCAGCAGTACCCGCAGCCGCTGGCGGCGCTCTATCCCGACACGGGCGATTTCATCGGGCTCGTGGGCAACGTGAAGTCGGCGGCGCTGGTGAACCGCTGCAAGCGCGCCTATCGCAAACAGGCCGCGGTGCCGCTGCAGACGGCGGTGCTGCCGGAGGCGGTGCCGGGCGCGGGCTGGTCGGATCAGTGGGCGTTCTGGCAGTTCGGCTATCCGGCGGTGATGGTCACCGACACGGCGCTCTTCCGCAATCCGCACTATCACACACGCAGTGATACGCCTGACACACTCGACTATGACAGGATGTCACGCGTGGTGGAAGCGCTGGAGGACGTGGTGCGCGAGCTGGGCGGCGTTTCATAATCGCGGCGTGCCGTCGCTTTTCTTCACCGGCTTTCCCGGCTTCCTCGGATCGGAGTTGCTGCCGCGCGTGCTCTTCCGCTCCGAAGACGTGGCGCTCTGCCTGGTGCAGCCGAAGTTCCGCGCGGCGGCGGAGGCCCGCATGCGCGCGCTCGAGGCCGCGCAGCCGGCGCTGGCCGGACGCATCCGGCTGGTGGACGGCGACCTCACCGCGTCGCTCGACGCCATCGATGTGCGCGACGTACGCGAGGTCTATCACCTCGCCGCGATCTACGACCTCACCGTGCCGCGCGAGCTCGGGATGCGCGTGAACGTCACCGGCACGGCGCGCGTGCTCGACCTGGCCGAGCGCGCGCCGCGGCTCGAGCGGCTGCACTACGTCAGCACCTGCTACGTCAGCGGCCGCTACGCCGGCGTTTTTCGCGAGGACGATCTCGAGAAAGGGCAGCGCTTCAACAATTACTACGAGGAGACTAAGTACCTCGCCGAAGTGGAAGTGCGGCGGCGGATGTCGCGCATCCCGACCACGATCTACCGTCCGTCGGTGGTGGTGGGCGACAGCGCCACCGGCGCCACGCAGAAGTTCGACGGTCCGTACTTTGTGATGCAGTGGCTGATGCGGCAGCCGCAGGTGGCGATGCTGCCGGTGGCCGGCCGCCCGTCGCGCTACACGTTCAACGTCGTGCCGCGCGACTTCGTGGTGAACGCGCTCGACTTTCTGAGCGCGCAGCACGGCAACGCCGGCCGCACCTACGCGCTGGCCGACCCGAATCCGCTCACCGTCGACGAAACCATCTCCGTCCTCGCCGCCGCCACCGGCCGCACCGTGGTGCGCATCCCGCTGCCGAAAGCGCTCGCCAAGTTCGCGCTCCGCTCGGTCCCCGGCGTCTATCGCCTGATGCGCATTCCCGCCGACGCCGTCGACTACTTCGTCCATCCGACGACGTACGACACCACGCACGCCACCACCGACCTGGCCGGCTCCGGCATCGCTGTCCCGCCGCTGCGCACGTACGCGGCGCGGCTGGTGGAGTTTGCGAAAGCGCATCCGGAGATCGGGGCGGCGGCGATGGCGTGAAGGATGGGTCCTCGGCTCCTCGGCTCCTCGGGTCCTCGGGTTTACTCGGGTGGTGGTCTCCCGAGGAGCCGAGGAGCCGAGGACCCGAGGAGCCTCGTCCCGCTACCTCTCCGCCACCAACCCCACCGCCCGGACCCGCTCCGATGCGCGTGCGAGGGCGTTGTCGTGTCCGTAGATGTCCTCGTAGAAATGCACGCTCCCGTCTTTCTCGGCGACGGCGGTGGCGTAGAGGAGCAGCACCGGGATGGCTTGCGGCAGGCGGACGTAGAGGTCGTCGCGCTGGCCGGCGATGGCGGCGCGGATTTTCTCCGGGGTCCACTGCGGCTGTTCGCGCAGCGACCAGGCGGCGAGGGCGACCGGGTCTTCGACGCGGATGCAGCCGTGGCTGAAGTCGCGGCGGGTGCGGGCGAAGAGCGACGGCGACGGGGTCGAGTGCAGATAGACGTCGTGCTCGTTGGGGAAGACGAACTTCACCAGGCCGAGGGCGTTCGAGGCGCCGGGACGCTGTCGGACGCGCAGCGTGCGCGCGCGGAGCTGCTCGATGGTGGCGTCGTCGATCGCCGCCGCGCGCGCGCTCCCGGAGTCGCTCACCAGCTCGAAGCCGTTGCGCGAGAGCCACTCGCGGTCGCGCGTCACCTTCGGCACGATCTCGTTGCGCTGGATGTTGGCCGGCACCGACCACGTCGGGCGGAAGACGACGTGCTCGATCGCGCCGCCGAGGAGCGGCGTGCGGTGGCCGGCGGCCTTGCCGACGATCACGCGCATCGTCAGCGCATCGTCCGAAGTGCGCAGGCCGAACTCGGGGATGTTCACGATCACGGCCGGCGCATCGCTGGCGTCCGGCATCCAGCGCCAGCGCTCGAGCGACGCTTCGATCTGCGCCACGCGCGCCGACGGCGGCACGTTCAGCGCGGCGAAGGTGCGCGCGCTGATGATGCCGTCGGCGTCGAGACCGTGGCGCGACTGGAAGTGCTTCACCGCGTCGACCAGCGCACCTTCGTAGCGCGCGCCGACCGGCGCGTCGCCGGCGAGATCGCCGTAGCGGCGCAGCGTCTCCGCGAGCTGCGGCAGCGCGTCGTACGCATCGCCCGGCTGCAGCTTCGCCACGACCGGCAGCGGCGCGCCGTCGCTCATGCGGCGGTACTGCGCCAGCGCGACGAGCAGGCGGCGATAGTCGTCGTGCTGCGGCTCGACGGAGCTCGCGATCGGGACGGGGTCGTTCGCGCTCGCCATGCGCTGCACGAGCGGCGGCAGGTAGAGGCGCTTGGCGTCGACGTCGAGGTCGACGCCGGTGCGGCGCGGATCGATGCGACCAACATGAACGTCGGAGAGATAGCGGAGCAGGCCGGTCGTGATGGCGACGTCGAAGCGCGCCAGGTCGGCGTCGCTGCCGAGCGCGATCGGGCGCGGCTGCCAGTAGTCGGCCGGCGCGAGGCCTTTCTCGTCCGCGTGCTGCAGCAGCGCGATCACGGCGAGCGCCTGCGGCGTCGGGCGCGCGTCGCGCGTCCAGAGGAGCGCAAAGCCGTTCGGCGCGTAGGTGTTGTAGATCTCGCCGCTCGCCAGCGAGCGCACCAGCCGCGCCGAAGGCGTGACCGGCATCACTTCAACGGTCTGTGCGGAAACAGTGGAAGCCAGGAAAAGGACGAGAGCCGCGTTGCGCATGCCCCCAATCTGAAGACCGACTGCGGCGCAAATGTGGCGGAGAGTGGGAAGTGTGGTCTGACTTTGGTGTCGGGTCGGGGGACGGCCGGGGGCCTCCGGCGGCTGGGGCCGAGGGCCCCAGCCCGACCCCATTGGTTGGCCTAGCCTCCGCGACACTGTGTCGTGAGCTTGGAAGGCCGTGTCGCGGAGGCTAGGCCAACAAGCGGGGTCTGGGGCCCGTGGCCCCAGCCGCCGGAGGCCCCTCGTCGTCCCCCGAATCCCACACCAAACTCAAAGCACTCCCAGCTCTACGACCGTGATCTCGCCGCCGACGGCGAGGCGCGACGGCGGGCCCCAGTAGCCGGTGCCGCGGTTCACGTAGAGCCAGGTGCGGCCGACGCGGTGCAGGCCGGCCACGATCGGCTGGAACTTATGGATGATCAGGTTGAACGGGAAAAACTGACCGCCATGCGTATGTCCGGAAAGCTGCAGATCCACACCGAGGCGGTCGGCGGCTTTGGCGGTCTGCGGACGATGGGAGAGCAGGACCTTTACTGCCGTCTCCGGCGCGCCGGCGAGCGCGCGATCGGGATCCTGCTTGTGCGTGTAGCGCCCCATCGGATCGGTCACGCCGGCGATGACTAGGCGCGCGGTGCCGCGGGCGATCACGCGATGCTCGTTCTTCAGGAAATCGAACCCGGCATCCTGCAGCGCCGGGATCCATTCGGATGCGCGCCCGTAGTACTCGTGATTGCCGGTCACGTAGAAGACCCCGTCGCGGGCGCGCAGGTCGCGCACCGGCTCGATGTGCTCGCCCAGCGCCTCGAGCGGACCGTCGACGAAGTCTCCGGTGATGGCCACCGCGTCGGGCTGCAGCGCGTTCGTGCGCGCGACCAGCGACTCGAGGAAGCGGCGCTGGATCGTCGGTCCGACGTGCACGTCGCTCCACTGCACGATGCGGTAGCCGTCGAGCTCCGGCGGCAGATTCTCGATGGGGATGCGCACGCGGCGCACGCGCGGACAGCGCGCCTGCACCAGGCCGACCAGCGAGAGCGCGCCGGCGGTGCCGAGGATGGTCAGGCTCATCGCGCGCGCATTCAGCAGCGGCCAGCCGGGCGCGGAAGCGAGCACGCGCACCGCGGCGTAGACGGCGCGCACCACGTCGCCGAGGAGGACGAGGAAGAGGAGCGTGGAAAAGATGGCCAGCGTCGCGTAGCCGGTCCAGTGGGCGAGGCTCGACTGCAGCAGATTGTCGCGGCGGCGGAAGACGAGCGGCAGGATCGGCAGGAGCGAGAGCGCGACCAGCGCGCTCCAGGCGACGGCGGGCGCGATCCCGGCCACGGCCGCGCCGACCAGCAGCGGACGTCCGGCGTAAACGAACAGCGACAACCAGAGCGCGGCGCTGACGACGATGCGCGTTTGCGAGGCGAGCGCGAGCTCCCGGAGCCGCTTCTTCTTCATGACCGATTGAAAACAGCGGCGAAACCACGCATATTCGTCGCATGGTTCGTTCCCTTGCCCTTTCCCTGCTCGTCCTTTGTCTGTTCGCGCCGGCGCTGCACGCCGCCTCGTACGTCGTCCCCGACGACCGCGAGCTGATTCGCGCGGCCGGCCCGATCGTCACCGGCGTCGTCACCGCCAAGCACGTGCGGCTCGCCGCGAACGGCCTGCCGGAGACGGTGCTGGAGGTGCGCGTCGACGAGTCGATCCGCGGCAATCTCTCCGGCACGATCCGCGTCGTGCAGTGGGGCGGCTCGGTGAACGGGCGGAGCATGGTGCAGTCGGGCGCGCCGGTGTACGCAGCGGGCGAGCGCGTGCTGCTGTTCCTCACGCCGCGCGGCCGCGGTGAGTGGACGACCTACGCCCTGGCCCTCGGCGCGTTCCGCTACACGCGCGACGCCGCCGGCGCCGCGCTGGTCGAGCGCGCCGGCGAAGTGACCGGCTGGAAGAGCGACGGCACTCCGTACGTCGACCGCGCCCGCGCCGCCGGACCGTTCCTCGACTACGTGCGCGCCGTGGCCCGCGGCGAGAACGCTGCGCCGCTCTACGCGATGCCGCCGCGCGCGAATGTCGCGCCGCCGGTGCAGTCGCAGGCGACCTTCACCGCGAACAGCTACGTCTTTCCGCTCGGCCCGTCCGGCGCGCGCCGCCGCGACAGCGCGCTCGACGTCGGCTGGCAGCTCTACGGGACGCAGTCGAATCTCGACATGGCCGGCGCCACCGACTTCGGCACCGCCGAGTGGCGCTCGCTGAGCCCGAACATCGGCTACTTCCGCAGCGCTACGCCGGCGAGCGGCGACACGGTCGATCCCGACGCGGAGTCGCGCATCATCGCCAACGATCCGCACGGCGAAGTCACCGGCAGTTGCTGCCCCGGCGTCGTGGCCACGGCCTTCGAGTTCTGCGACGGCCCGACCTGCGACGAGTTCACCTTCAACGGCGAGACCTTCGTCGCCATCACGCACTCCGACGTCGTGGTGAACGACGGCGCGACCAGCGGCAATCTGCCGCCGCACGTGTTCGACCTGGCGATGACCCACGAGCTCGGCCACACCCTCGGCCTGCGTCACTCGAATCAGAACGGCACCGGCGGCCCATGCGCGCCGCCGCTCGAATGCTGCGAGGCGCCCGGCTGTCTCGCGGTGATGAACTCGCAGATCCAGGGCGCACTGGGCGGCGTCGGCGACTGGGACGCGCATGCGATTGACTGCGTGTACGACGGCGTCTGCTCGACCGACAGCAGTTGCACGCCTCCGTCGATCACCGGGCAGCCGCAGAACCGCACCGTCGCCGCCGGCGGCTCGACCACGATCAGCGTCACCGCCACCGGCACCGGGCCGCTGACGTACGAGTGGTTCATCGGCACGCCGGGTGACACCTCGCAGCCGGCCGGCACCGGCTCGAGCATCAACGTGACGCCGGCGCAGACGACCAGCTACTGGGCGCGCGTGACCGGTCAGTGCGGCTCGCCGGCGAACAGCAACGCCGCCACGGTGACGGTGCAGGGTTGCATCCCGGCGTCGATCACCAACATGCCGACCACGCAGGTCATTTACCAGGGGCAGACCGCGCAGCTCGGCGTCAACGCCACCGGCACCGCGCTCACGTACCAGTGGTACGTCGGCACGAGCGGCGACACCTCGCAGCCGATCTCCGCGAGCAACAGCAGCGTGCTACTCGTGACGCCGCAGCAGACCACGAGCTACTGGGTCCGCGTGACCGCGCAGTGCGGTCCGCCGGCCGACAGCACCTCGGTCACCGTCGTCGTCGAGATCTGCCCCGAGGTCGAGATCGCCGCGCCGACGTACGTGCAGAACTCGAATGGCACGTACACGCTCACCGCCAACGCCACGAGCAGTGGCCAGTCGCTGTCGTACGCCTGGTTCCGCGGCACGACGCCCGGCAGCGGCACGCCGGTCGGCAACTCGCGCAACATCACCGTCAGCGTCAGCACCGCCACGAGCTACTCGGTGCGGGTGACGAACGGCTGCGGCAATGTCGCGGTCAGTCCGCTGGTGACGATCACGCCCGGCTGCACGCTGCCGTCGATCACGACGCAGCCGCAGGACCAGACCGTGGCCGCCGGCGCGAACGCGACGCTCACCATCGCCGCCACTGGCTCCACGACCATCACCTGGTTCCGCGGCGCGCTGACGGATCGCTCGGCGCCGGCCGGCACCGGCGCGTCGATCACGGTCGGACCGATCGCGCAGACGACGACGTACTGGGCGGAGGTTGCGAACTCGTGCGGCGCGGTGCAGTCGCGCCTGGTGACGCTGACCGTGCAGTGCACCGCGCCGGCGATCACCGCGGTGACGCAGTCGCAGGTGGTCGGGTACGGGCAGTCGGTGCCGCTCAGCGTCACCGCGACCGGCACGGCGCCGCTGCAGATCCGCTGGTTCCAGGGCGCGCTGAACGACACCTCGAAGCCGGTCGGGACGGCGGCGAGCATCACTGTCGGACCGGTGACGCGGACCACGTCGTACTGGGTCGAGGTGAAGAACGGGTGCGGCACGGTGACGCGGCAGCTCACGCTGACGATCCAGTCGAAACGGCGCTCCGTGCGGCATTGACGCGCTCGCATCGGCGCGTGCGCTTCTTGCACTTCTTCGGAAGTGAAAAGGAGGAGCACGCGCATGTGGAGACCACGTGACCGAGAGCGTTTCATCGGCGGTTACGACCCGGAGCATGAGATGCCGGATCCCGACCGCGAGCGCGGCGACCGCTGGCAGTCCGATGCCTACCGCCGCGGCGCGTACGACGGCCGCTACGCCTATCGCTGGAATCCCGACCGCTTCGAGGAGCGGCGGCCGCACTATGGTAATGATTCCTATAGCGGGCCGGGCCGCGACTACGGACGTCCGGGCTACGACCGTCCCGATTACGACCGCGATCGCTACGACCGCGACCGCAACTACGGGGACCGCAGCTTCGCCGACCGCAACTACGGCGCCGATTACGATCCGTACCGCGGCAGCTACGTCCGCACCTACGGCGGCAGCGCCTATCGCGGCACCGACCGCGGCTGGGGCGGCGCCGAGTATCGCGGCAGCGACTACGAGCGCGGCGGCTTCATGGTGCCGAACGAGCGGCCGCCGTTCGACCGCTACGGCGCCGATCGCGGCTGGGATCACGACCGCGACCGCTACGACCGCGGCGGCTACGATCGCACCGGCTACGACCGGCCCGACTCCGATCGCGGCTACCGCGGCGACTCACGCGACGACTGGAACGACCGCGGCGGCTGGCGGCGCCGTTGACCCTTTTGACACCGCCGCGTGCATCCGGATCGAATATTCGTTCGTAGCATCATCGTTTCGATCACAGGAGGCACGCGGTGGTATCCCGTCATCACACACTGACAGCGCTGTTTCTCGTCTTCCTCTTCGGTTGCGCGCAGTCGCAGTCGGCGCCGCTGCCCGCGGCACCTGCGAAAGCGCCCAAAGGAGGTATCCGTTCCATGTCGCAGTTCACCAAACCGTCGGACGCCGAGCTCAAGAAGCGTCTGACGTCCCTGCAGTACGACGTCACGCAGAACGAGGGCACCGAGCCGCCGTTCCGCAATGAGTATTGGAACAATCACGAGGCCGGCATCTACGTCGACGTCGTGTCCGGCGAGCCGCTCTTCTCGTCGCTCGACAAGTTCGAGTCGGGCACCGGCTGGCCGAGCTTCACCAAACCGCTCGCGCCGGAGAACGTCACCACGAAGACGGACCGCAAGCTCTGGATGTCGCGCACCGAGGTGCGCTCGAAGCATGCGGATTCGCACCTGGGACACGTGTTCGAAGATGGTCCGGCGCCGACCGGGCTGCGCTACTGCATGAACTCGGCGTCGCTGCGCTTCATCCCGGCGTCGAAGCTGGAGGCGGAAGGGTACGGGCAGTACAAGTCGCTGTTCGAGAAGACCGCGAACGGCCACGCCACGTCGACCGCGAAGCTGCAGAAGGCGACGCTCGCCGGCGGCTGTTTCTGGGGGATGGAAGATCTGATCCGCAAGCTGCCCGGCGTGGTCGACACGACGGTCGGCTACACGGGCGGTTCGGTGAAGAACGCCACGTACCAGAATCACGAGGGTCACGCGGAGGCGATCGAGATCAGTTTCGATCCGTCGAAGATCTCGTACGAGCAGATCCTCGAGTTCTTCTTCAAGATGCACGACCCGACTACGCTCAACCGCCAGGGGAACGATGTCGGCTCGTCGTACCGCTCCGCGATCTTCTACCACGGCGACGAGCAGCGGAAGATCGCCGAGCAGGTGAAGGCGCGCGTCGATAAATCCGGCGCGTGGAAGCGTCCGATCGTCACGGAGATCGTCCCGGCCAAGGAGTTCTGGACGGCCGAGGAGTATCACCAGGACTACCTCCAGAAAAACCCCGGCGGCTACACGTGTCACTACGTCCGGCCGCTGAAGTTCTGACGGGTTCGGGGGACGACGGGAGGCCTCCGGCGGCTGGGGCCGAGGGCCCCAGACCCCATTGGTTGGCCTAGCCTCCGCGACACAGTGTCGCGAGCTTGGACGGCAGTGTCGCGGAGGCTAGGCCAACAGACGGGGTCCGGGGCCCGTGGCCCCGGCCGCCGGAGGCCTCTGGTCGTCCCCCAGCTACTTCTTCGGCGATCCGCTCGGCACTGCCGCGGCGGCGAC
>DASVQE010000053.1:0-9658 GCA_036389275.1 Thermoanaerobaculia bacterium
ACAGTGTCGTGAGCTTGGAAGGCAGTGTCGCGGAGGCTAGGCCAACAGACGGGGTCCGGGGCCCGTGGCCCCGGCCGCCGGAGGCCCCTCGTCGTTCCCGGTCAGTTCACGACGCAGTAACGCGGCGGATTTCGCGGACGAGTTGGTCGCGCGCGGATTTTCCCTTTTGCACGAACGTCGACACCTTTGTGTGCAGCAGGGCGCGCTCGTCGGGGGAGATCTCTTTCGACGTAAGGACGACGATCGGGATGTTCGCCGTTCGCGGATTTTCCTTGAGCGACTCGGCGACGTCGAAGCCGCTCATGCCGGGCATCATCAGGTCGAGGATGATCACGTCCGGCGCGTTCGCATCGGCGACGCGGAGACCGTCTTCGCCGGTGAACGCGCTTTCGACGGCGAAGCCGAGGCGGGTGAGGTCCTCGCCGAGGAGCGCGTGCACGGCGGCGTCGTCATCGATGACGAGCAGGCGCGGCTTCCCGTCTGCGTTCATCCGCGTGAGCGCGCGCAGGCGCTCGAGCAGGCGGTCGCGGTCGACCGGCTTCACGAAATAGTCGTCGGCGCCGAGAGCCATGCCGAGGTCGCGATTGTCGATCATCGAGATGATCACCACCGGGATGCGGCAGGTGACCTCGTCGGTCTTGAGGCGCTTCAGCACTTCCCACCCGTCCACGCCCGGCAGCACGAGATCGAGCGTGACGGCGACGGGACGCGAGTCGCGCGCGAGCTGCAGCGCCTCGTCACCGTGCCGCGCGCGCAGCGAGAGGAAGCCGGCCGAGCCGAGCGCCGAGGCGATCAGGTCGTATGCATTCGCGTCGTCCTCGACCACCAGCACGCGGTCGCCGCGCTGCACCTGCGGCTCCGGCACGCGCGTGACGACTGCGGCGCGCGAGCGCACCGGCAGCGTGAACGAGAACGTGCTGCCGGCGCCGGCGCGGCTGTCGACGGCCACGTGGCCGCCCTGCAGCTCGACGAATTTTTTGACCAGCGCGAGCCCGAGTCCCGTGCCGCCGAACTCGCGCCGCACCGTGCCATCCACCTGCCGGAACTCCTCGAAGATCATGGCGTGATGGGCCGGATCGATCCCGATCCCTTCGTCGCGCACCGACAGCGTGATCCGCCCGTCGCTCTCGCTCGTCCCTTCGAACCAGGCGCGGATCGTCACCGGCTTGTCGGGCGGCGCGAACTTCACCGCGTTCGACAGCAGGTTGAAGAGGATCTGTTTGAACTTCGCCAGGTCCGTCTCGATCTGCGGCAGATCGGGCGGCACCTCGATGATGAACGGCGCATTCGTGCGCGTCATGCCGCGCATCACGTGGCAGACGCTGTCGATCACCGGCGCGATGGAGAAGAACTCCGGATAGATCTCCATCTTCCCGGCCTCGATCTTCGAGAGGTCGAGGATGTCGTTGATGATGCCGAGCAGGTGTTGTCCGGATGTATGGATGTGCCGAAGAAATCCGAGATGCTTCGCGTCGACCTTATCCTGCAGGCGCTCCACGAGGATCTCGGAAAAACCGATGATGGAGTTCATCGGCGTGCGCAGCTCGTGGCTCATGTTCGCCAGGAACTGGCTCTTGAGGCGGTCCGCCTCCTGGATGCGGCGGTTGGCGTCGGCCAGGTCCTGGGTGAGGCGCGTGAGCTCTTCGACTTTGCGGCTCTCCTCGATCTCGAGCTGGCGGATGCGCAGCCGCTTCTCCTGCAGGTTCGCCACGCCGATGAGGAAAAAGTACGACGCGCCGAAGATGAAGACCATGCGCGTGATCGCGAGCAGCATCACCTCGTTGAAGAAGGTGGCCTGACCCATCCAGACCAGCATGGCCAGGTAGGCGATGGTGTTCCCGGCGCTGACCGCGTAGGCCGCTTTCTTTCCGATGGCGAATGCGGCCACTGACGATGCGGCGATGTACCAGATGAACCAGGGGCTGCGGATGCCGCCGGTGGCGTAGACGCCGGTGGTGACGAGTGCGACGTCCGCGGCGAGCCAGAGCGGATTGAGCCAGCGGCGGTCGAAGCCGATGCGGAAGAGGTTGTAGAGGACGACCGAGACGGCGCAGGAGAGCGCCCAGACGGCGAGCGCGGTGCCGGCGCGCAGCGTGAACACGCCGAGCGCGTTCCCGATCAGGCTCGTGAGCAGCGCGAGCGTATAGACGAGGAGGTGGTTCCGCTGAACGGCCAGATCGAAGCGGAGCACCTTCGATGCATCACGACCACTGGCGGACATGGGGTGACGCGATTGTAGCGTGACGGGGTTCCTCGGGTTCCTCGGAGTTCCTCGGAGTTCCTCGGAGTGGACGGCGAGCGATGCCACTCCGAGGAACTCCGAGGAACCGAGGAACTCCGAGGAACTCCGAGGAACTCGTCCTCTCGCTACTCCAACGTCACACCCAGAAACGCAATACACATCTCGTCCGTCGTCGCTTCGCCCCAGCCGACCGGTTTGGGCGGGACGTTGGGGTTGAGCGGGTTGTCGGACGAGTTGTCGTAGATGGCGCGGAGCGAGAGCTTGGTGCCGACCGGGATATCGATCGGTTTCTTGTAGCGATACGACCCTTGCCAGTTGAAGTCCCAGTCTTCGATGTCGATCAGGCACTGCGGCGTGCCGTTGAGCGGCGTCATCTCCACGCGCATCTTCTTGCCGAGGAGATGCATGTGCGGCGCGATGAGCCAGAGCTTCATCTTGTACGGCGTGAGGATCGGAAAGGTGTACGGCACTTCGTAATTCGAGACGTTCGGCGGAATGATGAACGTGTCGTTGATGAGCGGCAGGATGCGCATCAGCTTCGACGGCTTCTTCTCCGAAAAGTAGACCGCGAGCTCGGTGCGGTCGGGCTCCGGCGCGCCGTGATGCGGGTGGTAATGCACCTGCAGCACGACGCGCGCGCCGGCCGGCAGCTCGAAGCCGACGTCGTCCGGCATCTCGAACGGAGGCGAGCCGGGCGCCCAGCCGCCGAGGGTGCCGGTGGTGTCGAAGCCGGGACCGCCGAAACAGGTGTAGCCCGGCCCCGGCTCCGCGTCGTCGAGGCGCTGCGACGCGCCGGTCGTGTCGATGAAGCTGATCAGATGATGAACGCTCTCGCGGTCTTCCGGATGCGTGTCAACCGCGCGTACGTACGTGGTCGAGGTGAGGTTCGTCGGCAGCGAGAAGCAGCGATAGGTGTCCTGACCTTCCGGCGCCGTGAACGCCTCGGCGCTGCGCAGCACGAGATCGGGCTCGCCGAGCCGCCACGCGCTCGTGAACTCGAGCGGCTGCGGCAGGTCGGCGCGGTTGCCTTCCGGCGCGCCGCTGTTCACCCACTTCACGATCGTGTCGATCTCGCCCGCGCTCAGGCGCCGCTCGCCTTCGAACTCGCCGCAGCCCTGCTCCGGCTTCCACGGCGGCATCTGGTGCGACTGCGTCATGAACTTGATGAGCAGCGCGCGCGGCGCCGCGTCGGCGTACTCGACGAGCGGGAACGGTGCGATGTCGCCCTCGTGATGGCAGCTCTGGCAGTGCTGCTGAAAAATCCGCACGACCTCTTTGCTGAAGGTCGGGCCGGTGACGTTCACCGGCGGCGGTGTCTTGCGCACCGCGCGCGTACGCGCTTCGGCGGCGAACGTGGCGGAGACGAGAGCGAGTACGAGGGCTGCGCGGCGCATGAGATCAATAATTTTCGTAGACGATTTTTCCGGAGATCACCGTCAGAACGCTGCGCGTCGCCGGCAATTCCTCGGCCGGCACCTTCAGGATGTCCTGCGAGAGCACGGCGAGGTCGGCGAGCTTGCCGGGCGCGAGCGTGCCCTTGTCGTTCTCGGCGAGCTCGGCAAAGGCGGAGCCACTCGTGTACGCGAGCAGCGCATCCTCGCGCGAGAGCGCCTCGCCCGGCAGGTCGCGTCGATCGACGGCGAACATCATGTTGAGGAACGGATTCATCGGGCCGTCGGATCCGATGGCGATCGGGATGCCCGCTTTCTTCAGCGACGCGGAGAGAAAGTAATCGCCTTTCGGGTAGTAGCCGCGCGCCGGAAAGTGCGTCGGGTTCTGCACAACGATGACGCCGAGGCGTTTCGCGAGCGGCAGGAGATCGGCGGCGAGACCGTCGCCATGCTCGATGCGCGGCCGCAGCGCCGGCCAGTCGGCGTTCGTCGACTGCATCGCCTTCAGCAGCGTCTCCGCGGTTTTGTCGCCCGACGAATGCATGAGCAGTTGCTGCTTCGCGTCGAGCGCGACGCGCATGAGCGGCGCGAGATCGTTGAAGTTGAGACGCCCCGTGCCGCCCGCTTTGTACGCAGTGCGCACGGACGCGCCGCGCTCGATCGGCGTGCCGTCGAGAATCCACTTCACGCCGTTCGCGCCGCGCACGACGTTGAACGGCGGAGCGGCGACCGGATAGTTGATGACGCGCACGCGCAGCGGCACATCCGCGGTCTTCAGCGCGTCGAGAAACCGCCGCTCGCTCACCTCGGCCATGGCTTGCACGGACGTAATGCCGTACTGCATCGCCTCGGCCGAGAAGTCTCGGATCGACGCGACCAGCGCGTCGTCGGGTGCGCGGTCGTTGAGCTGCCGCAGCAGCGCCATGGCCGCGTACTCCTGCACCTTGCCGGTGAGCTTTCCGTTCGCGTCGCGCTCGTACCAGCCGCCGGTTGGATCGGCGACGTCGGGCTTGACGCCGAGGTCGCGCAAGGCCGCGCTGCTGAACAGCGTGCCGTGACCCGTGAAGGAAGTGAGCGCGACTTTTCGTCCCGCCGCCGCGCGGTCGAGCACCGACGCGTCGAACTTCGGATCGAGCAGTGCCGTCGGTCCGATCTCACCGAAGATCCACGTATCCGCGCCCACTTCCTCCGATGCGGCGCGCAGCGCGGTGATGACGTCGCGCGGCGCCGGATCGGGAAAGCCGGGCGAGTCGAAGCGGACGACGTAGCCGTCGCGCACGTTGCCGGGATGCGTGTGCGCGTCGTTGAGGCCGGGGATGACCAGGCGGTTGCCGGCGTCGATCACGCGCGTCGACGGGCCGGCCAGCTTCGCCAGATCCGCCGTCGTGCCGACCGCGGTGATGCGCTCGCCTTCGATGGCGACCGCTTCGGCCCACGGCATGTTCGGATCGCCGGTGAAGACGCGTCCGCGAAGGAGAAGGAGCGACGGTTCCGCGGCGAGTGGAATGGCGGAGAGGAGAGCGACGGCGAGCGAGAGCACGCGTTTCATGCTGCCTCCTTTGTTGTGTGCGGCGAGTCTACTCGCTCTTGATGGCGGTGACGATGTCGATGCGGCGCGCCAGCCGCGCCGGCGCGAGGCCGGCCAGCGCGGACGCGAGCAGCGTCACCGCGAGCGACGCGGCGATCAGCGGCGCCGGCGTGTGGAACTCGATCGTCCAGCCGAACGACTGCTTGTTGATCACGTAGATCAGGATCCACGACAGCGCGTAACCCATCACCAGTCCCGCGGCGGTGGAGGCGAGGCCGAGGAGCGACGACTCGAGCACGAGCATCGTGCGCAGCTCGCCCGCGGAGAGGCCGCCGACGCGCAGCAGCGCCAGCTCGCGCGTCCGCTCGAGGATCAGCGCGGAGAGCGTGTTGATGATCCCCATCACCGCGACGACGATGGCCACGCCGAGCAATGCATATGTGATCAAAAATGTTTGATCAAAAATCTTCATGACTTGAGTGCGCACCTGCGCGTTCGTCACCACGAACGCGCCGAAGCGCGGGCCCATCGTGCGCTCGAGGGCGATGCGCGCGCGGTCGCGGTCGACGCCGGGCTTCAGATAGATGACGATCGTGTTGATGGCGTCGTCGCCGAAGGTGCGGACGTAGAGCGCGCGGTCCATGACCACCACGCCGCGGTCGTTCGAGTAGTCGCGGTAGATGCCGGTGATCGGGAAGCGCGAGGTGGCGATGGTGACGATGTCGCCGACGCGCTTGTCGTGTTTGAGGGCGAAGCTCTCCGAGACCACCACACCGTGAGTGCGGAGCGCGGCGAGCAGCGCGCGGCGCGAGTCGCGCGGCGTGACCATCGGCAGATCGCCGCGCGTGGCCGCGACGTCGAAGTCGCCGCTGCCGACGGCGATGATCGTGTCGCCGTAGAGCACGTCCTTGCCGCGCACGCGATCGATCGCGGCGACGAACGGCAGCTTCGCCGCGGCGTCGCCGGCGGCGGCGGGAAAGAGCGCGGCCTGCGCGTTGGTGAGCCCTTTCGACGGCCGCAGCCAGAGGTCGGAGCGGACGGTCTGATCGACCCAGATGCGCACCGTCTCGCGGAAGCTGCCGACCATCAGCGCGACGGCGATCATCATCCCGGTGGCCAGCGCCAGCGCGGCGCCGGCGACGGAGGTCCGCCGGAGCGAAGCAGGCAGCGACGTCGCGGCGAGGCGGCCGACGATGCCGAAGAGGCGCTCGAGCAGCGGCGACGCGGCGCGCGCGGTGCCGCGGACGATGAGCGGCGCGAGCAGCGAGAAGCCGGCGACCACCGAGAGCACCGCCAGATAGCCGGCCACGGCGATGCCGCCGACCGGCGGCACGCGCGTCAGCAGCGCTCCGGCGAGAAAGCAGGCCACCGCCGCGAGGGCGAGCGCGCGCGCGTTGCCGACGCGCTGCTGCAGTCCCGGACGGATCATCGCCGTCGGCCGCACGCGCGCCGCCTCGAGCGCCGGCTGCAATGCGGAGAGCAGCGAGAGCAGCGTGCCCACTGCAATTCCGATCGCGACGACGCCGGCGGTGAGCGTGACCTCGTCGGGACGCGTGGTGACGTAGAGCGTGTTGATGGTGCGGCCGACCGCGCGCAGGATGCCGGAGGCGAGGAGCACACCGAGGGCGATACCGGCGGCCGAGCCGACGACGCCGAAGAGCAACCCTTCGCCGACGAACGCGGCGAAGATCTGCCGCGGCGACGCGCCGAGGGTCTTGAGCACGCCGACGTCCTTACGGCGACGCAGGATCGAGATCAGCACCGTGTTGTAGACGAGGAACATCCCGACCAGCAGCGCCACCCCGGCCAGCGCGAAGAGGTTCACGCGGAACGCGCGCAGCATCCGCTCGACGCGCTCGTTGCGCCGCGACGGGCGCTCGAGTCGCGTGCCGCGCGGCAGCGGCAGTTGCGGCGAGACGCCGTCGGGCACGAGCAGGTCGACGCGCGAGAGCTTGCCGCTCATGCCGAAGTTCCGCTGCGCGACGGCGATGTCGCAGACGGCGATGCTGCCGTTGAACGCCGTGGCCGGACCTTTCGCCTCGAGAATCCCGCGCACGGTGAGCGTGGCCCGATGACCATTCACGGTCATCGTGAGTTTGCTGCCGAGCGAGAGCCCATGCTCGCGCGCGAACGGCGCCGGCAGGATCACCGCGTCGGGTTGGAAGAGCGCGAAGTAGCGGCCGACCGCGTTGCCGGGCGCGGTCTCGATGTGCGCGTAGCGGTAGTCGCGAAAGTGGAGATCGCTCAGCAGGTCGACGGCGAGCAGGCGCACCGGCAGTTGCGCCGGCACGATCACGCCTTCGATGTCGATCACCGGCGCGAAGCGCACGCCGCGCGACCAGAGCGGCTGCAGCGCGAGCAGCGCGCGCTCGTCGAGCGGCGCGGCGTCGGGCACGAGCTGATAGTTCGCGCGGCCGGCCACCGCGTCGACCGATTCGCGGAACGCGCGCAGCGCACTTTGATTCGCGAGTTGGATAGCCACGACCACGGCCACGCCGACGGCGATGCCGAGGATGGTCAGGAGCGTGCGCGTCTTCTCGCGCAGCATCGGGCGCACCACCAGGGCGCGGACGATCAACGGATCACCCGGCCGTCCTCGACGCGAACGATGTAGTCGCCGAACGACGCGGCGCGGTCGGAGTGCGTGGCCATGACGATGGTCGGCCGCAGCGACTGATGCACCTCGCGCAGCAGCGCCAGGATCGACTCGCCGCTCTTCGAGTCGAGGTTGCCGGTCGGCTCGTCGGCGAGCAGCAGCGGCGGGCGGTGGACGATGGCGCGGGCGATGGCCACGCGCTGCATCTCGCCGCCGGAGAGCTCGTTCGGAAAATGTTTGGCGCGATGGGCGAGTCCGACGCGCGCGAGCATCTCGTCGACGCGCGTGCGGATCTCGCTTTTCGCCGTCTTCGCCAGCGACAGCGGAAAGGCGACGTTCTCGAAGACGTTGAGCGTCGGGATCAAGTTGAAGAACTGGAAGACGAATCCGACCTCGGTGCGGCGGATCATGGTCAGCTCCGCTTCACCGAGCGCGCTGGTCTCGCGCTCGCCGAGGAAGAGGCGGCCGCGGGTCGGGCGATCGACGGCGCCGATCAGGTTCAGCAGCGTCGACTTGCCGCTGCCCGACGCGCCCATGAGCACGGCGAAATCGCCGGGTGCGATGTCGAGCGAGACGTCGTCGAGGACGTGCACCGCCGCGGACTCATCGCTGCCCGCGTAATCGTGAGAGACGTTCTGTAAGGCGACGCGCATCGGCAACTGGCAACCGTCCTGCACCTATTTTGATATTGTCCGGGCCGAACAGGAGGACCCAATGGTAGAAACGAACGACCCCACTGGAGCCACTGGAGGCGACGCTGACGACGCGGGCGGCTCCGGCCGTTTCGGCCGCGCGCGCGACTTCATGGATGAGAAGTATCGGGCCGCGAGTGGCGCGGTCCGCGACGGGTACAACACGATGCGCGAGCGCGTCGAAGACGTCGACTTCGGCGCCGTCACCGATCAGGTACGCACCTATGTTCGCTCGAATCCGGGCAAGGCGCTGCTGATCTCGGTCGGCGTCGGATTCGTGATCGGTCTTCTGCTGCGCCGCGACGACGACGAGGATTGATTCGATGGCAACAGGGAACCGACAGGGCAGCGCGGATCCGATCCGCGAGAACGCCGCGGCGTTAGGAGCGAAGATGGCTGAGCATGGCCCCGAGGCGCTGTTCGACGAGCTCGAGAACTTCCTGCCGGAGGAGTGGCGCGAGCACATCCGTACGTTTCCGCTCGCGGCCGTAGCCCTCGGCATCGGAGTGGGAGTGTGGCTGGGCATGCGCAAGTCGGAGGATGTCATCGCCGCCGGCACGTCGCTCGTCTCCGCCGCCGCGATGGCGAATGTCTCGCAGGTGATGGACAAGGTGCGCGGCGCGTAAGCGCCGCGCATCATCACCCGGGCTGTTACAATCGTCTCGTGCTCCTGAAGCGCGAGACACGCTTCCCCTTACCAGTCGATAGTCCGCATCCTCTCGAGTCGCTCGCGGCCGAGGTGCATCGCACCTACTTTTTCAAATATCCGCCGCTGCCGGTGCGCTGGGGCCAGCAGATCTCGCGCAAGCGCCGCCGCAGTATCCGACTCGGTTCCTACAATCACGTCACCGGCGAGGTGCGCATCCATCCGGTGCTCAACGCCACGCACGTGCCGGCGTTTTTCATTCAGTCGGTGATCTACCACGAGTATCTGCACCACGTGCTCGGCGCGCAGCACAACCGCCGCTTCCACGCGCACGAGCGGCAGTTCCGCTATCACCGCGAGTCGCAGGAATGGATCCGCCGCAATCTCTGGCTGCTGCTCGGCCGCAAGCGCGGCGAGCTGCAGCCACGCCGCGGCCGCGTCGCCGCACCACCACCGCCGTCCGCTGTGGCGCAGCTGGCGCTGTTCTAAGGACGACGAGAGGCCTCCGGCGGCTGGGGCCGAGGGCCCCAGACCCCATTGGTTGGCCTAGCCTCCGCGACACT
>DASVQE010000054.1:0-27545 GCA_036389275.1 Thermoanaerobaculia bacterium
CTTCGCGTCGCAGCGGCGCGAGCGCCACCACCGGCACCTCGCGCAGCGCGCCGCCGCTCGTGCGCAGGTAATGCACGAGCGAGAACCCGTCGCGCTCCGGCATCGCCACCTCGCTCACGATCACGTCAGGACGCACCGCGCCGAGGAGCTGACACGCCTCCGACACCGACGCCGCGGTCTTCACGTCCGCGCCGCAGGTGCGCAGCACCGCCGCGATGAGCGCGCGCGTCTCGGCGTCATCTTCCACCACCAGCACCATCGCGCCGCGCAGATCGGCGCGGCCGCGGCGCGGCACCAGCGACTCCTTCGCCTCCTCCGGCTGCACCGCCAGCGGCAGCGTCACCGTGAACGTGGCGCCGCGGCCGGTGCCGCCGCTGGCCGCGTCGATGGAGCCGCCGTGCATTTCCGTAAAGTGCTTCACGATGGCAAGCCCGAGGCCCAGACCGCCGTGCCGCCGCGTCGACGCCGGCTCCGCCTGGCGGAACGGCTCGAACACGTGCGGCAGGAACGCCGCGTCGATGCCGATGCCGGCGTCGCGCACGGTGAGCCGCGCCTTGCCGCCGTCGGCGACGAGGTCGATCGCCACCGCGCCGCCCGGCTCGGAGAACTTGATCGCATTCGACAGCAGGTTCCAGGCGATCTGCTGCAGGCGCGTGGCGTCGCCGCTCACCAGCAGCGGCTCGGCCGGCCGCGTCAGATCGAGCCGCAGCCGCTTGGCCGCCGCCGCGAGACGCACCGTCTCGATCGCATTCACCACCAGCGGCGTCAGATCGATCAGCTCCTGCTGCAACACGAACTTGCCCGTGATCACGGCGGAGAGATCGAGGATGTCGTCGATGAGCGCCGCCTGCGCGCGCGCACTGCGGTCGATGGTGTCGAGCGCGGTGGCCATCATGGACGGCTCGACGTCGCCGGCGCGCAGCATGTTCGCCCATCCGAGGATGGCCGTGAGCGGCGTGCGCAACTCGTGGGAGAGCGTGGCCAGGAACTCGTCCTTGGCGCGGTTGGCCTGCTCGGCGTAGTGATAGAGGCGCGCGTTCTCGAGCGCGATCGCGGCGCGGCGCGCCAGCTCGATGGCCAGCGCCACGTCGTTGCCGAGGTCGCGCGGCTTACGCGAGCCGAACGTGATCGCGCCGAGCGAGCGCGTGCCCACCGTCATCGGCACCGTCAGCAGCGACCCGGCGCCGAGCGTGCGGAACGCGGCGTACTGCTGCGAGTCGTGCGCGTACGCGGCGGCATCGGCCGGCGAAGCCTGGTCGACGCGATGCAGGACCGCCTCGCGCAACACGTGGATCACCGGATCGGAGTCGCGGTCGGGATAGACGCCCTGCAGCTCCGCGGCGACGCGCGCGCATTGCGGATCGACATGCGCCACGGCCACGCGCTCGTAGCCGCCGCCGTCGCGCACGATGTCGACCGCGCACCAGTCGGCCAGGCGCGGCAACGCCAGCGCCGCCAGCTCGCGCAGGCGCGTCTGATAGTCGAGCGACTGATTGAGGATCGTCGTCGCGGCGAGCAGGAAGCGGTTCTCTTCCTCCGTCCGCCGCAGCGCCTCCTCGAGCGCGCGCCGCTGCGCCACTTCCGCTTCGAGCGACTCGGCGCGCTGCTGCATCAGCGCGATGCGGCGCAGTTGCTCATCGCCGCCGAGCGTCGACACCGATTCGGACGGATGCACGAGCGTGTGCGCGGCGCAGATGCTGGCGAAGTGCGCGGTGTGCTCCTCGCCGCCGAAGTTGCTCATCGGATAGGCGCAGAGCAGCGCGAACCGCTGCCGCTTCCCGAGCTCGTTCCACAGCTCCTCGAGCCGCACCGCCGCTGCCGCGCGGCCGTCGCGCCAGAGCAGGTCGACCATCTCGCCGTACACGCGGGCGCTTTGCGTCTCACGCAAAAGCTCGCCGACGACCTCGAAGAACCGCGCCTCGTCCGGCGCCGCCTCGGCGCAGAAGAGCCGCAGCGTCTCGGCCGCGTCGCGCAGCACCAGCCGCCCGTCGCGCTGCGCCGCGTCGACGTCGACGCCGCGCTCGCGCAACCGCGACGCGAATCCGTCGCGATGCTGCGGCGTGGCGATCACCAGCGCCGGCTGGCCCGCATCGAGTCCGCCGGCGAGAAACTCCGCCACGACCTCGTGCAGATAGACCTCGGTGTCATAGAACTGCACTGCATGGCCGTGAGAGCCTTCGAGAGTGGTCATGGTCTTTGGGTGAAGCGAATTCCTACGGTACTCCAAAACATTCGCCGAAGCGAATGCGACCATTGAAAGTGCCGGTTCGCCGTGCGATGATCGCCGCTTCTCGATGTCACTACTTCTGGAAAGCGTACCCGTTCCGCGCAGCTTCGCGCCGGAGGCCTGTCCATACGAGACGGTGATGGTCGACATCACCCATCGCTGCAACATGGCCTGCCGCAACTGCTACATCCCGAACCGCACCATCCCCGATCTCGACGCGCGCTGGCTCTCCTCGATGTTCGCGCGGCTGCCGCGCGGCACGTTCGTGCGCCTCGTCGGCGCGGAGCCGACCATGCGCGAGGATCTCGAGGAGTTGATCCGCGACGTCCGCGCGCACGGCCATCATCCGGTGCTGCTGACGAACGGCCTCAAGCTCGCCGACCGCGACTACGTCCGCGCGCTGAAACGCGCAGGGCTGCAGGTGGTCTACCTCTCGATGAACGGCGGCTTCGACGACGACCTCTATCTCGCGCTCGACCAGCTTCGTTGCGCCGAGCGGAAGCGCGCCGCATTCGAGCATCTGCGCGACGAACATCTCTACACCTCCATCGGCATGATCGTCGTGCCGGGCGTGAACGAGCAGGAGCTGCCTCGCCTGCTCGACGCCTGCCGCGCCGCGCGCAATGTGCGCGAGGTGCACCTGCGCACCGTCGGCGCGATGGGGCGCTACATGCGCACCGCGACGCTGACGCTGGCCGAGCTGACGGCGCTCTACTGCGATGCGGCCGGAGTCGATGCCGCGTCGCTCGACGTGCGCGCGCGCACCGCGACCTCGGTCGACTTTCGCGCCGGCCGCCGCCGCGTGCAGCTCACGATCTGGCCCGACAGCGGCAGCACGACCCGCGGGCGACTGACACCGGAAGGCCTGATCGCGCCGGCGATGGAGCACGCCATCGCCAACGAGGGCGGCTATTGAGCTTCGCCGCGGAGCTGATCGCGGCCGCGCGCAGCGTCGATCTTCCCGCTGCCTCCTTCATCGCCGCGGTGCGCGGCGGCACGTGCGGCCGCGAGACGCTGCGGCGTTACTCGGTGTACGGAGTCCAGCTCGCCGAGCTCTTTCCGCGCATCCTCGCGGCGCTGCTCGCCGTCTGCGACGATCCCGTCGCGCGGCGGCTGCTGATCGGGAACCTGCTCGAGGAAGAAGGACACGTGCGCGGCGTCGGCGGCGAGGCGGAGCTCGATCCGGAGCGGGCGCACGGCGCGCTGGCGCGGCGCTTCGCGCGCGCGGCCGGCGCCGGCGAGGCGGAGCTGGCGATTCCGGCGCAACCGCCGCGCTGGTTCACCGCGGCGCTGGCGACGGGAGAATGGCTCGCACCGTTCGCCTACTTCGGCGTCGGCATCGAGTCGAATGTCTCCGTCGCCTTCGGCGAGATCGTCACACCGTTGCGCACGCACTACGGCTTCAGCGAGCGCGAGGTCGCGTTCTTCGCCGAGCACACCGTCGCCGACGAGCGTCACGGCGCGACCTCGGCCGAGCTGGTGGCGCGGCTGGCGACGACGGCCGAGGCGCGGCGGCGCGTGCTGCGCGCCACGATGCGCGGCGCGCGCGGCTTCCGCATGCTGCACGACACCATGCTCGAGACGGCTGCGTGACTCCGCTGCGAGCGGCCTGGCTCCTCGTCGCTCATCCGGTCGCGCTCTTCTTCCGCCTCGTCCCGTTGCGCCGCCGCTTCCGGGTCATGCTCGCACTCGGCCGCGTCGCCGGCGCGATCTTCGGACCGGCGGTGATGCGCCGCAATCGGCGCACGCCGTCGTCCGCCAATCACGACGAAGGGATTCGTCTCCTCATGCGCGCGCTCGCCGACGGGAACACCACCTACGACGTCGACCTCGAGCTCGACGTGCGCGACCCCATCGAGCCGCGCGCGCTCTTCGTGAGCGGCCACTATCCGCTCAACCCGCTCTTCATCCGCTGGCTCTACGACGGCGGCCTCCACCCGGTCGGCATCAAGGCCTTTCCGGAGATCGATCCCTGCATCTCCGGCACGCGCACGCCGCTCGACGTCCTCGGCCAGACGCACGCGCTGCTGCTCAAGGTCAAGCGCCGCTTCGACGCCGGGCGCTCCGTAGTGCAGTACGCCGACGGCGGCAAACTGCCGGTCGAAGTCGACGGCTACACGTACACCGTCGACGCGCAGATTCTCGAGTTTGCGCGGCGTGAAAACATCCCGACCTACTTTTTCTGCGTGCGCACGCAGCGCGGCCGCCTGCCGCTGCTCCTGCTGCAGCGCATCGAGCCCGATCCGTACGTCTTCGCGGCGTGCTGTCACGAGCAGCGCCGCGCGCTCGGCGCGCTGTAGATCTGCGCTACGATGCGCGCATGCCTGCACCCGAGCTCGTGACCGTCGCCGGAGTTCCGCGAGTCGTGACGCTGCACCAGCGCCAGCGCACCACCTTTCTGGTGCGCTCCGCGAATGTGGCGCCGGTGACGCTGCGGCTGTTGCTGCCGCCCGACTCGCCCGTCACGTTCGACAACGGCAGCCGCGCGCTGCATCTGCCGGCGGTGAGCGCCGGGCAGCGCGAGGCGCGCGTGCGCGCCGCGTGGAGCCTCCGCTGCAACGGCCCGCTGCCCGACTCGGTGGAGCTGACGATCGAGGCCTCGCACCTCGGCGAGACGGCGACCGCCTCCGAGACCCACACCATTCGCCTGGCCGAGGCGCCGCGCACCAGCATGCAGTTCGCCCGCGCCACCCTCGGCATCGCCGCCGCAGCCGCGGCCGCCGGCGCGGCGATGGTCCTGCTCCGCCGCACCCAACCGGTCGAGCTCGAAGAGCTCGAAGCCATCGACGCCATCATCGTCGCCGCCGAGGATGACGAGCCGAGGGAGGTGCCGGAACCACCGAAGCCGCGACGCGCAACGAGCAGGAAAGCGGCGAAAAAATCGCCTGCGAAGAAATCGTCGACGAAGAAATCGTCGACGAAGAAACAATCTTCTACGAAATCGGCATCGAAGAAGTCGTCATCAAAAAAGACGACGAAAAAGTCGCCGCCGCGGAGTCGCTAAGTTACCGCGACCGTCCGATGCGCATCAACGCGACCATCGCCGGAATGTAGTCGCGCGTCTCGCCCGGCAACTGCTCCCACACCCGGTAGTAATCGGCGTCGCTGCCGCTCTCCGCGCCCGTGGCCTCGGACATGATGCGGCTGATGCGATTCTCGCCGGCGTTGTACGCCGCCGCGGCGAGATACCACGAGCCGAAGCGGTTGAAGAGATACGCGAGATACGACAGCGCCGCATCCGTCGACTTTTCGGGATCGCTTCGCTCGTCGACCGTGTCGTCGACGCGCAGTCCCCAGCGGCGCGCGGTGTCGGGCACGAGCTGCCAGATCCCGGAGGCGGAGGCGATCGACTGCGCGGCGGGATTCAGCCCCGACTCTGCCATCGCCAGGTACAACAGATCCTCTGGCATCCCGCGCCGGCGAAGCTTCGAGCGGATCATCTCCTCGACCTGCGGCATGCGCGCGAACGCCGCCGCGATCTCGGCGCGTTTGTCGCCGCGGCTGAAGCGCTCGACCCAGTAGTCGACGCGCGGATGATCGAGATCGGGCAGCACGTCGCGCTGCGCGGCGGCGGGCGGCGCAACCGTCGCAGGCGGCGGATCGGGCACCGTTCGCGGCAGCGTTGTCTGCGTTCCGCCGCCCGCGCAGGCGGCCCCGAACAGCAGCGCCATCGCCATAAAGGGGAGTGTTTTCTTGCTCCGCGCCCCGACCTCTTTTACGATCAGTGCGCGACCAGCGCATCCGTCTGCCATGAAGAAGTTTGGAGCAAGATCACTGCCGCGGGACTCCAATGGCTCAGATCGTGCGTCGGCGACGCCTGACGTGACTTTGTCCACCGAACTTCGACTTCAGTCGCAGGAGCTCGCCGCGCTCATCGACGCGATCGAGGACTACGCCATCTTCATCCTCAGCCCGGCCGGCGAGATCCGCTCCTGGAACACCGGAGCGGCGCGCACGATGGGCTACGACGCCGAAGAGGTGATCGGCAGCCACTTCTCCCGTTTCTACGGTCCCGAAGATCTCGCGGCGAAGAAGCCGCAGACCGAGCTCGAGATCGCCGACCGCGAAGGTCGCGTCGAAGACGAAGGATGGCGCGTGCGGAAGGACGGCACGCGCTTCTGGGCCAACACCGTCATCACGCCGCTGCGCAACGATCAGGGCAAGCTGACCGGCTTCGCCAAAGTCACGCGCGATCTCACCCGGCGCCGCGAGGCGGAAGAGCAGTTGCGGGAGAGCGAGGAGATCTTCCGCCTCCTCGTCGACTCGGTGAAGGACTACGCCATCTTCCTCCTCGACGCCGACGGCCGCGTCGTCACCTGGAACCGCGGCGCGCAGCGCATCAAGGGCTACGCGCCCGAAGAGATCATCGGGGAGTACTTCGAGATCTTCTATCCGCCGGAGGAGCGCGGCCACGGCTACGCGGAGCGCGAGCTCGAGCTGGCGCGCGCGAACGGCAGCGTCCAGCTCGAAGCGTGGCGCGTGCGCAAGGACGGCACCCGCTTCTGGGCCAGCGTCACGCTCACCGCCGTCTACGACGAGCGCCGCAACCTGCGCGGCTACGCGAAAGTCACGCGCGACCTCACCCACCGCCGCGAGGCGGAGGAGCGGCTGCGCGAGAGCGAGGAGATGTTCCGCCTCCTGGTGAACTCGGTGCAGGAGTACGCGATCTTCCTGCTCGATCCGGGCGGCCACGTGAAGACCTGGAACGCCGGCGCGCAGCGCATCAAGGGCTACACGCCGGAAGAGATCATCGGCCATCACTTTTCCGAGTTCTATCCGGAGGAAGACAAACGCGCCGGCAAGCCGGCCCGCGAGCTGGAGATCGCCATCGCCGAAGGAAGCGTCGAGGACGAAGGGTGGCGCGTCCGCAAGGACGGCACGCGCTTCTGGGCGAACGTGGTCATCACCGCCATCCGCGACGCGCATGGCGAGCTGCGCGGCTTCACCAAGGTCACGCGCGACATGACCGAGCGCAAGCGCGCCGACGATCTGCAGCAGGCGCTGCTCGAGCAGCGCGAGGCGCGGCTGCAGGCGGAAGAAGAGCGCCGCCGCGCCGAGGCGTCGTATCGCGTGGCGCAGGAAGCGAACCGCGCCAAGGACGAGTTTCTGATGACGCTCTCGCACGAGCTGCGCACGCCGCTCACCTCGATCCTCGGCTGGACGCGGCTGCTGCCGACGCTGCCCGTCGAGGACAGCTCGTTCCGCGACGCCATCGGTGCGATCGGCCGCAGCGCGCAGTTGCAGGCGCGCCTCATCGACGACGTGCTCGACGTCTCGCGCATCGTCTCCGGCAAGCTGCGGCTCAGCGTCGAGAACGTCGACGTGCGCCGCGTGCTGCAGGCCTCGGTCGACACCGTCCGTCCCAGCGCCGACGCGAAGCAGATCACCATCGACACCTCCTACGGTCCCGACCTCGGCATCATCGTCGCCGACGCCACGCGTCTGCAGCAGATCGTCTGGAACCTGCTCTCGAACGCGGTGAAGTTCACGCCGAAGAAAGGGCGCGTGCAACTCTCCGCGCGGCGGACGTCGTCGCACGTGCAGATCAGCGTCACCGACTCCGGCGAAGGAATCGATCCGAGCTTCCTGCCGCACGTCTTCGAGCCGTTCCGCCAGGCCGAGAGTCCGAGCACGCGCGTGCACGGCGGCCTCGGGCTCGGCCTCTCCATCGTCCGCTACCTGGCCGAGGCGCACGGCGGCACCGTCGCGGCCGAGAGCAGCGGCAAAGGCAGCGGCGCGACGTTCACCATCACCCTGCCGATCGGTGCGCTCGCCGTGGCCCGTCCGCGGCCGACGCTCGTGCCGAGCTTCACCGAGGCCGCTACGATCACGCGGCGTCTGGCCGGCTTGCACCTGCTGCTGGTCGACGACGACAACGAAGGGCGCGGCTTCGTCCGCACGCTGCTCACGCATGCAGGCGCCGAGGTGACTGACGTCGACTCCGCGACCGCGGCGCTCGAAGCGCTCGATGCGAAGCACCCCGACCTGGTCATCACCGACATCGCCATGCCGGAGATGGACGGCTATGCGCTCGTGCGCGAGATCCGCAACCGCGCGCCGGAGGTGAAGGTCGCGGCGCTCAGCGCCTTCCCGGCCGGCCGCGTCGGCGCGCAGGACAGCCTCTTCGACGCCTACATCACGAAACCGGTCGAACCGGCGGAGCTGGTGGAAGCGCTCGAGCGCGTGGCGCGCGACTGACGCGCGCGAAGGTGGTGCGCCCAGCAGGATTCGAACCTGCGACCTCATGCTCCGGAGGCATGCGCTCTATCCAACTGAGCTATGGGCGCTTGAGTGCGGCTTGTTGAAGCGCGTTGAAGCGCGGTGATTCTATGTTGCTCAACCTCGCGCGGCAATGGGCGATTCCGCGGGCCGGCTTCCTCAGTACAATCGCCCTTACAATCGCGCGGTGCCGGTGAAGGTGCATGCGGCGCTGCTGGCGCTGTTCGCGGCGGCGTCGATCGCCATGACCTGGCCGCTCGCGCCGAACCTCGCGCTCGCTGTCGCGCATCCGGGCGATCCCTTCATCATCGGCTGGGTGATGGACTGGGAGTTTCACGCGCTCACGCACGATCCGGCGCGCCTCTTCCACGGCAACATCTTTCATCCGCTGCCGTGGACCATCGCCTTCTCCGAGAACGTCCTCGGCATCGTGCTGGCCATGCTGCCGCTGCTCATCGCGCACGTGCCGGTGGTGATGCTGTGCAACGTGGTGGTGCTGGCCGGGTTCGCGCTGGCCGGTTACGGCGCCGCGCTTCTCGGACGGGAGATCAGCGGCTCGACGTGGGGCGGCATCGCCGCGGGCGTCTTCTTCGCCTTCGTGCCGTGGCGGTTCACCCACCTCACCCACATCCATCACCTCTGGACCGTCTGGCTGCCGCTGCTGGTGCTGGCGCTTTTGCGTCTGGTGCAAATGCCCACGCGGCGCCGCGCGACGGCATTCGCAGCGGCGTTCGTGCTGAACGGACTGACGAATCTGCACTGGCTCGCCTTCGGCTCGGCCAGCATCGCCCTCGCGGCGGCGATCGCCTTGCCGTTCGCGGCGGAGCGCAAGCGCTATGCGATGCACGCGGCCGCGGCGCTGGCGGTCGGCGCGCTGGCGCTGGCGCCGCTGCTCTATCCGTACTGGCGCGCCGAGCAGCTCTACCGGATGCGCGGCGATCGCGGCGAGACGGAGCATTACTCCGGAACTCTGGAAGGATGGCGAACCGCCAGTCTGCACAACCGCCTTTATGGACAGGCGCTGAACCATGCTTCCATCGATCCGGAGCTCTGGATGTTTCCCGGCGTGCTCGGGCCGGTGCTCGCGATCGCCGGACTCCGTTCGCGGAAGCGCCTGCCGCTGGCGATCGCCCTCGCGTTGATCGCACTCGGCTTCCTCGCCTCGCTGGGGCTGCACACGTTCGTGGGCAGGTTCCTCTTCGAGTACGTGCCGCTCTTCCGCGGCATCCGCGTGCCGGCGCGCTGGGCGATGATCGTCTACCTCGGAGTCTCCATGCTGATCGCGCTGGCGCTGCCGCGGCGTGCGGTGGCGATCGCGGCGAGCCTGCTGCTGCTGGTCGAGCTGCGCGCGGCGCCGATCCGCTGGTATCTCACCACCGGCCGCACGCCGCAGGTGTATCGCTGGCTGGCGCGGCAGGATCTTCGCGGCGGCGCGCTGCTCGAGCTGCCGATGGAGCAGGCCCGCGTCTACCCTTACCTGCTGCACGCGACGGCGCATCACCAGCCGATGCTCGACGGCGTGTCCGGCTGGAAGCCGCCGTACTACGCCGCGCTGGAGACGCTCGCGGCGAGCGGCTCGCCGGCGTTCTACGACGCGGTGCGCGCGCGCGGCGCGACGGTCGTGCTCGCGCACGGCGTGTCCGTCGGCGCGCCGTTCCGGTTCGTCGGCCGCTTCGCGCCGCACGATGACGTCTACGCGCTGCCGGGGCTCACGCTCTCGCCGATCGACGACGTGGCCGAGACGCGCGGCGCGCTCCTCCACCCGGTGCACTGGGAATTGTGCACCGGCCCGCTCGAGGTGCGCGGCACCTTCACCTCGCCGCGCCCCATCGCGAAGGTCGTGCTCTGGTTCGACAACCGCCGCACGCGCTACGCGGCGTCGTTCGACGCCACGACGTTTCATCGCACGTTCGCCGTGCGTCCGGACGACGTTCGTCCCGACACCGACCTGCAGGTCGACCTGGTCGACGATCGCGGCGAGGTCACCCACCTCCCACAAGCGTGGCTGCGCTGGCAGCGGCCGGGCGAGCATCTGCCGGATGGACAACTGCCGCAGACCGCGGACCTCGGCCCATACCTCGTGCATCCGCGGCACGAGGATGGGTTTGCGCGGACGCGTCCGCCGGAGTGAGCGTTACTGCGAGGCGCGGACTGCCGCAGAGCGCGGACCTCTCGGCCCATACCTCGTGCACCCGCGGCACGAGGATGGGTTTGCGAGAACGCGTCCGACGGAGTGAGCGTTACTGCGAGGCGCGGAAGAGCACGATCAGCACGCCGAGGCCGATCAGGATGAGGATGGCCGGCAGGATCACGCGGCGCGTGCGCGATGCGGCCGGCGACGGCTCGGGAGCCGACGTCCCCGTGGAGGCGGTGGCGGTGTCGGTGGTCGCGGTGAAGGCCGTATCGGTGGTCGATGACGGGAAGGTCGTGTCGGTGGAGGCGGTCGCCGGCGACGTGGTGGTTGGCGACGTGCCGGCCGTCGTAGTCGAGGGCGACGTCCCGGCGGTTCCGGTGGCGGCGGTGGCGGTCACCGGCGGCGTCGAGGTGATGGGCGGCGGCGTGTACGCGCCGGCGGACGGCGATGCGGTCGTCGGCTGCTGCGCGGCGTGCTGGGTGGTGGTGGCGGGCGTGTGCGATGCGGAAGTCGCCGGCCGCGAAGGCGACGGCGTGGTGGCGTGCGCGGTGCTCGTGACCGGACGTGTGCTCGTGGACGGAGTCGTGCTCGGACGCGTGGTGGCGTGCGCGGTGGTGGTCGCGGGCGGACGCGCGGTCGTTGACGGAGTGGTGGTCGGACGCGTGGTGGCGGTTCGCGTAGTCGGCGTGCGCGCAGACGTGGTCGTGCGCGGAGCGGTGGTCGTGCTGCGCGATGTGCCCGTGCTGCGCGAGGTCGTCGTCCGCGACGTCGTCGTGCGCGGCGACGTCGTCCGCGCCGTGCCCGTGCGCGCCGTGCTCGTGCTCGTCCGCGCGGACGGTTTGCGCGTCGTGGTCGTGCGCGGCGTCGCCGTCGTGGTCCGCGGCGTCGTGCGCGAAGTCGTCGCACTTGTCGTGCGCGGCCGCACCGGCGGCAGCGGCGTCACGTCCTCATCCGGCGTGGTCGTGGCCACGCTCGTCGGAAGGCGGCGCGGCGTCGTGCGCGGCACGTTGCGGATGATGCCGAGCTTCGACAGCCGGTCAGCGGCGATGCCGGTCAGGAACTGGCGCGTCTCGCGCGCCGGATAGAAACGATGGCCGGCGTCGTCGGTGAGAATGTCGTCCTTCACCGCGTTCGACCAGCCGGGATAGGCGCTGGCCACCGCGTACGCCTGCGTCTCTTCGCCGAAGAACGGCGCCTCGAACATCGCCGTCCAGATGCGGCCGATGTCGTCGAACACGCGCACGATGTTCCGCGCGGCATCGCGCTCGCCGCCCGCCGCGTAAGTCTCCAGCATCGTGCGGGCCGCGTTCACGTGCGTATCGAACGCGGCGCGGTCGTTGCCCTCGAGCGCGCGCTGCGCCGCTTCGAGCTCGGCCCGCAGCTCGGTGCTCGGCGGCGGCTCCGGCATCGACGTCCGCGGCTCCGGCATCGGCAGCTCGGCGATCTCGACGCGCGGAGTCGGGGCGATGGTCAGCCCTTCTTCGCACTCGGTCGGCGACGGCGCGTTCGCCTGCGAGCTGCGCACCACGAGCGGATTGAGCGGCGCCGACGCGCCGACCAGCGCGAACGAGCCGAGGGTCAGGAGCAGGAGCAGTCCGGCTCTCCGGCCGCAGAACGTCATCTTCACTTCACCTCATTATGCAACGGCCGCGGCCATCACATCGCACTCTGAACTTCCTGCGGCAGGTGTTTCTTGAACAGCTTGATCAGATCGTCGACGGCCAGCGGCTTGGCCACGTAGTCGTCGACTTTGAAGTAGTCGAGAGCCTCGTTGCGATACTTCCGGTCGGTATAGAGCCCGGTCATGATGATCGCTTTCGCGCGCGCCGTGACCGGATCTTCCTTCAGCAGCCGGCACATCTCGCGCCCGTCGAGCTTCGGCATGAACGCATCGGAGAGAATGAGGTCGGGATTGTACTCGCGCGCGAGCGCCAGACCTTCCTGCCCGTTCGCGCCGACCACGAAGCCGTAGCCCATCGACGTGACCACGGTGCGCACGATGAGCTGCACGTTCTCGTCGTCTTCGACCAGCAGGATCAGCGGGCGCTTGATCTCGCGCGGCTCGGGATTCGTGCGCGCGCCGTGCGTGCGCTTCGAGCCGATCATCTTCCGCTCGAACAGCGACGACGGCGCGTCGACCCAGAAGCGCTCCTTGTACGCCGCCGGCGCCTTGCAGAAACAGCCGCCGCAATGCTCGCAGACGAGCGTGTTGTCGCGGCCGACGCAACTGCACCACTCCGCGCGCGATGCATCGAAGGTCGCCTGGCAGTTGTAGCAGCCGACGTCGTAGCTGTCGCCGCGCCGCGAGCGTCCCGCTCGGTCGACCTGCGGCATCGGCAGCACCGCGGCCAGCTGCACCTCGTCGTGCTCGGCCAGCGGCGCCGGCTCCTCCTCTTCGATCTCCTTCCGATGCAGCTCGTGCAGGTCTTCCTGCGACGGCAGTCCGGTGATCCCTTCGAGATGGCGCTGCAGCAGGTTGATGAGGTCCGTGATGGCGACCGGTTTGGCGATGTAGTCGTCGACGTGGAAGCGCTTGACCGCCTCGCTGCGGTACTTCGTGTCGGTGTAGAGGCCGGTCATCACGACCATCTTGCAGTCGGCGCCTTCCTCCTTGAGCATGCGGCACATCTCGCGGCCGTCGAGCTTCGGCATGAAGGCGTCGGAGAGGATGAGGTTCGGTTTGTAGAGACGGGCGACGTTCAGGCCGTCCTGGCCGTTCATGGCGTAGACGAAGCCGTATCCGAGGTTCGAGCAGACGCGCTGCACGATCGCCTGGATTTCTTCGTCGTCCTCGACCACCAGAACCAGCGGCCGGATGACTTCTTCCGGCGCCGGGTTGTCGGGCATGGTGCCCTGCCGCCGCGCCTCCGTGGTCTTGCGCTCGAAGAGCCGCGGCGGCGCCTCGACCCAGAACTTTTCCTTGTACGCCGGAGGAGCTTTGCAGAAGCACGCCAGGCAGTTCGTGCAGACCAGCGTGCGCTCCTTCGTCAGGCAACTGCACCAGTCGGCTTCGACCGCGTCGTAGTTCGCGCGGCAGGAGAAGCAGACCACTTCATACGCGTCGTTCGACGCCGCGCGCGACGGAGCCGCGGCCACTGCTTCCTGCAGCTCCTCGTCCTCCGGCGGCGCGGGACGCGGCACGCCCTGCGGCACGTGGACCGGCGCGTGCGCGTGCGCGGCGGGCGGCGGCGCGGGACGCTGCGGCGCGGCCGGACGCTGCGGCTGCGCGACCCGCTGCGGCGGCGTGGACGGCTTCGCCACGCGCGGGATCATCTGCTCGGCCAGCAGCTCTTCCGGCTTCGTGAAAGCGTGCTGCGCGACCTTCATGATGTCGTCGAGCTCGTACGGCCGCGCCACGAACGCGGCGTAGCGCGTGCTCGCCGGCGCGTGCGCGGCGGAGCGGCCGGTCAGGACGATCGGCAGCTTCGGCGATTTCTCGGCGATGGTGCGATGGATCTTCTCGAAGTCGGGATGCTCGATGTCGAGGAACATCGCATCGGGACGGAAGCGGAAGAGCTCATCGACGGCGTCGACCCAGCGCTCGACCACTTCGACGTCGACGCCGCGCTGGCGCAGCTTCGGGACGACGGTGTCGGCGGTGGCGCGGCGGCGCTCGAGCAGGAGCAGCCGCGGCTTGCGCGCGTTCGCGGCGGCGGTGCTCTTGCGCGACGTCGCGGTCGACGACGCTGCCGATGACGAGCGCGCGGCGGGCGTCGCGGCGGTGCTCTTGCGGGCGAGATTCACGGTGCGGCTCGGCTGCGGCTCGCGCTTGAACCAGCCGGCCACGGCGTCGAAGAGCGAGGACTTCGGCGCGCCGTTGCCGCCGCGCGATGCGGAGCGTGCGGCGGGCGCGGTCGCTTCCTCCGCGGAGCGGCGCGCGGCTTCGACGCGCTCGGTGGCGGCGCGCTCGATCTCTTCGCGCTGGACGGCGACCTGCTGGTCGACTTCGGCGCGGAGCGCCTCGCGCTCGGCGGCGAGCTTCTGCTCGAGCTCCGCCTGCAGCCGCTCCTGCAGCTCGCGCTGCACGGCTTCACGCTCGCTGGCGACGCGCGCGGCCAGCTCTTCCTCGAGCCGCTTCCGCTCCGCGTCGAGCGCTGCTTCGCGCTCGGCGAGAAGGCGGGCGCGCTCTGCTTCGAGTGCGGCCACGCGCTCCGCTTCGATCTGCTCGCGCTCTTCGCGCGCGCGGCGTTCTTCTTCCGCGCGCTGACGCGCTTCTTCTTCGGCTCGCGCCAACGCCTCGGCGCGCTCGGCCGCTTCGCGCTCGCGCGCCTCACGGTCGGCCAGCTCCTGCGCCAGACGAGCGCGTTCGGCTTCGAGTGCGGCCACGCGCTCCGCTTCGATCCGCTCGCGCTCTTCGCGCGCGCGGCGTTCTTCTTCGGCGCGCTGACGCGCTGCTTCCTCGGCTCGCGCCAGCGCCTCGGCGCGCTCCGCTGCTTCGCGCTCGCGCGCCTCGCGCTCGGCCAGCTCCTGCGCCAGACGAGCGCGTTCCGCTTCGAGCGCGGCGACGCGCTCCGCTTCGATCCGCTCGCGCTCTTCGCGCGCGCGGCGCTCTTCTTCGGCGCGCTGACGCGCTTCTTCCTCGGCTCGCGCCAGCGCCTCGGCGCGTTCCGCCGCTTCGCGCTCGCGCGCCTCGCGCTCGGCCAGCTCCTGCGCCAGACGGGCGCGTTCCGCTTCGAGTGCGGCCACGCGCTCGGCCTCGATCCGCTCGCGCTCTTCGCGGGCGCGGCGCTCTTCGTCCGCGCGGTCGCGCTTCGTCGAGCGGCGGCGCGGCTTCTCGGCCGTCTTGGCGACCAGCGGTGCGACGAGCGGTTGCGCGTCGCGAGCCGCCTGCTCCGCCGCCAGCCGCTCGCTCTCCAGTCGCGCCGCCTCTTCCTCGGCGCGACGCTGCGCTTCGGCCGCCGCCGCCGCTTCCGCCTCGTGCCGCTGCGTCTCGACCCGCGCCTCCGCTGCCGCCGCCGCGGCGCGCGCCGCCTCTTCCCGTTCGCGCCCGGCTCGCTCCTCCGCCTCCCGACGCGCCTCTTCCGCCTCGCGGCGGAACGCGTCGAGACGCGCGCTCAGCTCCTCTTCATCGTCGTCGACCGCCGTCGGCGCCGGAGCGGTGGAGAAGCGCATGCGCGGATCCAGCGCCACGATCACGCCGGCCGATGCGAGCAGGCTCGCGCCGGCCAGTGCGGCCACGCGACCGGTGGTGGCGATCTCCGGGAAGACCAGCACGAACGCAAGGATGGAAAGCGTCATGGCCGTCACTGCGCCATTCCATCTCGCCTTCCATGCGGAAAGAGCTGCCGCGAGCACGTACGCGCCGACGAGCACCGCGGGTGCTGCCGGCATGAGCATGCCGATACCGGTCGCCACGATCACGAGATCGATGGCGATGCCGTAGGTGAGGATACGCCGGCGGGTTACCTCGGTCATGGGTCTCCGGGACTATTTACTCGTGATCGCTGCCTGCTGTGCGACGGTCTGCTCGATCTTGGCGCGATACCGGGCCACGTCTTCGGTGACCTGGATGAACGGCAGCGCGCAAGCGAGCTCTTTCTGTGCCTCGACGAACTTGCCGGTCTCGTAGAGCGAGACGGCGTTGTAGTAGCGAAGGTCTTCCTCACCCTTGGCGAACGGCACGAGTCGCTGGAACGCCTGCACGGCCTGGCCGAACGACCCGATGCGATAGAGGCCGATGGCCGCCTCGCCGAGGACTTCGCGCGGGATGTTGGCGGAATTGGCGAGCCGCTCGTACACGGTCTCGGCCTCGGCCACCTGCCCGTTCGTGGCGAAGGCTTCCGCCTGACGGAGGCTGGTGAGATACGTCCGCCGCGCCTCCGCTTCCGACTCCGCGAGCCGCACGGTGGCCGACTGCTCGGCGGCGGCGCGCTCGGAGGCGATCTTCGCCGCGGTCTCGCGCTGGATCTCGGCGATGCGCTCGTCGGCGCGGCGCTGCGCTTCGGCCTGCGCGGCGGCGACGGCCTGCTCGGCCTGCGCGCGCGCGGCGGCGACGCGATCTTCCGCTTCCTTCTGCGCGGCGGCGAGTTTCAACTGCGCCTCGCTCTGCGCCGCGGCGACGCGCTGCTCCGCTTCGCTCTGCGCTGCGATCACGCGCTTCTGCGCTTCCGACTCTGTCGCCGTCAGCCGCTGCTGCGTCTCGTTCTGGATCGCCGCGACCTGCTGCGACGCGGTGGCCTGCATCTCCTGCAGCCGCTCCTCGGCATCGCGCTGCACGGCCGCGACGCGCTCGGCCGCGGCTTTGTCCGTCGCTTCCTTCTCCGCGGCGATCCGCGCGTCGGCTTCGCTCTGGATGCGGGCGCGCTCGCGCGCCACGATCTCATCGATGATCTCCTGCCGGTCCGCTTTCTCCTCGGCGAGCGTGCGCTTGATGGCCCGCTTCTGCTGGACCGTCGGCATCGGGCCGGCGTCGGCGACCTGCGGCGCGTTCTTCGGCAGCGTGGCCGTCGGGACGAGCGCGCTGGCCAGGCGGTCGAACTCCGCGGCGGAAGCGGGATCGAGCGGCAGTTGCGCGTACGTCGGCGCGATGCGCTCGGCCGAGATCAGGCGGACGATGGTCTCGTGCGCGTCGGCGGCGCGGCCGAGGTGCGACTGGGAAAGAGCGAGGAATACGAGCGCGCGCTCGAACGACTGGAGCTGATCGAAGCGGCCGGTGTTCACGTACGACTGCATCTGATCGGGCGAGAGGAACCCTTGCGCCGCGGCCTGCAGATCGGTCACGGCGGCGGCGAAGTCGCCGGCGCGATACGAGGCGACGCCGCGTTCGAGCAGCGCGTCGGGCGACACTTGCGTCTGCGCAAACGCGCCGCCGCAGAGCACCATCACGGTCAGGAAAACGACGGACGTCCGCACGAGGTACCCTCCCTAACTTTCTCTTCGAGCTGCCGGAAAAGCGAAGCCGTTAACGCGCTGCATTCAAAATTGCTGCCGGAATGGATGAGAGAGGCAGTTCCTCGGTTCCTCGGGTTCCTCGGTTCCTCGGAGGAGAGCGACGCCCGAGGAACCGAGGAACCGAGGACCCGAGGAACCGCCTCTCGGCACGAGAACCGCACCGGACGCGGCGGGCCGTGCACGATAATCTGCTCCAGTTTCTGCAGCAGCGGCAGGAGGCGTTTCCGTTCCGCCGCGACATCGACCTCCGGCACTTTCTTGCGGACGCGGTCGGACGCGCCGTCGAGGTGCTGCCGGTGCCGGCGAAAATCTATCTCGCCGACGAGCAGAAATCGAAGGGCTTCGGCTTCGCCGTCACGAAGTCTCCGACCCTCGACGACGCCGAGCAGAAGTTCGCCAAGTGGCTCGACGAAGGGATCGCCTCGCGCGGCGAGCCGACCAGCCGCGCGGAGATCCTCCTCGGCACGTACATCGAGGCGGTGGTCAAGCTCGCGCGCAACGCGGCCGAGTCGTCGATCCTCGCCGACTATCACTCCGTCTTCTGGCACCTGCACGCGCAACAGATCGCAAAACAGTTCACCGCCTACAGCCGCCGCGCGCTGCAGAGCGGGCTGACGCGCGAAGAGGCGGATCGCCTGAAGTACGTCCTTCATGCACGGTGGGTCACGGCCGTCCGCGACAGCGTCGGCTCGCGCGGCTTCCTGGAGCTGGTGCTCGAGAATCCGCTCGTCGCCACCGAGGAGTTCATCGGACCCGACCTGCGCGAGCTGCGCGGCTACCTCAGCGGATACCTGCAGCGCGACTACAACGCCTTCCGCCAGGCCTTCGACGAGCTGCGCACGCTCGCCACCGACCTGCTCGCGAAAGACCGCGTGCTGCGGCGCGCCTTCAACCTTCTCGGCTATCCCGACTCGCGCACGCTGCACGTGGTGGCGCTGCTCGATCCGCGCGTGCGGCAGTTGCTCGGCGATCATCCGTCGTTCAAGCCGAAGGGTGAGCTGTCGTCGGTGGAAGGCATCGCCCGGCGATTGCTCGAGGCGATGGTGGTGCAGGCGCTGCGGCGCGGCATCACCTGGATGACGACGACACCCGAGGGAGAGAACATCGGCGACGACGGCGCAGGCGCGGTCTACTCGCGCGGCATCCGCCCGATGAATTTCGGCCGGCGCGGCGTCGTCGAGCCGATCGTCTATCGCTTCGGCCTCGTCTACGACATCACCTCCTTCACCGAGACCCTCGGCGAGATCGCCCGCGGTGGGAAAGTGGAGGAACAGAGCGCATACCGGCAGATGCTCGAGTTTCAGCGCGAGCTGGCCGAGATCACGCGCCGCCATTCGCTGCAATTCGAGAAATTCCTCGGCGACGGCGCGTTCTATACCTCGCGCCGCGCCACGCGCGTGGCCCAGGCGGCCATCGAGCTCCAGCAGTTCTATGCGAGCTCGCGCGCCAATGGATTCGCCTTCAATAAAGGCATGCGCATCGCCGTCAATTACGGCTATTACCGCCTGCTGCCGATGCGTGTCTCCTCCGACGGTACGCAGATCATCGAGTTCTATGGACCGGGCATTGTGGAATTGTCGCGGCTGACCACCGGCAAAGCGACGAAAGAGCTCGAGGACATGCAGCACCTGCTGCTCGCCCACGGCTACGATCAGAACGACGTCTATCGCTTTTTCTCTCCTCTGTCGCGCAGCGTCGACCGCGGCGACGCCACGCAGCAGGCGCGCGAGTTCTATGCGTACATCAATGAGAACGGGCATCTGATCAACGAAGGCATCGTCGTGTCGATCCCGTTCCTGCAGCAGCTATCGACGGAATTGGTCGAGGACGGACAGAAGATTTACCGGCTGCGCACGTCGTGGAGCGGCTATCTCGGATTTCCGGCGTCGGGACAGAATGGCGGCTATGTGGCATTACGGCTTCTCGGCGCGGTGTCATTGAAGGGCATCGGCATGCACGAGATCGGCGAAGTGGTCTGGCTCACGCCCGATCAGGCCGAGGTCTCCGTCGTCGACGAAGCCAAACCGCTGCTGCAATTGATGCAGCAGGAGCGCAATCATAGGACGGCGCGCAATGTGGCCGTGGCCACTGCAAGCGAGCCGGAAGTCGGCACCGCCGATCTCGTCGTCTGTGAAGCGCATGCCGACAGCGGCAGCGAGATTCTCGTCGGCGAATGGGATCCGGTGTCGGAGGAAGTGCGCCGCCCGATCCGCCTCGACGGTATGGAGGCGGAGCGCTACGGCCTGGCCATTCCATTGACGGCGAAAAGCGTGGAGTCGCAGAGCCTCGCCTATCAGCGGCTCTACAGAAAACTCTCGCGCATCGAGACCCTGCCGAGCTTCTCCGTGGACGCGGTCCGCCACAATACGAATTTCAGCGGATTCATTATTGGGGCGACGGTAGAGCCGCTTTAGTCACCGGCTCGCCAGCCACGCGCGCAACGCGTCATAGTCGCGCAAGGCCAGCCGCGTGGCCACGTCGCGCTGAAAGTGCATGGCGTCGGGCGTAAAGTGCGACGTCGTCGCCACCATCGACATCGTGGCGCGGCGCTGGTCGGTCACGCCGTGCATCGCGCGCACGACGTCGACGCCGACCGCGTTGCGGGTCTGCTTGCACTGCACCAGCAGCATGATCCTGCCGAAGTCGTCGTGGCGCGTGGCCACGATGTCGACGCCGCCGTCTTTCGTGCCGCGCTGCAGCTCCGCCTCGAAGCCGGAGCGCGCGAGCAGCGTGGCCACGATCTCCTCGAACTTGCGCCAGTGCACGGTCGAGAGCTCCTCCGGATGCGCGGCGAAATGGCGCAGCAGCTCCTCGTTGACTTCGACGATGCGCGCGCCGAGGTGCAGGAGACCGGAGCCGGTGATCGGCAGCTCGTAGAGGCGCGAGGTCCGCTTCTCGATGACCTCGAGCATCGCCTCGAGCTCTTCCATCGAGAAGGGTTTCTGCACGTAGCGCAGACCTGCCTCCATGATGAGGCGCTCGTCGTGAATGGTGATCGACAGAATCCTCGTCGCGCGCAGCGGCCGGAGCAACTCGTCGTTCGGCGACATGCGCAGCGTGCCGCCGGCCTCGCGCCGCGGATAGCGGAGCGGCGGCGCCTCGAGCACGACGTCGATCAGCGGGCCGTACTCGGCCACCGCCTCCGCCGCTTCGCGCGGCGTGGCGACGTTGATCAGTGTGTGCGGGCTGTATTCGCTGAAGAAGGCCTCGAAGCCGGAGCGGATCTCCGGGTCTTCTTCGATGTGCAGGATCGTCAGCGCCACGACGCCGCCGTTCAGTTCGCGGTTCGCATCCAGGTCACGACGCCGGTGATCTTCGGGATGTCGATCTGGCGGTCGAGGTACTCCCAGATGCCGAGGACTTCTTCGCGCTCGCGCGGTCGCGCCGGGGCGAGGCGGCGCACCGACTCCTCGGAGAGCGCGAAGCGCGCGCGCGAGTACCAGCGGCTCGCCTCGACCGGATCGGTGGCGAACTTCTGGATGGCGGACGTGACGAGGGCGATCTCCTCGTCCGAGATCCCTTCGAGCGCTTCGATGGCGTCGGTGGCGCGGCGGCGGAGATTGCGGCGCTCGGGCTGCAGCTCGTGCGCGCCGCTGAGCAGCTCCACCGCGTGCTCGAGCCGGTCGACGTGCTCGGTGATGCGCAGGCCGCTGATCGAGAAACGCTCGTCGCCGGATTTCGCGAGACTCGTCCAGACCACGCGCGCGCGCATCACGAAGGAGCGCGCCGGGCGGAGCAGCGCGAAGGAGAGCTTCCCTTCCGTTCCCGGCAGCAGCGGCTCGTTGTGGCGGATGCGCAGGCCGGTCGACGACATCTGCACGATCGAGAACTTCAGGTCCTGAAACATCCCGGTGATCGGACGCAGCGGCACGTAGCGCTGCGCGGCGCGGAGATCCGGCGAGTCGTGCGAGGCTGCCGGCGACACCGCCGCCCTCGACGCCGACTGCCGGCGCGACGGCTCGGGTTCCGCCTCGCGATCGGGCTCCCGATCCGTGGAGGCCTCCGCCGCCGGCGACGACTCGCGCGGCACTTCGGCTGCCGGCTCGCGCAGCGGCTCCGGCGTTGCGAACACCGGCGCCGCGGCGCTCTCCTCCGACGGCCGCGAGACCTCCGCCTGATAGACGCGCATCAGCCGGTCGCGAAAGAACGACTCGAGCTGCGTGAGCGGCACGCGCGGCTCCCCTTTCGAAAACTGGCAGAGGAGCTGGCCGCTCTCGAGCAGCGCGTCGACGACTTCCGGTGCGATGTCGAGGAGCTCGGCAATCTCGGCTCGCGTGAGGGTCCGGGTCAGCATGTCGTAGGTCGTGGCGGCGCAGTGCGGGCGCCAGCGAACGCCCTATGCGATGGAAATGCCTGAACCCGTTCCGGGGGTGCCGAGGCAGCGGCGCAGCGAGGCGAGCAGCCGCGCCGGGAAGACCGGTTTCGACAGCGTCTCCGGGATGGTCGGGAAGAGCTTCCGCACCTCTTCGATGTCGAGCCCCGTCACCACCACGATCGAGCGCAGCAGCTCCGGCGTCGTGCAGGCGATGTACTCGAGGACGTCGGTGCCGCTGAGCTTCGGCAGCGCGATGTCGAGGATCACCGCGTCATAGCGATGCTGCGCGAGCGCGCCGATCGCTTTCTCGCCGTCGACGGCCACATCCACGGCGAATCCTTCCTGCTCGAGGATCTGCCGCAGCGCGTGCCGCGTGGCGTAATCGTCTTCGACGACGAGGATCCGCATGTCTGGATGTCACTCTATCCATCGATCCGGAAAGGTGTCAATGCGGAAGGATGAATTCGGCAACGATGTCGACGGCCTCAGCCAGATGCTCGCGCTCGCGCGGCCGATACGAGTGGTCGCCGCCCTCGATCCAGGCCACGCGGATGGCCGGCGAGAGCGCGTAGCCGCTCACCTCGTCGCGCGTTCCGAACGGATCGCGCGTGCCCTGGACGATCAACGCCGGCGTGCGCAGCGACTCGAGGTGCGCGGTGCGGAGCTGGTCGGGCTTGCCGGGCGGATGGAATGGATAGCCGAGGCAGACCAGACCGCGCACGCCGAGCTCGTCGGCGACCATGCTGGCCATCCGCCCGCCCATCGACTTGCCGCCGATGAACACCTCGCTGCCGTGCTCGCCCACCACGCGCCGCCACGCATCGAGCAGCACCGGCTGGCGATCGGGCGCGCCGCGCTTGCCGCCGGTGCGCCGCGCGGCCATGTACGGGAACTCGAAGCGCACCACGTGCACGCCGCGCGCGCCGAGCTCTTCCGCGAACGTGTTCATGAAGGGCGTGTCCATCGCGCCGCCCGCGCCGTGCGCCAGGATCAGCGTCGCCGCGGCGTCGCGCGGCCCGTCGTGCAGATAGTCCGTCACCTTTTCTCCCGCTGTTACTCTAATGAAGTATGACCGCACTCCCGATTGCCGCGCTCGCTCCATCGCTGACGGACGAAGAAGTCGTCCGCCGGGTGATCGACGGCGAGCCGGCGCTCTTCGAGATCCTGATGCGCCGCTACAACCAGCGCCTCTACCGCATCGCGCGCGGCATCGTGCGCGATGATGCCGAGGCGGAGGACGTGATGCAGCAGGCGTATCTGAATGCCTACCTGCATTTGAAACAGTTCGCCGACCGCGCCCGCTTCTCCACGTGGCTCACGCGCATCGCCATCAACGAGGCGCTGGCGCGCGTGCGGCGGCGCGAGATGCGCGCGGAAGCGCCGGAGGAAACGATGCAAGAGCTCGAGTCAACGGCGCCCGATCCGGAGCGCCTCGCCGCCGGTGCCGAGCTGCGCCGCGTCGTCGAGAGCGAGATCGCGCAACTGCCGGAGGCGTATCGCACGGTCATCATCCTGCGCGAGGTCGAAGGGCTCAGCACCTCCGAGACCGCCGACTGTCTCGAGGTCGGCGAAGACGTGGTCAAGACGCGTCTGCATCGCGCGCGCAACCTGCTGCGCGACCGCCTCTACGAGCGCGCCGGCGTGACGTTCGACAACATGTTCTCGTTCGGCAGCTCGCGCTGCGACGCGCTGGTCGCGCGCGTGCTCGAGCGCATCACCAGCCTCTGACCGGACGCCACTCGTCGACGAGCTTTCCGCGCTCGAGGATGTGGTAGCGGTCGAACATGGCCGCGGTCAGGCAGGAGTGGTTCGGGATGATGCGCAGCCGCGCGCCGACCGGCAGCGTAGCCGCGCCGGCGAGCTTGCCGTGCTCCTGCGACAGCGCGATCACGCGCAGCGGCAGCGGCTGGAGCTGCTCGTCGCAGACGACGCCGTAGCCGAAGGCGCCGTCGATGTGATCCGGCCCGAGGTCTTTCGACAGCGCCAGCGCGCCGGCATCGACGAGCAGCGTGCCGCGCTCTGGATACGCGCCGATGACCGTGGTCAGCACCGAGACCGCGCAATCAGTCATCGCACACGAACCGATGGTGGCCTGGAACGCGTCATAAAAAACATAGTTGCCGGGACGCACTTCGTCGCATTCGCTGAAGCGCTCCACCACCGACGCGGTCGGCGTCGAGCCGACGCTTCGCCGCGCATCGACACCCTCGGACGCGAGCAGCGCCCGGAAGCGCGTCAGGCAGGCCGCCTCCTCCGCGGCCACACGGCGGATCTCCTCGACGTCGCGCGCGTGATACGAGTGGCCGGCGTGCGTGAGCAGACCCTGAAAGCGGATCGCCTCGCTGCGGGCCATGGCGATGGCCAGCCGCACGCTGTCGGGACTGTCGGGATCGACGCCGGCGCGGTGATAGCCGCAGTCGACTTTCAAAAAGACGTCGAAGGTGACGCCGTGCGACGCGGCGAAAGCTTCCATCGCGCGCAAGGCGCGGTCGGAATCGATCAGCAGTCCGAGGCGCTCGATGCGTTGCGCGAGCTCGGCCGCGCGCGCGAGCTTCTCCGGCGCGAGCGGCACGGCATAGGTGATGTCGCGGAAGCCGTCGGCGGCGAACCACTCCGCCTCGGCCAGCGTCGACACCGTGATCGGACCGGTGGCGCCGCCATGCTGCATGCGCCCGATCTGCACGGTCTTGTGCGTCTTCACGTGCGGCCGGAACGTCACGCCGCTCGCCCGCGCTTTGGCGCGCATCGCCTCGCAGTTGCGCAGCACGACGGCACGGTCGACGAGAAATGCAGGAGTCTGGAGCTGGTCGGGTAGCATCGTGGCAGTGCGGAAGATAATCCACATCGACATGGACGCGTTCTACGCGTCGGTCGAGCAGCGCGACGATCCGTCGCTCAAGGGCCGGCCGGTCATCGTCGGCTGGGCCGGCGAACGGAGCGTGGTCTGCGCGGCGTCGTACGAGGCGCGCAAGTACGGCGTGCATTCGGCGATGCCGGCCTCGCGCGCGCGGCGGCTCTGCCCCGAGGGCGTCTGGCTCAAGCCGGACTTCGAGCGCTATCGCGCGGTGTCGAAACAGATCCGGGAGATCTTCGAGCGCCACACGCCGCTGGTCGAGCCGCTCTCGCTCGACGAGGCGTATCTCGACGTGACGCAGGAGCTGACCGGCATCCCGACGGCGACGGAGACGGCGGAGACGATCCGCCGCGAGGTGCGCGACGAAACGCATCTCACCGCCTCGGCCGGCGTCGCGCCGAACAAGTTCCTGGCGAAGATCGCCTCCGACTGGCGCAAGCCGGACGGCTGCTTCGTCATCCGCCCGCATCAGGTCGAGCGCTTCCTGGTGACGCTGCCGGTGCGCAAGATCCCCGGCGTCGGCAAGGCAACGGAGGCGGTGCTGACGGAGATGGGCATCGCCACGGTCGGCGATCTGCACCGCTTCGAACAGCACGAGCTCGTGCAGCGCTTCGGCAAATGGGGCACGCGTTTGTGGGAGCTGGCCCGCGGCATCGACGAGAGCCCGGTCGAGCCTTCGCGCAAACGGAAGTCGTGGTCGAGCGAGAACACGTTCGCCGTCGACGTCACGCGCGAAGAAGCGGCGGCGTGGATCCGCGAGCAGGCGCAAGGTCTCTGGCAGTCGCTGACCGAACGCTCGCTGCGCGGCCGCACCGTCACCGTGAAACTTCGGACACCGAAGTTTCAGACCGCCACCCGGCAGATCACGCCGCCGGAGCCGCCATCATCCGCGGAGGAGCTGAGCGAGCTGGCCGTGGCGCTGCTGGAGCGCTTCGGCTTCGCGCCGGAGACGCGCTACCGGCTGGTCGGCGTGGGCGTGTCGAATTTCGAGGATGAGGAAGACGAGCCGCAGGAAGCGGAAGTCTCGCCGCCCTTGTTCGCCGAACAGCGATGACACGCTAGAATCCGCGCCGCCATGTCGCTGCAACCCATTTCCGTCGCTCAGTACGGCATCGGTCCGATCGGTGCGGAGATCGCGCGCCTGCTGCTCTCGAAGCCGTGGGTGCGCGTCACCGGCGCGGTCGACATCGACCCGGCGAAGATCGGGAAGGATCTCGGCGAAGTGATCGGCCTCGGGCGCGAGGTCGGCGTGCGCGTGACGGCGGAGCTCGAAGGAAAGCCGGACGTGGTCTGCCACTCCACCGGCTCGCGGCTGCGCGAGGTCGCCTCGCAGCTCGAGTCGCTGCTGGCGCGCGGCTGCCACGTCGTCTCCACCTGCGAGGAGCTGTCGTTTCCGCTCGACGCCGCAGTGCGCGAATCGCTGCAGCAGGTGGCGCGCAAAGCAAACGTCGCGCTTCTCGGCACCGGCGTCAATCCCGGTTTCGTGATGGATAAGCTGCCGCTCACGATCACCTCGGTTTGTCAGGAAGTGCGCTCGGTCGAGATCATCCGCATCCAGAACGCCTCGACCCGCCGCGAGCCGCTGCAGCGCAAGGTCGGCGCGGGCATGAGCGTCGACGAGTTCCGCGCTGCGGTCGGTGCCGGACGCATCAAACACATGGGTCTGCGCGAGTCGCTGATGATGGTGGCAAATGGACTGGGCGTCGAATTCGACAGCGTGAGCGACGAGTCGATCGAGCCGATCGTGGCCGAGCGCGAAGTGGTCACGCAGTATCTGAAGGTCGTGCCCGGCCAGGTCGCCGGCGTGCACCAGACCATCCGCGGCAAAGGACGGATCGACATCTCTCTGGAGCTCCGGATGTACGTAGGTGCGGAAGCGGTGGCCGCCGACCGGGTGATCGTGCGCGGCGTGCCGGACGTGGAGCTGGAGATCAAGGACGGCGTGCACGGCGACCGCGCCACCGCGGCCATGGTCGTCAACGCCATTCCGCGGATCATGCAGGCGCGCTGCGGCGTGCTGACCATGGACGACGTGCCGATCAGCTTCCGATGAGGATTTTTCTCACCGGCGCAACCGGCACGATCGGCTCGTCGATCGCCGCGCATCTGGTGCGCGCGCGCCACGACGTCACCGCGCTGACGCGCTCGCCGACCAGCGCCGCGCGCGTCGCCAGCTACGGCATCACCGCCCATCACGGCGATTTGCGCGAGCCGCAAACGTACGTCGACGCCGCGCGCGAAGCGGATGCGATCATTCACGCCGGCGTCGAAGGCGGCGCCGATCGGATGGATGTGGATCGCCGTTTCGTGGAGGCGGTGGCCGCTCCCAATCTGATCTACACCTCCGTGCTCTTTCTCCTCGGCAACGTCGACGATGCGGACGAGAGCGCGCCCGCTTCCGGTCCGCGCGCGGAGCACGAGCGGATCGTGCTCGATGCGGGCGGCGCGGTGATCCGCCCCGGCATGGTGTGGGGCGGCGAAGGGATCTGGCTCTTCGACCATCCGCTCTACATCGACGATGGCATGAACCGCTGGCCGCTCGTACATCGCGACGATCTCGCGGAGCTCTATCGCCTCGTCGCCGAGCGCGGCGGGCGCGGGATCTTTCACGGCGTGGCCGAAGTGCTGCGCGCGCGCGATGTCTTCCCCGGCAACGGCGTGCCGCTCGAAGAGGCGCGCCGCGAGCTCGGCGGATTCGCCGACGCGCTCGCGCTCGACCAGAACGTGCGCGCCGACCGCTCCCGCGCCCTAGGCTGGACGCCGGAGCGGATGAAACGCTGACGTCTTTGGCGGATGGGAACGACCGGAGGCCTCCGGCGGCCGGGGCCACGGGCCCCGGACCCCGTCTGGTTGGCCTAGCCTCCGCGACACAGTGTCGTGAGCTTGGAAGGCTGTGTCGCGGAGG
>DASVQE010000055.1:0-62873 GCA_036389275.1 Thermoanaerobaculia bacterium
GGTCCGGGGCCCTCGGCCCCGGCCGCCGGAGGCCCCCGGTCGTCTCCCCTGGAACGAAAAACGGCGGGCCTCAGGCCCGCCGTTTTTCGTTCCACCCGTGAGCCAGCGAACTACGGTGCCGGCTCGTTGTTGAAGACGTAGAACTCGACTGAACCGATCTCGCTGCGGGCGCCGGTCGAGCCGACGATGCGCACCGTCAGCTTATGGCGCGCGTTGCTCAGGCGGCGTGTATCCATCGAGAACATCCAGCCCGAGTTGCGCGAGTTGCGGATGTGCGGGTACTGATCCTGGACGTCCGTACGCGGGAAGCCGTACTGCGCCTGCCCGACGAAGTTCCCGTCGACGATCACCTCGATCGCCGCCACGTTCTCATTCTCCTCGACCGCCCAGCCGCGGAACACCACCGTGCCGCCGACGTAATCGAACGCCGTCGGATACTCGATGAACCCGAAGCCGGCGAAGTTGAACGTCTGATCGACGCACTGGAACCAGACCGGGATCCCGTCCTGCGTCGGCAGCTCCGTGAACGTCTGATCGCGATCGCCGACGCGCACCGACAGCACGTGATTGCCCGGCCGCACGCCGAGATTGATCAGCGCGCCGACATCGAGCGTGAAGAGGAAGCCGGCGCGCGGCGCATCGGGGAACGTCGGGTAGTAACGCGCCACGTCGTAGCGCGGCAACCCGTAGCAATTCGCGAAGCGGCCTTCCACCACGCCGCAATCGTCCGTCGACAGCCAGCGCACGCCGTCCACCATCAGCTCCGCGTACGAGACGCGGCCGACGTTGTCGCGCGTGCCGAGATCGAGCGCCCAGCCGCGCACCGGCGTCACGTGCTCGAGCTCGCGCACCGGCGGCGAGATGATCGGCGGCGGGCCGCCGCAACCGGTGCCGTAGAGCACCGCGTCGCGCTGCGGCTCGTCGAGATAGCCGAACGGCTTGAGGAACAGATTGTTGTTGATGATCTGCACCGTGCGGCGGCCGATCATCTGCGACATGCCCTTTGTATCGACCGCGCGCACCGTCAGCGTATGGATGCCGTTCTCGATGCGCGTCGTATCGACGTTCGCCACGAAGCCGGAGAACGCCGCGCCGGGGAAGTCGGGATACGTCGCGCCGACGTCGGGACGGGGATCGCCGTGCACCGCGCCCTGCACCACGCCGTCATCGATCAGCACCTCGATGCGCTCGATCCCGTCCGTATCCGCCGCCCAGCCGTTGACCGGGAACGCGCCCGACGCGTTGTAGACGCCGTTGCCGTCCGGGATGTCGACGAAGCCGAACGGCGCCTGATTGATGCTGTTGTTGATCTGGATCGTGCGCCGGCCGAGGAAGTGGATCTGGCCGTCGGAGGTAACGACGCGGATCTCGACGATGTGCGGGCCGTTGGGAAAGCGGCTGGCCAGGAACCCGGTGATGAAGCCGGGGCGCGCGCTATGAATGCCGGGCCAGTCGGGGAATGCCTCGATGATGTCGATGCGCGGCAGGAACTTCACCGCGTTGTGCTGGTAGCGGTCGTCGACCCAGAGCTCGATGCGGGAGATCTGTTGCGGATCGAGAGCCCAGCCGCGCACGAGCACGACGCCCGATTGAGGCTGGCCTACGTCCGGAAGGTCGACATCGCCGACGAACTGCGGCTGCGGCTGTTGCGCGAGAAGCGCCGGCACGCAGAGCGCTGCCAACAACGTGAGAACCAGGCCGCGGGTAACCCATCTCCACATATCCCCAACCTCCAACCCGAGTGTCGCCCTGTCCGAAAATAAATAATCGACAGGAGTTTATACTACCGCGGGTGAGTTCGCCAAACACCAGCACCGCAATCGACTTAGCCGCCATCCGGGCCGCCGCCGAGCGCATCCGGCCGCACATCCACCGCACGCCGCTGCTGGCCAGCCGCTCGCTCTCCGAGCGCTTCGGCGTCGAGGTGCGGCTCAAGTGCGAGAACCTCCAGCGCGCCGGCTCGTTCAAGATCCGCGGCGCGATGAACGCGCTCCTGCAATTAGAGGATGCGCAGCGCGCCCGCGGCGTGGTGGCCTTCTCCTCCGGCAATCACGCCCAGGGCGTCGCTCTCGCCGCGAAGATCCTCGGCATCCCGGCCACCATCGTGATGCCCGAAAACTCCGTGCAGTCGAAAGTCGAGGCGACCCAGGCTTACGGCGCGACGGTGGTGCAGGCCGGCGTCACCGCCGCGACGCGCGACAACGTCGCCCGCGAGATCGCCGACAAAAACGGCGCCGCCGTCATCCCGCCCTTCGACCACGACCACGTCATCGCCGGCGCCGGCACCGTCGGCCTCGAGATCGTCGACGAGTGGCCCGACGTCACCACCATCATCACGCCGCTCGGCGGAGGAGGCCTGCTGGCCGGAGTGGCCACGGCGGCAGTCGGGAAAGACGTCTATGGCGTCGAGCCGGCACTCGGGAATGATGGAGAGCAGTCCTTCCGGAAAGGCGAGATCGTCACCATCGAGGCGCCGAAGACCATCGCCGACGGCGCGCGCACGCTGCACGTCGGCACGCGCAACTTCGCCATCATGCGCGAGCGCGTGCGCGACGTGGTCAGCGTCGACGACGACGTCCTGCTCGAGACGGCGAAGTGGGCCATGTACCGCACCAAGCTCGTCATCGAGCCGACTGGTGCCCTCGGCCTGGCCGCACTCGTGGCCGGAAAAGTGCGGCCGCGCGGCAGCGTGGCGGTCGTGATCAGCGGCGGGAACCTCGACTTCAGGCTCCTCTGTGGCTGACACGCTCTTTCCGCTCGACTCGGGCGAGCCGTCGACACCGGCCGAAGCGCCGCCCGATGCGCCGCTCGCCGAGCGCCTCCGCCCGAAGTCGCTCGATGACGTGGTCGGCCTCGAAGAGCTCCTCGGCAAGGGGCGCTTCCTGCGCAACGCCATCGAGAGCGACCGCATCCCGTCGATGATCTTCTGGGGTCCGCCCGGCTCCGGCAAGACGACGCTCGCGCGCATCATCGCGCGCACCACGCGGGCGCGCTTCGTCACCTTCTCCGCGACCAGCAGCTCGATCAAGGACATCAAGGCCTTGATGGAAGAGGCGCGCAAGATGCGGCAGGCGCGCTCCTCCAAGACCATCGTCTTCATCGACGAGATCCATCGCTTCAACAAAGCGCAGCAGGATGCGTTTCTGCCGTACGTCGAGGCGGGCGACATCATCCTCATCGGCGCGACGACGGAGAACCCGTCGTTCGAGGTGAACTCGGCGCTGCTGTCGCGCTCGAAGGTGGTGGTCATCCCGGCGCTCGAGCGCGAACAGGTCGTGGCCATCCTCCGCCGCGCCGTCTCCGATCCGAGCGTGGCCAAGTTCGGCATCGAGCTCACCGACGAGTCGCTCGACTTCATCGCCGCCACCTCGGCCGGCGACGCGCGTCAGGCGCTCACCAGCCTGCAACTCGTCGTGGAGACCGCGTCGCGCGAGGACAGCCCGATCGACGTCGGCAAGGCGAAGGAGATTCTGCAGCGCCGCTCGCTGATGTACGACAAGTCGGGCGAGGAGCACTACAACATCATCTCCGCGCTGCACAAATCGCTGCGCAACGGCGACGCCGACGCCGCGGTCTACTGGCTGGTGCGCATGCTCGAAGGCGGCGAGGATCCCATGTACATCGCGCGGCGGCTCGTCCGCGCGGCATCCGAGGACATCGGCAACGCCGACCCGCAGGCGCTGGTCTTCGCCGTCGCCGTGCAGCAGACCGTGCACTTTCTCGGCATGCCGGAAGCCGGCGTCGCCCTCGCGCAGCTCGTCACGTATCTGGCGGCATCGCCGAAATCGAACGCCGCCTACATCGGATATGGGGAAGCAGTTCGGGAAGTACGTCAGGGCGACAATCCACCCGTCCCGCATCACATCCGGAATGCACCAACCCGCCTGATGAAAGACCTCGGCTACGGGCGCGGCTATCAATACGCGCACGACTTCGAAGACCAGACCGCGGCCATGGAATGCCTCCCCGAGGCGCTGGCCGGCCGGCGCTTCTACGAGCCGAAAGACGCCGGCTTCGAGAAAGAGATGAAGGCGCGGCTCGAGAAGATGCGCGCCGCGCGGCAGCGTCAGTAGGCGTTCGCGTTGCGGCGGATCGGCGCCGGCTTGCGGTCCTCGCCCATGTTCACGTAGACGACCTGCGCCTCGGTGACGGTGACGCGGCGCGACGGATCGTTGAAGCGGATCGACTCGACCACCACCTTCGTCGTGATCGAGGTGTTGCCGATGCGCAGCGTCTCGGTCCAGAAGCTCACCAGGTCGCCGACGAAGACGGGCTCGTGAAAGACCACCTTGTCCATCGACACCGTGACCATGAGCTGCAGACCCTGCCGGCGCGCTTCGATGGCGCCGGCCTGATCGATGTAGGAGAGGATCACGCCGCCGAAGATGGTGCCGTGCGCGTTCGTATCGCGCGGCATCATCAGCACGCGGATGGCCGGCTCATCCCACTTGCTGCCGATGTCCGACACTAGCTGCCCTGCTGCGGCTGCTGACCCTCGGAGGTCTTGAGCACCTGCTCGTTGATCTCGATGCGCGAGCCTTCGCGGAGACGGCGCACCAGCGCGCCGCGCAGGTTGCGCGACTGCTGATCGCGCAGGTTGTCGATGTACGAGGCGCGGTTCTGCAGCAGCTCCGCGGCCGTCACCTTCTTCTGCTCGGTCACCTGGAAGACCACCGCACCTTCGTCGGTGCTCACCGGTCCGCTCAGCACGTTCGGGTTCGCGCGCATGGCCGCCTCGACCAGCGCCGTGACGTCGCCGGTGATGCCGGCGATCGTTCCCTGGCGGTTCACGTTCGCCTCGCGCACGGGCACTCCGGTGCGCGCGGCGAGATCGTCGATGCTGCCGGTGCCGGCCATCATCTGCCGCAGCATCGCCGTCGCGGCGGTGCGAGCCTTCTCGAGACGCGCGTCCTCTTCGACTTTGGCGCGGATCTCGTTGAGCGTCGAGACGCCGGCGGGACGGACATCGACCAGGTACGGGATGACGATGCCGCGCGGCGTGCCGAGCGGCTCGGTGCCGATGTCGCCTTTCTTCGCGGAGAAGAGCCACTGCGTGAGCGGCTGGTGCGCGCCGATGCCGGCGATCTGGTCGCTCTTGCCGACCCAGCCGCCGTCGTTCGACGAGACCTTGTCGTTCGAGAAGGCCGAGAACTCCTCGGCGTTTTTCGGCGGCTTCTGCTTGAGCTGCGCGGCGATGCGCGTGATCTCGACGCGGGCCTGCTCGCGCGCTTCCTCATCCGACATGCGCGCGGCGATCTCCGGCCGCACTTCCTCGAACGGACGGATGCCGGCGGCGCGGCGCTCGACCACCTTCACGATGTGATAGCCGTAGTTCTTCGAGCGCACCGGATCGGAGACCGTGTTCAGCGGAATGCCGAAGATGGCGCTCTCGAACTCCGGCACGGTCTGCCCTTTTTCCACCCAGCCCATGTCTCCGCCGCCCGACGACGACGACGGATCGTCGGAGTTGGCGCGCGCGAGCGTCGCGAAGTCGGCGCCGGCGCGGAGCTGCTGCACGATCGACTGCGCTTTCGCGCGCGCGGCGGCATCGACCTGCGGCGGCGCGCTCGGGTCGACCTTCACCAGGATGTGGAGCACGTGCGCGGCTTCCGGCGTGCGGAAGTTCTCGCGGTTCTGGGCGTAGCGCTCGCGCAACTGCGCGTCGGTCGGCAGGATCTGCGAGCGGATCTTCGCGAAGTCAGCCAGCAGGTAGCGGATCATGCGCTGCTCACCGTGCGTGTACTTCGACTGGTTGTTGCGGTAGTACGCCTCGACCTCGGCCGGCGAGACGGTCACCGTCGCCGCCTGCTTCTGCGCCGCCAGCAGCACGTAGCGGATCTTGGCCGTCTCGTTCGTGCGGCGGTACTCCGCCTCGGCCGTCTGCGGCGAGATCACCACGGAGCTCGACAGCGCGCTGTCCATCTTCGCCAGCACGATCTCGCGGGCGAGATCCTCTTCGAATGCCGACGCGCTCGGATAGCCGAGCGGACCGGTCACGTAGCGGTTGTAGAGCTCCATGCCGACGAACTTGCCGTCCTGCGCGAAGACCGGAATGGTCAGCAGCTTCCTGCGCACTTCCTCCGGCGAGGCGTTCAGATGCAGCCGCTTCGCTTCCTGCGTGATCAGGCGCTGATCGATCAGCGTCTCGAGCACCTGCCGGTTCAGACCCATCGCCTCGGCCATCTGCGGCGTGAACTGCTGGCCGTACATCTGGCGGTACATGTCCTCGTAGTTCTTCAGGGCGCGGTAGTAGTCGCTGTAGGTGATCGTCTCGCCGTTGACGCGCGCGGCGTAGGCGCGGTCGGCGTTGGCGCCGCCGACGCGGCCGCCGAGGCCCATGTCGACGAAGACGAATCCGAAAACGAACGCCAGCACGATGGCCAGAAGGATCCATTTGAGGTGCTGGAAGCTGTCGCGCATGAACTTGAGCATGAAGAAAACGACCTTTCGCGGGCGTAGATAGAGGTACGACCTTGCACTAAAAAGCGGCGCAGTTTACCTATTCCCGAGGCACAAAGCCAAGGATGCGATAAACTTCCGGGCCCTTCGCATGGCGAGCAGAAAGAAGAGTCGGGACAGCGGCGCGAATCTCGATTGGTACCTGATCTCGATCGAGCGGCTCAAGCAGATCGGGCTGGTCGTGCTGCTGTTGCTCCTCGGCGGCGCGATCTACTGGTTCTGGCACAACCAGAAGACGAACCCGAAGACGAACGCCGAGTCCGCCATCGCCGATGCGCGGCAGGCGCTCAACGCCCTCGCCGCCTCGGCCGAGTTCAACGCGCACCGCACCGAGTTCACGCGCGCGCAGCAGAAACTCGACGAAGCGAACGGCCACCTGATCGCCGGACGCTACACCGAGGCGCAGGGTGCGGCGGTCGAGTCGCAGACCATCAGCAGGACTGCGAGCAGCGGCGGCGTCGACAAAGAGAATGATGCGCAGTTCCTCACCGTCGAAGGCGACGTCAAGTATCAGAAGGCCTCGTCGAGCGAATGGTCGGACGCCGATCCGCGCACCGCGCTCTTCAACGGCGACTGGGTGAAGACCGGCGAGCACGCCTCGGCGGAGCTGATTTTTTCCAACGGCTCGCTGTACACCATCGGCCCGAGCGCTCTGCTCGAGATCTACTCGCAGATGAGCCCCGGCTCGACCAAGAAAACCAACGCGGTGAAGATGCGCGTCGGCTCGGTCGAAGTGGCCACGTCGGACGATGCCTCGACGGTGCGCACGCCCGGCACGCAGGTCGTGGTCGAGTCGGAATCGGCCACGCAGGTCGGCGTCGACCAGCAGCAGGCGACGTCGGTGATGACCACGCGCGGTGCGGCGCAGGTGCAGCCGGAACAGGGCGGCGCGGCGGTGCGGCTGGCGAGCGGCGAGAAAGTCAGCTCGACGCCGGCCGGCGCGATCTCGGCGATCAAGAAACTGGCGGCGCCGCCGGCGCTGCTCGCGCCGGGCGACAACCAGGTCTTCCCGCTCACCGCCGACCTCAAAGTCGAGTTCAGTTGGGACGCGCAGCCGGGCGTCGGCAACTACGTGCTGCAGGTCTCGCGCTCGCGCCTCTTCTCGACGCAGGAGATCAACTCGCGGCGCAGCAAGACCACCGCGTCGGCGAGGGTGACCTCCGAGGGCGCGTTCTACTGGCGCGTGGCCTCCATCGGCGCCGACGGCGAGGTCGGACCGTTCTCACCCTTCCGCCGTTTCCGGGTGAGCGGCGGCGGCAAGTCGGCCGGCAACTCCGACACCACCGCCCCGGTGCTGCGGCTGAAAGCGCCGTTCAAGCTGGGCGGCCAGTACTACATGATCGCCGGCACCACGGAGCCGGGAGCGACCATCTTCATCAATGACGAGGAAGTCGACGTCGAGTCGAACGGCTCGTTCCAGAAGCTGGTCAGCTTCGAGAAAATCGGCCGCAACGCGGTGGTCGTGAAGGCCGTCGATCCCGCCGGAAATCAGACCGTACAATCGCAATCGGTGCTCGTCGAAGAGTAGTCGGCGCTCCTTTTGCACCGCGCGCCTCCCGAAACGCAAGCAAGGAAACGACAAATCGAATGGCTGTGAAATCGCTTCTCTCGATGTTCTCGAACGATCTCGCGATCGACCTCGGAACAGCGAACACGCTGGTGTATGCGAAAAACAAGGGCATCGTCGTCCGCGAGCCCTCCATCGTCGCCGTCAACAAGATCAACAACAACGTCGAGGCGGTCGGCAAGGAAGCGAAGGAAATGCTCGGCCGCACGCCGGGCAACATCGTCGCCATCCGTCCGATGAAGGACGGCGTCATCGCCGACTTCGAAGTGACGGAGAAGATGATCAAGTACTTCATCGAGAAGGCGCACGGCCGGCGGTTCCTGGTCAAGCCGCGCATCGTCATCTCGGTGCCGTCGGAGATCACGCAGGTCGAGAAGCGCGCGGTCAAAGACTCCGCGCTGCGCGCCGGCGCGACCGAGGTCTACCTGATCGAACAGGCCATGGCCGCGGCCATCGGAGCCGGCCTGCCGATCACTGACCCGACCGGCAACATGATCGTCGACATCGGCGGCGGCACCACCGACGTCGCCGTGATCTCGCTGGCCGGCATCGTCTACTCGCGCTCGGTGCGCGTGGCCGGCAACGAGATGGACGACGCGATCATTCAGTACATCAAGCGCAAGTACAACCTGCTCATCGGCGAGCGCACGGCCGAGCAGATCAAGATGGAGATCGGCTCCGCCTTCCCGCTCGATGAAGAGATGACCATGGAGATCAAGGGACGCGACCTGGTCGAGGGCGTCCCGAAAACCCTCGTGGTCAGCGACGAGGAGATCCGCGAGGCGCTCTCCGAGACCGTGGCCACGATCGTCGAGGCCGTCCGCGTCGCCCTCGAGCGCACGCCGCCCGAGCTCTCCGCCGACATCATGGACAAGGGCATCATCATCGCCGGCGGCGGCTCGATGTTGAAGAATCTCGACAAGCGCCTCCGCGAAGAAACCGGCCTGCCGGTGACCCTCGCCGAAGATCCGCTGGCCTGCGTCGCCCTCGGCACCGGCCAGATGCTCACGGACTTTAATCTGCTGCGGAAGATCTCGATCGAGTAGAGGGATGAGGCATGAGTGATGAGGGATGAGGCATGAGCCTCATCCCCGTTCCTCATCACTCATTCCTCTTCCCTCATGCCTCCGCCCTTTGGCGCAAATCCTGCTGAACCCGCGAGCGAATCATGGCTGTGCCCACCGACGTCATTCCGCGCCGACCGACGCTCCTGTTCATCGTCGTGCTCTCGCTGCTGTTCGTGCTCATGAGCTTCAGCAGCCAGACGCGCTATGTCGGTGAAACCCGCACGATGTTCGAGCGGACGGTCATGACGCTCTTCTCGCCCGTGCCGAAGACGGTGAACTGGGTCGGCGGTACGGCCCAGGACATGTACCACGGCTATCTCGACATGCGCCGCGCGGTGAACGAGAACATCTCGCTGCGGCGGAAGGTGGCCTCGCTCACCACGGAGAACCTCAAGCTGCGGCAGTCGGAAGGCGACCTGCGGCGGCTGCGGAGCCTGCTCGCCTACTCCGAGCAGTTCAACTTCGAGACCTCGATGGCGCAGACCATCATGCTCGACACCGCCGGCCGCTTCAAATCGATCATCATCGACCGCGGCTCGGCCGAGGGCGTGCAGGTCAACGACGTCATCGCCAACGCGAACGGATTGGTGGGACGGGTCGTGCTCACCACCAACGATCTGGCGAAAGTGCAGCTCGTGACCGACAGCAACTGCTCGGTCGGCGCGCTGGTCGAGCGCACGCGCCGCCAGGGCGTGGTGCGCGGCAGCGGCGGATCGGTGGTGCAGATGTTCGACGTACCGTCGCTGTCCGACGTGCAGCCCGGCGACGTGGTGCTCACCGCCGGCATCGACGGCATCTATCCGAAAGGCGTCCCGATCGGCATCGTCACCCGCAGCGATCCCGGCAAGTCGCTCTTCAAGACCATCACCGTCAAGCCGATGGTGGACTTTGGCGCGATCGAGGAAGTGATCGTCATCCACACCCGCAAAATCCCCGACTCGGTCGTGAGGTACGCGCCTTGAGGTGGCTTCGATTCGCGATCGGTTTGCTGATCGCTCTCACTCTGCACTCGCTGCTCGACAGCTTCTATCCGAACGCGCTGGCGTTCTTCAATCCCTACATCATCCTGGTCGTCTACTACTCGATGGGCGGCAACATCCTCGGCGCGATCGTGGCCGGGGTGCTGGCCGGCTTCGTCCAGGACGCGTTCTCGAACGCCATGTTCGGACTGCACGCCTTCTCGCTCACGTTCTGCGCTTACGTCGTCGCGTACATCAACGCGCGCCTCGTGCTGCGCGGCACGCTGGCTTTCGGCGCCTGCCTCGGCGGCGCGGTGATCGTCAACGAGCTCGTCATCTACGTGCTGGTGAACATCCTCGTCAAACAAAAGATCGAGATGTTCGAACAGGCGCTGCTGGTGAAGACGATCTTCACGCTCCTCTTCGGCATGCTCGTCTATCAGTTGTTGACACTCTTTTTGCGAGAAGAACCGATCGACGCCACGCGGCGAACGACCGCCTGGTAGGGCGGTTGCTGGGGCCTGAGACAACATGCGCGTCTACCGCGACGACCAGAAATTTCTGCAGTTCCGCATCAACACCGTCATGTGGGGCATCGTGGCGGCGTTCGTGTTCCTCGCCGGCTCGTTCTGGTTCGTCCAGGGCGTGCAGGCGGAGAAGTACCGCGGGCTCTCCGAGGCGAACGCGCTGCGCGAGATCGAGATCCCGGCCAAGCGCGGCCTGATCATGGACCGCCGCGGGAAAATCCTCGCGGACAACCAGCCCTCCTACTCGCTCGAGATCGACCGCGTGGTGATGAAGCCGCTCGCGAAAGCCGATCCGCAGCGGAAAGTGAAACTGATCAACTTCCTCGCCGCGGTGCTGCAACTGCCGCCGGCCGAGGTCGCGGCGCGCTACGAGAAGCAATCGAAGCTGGTCAACTTCACCCAGCCCTTCGAGATCTACGAAGACCTGACCATGTCGCAGGTGGCGACGATCCAGGCGCAGTCGATCGCCTTCCCCGAGATCAACGTCGTCCCGGTGCAACGCCGCAACTATCCCTACGCCACGATGGCCGCGCACGTCCTCGGCTTCATCGGCGAGGTCAACGAGAAGGATCTGAAGCAGAACCCCGACCTGCAGCAGGGCGATCTGATCGGCAAGCGCGGCGTCGAGCTGATGTACGACCAGTACCTGCGCGGCCGCGGCGGCGCGGAGTATTGGGAGTACGACGCCGACGGACGCCGCCTCTCCGAGTACGCCCCGGCGCGCAAGCAGCCGGTGCCGGGCGACAACGTCTATCTCACGATCGACTTCGAGCTGCAACGCCGCGCTGAGCAGTACTTCGTGGAGAACGAGATGGTCGGCGCCGCGGTCGCGCTCGACCCGCGCAACGGCGAAGTGCTGGCCATGGTCTCGTCGCCGGCGTTCAATCCGAACGTCTATTCGAAACGCTTCACGCCCGAGGTCTACAAGACCATCACCAGCAACCCCTTCAAGATCGAGCTCAATCGGGCCATCCAGGGTCTCTACTCGCCCGGCTCGGTGTTCAAGGTGGTCATGGCCATCGCCGGCATGTCGGACGGCGTGGTGAATCCGAGCACGACCTTCGGCTGCGGCGGCAGCGGCGTCTTCTTCGGCCGGCGCTTCCGCTGCTGGAAGAAGGAAGGCCACGGCACGGTCGACGTCGAGCGCGCCATGAAGGTGTCGTGCGACATCTACTTCTACAACACCGGCGCGCGCCTCGGCGTCGACAAGATCGCCGAGTATGCGCACCGCCTCTCGTTCGGCGAGATCTCGCACATCGATCTCGACGGCGAGCGCGCCGGCCTGGTGCCGTCGACCAAGTGGCGCACCGCCCATCCGGTGAAGGGCGACACGAAGTGGTATCCGGCCGAGACGATCTCCGTGGCCATCGGCCAGGGTCCGCTCATCGTCACGCCGCTGCAGGTGGCGAACATGATCGCGGCGGTCGCGAACGGCGGCAAGGTGCTGCAGCCGCACGTGGTGCGCTACGTCGACCGCGTGCAGCCGGACGGCAGCTACAAGCGCTTCCGCGTGCCGAGCCGCGTGCTGCATGAAGTGCCGCTCTCGCCGCCTGCGCTCAAGGCCGTGCGCGAGGGTCTCTGGAAAGTGGTGAACGAGGAAGGCGGCACCGGCGGCAACGCGCGCATCGAAGGGCTGGACATCTCCGGCAAGACCGGCACGGTGCAGGTCATCGCGCAGCACGGCTGGGTCAAGACCGAAGGGCTGCCGTTCCGCTACAAGGACCACGCGTGGTTCGCCTCGTTCGCGCCGCTGAACAATCCGCAGATGGTGGTGGTGGTCTTCATCGAGCACGGCGGCCACGGCGGCACGGACGCCGCGCCGCTGGCGAAGCTCCTCTACGAGGCGCGCTTCCGCGACACCGTCAACGGCGCGCGCATCGACCTGAGCAACCCCGAGACGCTCGAGCAGATCAAGGAAGGCGAGCTGCCGCTCCCGACGACACGATGATCCGCGAACGCGTACGACCGAACGTCGACCTGAACTTTCTCGGCACCGCGATCGTGATCGCGGCCATCGGCTGCCTGCTGGTCTACAGCGCCACGTACTACAGCGAGCCGGGGCTGGGGACGTTCAAGAAGCAGATCCTCTGGGTGGTGATCGGCCTGGCGTTGATGGCGGCGTTCCTCTTCGTCGACTATCACGTGCTCTTCGACGTCGCGCCGATCCTCTACGGTATCGGCAACCTGCTGCTCGTCTACCTGCTGGTCTGGGGGAAGGTGACGGCGAACGTGAAGTCGTGGATTCACATCGGCGGGTTTCAGTTCCAGCCATCGGAGTTCATGAAGATCTTCACCGCGCTGATGCTGGCGCGGTACTTCGACTCGACGGACCGCGCCTATCTCGATTTCCGCTCGTTCCTGATGGCCATGGGCATCATCGGGCTGCCGGTCGGACTGATCATCATCCAGCCGGACTTCGGTACCGCGGCGTCGTTCTTCCCGCTGTTCGCGGTGGCGCTCTTCTTCGGCGGCGTGCGCGCGCGCGTCTGGATCGCCATGATCCTGATCGTGGCCATCGCGCTCCCGGCCGGCTATTTCTTCTTCCTCAAGGGGTATCAGCGCGAGCGCATCATGATCTTCCTCAACCCGGAGCGAGATCCGCTCGGGTCGGGATATCAGGTCACGCAGGCGAAGATCGCCATCGGCTCGGGCGGCATCCACGGCAAGGGGTTCAAGCACGGCACGCAGGCAAAGCTGGAGTTCCTTCCTGCCCGACATACGGACTTCATCTTTGCCGTCCTTGGGGAAGAATGGGGTTTCATCGGGGTGGTGATCGTGCTCGGGTTGTATCTGTTCCTGACGATTCAGGCGCTGACGTTCGCCAAGCACGCGCGAGATCGAGGAGGTACGTTCCTCACGATCTCACTGATCTCGTTCATCATCTTTCACGTGCTGATCAACGTGTCGATGCAGATCGGGATCCTGCCGACGACCGGCATCCCGCTGCCGCTGATCTCGTACGGCGGCTCGTCGACGATGATGTTCTTCATCGCCATCGGCCTGATGCTGAACGTCGACATGCGGCGCTTCGTGAACGCGCCGTAGGGTTGCTAGTTCATCCCGAGCGGAAGCGAGGGATCTCCGGCCACACTCGGGACGCTGCTGCCGGTGGAGCGAGAGATCCCTCGCTCCGCTCGGGATGAACTGGCGAACTACCGGCGCACTTTGTCCAGCTCGCGGCGGTCCTTCTTCGTCGGCCGGCCGGTGCCGCGGTCGCGGAGGATCGTCGTCACCACGTCGACCTTCTGCGGCGGCGGCGACTCGTCGAGGTACATCGTGCGCGCCAGCTCCTTCGACACGCTCGTCTCCGGCAGACCCTGCACGATCACGCGGCGGAAGCGATCGTTCGCGTAGAACTCGATCACGTCGCCTTCCTTGACCGCGGCGGCCGGCTTCACGCGCTGGCCGTTGAGCTTCACGTGACCGCCCTTGCACGCCTCGGTGGCGTCCGCGCGATGCTTGAAGAGGCAGACCAGCTTGAGCCAGGCGTCGAGTCGGTGGCGTTCCATCAGAGGCACAACCGTCGTATCATCAGAACTTTCGGAGGAACGTTCATGATCAAGGCGGACATCGTCAACAAAGTCGCCGAGACATCGGAAATTTCCCGAGTCAAGGCGGCGCAGGCGGTCGACACCGTCATCGACGGGCTGCGCAACGCGCTCGCGCGCGGCCAGCGCATCGAGCTGCGCGGCTTCGGAGTCTTCCAGGTCAAGCAGCGCAAGAAAGGCATCGGACGCAACCCGAAGACCGGCGTCGAGGTGAAGATCCCGCCCGGCAACACCATCCGCTTCAAGCCGGGCAAAGAGCTCCGCAACCTCCTGTAAACAACCGGCAACCGAATCGGGGGAAGACAAAACATCGTGCGCCGCGCGCCGTCATAAGAGATGACGGCACACACCGCATCACAACACCCGGTGATGCACCCGGCCCACCTACACTTCCCGCCGGCCGCCGATGCAACAGGCAATGCATCGGCGGCCCACCCCGCCGCACGGTAAGATTCGATCGTGCAGCCTCACCAGACCGTCCTCGTCCTCGACTTCGGCTCCCAATACACCCAACTGATCGCGCGGCGGATTCGCGAGAATCGCGTCTACTCCGTCGTCCATCCCTTCGACCTCTCGCCTGACCAGATCCGGGCGATGGCGCCGAAGGCGATCATCCTCTCCGGCGGTCCGCAGTCGGTCTACGCCGAGTCGGCGCCCTACTGCTCGCGCGAGGTCTTCGAGCTCGGCGTGCCGATCCTCGGCATCTGCTACGGCATGCAGCTCACCGCCTATCTCCTCGACGGCAAAGTCGAGCCGGTGCTCGAGCGCGAATACGGCCGCGCTGAGATCGACGTCACCGCGGAATCGCCGCTCTTCGCCGGCACGCCGGCGCACCAGCGCGTCTGGGCCAGCCATGGCGACAGCATTCTGGCCGGACCTCCGGGATTCGCCACCACAGCCTCGTCGCCGAGCGCGCCGATCGCCGCGTTCGAGAACCGCCAGCGGCGCTGCTACGGCATCCAGTTTCACCCCGAGGTCACGCACAGCGAGGCGGGAGGCCAGATCCTCAAGAACTTCCTGTTCGACATCGCCGGCTGCGAGCCGTCGTGGGACCTCGGCGACTATCGCCGCCGCAAAGTGGAAGAGATCCGCGCCGCCGTCGGCGACCGTCACGTCATCGCCGCGGTGAGCGGCGGCGTCGACTCATCCGTCGCCGCGCTGCTCGTCGCCGAAGCGATCGGCGATCAGCTCACCGCCATCTTCGTCGACAACGGCGTGCTGCGGAAACATGAGGCCATCCAGGTCGTCTCGCGCCTGTCCGAAGGCCTCGGCATGCACATCGTCGCCGTCGACGCGCGCGAGCGTTTCTATGAGCGGCTGGCCGGCATCGAAGATCCGGAGACCAAGCGCAAACGCATCGGCAACGAGTTCATCGCCATCTTCGAAGAGGAAGCGAAGCGCATCCCGAACGTCGAGTTCCTCGTGCAGGGCACGCTCTATCCCGACGTCATCGAGTCGGTCTCGATCAAGGGACCGTCCGCGGTGATCAAGACCCATCACAACGTCGGCGGGCTGCCGGAGAAGATGGGGCTCAAGCTGATCGAGCCGGTGCGCGAGCTGTTCAAGGACGAAGTGCGCCGCCTCGGCCTCGAGCTCGGACTGGAAGAAGAATTCGTCTGGCGCCATCCCTTCCCCGGACCCGGCCTGGCGGTGCGCATCCTCGGCGAGGTAAACGCCGAGCGCGTCGAGATCCTCCAGAACGCCGACGAGATCGTGATCGACGAGATCCGCCGCGCCGGCCTCTATCGCGAGATCTCGCAAGCCTTCGCCGTGCTGCTGCCGGTGCGCAGCGTCGGCGTGATGGGCGACGAGCGCACGTACGAAAACGTGCTGGCCGTGCGCGCCGTGACCACCACCGACTTCATGACCGCCGACTGGTTTCGCATGCCGCACGACATCCTCGACCGGATGGCGCGGCGCCTCGTCAACGAGGTGCGCGGCATCAATCGCGTGGTCTACGACGTCTCCTCCAAACCACCGAGCACCATCGAGTGGGAGTGAGGAATTCCGGACTGCAACACCTCCATGGAGACATTTTGACGGAGGGCGTGCTTTCCCGCGATCTCGGACGTATAGTGACGCTCATCCGCGTCTAACGTCCAATTTCGCAGGCCTGATCCCGGGCGTCAGGGATTTCCGTTTCATCTAGGAGGAAGAACTATGTCTTCTCGTTCCATGTGGCTTCGCTTTGTCTCCATGTTGCTCGTCCTGATGGTGCCGTTCGCGCTGTTCGCGGCGGAGAAGAAAAATGAGCCGGTCGGCCATGCCGTGAGCGCGGGCGCCGCGATCGACTGGCAGACGTCGGTGAGCGGTCATGACTCGATCACGATCCACGTGACGGCGCCGAACGGCGAGGTCTACACGAAGAGCGTGAACTCCGGCGCGGCGCTCTCGTTCCGCGCGCAGGACATGCCGGGCCGCCAGTTCATCGACGGCTCCTACACGTATGAACTGATCGTCACGCCGCGCGTTCCGGCGAACGTGTCGCGCGCGCTCGCAACCGCGCGCGCCGCCGGCGACGACGTGGCAGTGCGCCAGATCCTTCGCGACGCCGGCCTGGGCAGCCCGGTGACGCAGTCCGGCGGCTTCCTCGTCGCAAACGGCATGGTCGTCTCGATGGATCAGAGCGAAGCGACGGCGCATGACGCCAGCACGCGCTCGATCACGACGGACGGCACGCTGCTCTCGGGCGGCACCACGCCGTCGGCTGCTCCTTCGGGTCATCCCGGCCGCCCGGCCGTGAACGATCAGGTCATCGCCGACGATCTCATCGTGCAGGGCAGCACGTGCGTCGGTCTCGACTGCGTCCTGAACGAGTCCTTCGGTTTCGACACGCTGCGCCTCAAAGAGAACAACGACCGCATCAAGTTCGAAGACACGTCGACCAGCGCCGGCTTCCCGACGACCGACTGGCAGCTCACCGCCAATGACTCGGGCAGCGGCGGGTTGAACAAGTTCTCGATCGAAGATGTCACCGACGCGAAGGTGCCGTTCACGATCGAAGGCAACGCGCCGACGAACTCGATCTACGTCAACAGCACCGGCCGGCTCGGCATCGGCACCAGCGCGCCGGGACTGAACCTCCACATCACCACCGGCGACACCCCGGCCATCCGTCTCGAGCAGACCAACACGAGCGGCTTCACCGCGCAGACGTGGGACGTGGCCGGCAACGAGGCGAACTTCTTCGTCCGCGACCTCACCGGCGGCTCGCGCCTGCCGTTCCGCATCCGTCCCGGCGCGACGACGAGCTCGATCGACATCTCCGCGGACGGCGACGTCGGCATCAACACCGCCAGCCCGAACGCGAATGCGAAGCTCGACATCTTCGACTCGACGCAGGCCAAAGCGCGCCTGACCCTCACCGGCCAGGAGTTCTTCGCCGCCTCCAACACCTCCACCGACGGCATCGCCGTCCTGCTCGGCGTCAACCGCACCGGCGATCGCCAGCTCTGGCTGGCCGACTCGACGCAGCTCGCGCAGAACACGACCAACGGCGTGCTCCGCTTCCGTCCGAGCTCGGGCGACATCTCGGCGATCTCCACGAACGCCACGGCGCTGAACCTCACCATGCAGACCATCGGCGGCAACGTCGGCATCGGCACCTCTTCGCCGACTTCGAAGCTCCACGTGGCCGGCGACGTCCGCGTGACCGGCGGCAGCTTCATCGACGACGGCACGACGCTCAACGCGCCTGACTACGTCTTCGATGCGAGCTACAACCTCCTCCCGATTGACAAGGTGGCCGAGTTCATCAAGAACGAGAAGCACCTGCCGAACGTCCCGAGCGCCGACACGATCAAGGAGCAGGGCCTCAACATGAGCCAGTTCCAGATGCGCCTGCTCGAGAAGGTCGAAGAGCTCACGCTCTACACGATCGACCAGCACGAGCAGATCTCGACGCTGAAAGAGACGAACCAGAAGCTGATCGACCGCCTCAACGCGCTCGAAGCGCAGGTGGCCAAGCAGCAGTAAGCCTCACCCACTCGCAACACGAACGGCCGCCGGAAGCGGCGGCCGTTTTTGTTTGGTGAGTGCGCAAAAAAATGGGGCGCGGTCGGAAGAACCGCGCCCCGAGGGAGCAGGTGGTCCCGGGTCCCTATCCCCTGGACCGCAGGCGTGCATGAGGGACACGCCCTGAGCGGCTTGTTAGTCGCTCAGATTTCGAATCACCGTCGGAATATCGAGGTCATTGCCGAAATCGCTCGACGCCATCGGCCCGAACCCGCCGGAGCCGTCGGCGCGGGTGAATCCTCTGCGAAAAAAGGGCGGATCGTAGATCTCTCCTTCGGCGCCGATCTGCGGCTGCGGCGCCGGCTCTTCATGCTGCGCGGCGATCTCCTTCGGCGCGAACGGGCGATACGGCGCCTGCTTCTCCGCCGGCGCGCTCTGCTGCGCGTGCGCGCGCGACGCGTTCGCCGACAGCGACTCGCCGCGCGAGTTGAGCAGCCCCTTGGTCGCGGCGTCGAAGCCGGTGGCGATCACCGTGACCTTCACCTCGTCCTTCATCCGCGGATCGATGACGGTGCCGAAGATGATGTTCGCTTCCTCGTCCGCCGCCTCCTGGATGATCGACGCCGCCTCGTGCACTTCGAACAGCGTCATGTCCGGCCCGCCGGTGACGTTGATCAGCACGCCCTTGGCACCTTCGATCGACGCCTCTTCGAGCAGCGGCGAAGAGATGGCGCGCTGCGCCGCCTCGACCGCGCGATGCTCGCCCGACGACACGCCCGTGCCCATGAGCGCCATGCCCATGCCGTGCATGATCGTCTTCACGTCGGCGAAGTCGAGGTTGATCTCGCCCGGCACGGTGATGAGGTCGGAGATGCCCTGCACCGCCTGGCGCAGGATGTCGTCGGCGATGCGGAAGGCATCGTTGAGCGAGGTGCCGCGCTCGACGAAGTTGAGCAGCCGCTCGTTCGGGATGGTGATCAGCGTGTCGACGGTGTCGCGCAGCGCGCGAATGCCCTGTTCTGCCTGCACGCGCCGCCGCTTCCCTTCGAAGCCGAACGGCTTGGTGACCACGGCCACCGTCAGCGCGCCGAGCTCCGCGGCCAGCGTCGAGATGATCGGCGCCGCGCCGGTGCCGGTGCCGCCGCCCATGCCGGTGGTGATGAAGATCATGTCGGCGCCGCTGAGCGCCTCCAGGATCCGGTCGGTGTCTTCGAGTGCGGCCTGCTTGCCGATCTCGGGATTCGCTCCGGCGCCGAGGCCTTTGGTGAGCTTGTTGCCGATCTGCAGCTTCACCGGCGCCAGCGAGTGACGCATGGCCTGCAGGTCGGTGTTGGCGACGAGGAACTCGACGCCCTTGATCCCGGCCTGGATCATCCGGTTGACGGCGTTCCCGCCTCCACCACCCACCCCGATGACCTTGATCTTCGCGCCGAGGTGCTCTTCATCGAGCGTGACCGCCAGCGCATCTCCAGGCCGTTCGTCAAACGTGATCATTTAATGTCTCCCGAGATAGTACGAATTTCGATGACTGCTTTCAATCAGAATTACGACCAGGCAAACAGTGACTTGAATGAATCCGCCATTTTCGACAACCCTTTGCGCGGACGGCGGCGCACTCGCGACTGGTCTTTCAGGCCCCACAGCAGCAGTCCCGCCGCCGCCGCCCACTCCGGACCGCTGACCGTGTCGGCCAGTCCGCCCAGTCCGCGCGGCACGCCCTTGCGGGCCTGCTGGTCGAAGACCTGCTCGACCATCTCGACCATGCCGTCCATCTCCGCGCCGCCGCCGACCAGCACCACGCCCGAGCGGATCTCTTTCTCCAGCCCGACTTTCTCGAGATCGCGATAGACCAGCTTCGCGATCTCCGCCGCGCGCGGCTCGAGGATGCCGGTGAGCTCGTGCCGCGAGAGGATCTTCGGCGCGCGGCCGCCGACGGTCGGCACTTCGATCGGATCGTCGTCGGTGACGAGCGAGGCCAGCGCGCAGCCGTAGCGCTTCTTGATCCGCTCGGCGTCTTCCATCGGCGTGCGCAGCACCACGCTGATGTCGCTGGTGAAGTGTCCGGCGCCGACCGGCAGCACGTTGGTGTGGACGACGTTGCCTTCGAGGAAGACCGCGTAGTCGGTCGTCCCGCCGCCGAGGTCCATCAGCAGCACGCCCATCTCGCGCTCGTCCTGCGTCAGCACGGCCTCGGCCGCGGCGAGCTGTTCGAGCACGAGCTCCTGCACGGCGATGCCCGCTTTGTTCACGCAGGTGAGGATGTTCTGGTCGTGCGTGCGCGCGCCCGTGACGATGTGCACGTTCGCCTCGAGGCGCGTGGCGGTCATGCCGAGCGGATCGTGGATGCCGTCCTGCCCGTCGACGACGAACTCGCGCGGGATGACGTGCAGCAGCTCGAGCTCGGCCGGGATGTTGATCGACTTCGACGCCTCGATGACGCGGTCGATGTCCTCGCGGCCGATCTCCTTGTGCTTGCCCATCACCGACACGACGCCGCGCGAGTTGACCGAGCGGATGTGATCGCCCGCGACTCCGGCGTACACCGATTCGATCTGCAGCCCAGCCATCACCTCGGCCTCGTCGACGGCTTTCTTCACCGCCTCGATGGCCTGGTCGAGGTTGATGATGTTGCCGCGGCGCGTGCCTTTCATCGGCGAGGTGCCCTTGCCGATGATCTCGACCTGACCGCGGTCGCTGATCTCGCCGACCAGCGCGCACGCCTTCGAGGTGCCGATGTCGAGAGCGACGATGTACTTCTCTTCAGTTCTGGACATGACTTGTCTCCAACGCTTTCACAATGACGCGGTCCGCGAAGCGGAGGTCCGCGTATTCGATGCTCATGTCGTTCTCGGATTTGACGATGGCGTAGAGGCCGCGCCACTTCGCGGCCAGATCGTCGGCGCCGGCGTAGACGAACGCGCGCAACTGCCGGTCGTAGATGGCGAAGCCGCGCGGCGGCACCGGCCGCACCTCGGAAACGCGCAGGTAGAGATCGCGGTCGTGCGCGCGCAGCTCGCGGAGCATGGCCACGGTGCGCTGCAGCTCGGCGCCGGCCGCGTCGGTGATGAGCGGCAGGTCGTCGTCGCCCGCGCTCGGCGAGAGGTCGGCGAAGGGCGCGCCGTCTTCGTCGACGTAGCGCAGCGCGTCGCCGATGCGCGCGAGCGCGACCGGCTCGCGCTCGGTGATCTTGATGCGCAGCGTGTCGGGCAGCTTCTTCTCGATGTCGATGCGGCGCACCCAGCCGAGATGGCCCAGGTCGCGACGGACGCGCGCCAGGTCGATCTGGAAGAGGTTGAGGCCTTCGTAGTTGCGCGTGACGAGCTCGATCTGCGCGTGCGGCGTGTGCACCGCGCCGGCGATCTCGATGGTCTTCACCGCGAAGCGCGCGCTCGACTGCGTCAGCCGCCAGATCCAGATCGCGGCGACGCCGAGCAGCGCCAGCACGGCCACGTTGCGCAGCAGGATGATCAGGCGATGCACCTGAATCTGCCGCTGATTGCGGCGCAGCCGGGCCACGTCGGCGGGACGGAGGAAGCGCGAGGCGGTGGTGTCGCCGATGGTCATGCTCGCTCGCCTCGCTGTCGCGCTTGCTCTTGCTCTTGCAGTTCACCCCGAGCGCAGCGAGGGGTCTCCGGCGGCACCGCGCCGCGCATGCCGATCGCGCTGCAGGCTCCGGTCTCGCGAGTGTCGCGGGAGATGCCTCGCTGCGCTCGGCATGAACTGCAGGAGCAAGTGAACGAGCTCATCACGCCTCCTCTCCGCGCACCAACTGCTCGGCGATCTCGTGGACGTCGCCGGCGCCCATGACGATGAAGATGTCGTTCGGCTGGAGGCGGCGGCGCATCTCGTTCACCAGCTCGGCGTTGCTGCGGTCGAGGAACTCGACGCCTTCGGCGGCGGTGGCGATGGTGCGCGCGGAGACGCCTTCGAGCGGCTCTTCGCGCGCGGCGTAGATCGGCGCGACGAGGGCAACGTCGGCGACCAGCAGCGCCTCGGCGAACTCGCGCGCGAAGTCGCGCGTGCGCGAGTAGAGGTGCGGCTGGAAGAGCGCCACGATGCGCCGGTCGGGATAGCCGCCGCGCGCCGCTTCGAGCGTGGCCCGGATCTCGGTCGGATGATGCGCGTAGTCATCGACGACGATCGCGCCGCGGTAGTCGCCGAGGATCTGGAAGCGGCGGTCGACGCCGAGGAACTTCGCCAGGCCGGAAGCGATAACCGCGGCGTCGATACCGAGGTGCAGGCCGACGGCGATGGCGGCGAGCGCGTTGCGGACGTTGTGCTCGCCCGGCACGAACAGCTTGAAGAAGCCCGCGCCGGGAACTTCGAACGTGCAGCCGCGGTCGGAGAAGACGAGGTTCGTGGCGCGCACCTTCGCACCCTCGGCCAGGCCGTAGCTCACCCAGCGCGTCTCGCTGTGGCGCAGCAGCCGCGCGACGTCTTCGTCGTCCGTGCAGCCGATCAAAACGCCGCCGCGCTTGATGCCGCCGGCGTAGATGCGGAAGGCCTCGATGATCGCCTCGAAGCTGCGGTAGTACTCGAGATGATCGGCCTCGATGTTCGTGACGACGGCGATCTCGGGATGCAGTTGATGAAAGGTGCGGTCGTACTCGTCGGCTTCGACGACGAGCAGCTCGCCCTTGCCGATCTTCGCGTTCGTGCGGAAGTTGCGGACCATGCCGCCGACCAGCACGGTCGGGTCGAGTCCCGCTTCCTCGAGGACGACCGAGATCATCGCCGAGGTAGTGGTCTTGCCGTGCGTGCCGGCCACGCCGATGGCGCGCTTCTCGTTGACGATCGCGCCGAGGAGCTCGGAGCGCTTCATGATGCGCACGCCGGCGACGCGCGCCGCTTCCAGCTCGGCGTTGAACGTCTTGACGGCGGCGGTGACGACGACCAGGTCGGCGCCGCGCACGTGGTCGGGATCGTGGCCGAAACGGATGTCGACGCCGCGGCTCGCCAGGAGATCGGTGGCCGCGGAGCGCTTCAGATCGCACCCGGAGACGGAGAGTCCTTCGCCGGCGAGGATCTCCGCCAATCCACTCATGCCGATTCCGCCGATGCCGACGAAATGGATGGTGCTAATTTGATCAAAATTCATCCTGAACTGATCTCTTGAAATTGTAAGTTAATTCCGCTGAATTCTGTCGATTAAATCAACGATTGTTTTTGTAGCATGCGGCTGGGCCAGCGACTTCGCCGCGGCGCCCATGCGCGCGGCCCGCTGCGGGTCTCCGGCGACCTCGGAGATCGCGCCGGCCAGCCGCTCCGGCGTGAGCTCTTCCTCGGTGATCACCACCGCGCCGCCGGCTTTTTCGACCACGCGCGCGTTCAGCTCCTGATGGTTGTTGGTGGCGGCGGCGAACGGGATCAGCACCGCGCCGCGGCCGACCGCGGCCAGCTCGCCGAGGGTCATCGCGCCGGCGCGGCAGACCACGATGTCCGCCGCTGCCAGCTCCGCGGCCATCGGATCGAGGTACGGGACGACGCGCGCGTTCGCGAACGCGGAGTCGCGATAGGCGGCGCGCACTTTGTCGAGCTCATTCGGGCCGGTCTGATGAACGATGTCGAGCGAGTCTTTCAGCCGCGCCAGGAACAGCAGCGCGCCGGTCATGGCGTCGTTGATCACCCGCGAGCCTTGCGAGCCGCCGAAGATCAGCAGCCGTTGCCGCGTCGCGCCGGCGGCGCGCTGCGCGATGAAGAACTCTTCGCGGATCGGATTGCCAGTCACTGCGGCGTCCTTGCGGTGCATGCGCGGCGCGGCTTCGGCGAACGCGACGGCCGCGGCGGTGACAAAGCGCGCTACCGCGCGGTTGGCGAGACCGGGAAACGCGTTCGCTTCGTGAATGATGGTCGGCACGCGGCGCAGCCAGGCGGCGAGCAGCACCGGTCCCGACGAGTAGCCGCCGACGCCGAGGACGACGCTGGGACGATGCCGTCCGATCACGCGCCACGCGTCGAAGAACCCGAGCGGCAGGCGGGCGACGTTGCGCAGGAGATCGAGGCCGCCTTTTCCTTTCAGGCCGCCGACGCGGATGAACTCGAGCGGAAAACCGGCCTTCGGCACGATCTGCTTCTCGAGCCCTTTCTCCGTGCCGACGAAGACGGCACGCCGCGACGCGTCGCGCGACAGGTACTCGCGCGCGATGGCCACGGCCGGGTAGATGTGCCCACCGGTTCCGCCGCCCGCGATCATCAGAGTTGCCACGCCCTTCACGCCCATCCCGTTTGCCCTCTAGCCTGATTGTTGGGAGAAATTCAGCAGCAGTCCGACCGCGATCATGCTGGCCAGCAGCGACGAGCCGCCGTAGCTGACCAGCGGCAGCGGCAAGCCTTTGGTCGGCAACAGACACAACGCCACGCTGACGTTGATCAGCGCCTGCACGGCGATCATCAGCGTGCAGCCGAGCGCCGCGTAAAACGCGAATCGATCCTGGCTGTAGCGCGCCACGCGGTAGCCGCGCCACGTCAGGAACGCGAAGAGGCCGAGCAGCGCGATGGCGCCGAGGAACCCGAGCTCTTCGCCGATGATCGAGAAGATGAAATCGGTGTGCGGCTCCGGCAGGAAGAAGAGTTTCTGCCGGCCGTTGCCGATGCCGAGGCCGCGGAAGCCGCCGGTGCCGACGGCGATCAGCGACTGCATGGCCTGGAATCCTTTCCCGAGCGGATCGGCCTCGGGATTAAGAAACGTCAGCAGCCGTTCGCGCCGGTACGCCGCGCTCGCAGCGAGGTAGCCGGCCAGCGGCAGGAATCCGGCCGCGATCAATCCGACGTAACGCCAGGCGATGCCGGCGGCGAAGATCATTCCGGCGGCGACGAGCACCAGCGTCGTGGCGGTGCCGAAGTCGCGGCCGAGGAGAATCAGGCCGGCGTAGAGCGCGAGCACGAAGCCGAGCGGCAGCACGGTGGTGGTGAGGTCGTTGATGCGCTCTTCGCGCCGCGCCAGGAACGAGGCGAGGAAGAGCACGAGCGCCGGCTTCACGAACTCCGACGGCTGCAGTTGGAATCCGGCCACCACGATCCAGCGATGCGTGCCGTTGATCGGCGACTGGAAGAGCGCCACGATCAGCAGCAGCGCCAGCGCGCCGAGCGCGCCGTACTGCACCTTTCGGTTTTGCAGTAAGGCCGGATTGACGTGCATCAGGAAGAGCATCAGGACGGCACCGGCCGCGAGAAAGACTCCTTGCCTCATCAGAAAGTAGGAGGCGTGATGGCCGAAGCGCTGCGTGGCGACAATGGCCGAGGCGCTGTAGATCATGACCAGGCCGACGACGATGATCAGCATGGCCGCGCCGAAGAGCGACGTATCGTAGGAGAGCTTGCGGCTCATCGCAGACCTCGCACGAGCTCTTCGAAGTGGTCGCCGCGGTGCTCGAAGTTCTTGTACTGATCGAAGCTGGCGCACGCCGGCGAGAGCAGCACGGTCTCGCCGCTCTTCGCATTCGTGCGCGCCCACTCGACCGCGTGCTGCATGTCGCCGGCAGGCACGATCTCCGCCGCGCCGTCCAAGGCTTCGGCGATGCGATCGGCGGCGTGGCCGATGGTGAGCACGGTGCGCGCGCGCGACTGCACGAGCTCGCGCATCCGCTCGAATTCGCCGGCCTTGTCTTTCCCGCCGAGGATCAGGATCACGCTCGACGGCGCGAAGCCTTCCAGCGACTTGAGCGTCGCGTCGACGTTCGTCCCTTTCGAGTCGTTGATCCAGCGCACGCCGTCGAGCTCGCGCACGAGCACCATGCGGTGCGGCAATCCGGCGAACGTACCGAAGGCGATCTGCACGTCGACGTCGTCGACGCCTGCGGCGCGCGCGGCCAGCCAGGCGGCGAGCGCGTTCTCGACGTTGGCGTTGCCCTGCAGTTTCAGCGACGAGCGCGGGATGCGCCGCTCGACGCCGCCGACCACGAGCACGAGATCGTCGCCGTCGAGCCACGCGCCCTCGTCGACCTGCTTCGACGCGGAGAAGCGCCAGATCCGCGCGAGCGTGTCGCGCGCCATCGAGCGCCGCTCCACCGCGTTCACGATGGCCACGTCGCCCGATTTCTGATTGCGGAAGATGCGGTACTTCGCGGTCGCGTACGCATTGAAGTGCGGGTAGCGATCCATGTGATCGGGCGTGATGTTGAGCAGCAGCGCGACGTCGGCGCGGAACGTGTCGACCGACTCGAGCTGGAACGACGAGAGCTCGAGCACGTACGTGCGCGGCCGCTCGAAATCGAGCGAGGCGATGAGCGGCTCGCCGATGTTGCCGGCCACGATCGGCTGCCTTCCGGCCACGCGCAAAATCTCGCCGATCAGCGCGGTGGTGGTCGACTTGCCGTTCGAGCCGGTGACGGCGATGACGGTGCCTTTCAGATGGCGATACGCCAGCTCGATCTCGCCCATCACCGGAATGCCGAGGGCCGCCGCGTGCAGCAGCAGCGCGTGCACCATCGGCACGCCGGGGCTGATGACGATGCGCGTGATGCCCTCGAGCAGCGCGTGATCTTCGCGGCCGAAGGCGCGCTCGACGCGCTCGTCGAGCTCGTACGGCAGCGAGGGATTGGCGTTGCTGTCGGCGAGCACGACTGCGTCGCCGCGCCCGGCGAGAAAGTTCGCCGCCGCGACGCCCGACTTCGCCGCACCGATCACGAGGGTCTTGCTCATCGCAGCTTGAGCGTCGCCAGCGAGAGCATCGCGAAGATCACCGCGATGATCCAGAAGCGGACGACGACTTTGGTTTCCTTCCAGCCCGACAACTCGAAGTGGTGGTGCAGCGGCGACATCTTGAAGATGCGCCGGCCGGTGAGCTTGAACGAGGCCACCTGCAGGATCACCGAGAGCGCCTCGACCACAAACAGGCCGCCGACCAGCACGAGCAGCAGCTCCTGCTTGATCATCACCGCCAGACAGCCGATCGCGCCGCCCAAGGCCAGCGAGCCGACGTCGCCCATGAAGATCTCCGCCGGATGCGCGTTGAACCAGAGGAAGCCGAGCGACGCGCCGACCATCGCGCCACAGAAGACCGCCAGCTCGCCGGTTTGCGGCACCCAGGCGATGCGCAGGTAGTCGGCGATGCGCGCGTGGCCCGCGGCATACGTGAGCACGGTGTAGGTGACGGCGGCGACGAGCGTCGAGCCGATGGCCAGGCCGTCGAGACCGTCGGTCAGATTGACCGCGTTCGACGCGCCGACAAGCACCACCATCACGAACGGGATGTAGAGCAGCCCGAGGTTCAGGACGATGTTCTTGAGGAACGGAAAGGTGATGGCCGTCGAGTAGTTGTTCTTCAGCATCGGCAGATAGGCGATGGCCAGTGCCGCGAGCAGCGCCACGCCGAACTGCGCGCCGAATTTCTCTTTCGGAGTGAGGCCGAGGTTCCGCTTCTTGGCCAGCTTGCGATAGTCGTCGATGAAGCCGATGGCCGCGTACGAGGCGGTGACGAAGAGAACGATCCAGATGTACGGATTGAAGATGTCGGCCCAGAGGATGGTTGGGATGAGGATGGCGACGTTGATGAGGATGCCGCCCATGGTCGGCGTGCCGGCCTTCTGCTGGTGCGACTTCGGACCTTCTTCGCGGATGTATTGGCCGAGCTTGATGCGCTTCATCCGCTCGATCAGCCAGGGACCGAGAATGAAGGAGATCATCAGCGCGGTGAGCGCGGCGAAGGCGGTGCGGAAGGTGATGTAGCGGAAGACGCCGAAGCCGACGAAGACGCCGCGCAGCCGAAAGAGGAGGTGGTAAAGCATTACGCTTCGCTCCTCGGAACGATGAACGCGGAACACGGAACGCGGAACGGCTTCATCGTTGCTCCTCCAGCATGGCGATGGCCTTGTCGAGGCCGACGCCGCGCGAGCCTTTCACCAGGACAAGGTCACCTTCTTGGATCTCGTTGCGCAGGAACTCGCCTGCTTCCTGCGCCGTGTCGAAGTGATGCAACTGCTCGTCGCGGAAGCCGGCCTCGCGCGCGCCGTCGAGCAGCGACTGCGTGCGCTTGCCGACGCCGATCACCAGATCGATGGACTTCGGGATCTGCCGCCCTGCGTCCGTATGGAACTGCAGCTCCTGCTCGCCGAGCTCCAGCATGTCGCCGATGACGGCGATGCGGCGCCCTTCGACGTCGGCCTTGGCCATCAGCTCGAGCGTGCGGCCGAGCGCGTACGGGTTGGAGTTGTAGGTGTCGTCGTAGAGGGTCGCGCCGCGCCACGGAATGATCACGCCGCGGTGGTACGCGGGCTTGACTTCGCGCACGCCGCGCTCGATGCCGTCCCACGAGATGCCGATGGCTCGGGCGGTGGCGATGGCGGCGAGCAGGTTGTCGAGGTTGTGGCGTCCCGGCAGCGCGAGCTCGAGCTCTCGCGACGCGCCCTCGGCCTCGAGCGTGAAGCGCGTGCCGAGGAGTCCGCGCTCGCGGATGTCGCGACCGCGAAAGTCGGCGTCGTGCTCGACGCCGTACGTGACGATCCGTCCGTCGAAGCCGCGGCTGATGCGCACCACATGCTCGTTGTCGTTGTTGACGATGATCGTGCCGCCGGGAATGACGTTCTCGAGCAGCTCGCGCTTCGCCGCGGCGATGCCTTCGATGCCGTTCGAGAAGAACTCGATGTGCACCGGGGCGATGTTCGTGTAGACGCCGACGTGCGGCCGCATCAGGCCGGCGATCTGGGCGATCTCGCCGGCGTGGTTCATCCCCATCTCGCTCACGACCACCTGCGCGTCGTCGGGCATGTTGTCGAGGCAGAGCGGCGCGCCGATCTGGTTATTGAAGTTGCCCCACGACTTGTGCGTGCGCCGTTCGGTACCGACCAGCGTGGCGATCATCTCTTTGGTGGTGGTCTTGCCGGCCGAGCCGGTGATGCCGATGAGCGTGAAGTCTTCGCGCTCGCGGATGGCGCGCGCGAGCTGCTGCAGCGCGGCGGTGGTGTCGTCGACTTTGATGAGCGCTTTGTCGGTGTTCTCCGGAACGCGCGAGACCACCGCGCCGCGCGCCGTCGCCAGCGCCTGCGGCAGAAAGTCGTGGCCGTCGAGACGCTCGCCCTTGATGGCGAAGAAGACCGAGTCATCCTTCACCTCGCGCGAGTCGATCACCACCGAGGAGGAGGTGACGTCGCCGCCCTGGACGACGGTGCCGCCGATCATCCGTGCGAGCTGGTCGAAGGTCAGCGTCGGCATGCGCGACCTCCCGATGCCGTCTTCCGGCTCCGCCGCGTTTCGTCGCCTGCGCTCGTCCCCTTCCCCGAGAACTGCCTGGCGAACACCATCCGTCCACCCTCACCGAAACCGACCGGCGGAGCCGGAACGCGGCACCGCATCGGAACATCGAAATAGTAAGTCATTTTCGTAGCGAATATCAATTGTTATTTCCGTATCGTTTTTGGAGCGCGAGCTCCGCTTCTTCGCGATCGTCGAAATGGACGACCCGGTCGGCCATGACCTGGTAGGTCTCGTGGCCTTTGCCGGCGATGACGATGACGTCGTCGCTCCCGGCCTCGGCGATGGTCGTAGCGATGGCCTCGCGGCGGTCGGCGATGGTGAGATGCTCCTTCGCGCCGATGCCGCCGACGATCTCCTCGATGATGGCGCGCGGCTCCTCGCTGCGCGGATTGTCGCTGGTGACGACGACGCGGTCGGCCAAACGCGCAGCGATCGCGCCCATCTCCGGACGCTTGCCGCGATCGCGGTCGCCGCCGCAGCCGAAGACGACCGTGACGCGGCGCTGGCCGGCGAGATCGCGCACCGCGTGCAGCAGTTTCTCGAGCGCGTCGGGCTTGTGGGCGTAGTCGACGATCACGGTCGGGCCGCCCGCGGCCGGCACGCGCTCGAAGCGGCCGCGCACCGACTGCAGGTTGCGGATGCCCGCTTCGATGGTCTCGAGCGGCATGCCGACGACGAGACAGGCGCCGATGGCGCCGAGCCAGTTGTAGAGGTTCGGCAGGCCGAGGAGCTGCGACTCGACGCGGATGTCGCCTTGGGGCGTGTGCACGATGCCGCGCAGCCCGCCGACGTCGATGCGGAAGTCGGTCGACGGACGGATGTCGCCTTCGCGGCCGAAGGTGATCGCCGCGGAGCCGAGCTCGTTCGCGAGACGGCGGCCGTACTCGTCGTCGATGTTGACCACCGCGGTTTGACGCGTGCGGTCGATCTGATCGAAGAGGATGCGCTTCGCCGCGAAGTAGTCCTCGAAGTTCTTGTGAAAGTCGAAGTGCTCGCGCGAGAGGTTGGTGAAGACCGCCGCGGCGAAGCGGATGCCGTACGTGCGCTTGAGCGCGAGCGCGTGCGACGAGACTTCCATCACCGCGTGGCGCACGCCGGCGTCGACCATCTTGCCGAACCACTCCTGCAGCACGACCGCGTCGGGTGTGGTGCGGTCGGCGACGAGGCGCTCGTCGCCGGCGCGATACTCGATCGTCCCGATCAATCCCACCGGCTCGTGCGTGGCATCGAAGACTGACTCGACCATGCGTGTGGTAGTGGTCTTGCCGGAGGTGCCGGTGACGCCGACGAGCGAGAGTTTGTCGGCGGGACGGCCGTAGAAATTCGCGGCGATGAGCGCGAGCGCGGCGCGCGGATCGTCGACGACGACGAGCGGCAGGAAGTTGGCCGGGCCGTTGGTGACGTACGCGGCCGCGCCTTTCTCGTTGGCCATCGGCAGGAACTGCGCGCCGTCCTGGGCGGTGCCGGGGATGGCCACGAAGAGCGAGCCGGGCCGCACCAGACGCGAGTCGGGAGTGACGCTGGTGATGTCGACGTCGGTGTTGCCTTCGACGACGCGCACGGGCACGTCGCGCAGGAGCTCGCGCAGTTTCATGAGCGCGCCTCCGATGACAGGAGGAGCGTGAGCTGCCGATCTTGCGGCAGGGCTCCGCCCGGCTGAGGATTCTGTGAGCTCACCACTCCGCTTCCGATGGCGCGTACCGTCAGTCCGCTCGCGACCGCTCGTGCGATCGCCGCGCGCGCATCGAGGCCGCGCACATCGGGGACTCCCGGCGTTGCTCCCGCCGCGGCCGGGCGTTGCGAAAACGCGGCCAGCAGCGGCGGATGCAGCTCGATCGATCGCGACGGAATCGACGGCGGAACTCCGAGGTACCGCAGCGTTCCCTCGGCGATCTCGCGGAACACCGGCGCCGCCACCGCGCCGCCGTAGTACTCGCCGCGCGGCTCGTCGACGACGACCAGGATGGCCACGCGCGGGCGGTCGGCCGGAACGTAGCCGGCGAACGAGCCGACGAAGCGGTCGGGCGAGTAGCCGCCGCGTCCCGCTTTCTGCGCCGTGCCGGTCTTGCCGGCCACGACGTGCTCGGCGAGCGCGGCTTTCTCGCCGGTGCCGCGCGCGACGACGTTCTTGAGGATCTCGTTGAGCACGGCCGCGGTCTTCTCCGACATCACCCGCTGCGGCGCGTGACGCGGCGGCTCATAGACGACTTTGCCGGCGTCGTCGACGACGCGCTGCACGATGCGCGGCTCGACGAGCGTGCCGCCGGTCGCCACCGCGCTCACCGCGCGCACGATCTGCAGCGGCGTGACGCCGATCTCCTGGCCGATGGCGATGCTCGCCGTCGACACAGCCGTCCAGCGATCGGTGCCGCGCAACAGTCCAGATGACTCGCCCGGCAGCGGAATGCCGGTGCGCTGCCCGAAGCCGAAGCGGCGGATCCAGTCATAGAAGCGCTGCTGGCCGAGGGCCAAGCCGACGCGCACGGTGCCGACGTTCGAGGAGTTGACGATCACGTCTTCGAACGAGAGCAGGCCATAGCGATGTCCGTCGTGCTCGTGGATGGTGACGTTGGCGACGGTGATCGCTCCGTTGCCGCAGTCGAGGATCTGCGACGGCGTGACGATGCGCTCTTCGAGTCCGGCCGAGGCGGTGACGATCTTGAACGTCGAGCCGGGCTCGTAGAGATCCTGCACGTTGCGGTTGCGCCAGGCGATGCGCGGCGCGTCGGCGAAGTGGTTCGGATCGAAGGTCGGCAGCGAGACCATGGCCAGGATCTCGCCGCTGTTCGGATCCATGACGATGGCCGAGGCGCCGGCGGCGTGGTAGCGCTCGACCGCTTTCTGCAGCGCGCGCTCGGCGATGAACTGCACGACGGAGTCGATGGTGAGGACGATGTGGTGGCCGTCGCGCGGACGGTTCGCGCCGTCGCCGCCGACCAGATACATGCCTTTGCGCGCGTCCTTGAGCAGCGTGACTTTTCCGGGCGTGCCGCGCGCGTAGCCGTCGAAGGAGTGCTCGATGCCGGCCAGCCCTTCGCCGTCGAGACCGGTGTAGCCGATGACGTTCGCGCCGAGAACGCCGCGCGGATAGGAGCGGCGATGGGCCTCGAGGAAGTAGATGCCGGGCAGGTTGAGCCGCCGCACCTCGGCGGTCACTTCGAGCGGCAACTGGCGCGCGATCCAGGCGAAGCTGCCGTCGCCGCGCAGCTTCGCTTCGATCTCGCGCGCGGTGAGGCCGAGGCCGGGCACGCTCGCCAGTTTCCTCGCGGCGGCGCGGCGGTCGCCGACGGCCTGCGGGTCGGCGTAGATCGATTCGGCGGCGACGCTCTCGGCGAGCACGCGGCCGCGCGCGTCGAGGATCGAGCCGCGCACCGGATTGAGCGCGAGCGTCCGCTCCTGCTGCCGCTGCGCGCGCACGACGTAGTGCTCGTGCCGCACGAGCTGCACCTGGGCGAGGCGCGCGATCACGACCACCGCCCAGGCGGCGAGCAGCGCGAAGATCTGCAGCAGACGGCGTTGGGAGAGCGGCATCTATCGCGCTCCGCGCGAGGTGGCGTTGGCGGTTGGCGGCTGGCGATTGACGGCGGACGGCGCGGCGATCATGACGATCGCGCGCGAATCGGTCGGCGCGAAGCCGAGCTTCGCGGCCTGCTGTTCGACGGTCTCGAAGCTCGTCATGCGGTCGAGCTCGAGCTGGAGCGATTTGTGGGCGGCCTCGACGTCCTTGAGCGTCTTCTGCAGACGCGTGGCCTCGCGGCCGAGGCGGATCACCTCGAGGTTCTGCCAGGTGAAGAGGAGCAGAAAGAGACCGATCGGGATGCCGAGCGAGAGAACAGCCAGCAGCTCACGAGCGCGGCGACGGTCGCGCTCCCGAACGATGTGGGTGTTCTCGATCGATTTCTTTTGCGTGTACATGACCAGGGCCCGCGAGCCGCGCGGAGCCGACGAACAAGGGTGAAGATCTGCCTACAAGCACGTCTCGACGAGCCATCCACACACACCCACGCTCCACGCTCCACCCCTCCCGAGCTCACCGTTCCGCACACACACCCGCCCTTCCCCAACCTTCACCCTTGCTCGAGGGCTCCGAGCAAGCTTTACTGCCTCACAACCTCTCCGCCACCCGCAGCTTCGCGCTGCGTGCGCGCGGATTTCGATTCCGTTCTTCCTCTGAAGCAGTGACCGGGTGTCTGGTCAAGATCTTGACGATCTCCTGTTTGCCGCAACCGCAGACGGGCAGGTTGGGCGGGCAGGTGCACTCGCCTTCGAGCCGCCGCAGCGCGCGCTTGACGATGCGATCCTCGAGCGAGTGGAACGAGATCACGGCCATGCGCGCGCCCGGCTCGAGGACGCTCGCGGCGTCGTCGACGAAGCGGTCGAGTCCGACCAGCTCCTCGTTCGTGGCGATCCGCAGCGCCTGGAACGTCAGCGTCGACGGATCAATCTCGCCGTAGCGCGGCTTGCGGATCGTGCGAATGATCGCCGCCAGCTCCGCGGTGGTCTCGATCCGCTTTTCCGCACGCGCCCGGACGATGGCCCGGGCGATGCCGCGCGCCAGCGGCTCTTCGCCGTAGTCGCGCAGGATCGTGGCGAGCTCGCGCTCGTCCATCGTGTTGACCAGGTCCGCCGCCGTCGTACCCTCGGAGCCCATGCGCATGTCGAGCGGCGCATCGAAGCGGAACGAGAATCCGCGCGCCGCGTCGTCGAGCTGCATCGACGAGACGCCGAGGTCCGCGAGCAAGCCGCTGATGGCGGCGACACCGGACTGCTTCAGAATTTCAATGAGCGATTCGTGGCGCCCGCGTACGAGCGTCACCCGATCGCCGAAACGGCTCAGCCGCTCCTGCGATCGCGCGAGTGCCTCGGGGTCCCGGTCGATGCCGAGCAGCCGTACGTCCGGATGGCGTTCCAGCAATCCTTCCGCATGTCCGCCCAGCCCAACCGTCGCGTCGACGATGGTGCCGGCGGCGCGATTCGGCTCGAGGTAGTCGAGTACAGGTTGTAAAAGAACCGGTTCGTGTTTCACGAACCTAGACTCCGTGCAGCTCCAGCTCCTTGAAGTCCTCGGCCGTGAGCGGCTCGGCCAGGCGCTTCTTCATCTTCTCGTCGTTCCAGACGATCAGGTGATCCTGACTGCCGAGGACGACCACGTCGTCGCTGATCTTCGCCACCTCGCGCAGCACCTGCGGCACGAGGATGCGCCCTTGCGCGTCGAGCGTGCCGACCTGGCCGAAGTAGTTCACGCGCTCGAGGAACTTCGACTTCGCCACCGAGGTCGAGGGCACCTTCGCCAGTCGCGACTGAAACTCGAACCAGACCGGCAGCGGGTAGACGAGCGCGCTGTCGCCGTCGGTGGAGGTGATGAAGCACTCCGGGCCGTAGCGCTCTTCAATGATCTTCCGGAAGCCGGCCGGCACTTTGAGCCGACCCTTCTCGTCGATCTTCGCGGGGCTATGCCCCATCAGGACGTTGAGTTCCACTGGTTTTGTGGATGTTTGTACCACTATCGGCCACTTGCGTCCACAAATTTCCACTGAATGTAGAGAAAAGAAGGCTGGGGCGAGCCCAGCCTTCTGGACGTACTGCGCTTACCGGGTGAGGGTCACCCACGGGTCGCCGCAACCTTCGGCGCCGCGGGCAGGAAGGTAGAGCATCCCGCTGAAGCCGCGCGCATCGGGCCGGAGGCGCGCTTCGACGTCGTGGAAGCGCTCGTCGATGGTGGTGTGGATGACGAGCGTGTCGCCGTCCATCGCGCCGTCGACGGCGCGGCCGGTGCTGTCGACGATGTCGACGAAGATTCCTTCGCGCGTCGCGGTCCAGCGGCCGGACGCCGTGCCGCTGCAGCCGAGGACCATGAAGGCGTCGTACTGCGTCGTCACGATCGGCGGGAACTCGAGACGCGGAGCGGCGGCAGGAGTGCCGCGCCGCACCGCGCGCACGCGGCCGGTGCTGCCGCTGCTGCTGTTGCTCATCGCCGCGCCGGCGTGCAAGTACGCCAATCTGACGTCCGCGGCGATGTGGCCGGCGGCGGCGATGTCGATCTCGTTGCGCGAGCGGAAATGGCCGGTGCGGATCACGACCGCGGTCCACGGCTGCGGGTACACGCGCGAGACCTCGCGCAACTCGCCGCCGGCGCCGTCGAGCAGAAGCACCGCGCCGTTGTGCGCGCCGACGACGATGCCCGTGCGTCCGCCGGGGAGCACCGGAGCGAGCGCGTACGAGTACGGGACGGTCAGGTCGGAGAAGCGGGTGCCGGACGGAGCGAGGATCATCGAGCGGACCAGCGGAAAGCGGCCGGTGCCGTCGCCGTAGAGCACCATCACCGCGCCGTCGGAACCGGCGCCGGGACAGAAGAGATCGGCGTTGCCGTCGCCGTTCAGATCAGCGGCAAGCGGCGGCTTCACGCCGCGCGGAGTGAGATGCGAGACCATGCGGTAGGAGCCGTCCGCATTCGCGAAGTAGAGCAGGAGACGCGGACGGTTCGACGCGGCGATGTCGAGCAGGCCGTCGTTGTTGAAGTCGGCCACCGCGAGCGGTCCGCCGCTGCGCAGCTCGATGCCATCGCCGGGCCACGGCAGTGTCGCGCCCGCGGTGAACGTGCCGTCGCCGCGGCCGTAGAAGAGATGGATGCCGCGCTCGTCGTACGTGGCGACGTCGATGCGGCGATCGCCGTTGAAATCGGCCGCCTGCAGCGCGCCCGGCGCGGTCAGCGCCGTCTCGAGGAACTCGCCGGTGCCGTCGCCGATGGCGACGACGCCGTTGGGGAGCAGCAGGTCGCTGATGCGGTCGTTGTTGAAGTCGGCGGCGGCGACCGCCAGATCCACGTCAGGCGACACGTGCACGCGCATCGGGGCGATGGCGCCACCGCGGCTCACGTACATCGTCCGGCCGTCGATGATCTCGTCGAGCCCGTCGCCGTCGAGATCCATGGCCATGAGACCACAGCCCGTCGAGAAGGACTGCATTTCGATCAACGGGACGTCGGCCGCAGACAGCGGGACTGCGATGGTCAACAGCAACAACAGGTGCTTCAGAGCTCTCATCCGATCCTCCTTTTCGCGCAAAAAGAAAAAAGGCCGGGGGGATCCCCGGCCTTTTTCTCACCTCGAACGGTGTTGCGTGTGCGAAAACGCTACGTCATTTCATCGTCTTTTTCAAGCGCCCCAGCAGATCGCTGCCGACGAGGTTGTCGGCCGCGCCGAGGACGCGCTGGATCATGGCCAGCACGTCTTCGCTGCCGCTCCAGTGCTCGCGCAGGACCGCGGCGTCGGTATCGCCGAGCATCTTGTTGAGCAGGTAGACGGCGAAGACGAGGTCGTCGACGTAGCCTGCGCCGCCGAGGAGCGCCTCGGGGACGATGTCGAGCGGAAACACAAAGTACGCGAGGCCGCTGCCGAGCAGCATCTTGTTCTTCGAGTTGACGCGGGCGTCGTTGATGAGCCGCCAGAGCAGCATGAAGACGTCGGGGACGAGCAGCAGATACTCGCCCGTCTTGCCGGCCAGCTTTCCTTTGCTGTCGAGATAGCGGCGGATGCTCTGCCGCACGCGGTCGTAGTAGCGCTCGGCGCGGTCGCGCGACATCGGCGCGGCGTTCTCGGTGCTCTCGCGCATGGCCGCGTCGAAATCGGCGTCGTCGTCATCCACCGCCGCTTGCGCGTTCGTCGGATCCTGTTCGTTGTCCATCCAAACCTCCCTCGGGCAGATCGGCGCCGCCTCGGCCGAGTGTCACGGCCAGGCCGCCGTCGATGATCCAGATCTTCTGGATATCGGCGGAGACGAAAGGTGGCAAAAACCGATCCAGCGAGACCACGAGCGTGGCCGGATCCTCGTACGTGACCAGCTCCTTCGGAAAACGGCTGCGCACGAGGCCGACCAGAATGGTCGGCAGCGGCAGCGGCCCGGCCGACATCCGCTCGAGCGGCACGCGCACGGTGGTGCCGCGCGCCTCGATGCGCGTGATGTCGACGGTGAACGGCACGAGGATGAACTTGCGGATCGCGCCTTCGACGCGCAGCAGGCCGTTGCGAAAGCGGAGATCGAGCCGCTCGATCATCGGCTCGGCGGCGATCATCTGCCGCGCCATCGCGGCGAGCTTTTCGCCGTCGACGCGCACCTCGAGACTGTCCCACTCGATGAAACGCTTCATGCCTTATTATCCGCCGCAGTGCCGAAGCGGACCGACCTCAAAAGCATCCTGATCATCGGCTCCGGTCCGATCGTCATCGGCCAGGCGGTCGAATTCGATTATTCGGGAACGCAGGCATGCAAGGCGCTGCGCGACGAAGGCTATCGGATCATCCTGGTGAACTCGAATCCGGCCACGATCATGACGGACCCCGAGTTCGCCGACCGCACGTACATCGAGCCGCTCACGCCGGCTTCGCTCGAGCGGATCATCGAGCGCGAGAAACCGGATGCAATCCTGCCGACGGTCGGCGGCCAGACCGGGATCAACCTGGCCATGGCGCTGTACGAGAACGGCGCGCTGGAGCGGCACGGCGTCGAGTTGATCGGCGCGAATTACGACGCCATCAAGACCGCCGAAGACCGGCAGCTCTTCAAGGAGCGCATGCAGCAGATCGGCGTCGAGGTGCCGCAGTCGACGTACGCGGCCACCATCGAAGACGCCGAGCAGTTCGCGACGGCCATCGGCTATCCGCTGGTGATCCGCCCGTCGTTCACCCTCGGCGGCAGCGGCGGCGGCATCGCCTACAACGTCGAAGAGCTGCGCGCGATCGTCGCCCGGGGACTCGATCTCTCGCCCGTGCACCGCGTGCTCGTCGAGGAGTCGGTGATCGGCTGGAAAGAATTCGAGCTCGAGGTGATGCGCGACCGCGCCGACAACGTGATCATCGTCTGCTCGATCGAGAACCTCGATCCGATGGGCGTGCACACCGGCGACTCGATCACCGTCGCGCCGCAGCAGACGCTGACGAACGACGAGTATCAGGCCATGCGCGACGAGGCGCGGCGGATCATCCGCGCCATCGGCGTCGAGACCGGCGGCTCGAACATCCAGTTCGCGGTGAACCCGCAGACGGGCCGCCGCCTGGCCATCGAGATGAACCCGCGCGTGTCGCGCTCGTCGGCGCTGGCGTCGAAGGCCACCGGCTTTCCGATCGCGAAGTTCGCGGCGAAGCTCGCCGCCGGCTACACGCTCGACGAGATCCCGAACGACATCACGCGCAAGACGCCGGCGTCGTTCGAGCCGTCGATCGACTACGTGGTGGTGAAGATCCCGCGCTTCTCGTTCGAGAAGTTTCCGAACACGCCGCAGCTCCTCAGCTTCTCGATGCAGTCGGTCGGCGAGTCGATGGCCATCGGCCGCACGTTCAACGAGGCGCTGCAGAAAGGCCTCCGCTCGCTCGAGATCGGCGTGGCCGGTCTGGTGACGCGCGGCCACACGCGCGAGCGGCTGCCGGACCTGCTGCGCACGCCGACGCCGGAGCGGATCTTCGCGGTCGGCGACGCGTTCCGCGCCGGCATGTCGGTGAGCGAGATCTACGCGCTCTCGTACATCGATCCCTGGTTCCTGCGGCAGATGGAGCAGATCATCGCGCTCGAGCGCAACGCGCGCGCGACGCCGCTGCTGCAGCTCAAACGCAACGGCTTCTCCGACCGGCAGATCGCCGCGATCACCGAGCGCACCGAAGACGAAGTGCGCGAGGAGCGCCGCGCGCAGAACGTCCGCCCGGTCTACAAGCGCGTCGACACCTGCGCCGCGGAGTTCGAGGCCTCGACGCCCTACCTCTATTCAACGTACGAGACGGAGAACGAGGCTGCGCCGACCGATCGCCGCAAGGTGATGATCCTCGGCTCCGGACCGAACCGCATCGGACAGGGCATCGAGTTCGACACCTGCTGCGTGCATGCGTCGTTCGCGCTGCGCGAGATCGGCTTCGAGACGATCATGGTCAACTGCAATCCGGAGACGGTGTCGACGGATTACGACACGTCGGACCGTCTCTACTTCGAGCCGCTCACGCTCGAAGACGTGCTGGAGATCGTCGAGCTGGAGAAGCCGGAAGGCGTGATCGTGCAGTTCGGCGGACAGACTCCGCTGAAGCTCGCCAACGCGCTCGCGGCGGCCGGCGTGCCGATGTGGGGAACGTCGGTCGACTCGATCGACATCGCCGAGGATCGGGAACGGTTCGGCGAGCTCACGCGCGCGCACGGCATCCTCGTGCCGGCGCATGGCAGCGCGCTCGACGAAAACGAGGCGGTGGAGATCGCCGAGCGCGTCGGCTATCCGGTGGTGGTGCGTCCGTCCTACGTCCTCGGCGGACGGGCCATGGCCATCGTCTATGACGAGGAAGCGCTGCGCGGCTACATGGCGCGCGCCGTCGAAGCGGCGCCGGGACATCCGATCCTCGTCGATCACTTCCTCGAAGACGCCATCGAGATCGACGTCGACGCCATCGGCGACGGCACGGACGTCGTCATCGCCGGCGTGATGCAGCACATCGAGGAAGCGGGCATTCACTCCGGCGACTCGACCACGGTGATTCCGCCGTACATGATCACCCACCGCGATCAGGACAAGATCCGCCGCCGCACCATCGAGCTGGCGAAAGCGCTGAAGGTGATCGGGCTGATGAACGTGCAGTACGCGATCTATCGCAACGAGCTGTACGTGCTGGAAGTGAATCCGCGCGCGTCGCGCACGGTGCCGTACGTGTCGAAGGCGACCGGCGTCTCGTTCGCGAAGATCGCCGCGAAGGTGATGGCCGGCCAGTCGCTCGCCTCGCTCGGGCTCACCGGCGAGCCGCGCGTCGAAGGCTACTTCGTCAAGGCGCCGGTCTTCCCGTTCAACCGCTTCCCGCGCGAGGACACGGTGCTCGGCCCGGAGATGAAGTCGACCGGCGAAGTGATGGGAAGCTCGCGCCATTTCGGCGAGGCCTACGCGAAGGCGCTGCTCAGCGCCGGCACGAAGCTGCCGCTGGAAGGCACGGCGTTCATCTCCATCAACGACAACGACAAGCGTCCGCACGTGGCGAATCTCGCCCGCGACCTCGTGGCCCTCGGCTTCCGCATCATCGCCACGGCCGGCACGCGCGAGTTCCTGCTGAAGAACGGCGTCGACGCCGATCTCGTCCCGAAGGTGCACGAGTCGCGGCCGAACATCGTCGACAAGATGATCAACGGCGAAGTGGCGCTGGTCATCAATACACCCTTCGGTAAGTCCGCCTTCGTGGACGATACGTACATCCGCAAGTCCGCCCTGCAACTGAACATCCCCTGCATCACCACGCTCACCGCCGCGACGGCGTGCGTCGAAGGCATCCGCGCGCTGCGCGAAGGCATCACCACCTTCGCCGCGCTGCAGGAGCAGCACGCGCCTGCGGCGTTGAAGTAGACACGTCAGTGGCGCACGGAGCGCCGGCGCGGTCCGGTCGCCGGCAACTCGAACGTCGTGATCACCGAGGCGCGGCCGCCGGTGGCGGTGCGGAAGTCGTTCTCCAGCAGCGATCGATACGACTGCACGTCCGCGAGCTCTTCGGCGGTGATCTCGCGATCGGGATCGTGGATCAGCACGAAGAGCACGCGGAACTGCCGCTGCGTCTGCGGATACGCCGGCAGGCGCGGCCCCATCGCATCGACCACCTGCTGGAACGTGACGTCGCGGCGCGTGCCGCTGTAGGTCTTGTCGGCCGGCGCGTAGTACGACTTGCCGAGCGCCGGGCTCGAGTTGGCGATGTAGAAGAAGGGTGCGACTTCCGACGGCGATGCGAGACCCATGAAGTAGAGATCGAGCCAACTGTAGCCGTTGAACGCATTGCGGCCGGAACGGAACGAGCCGTTGCCGAGATCGGTCCAGAACGAGCCGCCCATCACCGACTCGTCGGCGTCGGTGTAGACGTTGAACGCGGCCGGCGTGTGGACGTACTGCGCCGGATGCGCGCTCTCCGGATTGAGCACGTTCGAGCGCGCGCCGTTCTCGAGGATGCGCGTGAAGAGCAGCCAGCGATGTCCCAGCTCGTGCAGGATGACGTGCGAGGCGGAAGGCGGGATGGCGTTGCTGCCGTAGCGCACCTTGTTCATGTGCATCAGCGCCGGGCGGCGCGGAAATGCGGTGCCGACTCCGTGCTGCTCGCCGCCGTAGATCACGCCGCTGGCCTGGGCGTTGCCGCTCGTCGAGTACGCCTGCGCGTACGTGATGATGTCGGTGTAGAAGTTCTGATAGAAGGCGACGCCGTCGAACTGATCGTCGCGCAGACCGTACGCGGTGCGCAGCTCGTCCCACGACGCGCCGACGCTCAGCACCGGCAGCGTGAAGGCCTCGAGCACCGGAACGCGCAGCGAGGCGTTGCCGGCCGCGGTGAGATCGGACTGCAGCGTCTGCGTCGGACGCTCGAACGTCGCCTTCAACGTGGCGCTGTCGAGCGGCGTGTTGCCGAGGGACGTCGTGAAGCGCACCTGCACGTTCGTCAGCGGGCCGCTCAGATAATCCTGCAGCACGTACAGCACGACATCGTTGCCGTCGATGCGCGCGGCCGGGCTCTCGGTCAAACCGCCCCAGCCGGGGACGAAGTACGTGCGGTCGCCGCCGGCCGGCAGGTCGTACTCGATGAGATTGCCGGCGGCAGGCACGCCGATCTCGACCCGGACCGAAACGTCGGTGCCGAGCTTCGACACCTCGAGCGGCTGCGCGAGCGTCGCGCGCAGCTCGATGAGGTTCGTGCCGGAGACGCGGCTCACGTTCACGTCGCGCAGATCGAGCATGCCGTTGTCGGCGTCGGCCGCATCGGTGGCGCTGCCGAGGAGCTGGCGCGCGGCCCAGGCGTCGAGGCCGGGCGTGATCACCGCGCCGGCGGTGCGGAGGCCGCTGATGTTCTTGTATGAAAACGCGATCGCGCCGCTGCGCGCGAGCACGGCCTGCACGTCGTAGGTGTAGCGCCCGCGGTCGACGCGCCACGTCACCGTCAGCGCGTCGGCGGTCTCCTTGACGAACACCGCCGGCGAGCCGGGGCGGTTGGCGGCGGTCGTCAGCGCCGGCGAGATGGTGGCGTTGCGCAGCGACGCGAGCTCGAGCGCGCCGAGCTGCTCGGAGACGAGCTCCGGCGCCGCGTCGAGGTGGATGGCGTTGTCTTGCGAGATGTAGAGCGCGTGCACGCTCTCGCCGCGGAACGGGAAGGCGAACTGCGTGAGCGTGTACGGCGTGACGCCCTCGGGATTGAGCGCGAGGCTGGTGCCGACGGCGCTGTCGTACGCGAGCGGCTCGGTGGTCTCGCTGTAGCCGTCGGTGCCGTTCGGCGTGAAGCGGAGCGTGCGCTCGCCGACGTCGAGCGGCCGGCGGAACGGCGCGTTGCGCGCATCGGCGGGCAGCAGGACGATGTTGTCGCGGATGGCCGTGCCGAGGGCTTTCTCGCGCGGCGCATGCTCGGCGGTCCAGCGCGCGACCGCGGCATCGCGGCGCAGCACGCTCGGCGTCGTGCCGCAGCGCAGCGGCTCTTCAGCGCGAAGGACGATCGGAACTGCGAGCAAACAGGTCGCGAACAACGCTCGGCTGGCGGTCATGGCCGACGATTATCGGCGCGTGCGCGGCCGTTACGGCGTCACGTTCAGCCAAACCTTCGTCGACGCCAGCTCGGTCTTGAACTGATTCATCGCGCGCACGCTGTACTGCACCCGTTTGCCTGCGGCCGCGGCCACCGCGCCGCCGGAGAGCTGGCGATGCGGACGCGCGCCGCCCGGCTTGCGCGTGCGGAAGACGAGTTGGGCGAACGGCGACGGGCGCTCGAACTCGACCACGATCTCGTCGGCGCTCACGTCCGCACCGCCGATGTAGCGAAAGTCCCACTCGATGCCTTCGCCGACGCGCAGCGTGACTTCCATCGGATTGGCGATGACGTAGAAACGTCCCGGACCTTGTTCGATGTCGATGCGCACCGGCACCGTGCGCACGGCCGGACCGGCGACGTCTTCCGGACGGATCAGCCGGTCGGACGATGCCGGCGGCGCGGCCACAGCCGACGGCGCCTCGGCCCGCGGCGGCGCCGGGATGAACGACGCGGGACGCGGCTTCTCCGTCGAGAGCCACGCCGCGGCGGGCGCGCCGCTCGAGTGCAGGCGCGGTCGCGCGCGGCGGCCGCGCTTCTTCTCCGGCTCCGGCGCGACGGCCACCGGCGCGGCGGGCGGCTTCGGCGGCACCGCCACCGGAATCGCGGGCGCTGCCGGCGCTTTCGCTTTCGGCGCGGCGGCCGCGGCTTTCGGAGCGGCGGCCGCTTTCGGTGCGACGCTCTTCGCGGCGTTGACCACCGCTTTCGCGGCAGGCTTGGCCGCGGCCTGCATCGGCTTGGCCACTTTCGCGGCGACCGCTTTCACGGCCGCTTTCACTTTGCCGGCCGCTTTCTGCGAGGGTGCTTTCGCGGCGGGTTTCGCGGGCGGTTTCGCCGCCGGTTTCGCAGGCGCTTTCGCTGCAGGTTTCATCGGCGCTTTCGCGGCCGGTTTTGCAGGCGGTTTGGTAGGCGCTTTTACGACGGGTTTAGCGGGCGCTTTCGCCACCGCTTTCGCAGCGCTCTTCGGCGCCGGTTTGGCCGCGGCGTTGGGGCGTGCGGCGGGCGGCGACGGCTTCTTCGGAATGACCTTTTTCTTTGCGGCTCCGGCGGCGCTCTTCACGCGCTCCACGACCTTCTTCGCCGCTTTTTTTGCCTGCGCCTTAGCCATTCAACGAATCACTCCGGAAAAAGGATGGCGCAATATAGCAGATCACGTTTGGAAAACACCGGCCACGCTGAAGCCGCCGTCGACGACGATGCAATGGCCGGTGATGTACGAGGCCGCAGGCATGCAGAGAAATGCCGCGGCCGCCGCCACTTCCGACGGCTCGCCGATGCGCCGCAGCGGCGTCACCGCGAGGATTTTCTCGAGCCGCACCGGATCGCTCAGGACCGGCTCGGCCAGCGGCGTGCGGATGTACCACGGCGCCACGGCGTTGACCCGGATGCCGTCGCCGGCCCATTCCGCCGCGAGCGCGCGCGTCAGATGCGTGACCGCCGCTTTCGTCATCGCGTACGGCACGCCGGTGCCGAGGTGGCGGAAGGCGGCCACCGAGACGACGTTGACCACGCTCGCGTCACCTGATGCACGCAGCAGCGGATGCGCAAGCCGGCAAAGCTCGAACACCGAATCCATGTTCGTCTCGCGCACGCGCTCGTACTCGTCGTATGCGTAGTCGACAGCGCTCTTGCGCACGTTCGTACCGGCGTTGTTGACGAGGATGTCGAGCCGCTCGAGACGCTCGAACATCCGCTTGCGATCGTCCGGCTTCGTCACGTCCGCATCGATGTCCGCGCCGCTGCGCGCCACACGAATGACGTTCGCGCCGAGGCTGGCCAACTCCTCGGCGATGGCGAGTCCGATGCCTTTCGTCGCGCCGGTGACGAGGGCGCGTTTGCCGTCGAGGCGATAACGATTCAGTTCCGCGGAGGAACTACCCTTCACCCAATCTCCTCTTTCAACACATCCCGCAATCGCGCCGCAATCGTGCGGATCTGCGCGTCGTCCTCGCCTTCCACCATCACCCGCACCAGATTCTCTGTGCCGGAGTAGCGCACGAGAATGCGGCCGCGCGACGCGAGCTCGCGCGTCGCCGCGGCCAGCGCCTCCTGGTAGCGCGGCAGCGAGTCGAGCGGCGGCTTCGACGAAACCTTCTCGTTGAGCAGGAGCTGCGGCATCGGATCGAAGGTGTGCAGTTTCGAGAAGGGCTCGTGCATCTCGCCGAGGATGTGGCCGAAGACGAGCGCGGTATGCACGCCGTCGCCGGTCGTGTGCACGGTGCGGTCGATGATGTGGCCCGACTGCTCGCCGCCGAGGATCGCGCCGCGCTCGAGCATCAGCTCGAGGACGTACTTGTCGCCGACGTTGGCGCGGCACAACTCGATCCCGTCGGCGTCGAGCTGCTTCTCGAAGCCGAAGTTCGACATCACCGTCGTCACCACGCAGCCGCCGGTGAGCGCATCGCGCGAGCGGAGATGCTTCGCCCAGAGATAGATGATCTCGTCGCCGTCGCGAATCCGGCCGGCGTCGTCGGCGAAGATGGCCCGGTCGGCATCGCCGTCGAACGCGACGCCGTAGTCCGCCTGCTGCTCGACCACCACCTGCGCCAGCCGCTCCGGATGCAGCGCGCCCGACTGCTCGTTGATGTTGCGTCCGTTCGGCGCGTCGTGAATCACCACCACCTCGGCGCCGGCGCGGCGGAACACTTCCGGACCGATGCGGTAGGCGGCGCCGTACCCGGTATCGAGCACGACCTTCTTTCCGGAAAGAGCGCTGGGCGGAACTCCGGAAATCAGGAAACGCTCGTAGGCCTCGATCAGCGGACCGTTGTCCTGCAGCGGCTCGTCGGGCACCTTGACCTCGTCGCGGCGCAGCGCGCGCAGCTCCTCCTCGATCTCCTCTTCGATCGCGTCGGGCAGCTTCATCCCGTCGTGCCCGAAGATCTTCACGCCGTTGTCCTCGAACGGATTGTGCGAGGCGGAGATCGAGATGCCGGCCGCGGCATCGGTGGTGCGGCAGAGGAAGGCGACGCCGGGCGTCGGGATCACGCCGATGAGCGTGGCCCGGCCGCCGCCGGCGCGCATGCCGGCCGCGAGAGCGCGCGCGATCTCGGGACCCGACTCGCGCGTGTCCATGCCGAGGAGCACCTCGCCGCCGTGAAGGCGATGGGCGAGCGCCTCGCCGAGCGCGTACATCGTGGCCTGGTCGAGCGGATAGTCCCGCGCCTTGCCGCGGATGCCGTCGGTACCGAAAAGGGTTCGCATTGTTCTGAGTCTATCCCGTCATTGCGGCGGAGCCGTCGTCGCGTCGCCCGTGTCAGAACGAACTTCGGCCGGCGGGTTCGGCCCCACTTCCGCCAGCACCGGCACCGTCACCTGCGTAGTCAGCGGCGAGATGATCCGCACCAGCGGCGAGTCGGAGACCACGGCCACGTTCTGCACGAACGTCGCGGTGCGGCCGGTCATGATGATGCGCTCCGTCGCGACTTCGCTCATCTTCAACACCTGCGAGGCCGGGCCGGAGACGAGCGCCCGCTCCGGATCGGCGGTCGGCTCTCCGACGAGGTACGCGGCCGGCGGCTCGCCGACCAGGAACGGGCGGATCGGCACGGCGCGCTGGCGCAGCGGCTCGATGCGGAAGCGGAACTTGTTCGGCTCGATCGAGACGACCTCGATCTCCGGCGGGACGTTGATGGCCTGCGGCCGCAGCGTGATCTCCACCTCGCCCGACTGCTGCACCCAACTCAGATCGACCGGCACTTCGAGGCTCGCCGTGGCCAGCGCGCGCAGGTCGGACATCCGGCCGCGCACGCGCACGGCCACGCTGCCGGGAATGTCGGTGGTGATCACCAGGTCGCTCGGCATCGCCACCACCGACAGCGGCGCGGTGACGATGCGCTCGCGCACGCGCTCCCGCCGCGGCGCGCTGACGAGGAACCAGACCACGCAGGCCAGCAGCAGTGAGATCACCTTCAATCCGAGGTTCTTCATGCGAACCGCTCCCGCAACATCGATGAGAGCGCGGCGCGGTCGACGTGCTCGGTGAGCGCTCCTTCGCGGGCCACCGCCATCGACCCGTTCTCCTCCGAGATGATGATCACCACCGCATCGCTCTCTTCGCTCAAGCCGATCGCCGCGCGATGGCGCGTCCCATGCGCGAGCCGTGGATCGGGCGTCGACGTGAGCGGCAGGAACGCGTTCGCGGCGACGATGCGATTGCCGCGCACCAGCACCGCGCCGTCGTGCAGCGGACCGCCGGGCGTGAAGATCGTCACGAGCAGCTCCGGCGTCACGACCGCGTCGACCGGCTTCGCGCCGTCCTCGTACATCCGCAGCGTCTGCCGTCCTTCGATGGCGATCAGCGCGCCGATCTTCTTCGACGAGAGGACCTCGCAGGCGTTGAGGATCGCGTCGAACGGAACCTCGCCGGGACGCGGACGGAAGAAGACCGCCAGCGGACTGCCGACCATGCGCGCCAGCGCGCGGCGGATCTCCTGCTGAAAGAGGATGATCACGGCGAATGGCAGGTAGAAGAGGATCTGCCGCGAGATCGCTTCGAGCGCAGGCAGGTCGAAGGCGCGGGCCACGAAGAACGTCGAGCCGAGGACCATCAGGCCGATGGAGATCTGCATCGCGCGCGTGCCGCGGATCAGCGCGAGGATCGAGTAGATGATGCAGGCCACAATGATGATGTCGACGGCGTCGCGCCAGGTGAAGTTCAGCGAGAGCAGCCGGTCGAACACGTTCACGGCAGCACCGCCTCCAGCACTTTGAGGAAGTCGATGGTCTCGCGCACGTCGTGCACGCGCACCATCGCCGCGCCGCCGCGACGTGCCGCCGCCACCGCCGCGAGCGAGCCTGCCATGCGTGGCGCGCCGCCCGGCCGGCCGGTGAGATGTCCGATGAAGGCCTTGCGCGACGCGCCGATGACCACCGGCGCGATTCGCGCGAGCTCGCCGCAGCGGCGCAGGATCTCGACGTTGTGGTCGAAGGTCTTGCCGAAGCCGATGCCGGGATCGACCAGGATGTTCCGCGCGTCGATGCCGGCGGCCACCGCTTCGTCGCGCCAGGCGGTCAGCTCGCGCGCGACGTCGCCGACGACCTCGTCGTAGTGGATGTGCTCCTGCATCGTGCGCGGCTCGCCGCGCATGTGCATGAGGATCACCGGCACGCCGCGCCGCGCCGCGAGCGCGCGCATCTCCGGATCGTGCCGCAGCGCGCTGACGTCGTTGATCGCGTTCGCGCCGGCGTCGAGCGCCGCCGCCGCGACGGCCGCCTTGCGCGTGTCGATGGAGATCGCCACGTCGCTGCGCTTGCGGATCCCTTCGATCACCGGAATCACGCGCGCGAGCTCTTCGTCAGCGGAGATCGCCTCCGACCCCGGCCGCGTCGACTCGCCGCCGACATCGATCACCGCCGCGCCGTCCTCGGCCATCCGCAACGCGGCATCAATGGCCACGGTGCGGTCGTAGTGCACGCCGCCGTCGGAGAACGAGTCGGGGGTGACGTTGATAATCCCCATGACCGCGGGTCGTAACGATGAACGATGAAGGATGAACGATGAACGATGAGCCTCGCCGCGGGTGGTGGCGTTCATCGTTCATCCTTCATCGTTCATCGTTCATCGGCGTTCAGACGTCGCGTTCCCGAACGATCCGCGCGCCCAACGCATTCAGCCGCTCATCGATCCGCTCGTATCCACGATCGATCTGGTGGATGTTGTGGATCGTGCTCTCGCCTTTCGCGCAGAGCGCGGCGAGCAGCAGGGCCATGCCGGCGCGGATGTCGGGGCTGGAGATCTCCGCGCCGTGCAGGCGGTGGCCGCCGACGATGATGGCGCGGTGCGGATCGCAGAGGATGATCCGCGCGCCCATCTGACTGAGCTTGTCGGTGAAGAAGAGGCGCGACTCGAACATCTTCTCGAAGATCATCACCGTCCCTTCGGCCTGCGTGGCGATGACGATCATGATCGAGAGCAGGTCGGCCGGGAACGCCGGCCACGGTCCGTCGTCGATCTTCGGCACCGCGGCGCCGATGTCGTAGCGGACGCGCAGCTCCTGCTCGCGCTTGACGCGGATGTTCTGCCCTTCGATGGTCAGCTCGACGCCGAGCTTCTCGAGCATGTAGCGGACCGCGTACATGTGCTCCGGCACGGCGTCCTCGATCAGCAGTTCGCTGCGGGTCACCGCGGCCAGGCCGATGTAGGAGCCGACCTCGATGTGGTCGCTGTTGATGCGGAACTCGCCGCCGTGCAGCGCGTCGACGCCGCGGATGAGCAGCGAGTTGGTGGCGATGCCTTCGATCTGCGCGCCGAGGGTGTTGAGAAAGTGACAGAGATCCTGCACGTGCGGCTCCGCCGCGGCGTTGTAGATCGTCGTGTCGCCCTCGGCCAGCACGGCCGCCATGATGGCGTTCTCGGTCGCCGTCACCGACGCCTCGTCGAGGAACATGCGCCGCCCTTTGAGCTCGCGCGCTTCCATCCGGTACTCGTGCGCGGAGACTTCGATCTGCGCGCCGAGGGACTCGAGTGCCAGGAGATGCGTATCGACGCGGCGGCGGCCGATGGCGTCGCCGCCCGGCTTGGCCACAGAAACGACGCCGCAGCGCGCCAGGATCGGGCCAGCCAGCAGGATCGAGGCGCGGATCTTCCGCGAGAGATCGGGATCGGGATTGCAGTCGATCTCGCCCTTGGCCACGATGCGGACGACGTTCGCCTCGAGCCGCTCGACGCTCGCCCCGACGCCTTCGAGGATCTGCAGCATCACCCGCACGTCCTGGATGTCCGGCAGGTTGCGCAGCACCACCGGCTCGTCGGTGAGCAGGCAAGCCGCCAGGATCGGCAGCGCCGCATTCTTGTTGCCGCCAGGACGAATCGTCCCTTCGAGTCTCCGCCCACCTTCGACCAGGAACCGTTCCAGCGCCATCGCGCCGGATTCTATGCGAGAACGGGGAAGGGCCCGGACGAGTTCCTGGGAGTTCCTTCGGGTTCCTCCGTTCCTCGGGTTTCTCGGCTCCTCCGTTCCTCAGGTTCCTCGATTCCTCGTGCTCCTCGATTCCGCGGGTTCCTCCATCCCTCGGAGTGACTAGTTTTCTCTAAGCCACTCCGAGGAACTCCGAGGAACTCCGAGGAGCCGAGGACCCGAGAAACCGAGGACCCGACGAACCGAGGAACCCAGGAACCTCTTGACACCTACCCCGTCGCGAACTAGTTTGTATCGCAAACCAGTCCGCACCGGAGGCCACCATGACCGATTCCCGCCGACTCGAGCTCCTGCACGATCTCACCGCCAACTACTCCGACCGCCAGGGGCTGCGCATCGTCCCGGTGGGGCTGGCCATCGTCGCCCAGGCGCTGCCGTGGGGCACGATCCGCTATGGCGGGCTCGGGATCGGGCAGTACCTGCTGATCGCCGCCGTCATCGCCTACTCCGCCATCGGGCGGCTCTACGCGCGCCGCTTCGGGAGCGTCGAGGAGCTGCCGTATCCCGGCGCGCCGCTGCTGCTGCAGTCGATCCTCGTGCTGCTCCTGCTGCTCGCGGCGATGGCGGTCGACATCATCGCCGAGCCGCCGCTGTTCGTCAGCGGCCTTCTGATCGCCTTCTGGATCGCGCTGAGCGCGTGGCCGGCGCGCGCCGTCCGCGCGCAGTACCTCGGCATCGCGCTGCTGCTCGCCCTCGTCTCGCTGCTGCCGGCCGCGGGCCTCGCCCGCGAGTCCGTCGCGCGGATCTACGGCATCGCCTTCGGCACCGCGCTGGTCGTCTCCGGCATCGCCGACCACATCCTCTTCACGCGCCTGCTGCAGGAACCGGCGCATGAGTAGCCGGCAGCCGTTCGAGAAACTGGCCGGCCTCGATCGCCTCGTGCACGAGCCGGCGCGCATGTCCATCCTCACCGCGCTCGCGGCCTGCCGCAGCGCCGACTTTTTATTTCTCCAACGTTTGACGGGACTGAGCAAGGGGAATCTCTCCAGCCATCTGTCGAAGCTGGAGGAAGGCGCGCTCGTGGCCATCGCCAAGACCTTCGAAGGGAAGATCCCGCGCACGAACGTGACGATCACGCCCGAGGGACGGAAGCAGATCGAACATCACTGGAAAAACCTCGACCGCCTGCGCAAACAGGCCTCCGGCTGGAAACCGGAAAAGGAGAATGACGAATGAGAACCACCCGCTCGCGCATGCTGCTCGTCTTCGTCGCCGCCGCGATCATCGTCTCGATCTTCATGAACTGGGGCGATGCCGCGGCCGGTTTCCGCGACGGCTGGAACGACTCCGCCGCGCCGGTGAAGTACCGCTGAGCGCCCGAGTGCATCTGCTACCATCGACGCAATGATCGTCGCTCCTCTCTCTTCCGGCAGCGCAGGCAACGCGTACTGGTTCGAGAGCGACGGGACGGCGATCCTCGTCGACGCAGGCCTCGGGCCGCGCGAGACGAAGAAGCGGCTCGAGCTCGTCGGCCACGACGTCGAGCGCGTCTCCGCCATCGTGCTCACCCACGAGCACTACGATCACATCCGCGGCGCGGAGAAGATCGCGCGCAAGTACGGCATCCCGATCTACCTCACCCGCGGCACGCTCGACGCCTCGAGCATCGACACGAATGAAACGAAGACGGTCGTCTTCGACAACGACTCGAGCTTCACCATCGGCGAGCTGCAGGTGCACGCCTGCCGCACCATTCACGACGCCGCCGATCCGGCCTGCTTCGTGGTCGAGGCGCGCGACGGCACGCGCGTCGGCATCGCCAGCGATCTCGGATACGTGAGCTCCGAGGTGCTGCGCCATCTCTCCGGCTGCGACGGCCTGTTCTTCGAGTCGAATCACGACCTCGACATGCTGCGCATGGGCACCTACCCGTGGTCGCTCAAGCGCCGCATCATGTCGCGCTTCGGACATCTCTCGAACGACGACTCGATGACCGCCGTGCAGCGCCTCCTCGGCGCCGACCTGAAGACGCTCTGCATGATCCATCTCTCGCAGAAGAACAACCACGAGTCGATCGTCCGCGAGATGTGCACGCGCCTGCTCAACCGCACCGGCGCCAGCGTCGACTTTGCCATCGCCCGGCAGTTCGAGCCGACGGGAGTGTTCGATGTGGCGCGGCGGCGCGAGCGCAAGCCGATGCCGGGACAGATGGCGTTGTTTTGAACGATGAACGATGAAGGATGAACGATGAACGGGATGCCGTCGTTCATCGTTCATCCTTCATCGTTCATCGTTCGCGTATCATCCGCCCCATGCGCGCCACCGTCATCGTCGAGCTCAAACCCTCCGTCCTCGATCCGCAGGGAAAGGCGATCGAACACTCGCTGAGCTCGCTCGGCTTCGATGGTGTGGAAGATGTCCGCGTCGGGAAGCTGTTTCGAATCTCGCTTGCGGACAGTGGTCAGACACGGGAGAACGTCGAGGCGCAGCTTCGACAGATGTGCGAGCGGCTCCTCGCAAACACCGTCATCGAAAAATTCTCCTACACGCTCGAGGAGTAGCCTCGCCGCCGCCCTGCTGCTCACTGCCGCGGCGGCGCTCTTCGCCCAACCCGCCGCGCTCGCACCCGTTCCTACACGCGACAAGAAAATCATCAAGCGCTGGCAGCTCGCCGGCGATCCGCGTGGCGTGGCCGTAGGCGCCGACGGCACGATCTACGTCGGGCTCGCGCAGCCGCAGGCGGTGATCGCCGTCGACCCCGCGACCGGCGCGGTGAAGAAGCGGGCCGTGCTCGACTCCGCGGAGATCGCCTCGACCAAAGAGCTGGTCACGCTGCGCACCAACGCCGACCGCACGCGCCTCTACATCGCCAACGGCAGCGACGAGAGCGCCAGCATCCTCTCGCTCCCATCCCTCGGCGTGATCCGCGAGATCACCATGGAAGGCGAGACCATCCGCGACGCGGTGCCCGATCCGCGCGGCCGCTACGTCTATCTCCTCGGCCGCCGCGTGCACGTCTTCGACAAGGACGGCCGCACCGAGCTGCGCACCCTTGGCGACAGCGAGCCGATGGCCATCGCCGTCAGCGCCAGCGGTGCGCTGCTGGCCGTCGTCGCCACCGAGGACTTCGGGAACGCGAAGGCCACCAGCGTGGCGCTCTACGACACGAACACCTGGAACGAAGTCGCGCGCGATCCGCTGCAGACGCAGGCGACCATCGAGTCGGTGCAGTTCGCGAACGGAGACCGCGCGCTCGTCGCGCTCAGCCGCGAGTACCTCTTCGAGAAGCCGCTGATCTCGCGCGCGTCGCGGCCGATGGTGCGCGACGGCGCGACCGGCGCCATGCGCGTGACCATCGACTTCGGCGATCTGGTGAACAGCGATCGCGTCTGCCTGCCGCAGGGCAGCGGCCCGCAGATCGCCACGTTCGCCAGCCTCGACACGCTGCTGGTCTACGGCGAGCGGCGCTGCAGCGCGAGCGGCGCCTTCTCCGGCTCGAGCCGCGGCGTGACTCCCGCCTCGCTCTACGGCATCGATGCCTACGCGCTCGCCTACTCGAAGAGCGCGAACACGATCGTCGCCACCGAGCGCGCCGGCTTCCTCACCATCTACAGCGTGCCGCGGCCGGCGCTCGCGAAGTAAACTCGCCACATGAAATTCGGCGTCGTCGTTCTCCCCGGCTCGAACTGCGATCACGATGCGCTGCACGTCGCCCACGACGTCCTCGGCGAAGAAGCGGTCGTGCTCTGGCACAAGGAGACGACGCTGCAGGGCGCCGACGTCGTGATCATCCCCGGCGGCTTCGCGTACGGTGACTATCTCCGCGCCGGCGCGCTGGCGAAGTTCGCCCCGATCATGGAGCCGATCCGCCGTCACGCCGAAGCGGGCGGGCTGGTGCTCGGGATCTGCAATGGCTTTCAGGTGCTCACCGAGGTCGGACTCCTGCCGGGCGCGTTGATGCGCAACGAGCATCTGCGCTTCGTCAGCCGCGACGTCCACGTGCGCACCGAGGAGACCGACACGCCATTCACGAATTTGCTGACCGCCGGTCAGGTATTTCGCGTCCCCATCGCCCACGGCGAAGGGAACTACTTCGCCGACGAGGCCACGCTCGACGAGCTCGAGCGCAACCGCCAGGTCATCTTCCGCTACAGCGACGCCGAGGGCCGCCTCACCGCCGGCGCCAACCCGAACGGCTCGGCGCGCCACATCGCCGGCATCTGCAACCGCACACGCAACGTGCTCGGGATGATGCCCCATCCGGAGCGCTGCTCGGAGTCGATCCTCGGCAACGCCGAAGGGCTGCAAGTCTTCAAGTCGATCGCGGCATCCTTCAGTACCGTGTAGCGCTAGAATCCGCGCCCATGGCGCAAGAGATCGACGCACTCCTGCAGGAAACCCGGCAGTTCCCACCGTCGGATGCGTTCCGCTCCGCCGCGAACGTCAGCGACCCCGAAATCTGGGCGCGCGCGCAGGCGGATCGCGAGGCCTACTGGGCGAATTGGGCCGCGGAGCTCGACTGGCAGACGAAGTGGGAACGCGTGCTCGAATGGGAGCCGCCGTACGCGAAGTGGTTCGTCGGCGGAAAGCTCAACGCGTCGTACAACTGCCTCGACCGCCATCTCGCCACGCGCGGCGACAAACTCGCGCTGATCTGGGAAGGCGAGCCGGGCGAGATCCGCCGCATCACCTATCGCGAGCTGCACGCGGAAGTCTCGCGTTTCGCCAACGCGCTCAAGAACCTCGGCGTCACCACCGGCGACCGCGTCGCCATCTACATGCCGCTCATCGTTGAAGCGGTCGTGGCCATGCTGGCCTGCGCGCGGATCGGCGCGGTGCACTCGGTGGTCTTCGGCGGCTTCTCGGCCGAGGCGCTCAAGGACCGCATTCAGGACGCCACGGCCAAACTCGTCATCACTGCCAGCAGCGGCTACCGCCGCGGCAGCGTCGTGCCGCTGAAGAAGACCACCGACACGGCCGTCGCCGAATGCCCGTCCATCGAGCACGTGATCGTCGTCCGCCGCCGCGCCGAGGACGAGGTGACGATGGAGGAAGGCCGCGACCTCTGGTACGACGACGTCATGGCGCGCGCCGCCGCCGAGTGCGACGCGGTGCCGCTCGATTCCGAGCACATGCTCTACGTCCTCTATACCTCCGGAAGTACGGGGAAGCCGAAGGGCATCATCCATACCACCGGGGGGTATCTGACGCAGTGTTACGCCACGTGCAAATGGGTCTTCGATCTCAAAGAGGATGACGTCTACTGGTGTACCGCCGACATCGGCTGGGTCACCGGTCACTCGTACGTGGTCTACGGTCCGCTGGCCGCCGGCGCGACGGTGATGATCTACGAAGGCGCGCCCGATTTTCCGAAGCAGGACCGCTTCTGGGACATCATCGAGCGGCACAAAGTCACGATCTTCTACACCGCGCCGACGGCGATCCGCGCGTTCATGAAGTGGGGCGAGCAACTGCCGAAGTCGCACGACATGTCCTCGCTCCGCCTCCTCGGATCGGTCGGTGAGCCGATCAATCCCGAGGCGTGGATCTGGTACCACGAGAACATCGGCGGCGGACGCTGTCCGGTCGTCGACACCTGGTGGCAGACCGAGACCGGCGCGATCCTGATCACGCCGCTGCCCGGCCTCGTGCCGACGAAGCCCGGCTCGGCGACGAAGCCGTTTCCCGGCATCGACGCGGAGATCCTCGACGAAGGCGGCAACCGCGTGGAAGTCGGCGGCGGCTATCTCGCCCTGACCACGCCGTGGCCGTCGATGCTGCGCGGCATCTGGGGCGATCGCGAGCGCTTCGTCAAACAGTACTGGTCGAAGTGGCCGGGCATCTACTTCACCGGCGACGGCGCGAAGCGCGACGCCGACGGTTACTTCTGGCTCCTCGGCCGCGTCGACGACGTCATCAACGTCGCGGGCCATCGCATCGGCACGATGGAAGTGGAGTCGGCGCTGGTCGATCATCAGTCGGTGGCGGAGGCGGCGGTGGTCGGCATCGCCCACGAGATCAAAGGCACCGGCATCGCCGCGTTCGTGATCGTGAAAGAGTCGGAGCGCGCGCGCGCCATGCAGGATCCGGCAAAGTTCGAGCAGGAGCTCAAAGCGCACGTCGCGGAGAAAATCGGCGCGATCGCGCGGCCGGAAAAGATCCTCGTCACCGCCGATCTGCCGAAGACGCGCTCGGGCAAGATCATGCGGCGCCTGCTGCGCGACATCGCCGAAGGGCGCGCCCTCGGCGACGTCACCACGCTCGCCGATCCCACCGTCGTGGCCACGCTCAAGGACCGCTACGAGGAAGAGTCCTGAGCAAGGTCGCGCTGATCACCGGCGGCTCGCGCGGCATCGGCCGCGTCACGGCGATGCGTCTGCTGGTCGACGGCTGGTCGGTGGCTTTCACCTACAGCCGCTCGAAAGAGGCGGCGCTGGCGTTCGAGGCGGAGGCGAAGGGAAAGGCGGCGGCGTTCGAGGCGGACGTGCGCGATCATGACGCGAACCGCCGCGCGGCCGAGGAAGTGCTGGCGCGCTTCGGCTCGATCGACGCGCTCGTCAACAACGCCGGCGTGCGCAGCGACGCGCTGCTCTACAACATGACGCCGGAGCAGTGGGACGAGGTCATCGAGACGAACTTGCGCGGCACGTTCTCGATGACGAAGGCGGTGCTGCCGGTGATGATGCAGCAGCGCCGCGGCGCGATCGTGAACGTCGCCTCGCTCTCCGGTTTGCACGGCGTGGTCGGGCAGACGAATTACTCCGCGGCCAAGGGAGCGATCGTCGCGATGACGCGCTCGCTCGCACGCGAGACGGCGCGCGGCGGAATTCGCGTGAACTGCGTCGCGCCGGGGCTGGTCGAGACGGAGATGGTGTCGGGACTCGATGCCGAGGTGAAGCGCGAGATGATCCGGCAGATCCCGATGCGGCGGGCCGTGCGCGCGGACGAAGTGGCCGCGGCCATCGCCTTCCTGCTGTCGGACGACGCGAGCGGAATTACGGGGCAGGTGCTGGCGATTGATGGCGGCGCCACCGCATGACGTATTTCTCCGTCGTCATCCCCACGTACAACCGTCTCGACATGCTGCTGCGCGTGCTCGACGCGTTCAATGCGCAGGTCGACGCGCCGCCGTTCGAGGTGATCGTCATCAACGACGGCTCGAGCGATGCCACGCACGAGACGCTGTCGCGACGCGGCGGCATCACCTTCCGCACGCAGGAGAACGCCGGCCCCGGCCGCGCGCGCAATCACGGCGTGACGCTGGCGCAAGGACGCTACGTGGTGTTCGTCGGCGACGACACGGTGCCGGAGCCGCGCTTTCTCGCCGAGCATGCCCGTGTGCATCGCGAGGCCGGCGACGACGCGCTCGTGGCGGTGCTCGGCTACACCGGCTGGCCGCGCGGCGCGCGCGTCACCGCGTTCATGGATTACATCAATGATTACGGTCTACAATTTGGATATCAATTAATCCGCGACGGCGAGATCGTGCCGTTCAACTTCTTCTACACCTCGAACATCTCCATCGATCGCGAATTGCTCGCCGCGCATCCGTTCGACACCACCTTTCCAGCGGCGGCGTGGGAAGACATCGAGCTCGCCTACCGCCTCGACGCGAAGGGTCTGAAGATCCGCTACAACGCGCGCGCGGTGACGCGGCACTACCATCCGATGACGGTGGCGTCGTTCGCGCGGCGGCAGTACACGGTCGGCAAGTCGGGGGCGATCTTCTACCGGAAGCACCCCGAGCTCGGCGGCTTCCTCGGCGTGCACGAGACGGCGCAGCCGCCCGCGAGCGAGCGCGCGCTGGCGCGCCTCACCCGGCGCGCGGAGCTCGGCGAGCGCTTCCGCCTGTTGGCGCGGCCGAAGGTTTTCGAGAGACTGATGCGCGAGCATTACATCCGCGGATTGCGCGACGGCTTGATGGCCTGACCATGTTCATCACGTTCGAGGGAATCGAAGGCTCCGGCAAGACGACGCAGCAGCAGCGTCTCGCGGCGCATCTGCGCGCGCACGGCCGCGAAGTGATCGCGACGAAGGAGCCGGGCGGCACGCCGCTGGCCGATCGCATTCGCGCCATCCTCCTCGACAGCTCCTCGGTGATCGATCCGATCGCAGAGGTGTTTCTCTTCGCGGCGTCGCGGCGGCAGCATACGACCGAGGTCATCGAGCCGGCGCTCGCGCGCGGCGGAGTGGTGCTGTGCGATCGCTACGCGGACTCGACGCTCGCGTATCAGGGCTTCGGAAGGCTGATCGACCTCGACCGTCTGCGCGCGCTGAACGAATGGGCCACCGACGCGCTGCGGCCGCATCTCACGCTGGTCTACGACCTGCCGGAGGAGACGGGCTTGCGTCGGGCGCGGTCGCGCAACGCGAATGCGCCGCAGGATGAAGGGCGCTTCGAGGCGGAGGACGTCCGCTTCCATCGCCGCGTGCGCGAAGGCTTTCTCTCGCTCGCGCTCGCGGAGCCGCGGCGGTTCGCGGTGATCGACGCCGACGGCTCGGTCGACGACGTGTTCGCGCGCACGCTCGCGGAGTTGCAACGCCGCGCGCCGGAGTTGCTCGCGTGACCACGCTGAGCACGCGCATGCTCGAGACCGCGCGCCGCGGCGAGCTGCATCACGCCATCATCCTGCACGGGCCGTCGATGGCCGCACTGCGCGAGCTGTCGGTGCGGCTGGCCAAGACGCTCAACTGCACGCAAGGCTCGACCGGCGACGACTGCATGTCGTGTCAGCGCATCGACCGCCGCATCCATCCCGATGTCCATTTCATCGAGGTGGGCGGCGAGAAGAAGATGATCTCGATCGATCAGATCCGCGATCTGGTGGAGAACGCGACCATGCGTCCGTACGAAGGGCGCACGAAAGTCTTCATCGTCGATCCGGCGGACGGGATGACGCCGGGCGGTGCGAACTCGCTGCTCAAGACGCTCGAGGAGCCGCCGCGCGACACGAACTTCATCCTCCTGACGCGCTCTCCCGACCTGCTGCTGCCGACCATCCGCTCGCGCTCGCAGTGGGTTTACGTCGGCGACACCCGCCGCGCCCTGACCGGCCCCCGCGAGTCGCTGCGCGCGCGCCAGGTGGCCCTGCTCGACGACGGCGACGAGCTCGCCGCCGGCATCCTCGACCTCCTGCACCGCTGGTCCACGCGCGGCGAGTCCGCCGCCCTCCTCGCCGTCGCCGCCCTCGTCTCCAATCACGACGACCCGAAGGATGCCCTCGCCCTGTTAGGCTCGATCCTCTGCGACCTGGTCGCCCTCGACCCGCGCGAATCGCTCGACCCGAAGAAACTCGCCGACATTCGCGCGCATGTGCCGCCCATCCGCCTGCTCGCCGCGGCGGACGCTTCGCTTGCCGCGATTCGGAACCTGGCGGTGAATGCGGATGTGCGGTTGCTTGCGGAGCAGGTGGTCAGCGCGCTGGTGTAAACGACGCCTACCAGTAAAAAACGCTCGACCCAAAAGCTCGCCAACCTGCGCGCAACGCGGTAGCCCACCGGTACAAAGAAGGCGGTTCGCCCGGCGAGAAGCCGCCGACGCGCGGTGGCGCGGAGCAGGTGGTCAGCGCGCTCGCGTAGGCCCGCGGCAGCCGTACTCACAACAAAAAAAGACCCCGCTTTCGCGGGGCCGGAGAAGTTTTACTGGATGAGGAGAGCGAGGCCGCTCGGGGGTGAGCTACATGGGTCGGTAAGATTCAAGGAAGAATTCAAGAGGCGGTGTTACGTGAGGTAGGCTGGTGCAACAGAAAGCGGTTCCCGCCCGCCCATCCAGTAAATCCAATCTCATCGTTGAGGCGTAGTATCGCACACTTTGTGAAAAATTTCTCAATGTAACGAGAACGTGACAAGCTTTGCCAAATCAACAATTACGGCACGTTCGCCACGTCGTCAGAATCGATAAGCAAAACGGACGTTCGGTCACTATCGATTCCTGAATGATGGTTCATTCGTGTGTCGGAAAGCGCTCACCGCGCCCGCGGATCGACCAGCGACGGCACCGGCGACAGCGAGCGCGACAGCGAGATATGGCCGGCCAGCGTGTCCGCCGGCGCGCCGTTGACCAGGACCCGCACGCGGCGGGCGTCGGCGAAGTTGGCGGTGGCGGTCTGCACCAGTGAATAGACGGCCATCAGTTCTTCATGACTTCCGGTTCCCCATCCTTGCGTCAGGGTGGAACCGCCGAGATCCACAATGACGGTTCCGCCGGGCAGCAGGTAGGCGGCGCGGAGGACGGTGTCGCGCGGCAGGACGCGCGCGAAGGCGGGACTGGCCGGGCCTTTGACGAGCTCGCGCAGGACGACCGGCAGCGCCGCCGCGGGACTCTCGGGGAGAGCGATGTTGCGCGGCTCGGCGCCGAGGAGCATCTGCGCGTCTTCGTAGTAAAGACGCACCGCGCGGACGGCTACCTTGTTCGCGGCATTCAGGTTCGCCGGAGTGCTGCTCTTGCGACGGCAACCACCGCCGGCGACCAGCAGCATCGCCAGCATCACGACAGCCCGCTTCACTCGCTCTCCGTCTCCGGGGAGATGGATGCGAGGGCGGCGGGTTGGGCGGCGATGGTGATGGCGCGCGCCAATGCAACGGCCGCGCGTGTGACGGCGTGAGTGGTGGTGATGATGCGCGTCGGCGTCACTGCGGCGGCGCGTGCACCGGCGCGCCGCGTGGTGGTCGTGCGGTGTGGCGGAAACGTTGCGAGTCGAGCGGTGGGTGCGATGGTGATGGTGCGCGTCGACGCAACGGCCGCACGTGTGGCGCGCCGGGTGGTGGTGGTCAGGTCGGTCGTGGTCGTGGTCGTCGGCGCCGGCCTGGTTGCGGGTGCGGTCGTGGGCGGCGGCGCGGGCGGCTTGGCCGCGGGTGCGCTCGTGGTGGTGGCCGGCTTGGCGGTGGTCGTGGGCGCGGGTTTGGTCGCCGGTGCGGCGGTGGTGGTCGCGGGCGCGCTCGGCGCGGCGGTGGCCGTGGCCGCGGGCGACGGCGTTGGCGCGGGCGGTTGGATCAGGCCGATGCGAGTCTCATAGTCGGTTTTGTAGCGTTGAACGGCGCGGGTGAGGGCGTCCACCATCAGGGTCTGGAACTCGGCGCTCTGGAGTTTGGCCGCTTCTTCGGCGTTGGTGATGAAGCCGACTTCCACGAGCGCTGCCGGCATGGTCGCGCCGACGAGGACTTTGAACGGAGCCTGCTTGACGCCGCGGTTGGTGACGCCGGTGGCGGCGTTCATCTCTTCCTGGATGGCCTGGGCGAAGCGGCTCGACTCGTCGAGGTAGGTCTGCTGGGCGAGGTCCCACAGGATCAGATTGAGATCGGGCGAGGCCGCCGACGGCGCGTGCGCGGCGGCGGAGGCGTTCTCGAGATCGGCCGCTTTGCGCGCCAGCTCGTCGCTCGCCTCGAGCGACAGAAAGTAGGTCTCCGATCCCTTGGCGTTCTTCACCACCGCCGCGTTCATGTGCACCGACAGAAAGAGATCGGCGTTGTACTGATTGGCGGTGGCGGTGCGCTGGTCGAGCGAGACCACGCTGTCGTCTTCGCGCGTGAGCACGACGCGCGCGCCGGTCTTCGCCGCGAGCGAGTCGGCCAGCTTGCGCGCCACGGCCAGCGTGACGTCTTTCTCCAGCACGCCGCCCGGCCCGATGGCGCCGACGTCCTTGCCGCCGTGGCCGGGATCGATCACGATCGTGCGGATGCCGGGCAACTCCCGCGGCTTCGTCGCGCCGGGCTGCGGCGGCAGCGCGCCCGGCACCGGCGCGGCGGCCTTGCGCAGATCGAGCACGATGCGCGGCGGATTCTCGAGCCGATAGGCGTCGCCGACGACGTCGGGCGCGGTCAGCGCGATGCGCAGGTCGCTGCCGCTGAAGGCGAGCCGCGCGATGTAAGGATCTTCGTAGGTCTGCTCGGGAAACGGCGCGCGGATCGGCGAGCGGAATCGCACGGTGTAGGCCTGCGGCTCCTTCACGATCCCGTACTCGGCGGGTGCGCTGAGCGTGATGACGATCTTGGAGATGCCCTGCACGTTCGCCACGGAGACCTGCACGTCGACGACGTCGCGCTGCTGCGGGCGCACGAGCAGCACGTTCGCCGCGGCGTCCCAGGTCACGTCCATCGAGGCAGTCTTGCCGAGGAGACCCTGGAAGAACTGCCACGGAACGTAAGGCTTTCCTTCGATGGCGATGGGCGGCACCGGCATCTCGATGAGGTCGTCGCGCACGACGCCGAAACGGCTGTCGGCGCCGAACGCCGCCACGACTCCGTTGACGGACATCTTGAAGCCGCTGGAGTCGGGCGTGACGCTGCCGCCGAGGGCGGCGGCGGCGTCGGAGGCGGAGACGTAGGTCTGGCCGCCCTGCGTGACGATGCCGACCGGATGGTCGCCCGTGGGCGTGCGCAGGATCGCCTGCGCCGCGGTCTGGGCGAGGACGATCGAGGCGAGCGCAAGGAGAGCGAGAGCGCCGAAGAGGAGGAGACGTTTCATGGTGGCGGCCGCGCGGATTATCGCATGGGCGCATGGTAGGCTTCGGCGCATGATCCGCCGCGCATTTGTGGTGCTGCTGATGGTCGCCGCGGCATGCGGCGGCGAGAAGAATCAGGGGTCGGTGTACGACATCAGCCGCGATCCGGTGAGCGTCCGCGGCTGGATCAACGACGTGGCCGGCGCGCAGCGCGGCGAGACATTCGAGACGGAGATCGCGCGCCGCACGCAGCTCTTCCAGTCGGCGTCGCTGTGGGTGGAAAAGTCGGAGTACGCGTCAGGCGGGATCGCGGAGAACGGCGCGTTCATCGTGCTCGACGTGCCGCCGCAGAGCGCGATCATCGGGTTCAACGCGCAAGGCGCGGCCGATGCGCGCATCGTGCTGCAGAACGTGCCCGGGAACGCGGACGTGTTCATTCCCGACGTCGTGCTCCAAAACGGCGGCGCGAAGGTGCTCGACCCGAAGAAGATTCTGGTGCGGCTGCCAGCGTCGATCGACAAGCCGCGCCCGACCGGCAAGTCGGCGATCGTGGCCGGCTACACGGTTCCAATCATCGAAGCGCCGCTCGCCCAGTTCGCCGACCGTCGTGACTACCCGAGCCCTCCAGGGTTCCGCCCTGTCGCCACAGTGCGGTAGGAAACGACGAGAGGCCTCCGGCGGGCCGGCACGGCCGGCAGCGCTGACCTTGCCTCTCCGCACGAAGACGCCTCTCGCGAGACGCA
>DASVQE010000056.1:0-40660 GCA_036389275.1 Thermoanaerobaculia bacterium
CCGATCGTGATGTGGTGGAACTTCGTGGCGCGCACGCCGGAGGAGATCGCCGCCGCGCGCGACGCCTGGCAGCGCGGCGAGCGCTTCGGCCAGGTGCGCGGCTACGACGGCCCGCGCCTCGACGCGCCGCCGCTGCACCGCATCGCGCCGCCGCCCGCCGCGTCGTAAGCGATTGAAGTTCCGCTACTCGATCTCCTCGATTCCCGCGACCTTGAACCGCTCGCCTTCCCACACGCCGCTCAGCGTGACGATGTCGCCGCGGCGCAGGTCGTCGAGTGCGTAGCGGCTGCGGCGCGCGGCGCGGCGGACGTCGACGGTGATGAAGCGGCCGTCCTCGGCGCGGATGCGCAGCGTGCCGTAGCGGTAGCCGACGCGATCGACTTCGCCGCGCAGCGTGTCGCGATCGTCGACGTTGCCGTAGTCGCGATACCCGCGGTCGCTGTAGCGATCCTGCCCGAAGGCGACGCGGTCGCACTCGACGTAGCCGTCGTGATAGACGCCGGCCAACCTCAGGTAGACGCCGGTGCGGAGATCGGAGGCCTGCACGCCGCGCACGAGGAACGGCAGGTCGTGACGGTCGAGCCAGACCCGGAAGCCGTCGCGGTCGCGCTCGAACGAGCGCACGCGTCCCGCCTCGACCACGCGTCCGTTCTCGCGATAGCCGCGGCCGCGTTCGAGCGCAAAGGCGGAGGTCGTCAGCAGCGCGGCCAGCAGGAAAAACGTCACCCGTTTCATGACCATCAGTGTCGTCCATTCGTGCCAGAATTTCCAACGATGACGCTCCGCTTCGAAGGATTCGAGCTCACGGCCGCGGGCGAGCTGCGGCGCGACGGCGCACCCGTGCACCTGCAGCCGCAGCCGTCGAAGGTGCTGGCGCTGCTGGCCGCGCGCGCCGGCGAGCTGGTCACGCGCGAAGAGCTGCAGCGCCACGTCTGGGGCGAAGAGACCTTCGTCGATTTCGACCAGAGCCTGAACTGGTGCATCCGCCGCATCCGCGAAGCGCTCGGCGACGACGCGAGCAAGCCAAGGTTCATTCAGACGGTGCCGCGGCGAGGGTACCGGTTCATTGCGGACGTCGCTCCTCGGGTCCTCGGCTCCTCGGCTCCTCGGGAGACCGCCACCACCCGCGAACCCGAGGACCCGAGGAGCCGAGGAGCCGAGGAGCCGCGGAGCCGGTACGGCATTCTCGCCGCCAGCCTCCTCCTCGCTCTACTCGTCGGCGGCGTGCAGTTCCGCGAGCCGTCGCGCATCAGCGTGCTGGTGTTGCCGTTCGACAACCTCGGCGGCGCGGCGCGCGAAGACGCCGTGGCCACCGAAGAAGTGATCACCGCGCTGGCGCGCATCGACCCGCGGCGGCTGGCCGTCATCGATCCGCTCACCGCGCGCAAGTTCCAGCGCAGCGGCGAGTGCATCATCAAGCTCGGGCAGCAGCTCAACACCGAGTACGTGCTCCTCGGCGCCGTGCGTCCCACCGCCACGAGCCTGCGCGTCACCGCGCAGCTCTTCCGCGTCGCCGACAACCGCCAGACCTGGGCGGCCGTGCGCGAGCTGCCGCCGCGCGGCGACCTCGGGCGCGCCTACGAGAGCATCGCCGGCGAGGTCGCCGCGCAGCTCCGCTGAAACTCATCGCAATTTCATCGTTTGCCAATGGCTTCGCGCCGCCGCGTGCGCGATCTTCACCCGCATGCACCTGATCCTCGTTCTCCTGGCCACGCTGTCCGCTCCCGCCGACGTCTACGAAAACCTGCTGCTCGTACCGGTGCGCGTCGAAGGGCGCGCCATGACCTTCCTCGTCGACACCGCCGCACCCACCTCCTACATCGATCCGAAGCACGGCATCGCCGCCGGCCCGGCCGAGCTCGACCTCGGCGGCGGACGGATCGCCGTCCAGCTCCAGCATCTCGACCTGTCGGGCTTCGCCGTCAGCGAAGGCCGCGCGCTCGACGGCATCATCGGGATGGACGTCTTCACGAAGTACGCGGTCGAGATGGATTTCGACGCCGGCCTCGTGCGGCTGCACGACGCAAACGGCTATCGCTACAGCGGCAGCGGCGCGGTGGTGCCGGTGACGATCGTCGCGTCGAAGCCTTACCTGCGCGCGCCGCTGAAGATACCCGGCCGCCGCGCGACGATGCGCGACTTTCTGATCGACAGCGGCTCGGGCGGCGCGCTCGCCGACGAGCTGTTCAAGCCGAAGGGCGAGCCGATCGGTCCCGACCTCGGGCGCGCTGACTGGGTGAAGCTCGGGCCGTTCACCTTCCGCGGCGCGAACGGCACCACCGGCCGCTCGATGATCGGCGGCGAGCTGCTGCATCGCTTCAACGTCATCGCCGACTTTGCGCGCAACCGGATGATCCTCGAGCCGAACCGCCACTACGCCGACGCGCTGCTGTTCGACACGAGCGGCCTCGATGTGATCGAAGCGTCCGACGGACTGCAGATCGCCACGGTCTATCCGCGCACGCCGGCGGCGGAGGCGAAGCTGCAGCCGGGCGACGTCATCACGCGCATCGACGGCCAGCCGTCGCGCAACCTCGGCGCGAATCGCGTGCGGCTGATGTTCCACCAGGTGCGCACGCACGAGCTGACGGTGCGCCGCGGCGGTGAGACGATGCAGGTGACGCTCGTGCTGAGGAAACTGCTGTGAGACTGCTCGCGCTCGTGTTGCTGGCAGCCTGCGCGAAACACGAAGTGCCGCTCGTGCGTGCCGACAACCTGCCGCTGTTCGAGGTGCGCGTGCAAGGGCAGCCGCTCTGGTTCCTGCTCGACACCGGCTCGCCCTACACGTTCCTCGATCCGCAAGCAGCGGCGCGTCTCGGCCTGCGCTCCGACGGTCACGCGACCGTGCACGGCGCGGGCGGCGGCGCGGTGGAAGTGGAGACGATCAAGGAAGTGGCGATGCAGATCGGCGACGTCGACTTTCGCGCGCACGACGTCCGCACCACCGACCTGCGCGGCATCGCGGAGATGATCGGCCATCCGCTCGACGGCTTTCTCGGCTACGAGTTCCTGAGCGCGCACGTGGTGACGGTGGCGCACGACCGGATGTCCATCGATGCGGAAGTCCCGAAAGGCGTCACTCTGCCGATCCGCTTCGGCGGAAAGACGCAGAAGTGGATCTACATCCCCGGCACGATCAAGGTGCCGGGGAACGATCCCGTCACTTCCGATTTCTTCGTCGACTCCGGGTCGTCGGACGGCGCGAATCATCCGATCATCCGCCGCTCGACCGGCCCGCTGCACACGATCCGCGGCGGCAACGGTCTCGGCGCCGCCGGCAGCGAAGCGATGGCGGGCCGCGCGGAGTGGCTGCGCCTCGGCACGCTCGAGGTGAAGGACGTCAGCTCGCAATGCTGCGGCGGGATGGCCGGAACGGAGGCCGCCATCGGGCAAGGGGTGCTGTCGCAGTTCGTGGTGACGTACGACTACGCGCGCTCGCGCGTCATTCTGTCTCGTAGCCCGCGGTGACCCAGGCGCTGGTGCCGCCGACGACGTTGAAGACGCGCTCCGCTCCGCGCCGCTGCAGCAGACTGGCGGCGGCGGAGGAGCGGTAGCCGCCGGCGCAGATGACGGCCAGCGGCTGCGACGCATCGACGGCGTCGAGCTGCTCGGGCAGGTCGTCGAGGGCGATGTTCGTCGCGCGCGGCACGTGGCCGGAGGCGTATTCGCCCGGGCGGCGGACGTCGAGCACGCGCACGTCGTCCAGCGCGTCCTTCAGTTGCGAGACGTCGAGTTGCGGCAGCGTCGTCAGCGCGAAGCCGGCCGCCGTCCACGCATCGGCGCCGCCGTCGAGAACGCCGGAGACGTTCTCCAGCCCGACGCGCGCCAGACGCATCACCGCTTCCGCCGCGTCTGCCGCGCTTTCGGCGACGACGATCAGCTCCGCATTCGGCGGCAGCAGCGTGCCGGCCCAGGAGGCGTACTGCCCGCGCAGTCCGATGTTGATCGCGCCCGGCAGATGGCCGGCGCCGAAGGCATTGCTGTCGCGGACGTCGAGCACCATCGCGCCGCGCAACATCCGCTCGTGCACCTGCTGCGCCGTGAGCGCCGGCGCGGAGAGCTCGTCCAGCGGACGCGCGCCGCGGCGGTTGATCTCCGCATCCATCGGAAAGTAGCGCGGCGCGCGCGGCAGGTCGGTAGTCAACATCTTGACGAACTCGTCGCGCTCCATCGGACGGAGCGCCCAGTTCATCCGCCGCTGCGCGCCGATGGTCGAGCTGCGCTCGCTCGAGATGTTCTTGCCGCACGCCGAGCCGGCACCATGCGCCGGCCACACTTCCACCGCATCGTCGAGCCGCAGCAATTTCAGCAGCGAGTCGTAGAGCATCGCCGCCATCTGCTCCGGCGTGTAGCCGCGGCCGCCGGCGAGATCGGGCCGCCCGACGTCGCCGATGAAGAGCGTGTCGCCGGTCAGCACCTTCGTCGCCGCGCCGTCTTCGACCATGAGCCAGCAGACGCTCTCCGGCGTGTGCCCCGGCGTCTCGATCGCGCGCAACACCACCTCGCCGATGCGCAGCTCGTCGCCGTCATGCACGGCCCGGTGCGGAAACTCCGCACGCGCCGCCGCGCCGAACACGATCTCCGCACCGCTGCGCGGCGCCAGCTCGCCATGCCCGCTGACAAAGTCCGCATGCAGATGCGTCTCGATCACGTAGCGAATCCGCGCCCCGATCCGCTCCGCCTCCTCGAGATACTGCGCCACATCGCGCTGCGGATCGACGACCACCGCCTCACCGCCGCTGGCGATGAGGTACGAGGCATGTGCGAGACAGGAGAGGTAGAACTGGCGGAAGTGGGTCATGGCGACGCGGTTCCTCGGTTCCTCGGGTTCCTCGGTTCCTCGGTTCCTCGGAGTGGCTCCCCCGAGGAACTCCGAGGAACCGAGGAACCGAGGAACTGCTTTTAGCTCACCAACTCTACGGGAAAATGAAACGACTGATAGATCCGGCCGTTCTCGAAGTTCGAGCCGAAGTGGCGGGAGGCGGAGTGGTAGAAGCCGCCGGGGAACATGACTGCGCGGTTGAAGACGTTGCCGATGCGGTCGATCTCCGTCCAGCGGCTCGGCGTGCGCGCGTCGCGCTCGAGCGTGGCCAGCAGCTTGTCGAGCGGAATGCCGAGGCGCTCGGCGTCGCGTTGATTCGGCTTCGCGGTCAGGCCCGTTTTGCGATGCTGCCAGAGCGACGTGCCGGCGTCGTACGGCGCGCCGGGCGTGAGGTAGATCAGGAACATCACCCACGGCAGCGGCTCGTCGTAGTGAATGCCCACCGTCTCGCTGCGCTTCCCTTTCGAGTAACCGGTGAAGAAGACGCCGTTGCACGCCTCGATGGCGTCGAGGTCCTCTTCCCAATACGGAATGCGCACGCCGAAGCGCGACTCGATGCGCTCCTTGATGCCGCGCGGCTGGTAGGCGCGCGTGCGCCAGCCCACCAGATTCTCCGGCTCCGTGTACGGCATGGTCAGCGCGCGCTTCCGGACCGCGTCCGGATCGGCGTAGAAACCGTCGGCCACTCGGATGAACCGCTTCATCGACGTCACTCCTCGTCGTATCGTACTCCCGAGAACCCTTGCTCGCGCCCGGCACCAGACTCGGTCCGTACACGATCCTCGAGCTCCTCGGCTCCGGCGGAATGGGCGAGGTTTATCGCGCGGAAGACACGCGCCTGCACCGCGACGTCGCCATCAAAGTGCTGCCGGCGCATCTCGAAGGCGACGCCACGGCGCTCGAGCGCTTCCGCCGCGAGGCGCGCGCGGTCGCGTCGCTGTCGCATCCGAACATCCTCTCGATCTTCGATTTCGGCAGCGAGAACGGCATCCACTACGCCGTCACCGAGCTGCTGCACGGCGAGACGCTGCGCACGCGCATGGGCCGCGGCCTCGCGCCGCGCGACGCGCTCGAGCTGCTGCTCGAGATCTGCGAAGGCGTCGCCGCCGCGCACGCGAGCAACATCGTCCATCGCGACCTCAAGCCGGAGAACATCTTCATCACCGACAGCGGCCGGGTGAAGGTGCTCGACTTCGGCCTGGCGCGCGGCAGCGCGCTCACCGCGCCTCGCAGCGACGACGTCACAGTCGAGCTGCGGCCGACCGAGCCGGGCATCGTCATCGGAACGCTCGGCTACCTCGCGCCGGAGCAGATCGCCGGGCGCGGCGCGACGCCGGCCAGCGACGTCTTCGCACTCGGCTGCATCCTCTACGAGATGATTTGCGGCCGGCTGCCGTTCGAGCGCGAGTCGTCGGCGGCATCGATGGTCGCGCTGATGCACGACGACGCGCCGCGCATCACCAAGTCGGGCGAGCCGCTGCTGCGCGACATCGACGCGCTCGTGCAGCAATGCCTCTCGAAGTCGCCGCACGAGCGGCCGCAACATGCGGGCGAGCTCGGCGCGCAGATCCAGAGCATCCTCGACGGAGTGCGGCCGACCGTGCGCATGCGCGCGCCGCGGCGGACGGCGAAGCTGGCGATCATCGCAGCGTTGCTGCTCGTCATCGCCGCGACTGCCGGCTTCTTCGCCTGGCGCGCGCGCAACCGCGTCATCGACAACGGTTACGACCTGCGCGTCACCGACATTCGCGCCGACGGCGAGACGCGCAGGCTCATCGAGCTCGCGCTGCACGCCGACGCCGAAGGGAATCGTCCGAAGGCCATCGAGCTGCTCGAGGAAGCGGAGCGCCGCGGCCAGCGCACCGCCTTTCCGGCCGCGTTCCTGTCGAGCTTCTCCGACGCCGCCGGCAACGCCGCCGCGTCGCAGTCGTGGGCGCGCAAGGCGCTGGCGCGGCTCGGCGGCGCGTCGACGTACGAGTCGCTGCTGGTGCGCTACCTCTCGTCGCCGCGTTCCGACGGCACGAACGAGCTCGCGAAAGCGAAGTCGGCGCTCGACGTGCGCCCCGGCGCGTGGCGCCTGCGGCTCGCCGCCGCGCACATCTACCTCGGCCAGCGCGACCGCGAGGCCGCGCGCCGCGAACTGCAGCAGATCGACATCGCCGAGCCCGACGATCGCCGCCTGATGTTCGTGCTCGCCGACCGCGCCGCGCTCGGCGACATCGCCGGCGCGGAGCGCGACCTGCGCAGGAGCCGCCTGGCGCGGCGGCCGGTGCTCGCGCACTACGCCGAGGCGCGGATCACCTGGAGCAAAGGCGACGCGCGGCGCGCCAGCGCGCTCTACGACCGCGCCGCGCAGGAAGCGGAGAACGAAGGGCTCGGCCCGGTGGAAGCGGAAGCGTGGCAGTTGTCGGGAGTGGCGCTGCTGCGGCTGCGGCAATGGGACGAGGCGCAGCGGCGCTTCGCGAAAGTGCTCGCGGTATCGCGCGAGATCGGTCTCGCGAACCGCGTCTTCGAATCGTCCGCGCTGGCCGCGTACGCGGCGCATCGCAGCGGCGACGCCGAGGAGCGCGACCGGCGGCTGCGCGACGCCATGGCTGTGGGTCCGCCGATGATGCAGCAGATCGCGCTGCGCCTGCTCGCCATCCGCCTCGGCTCCGATGTCTGGAAGCAGTGGAACATCGACGCCGTCGCGCGCGATCCGCGTCTGCGCGCCGAGCTCTCGCTCGTGCGCGCCCGCGAAGCCTTCGCCGCCGGCGACGCCGCCACCGCGCGCCGCGAGCTCGCCCGTGCGCGCGCCGAAGGCATCGATACGGCCGAGGTGCGCGAAGAAGCGGAGCTCCTCGCGTCAGAGCTCGGCATGCCGTCGCAACTGCTGCCGCCCGATCCGCCCTATCCGAACGTGCTGCGGTATCTGGCGATCTTCGACCAGTCGCTTACCTGATCTCGATGGTCACCGGCGCGTCGAGATAGACGACCTTCGTGGCGCGGCTGTGAAAGATGCGGCGGTACCACGGCTCGGGCATCGGCTTGCCGCCGTGCTCCATCACCATGCGTGCGAGCTCGGCTACGTCGTCGGTGCTCATGCGCAGGCAGCCGTGCGACTCCGCCTTGCCGAGCGAGTCCTCGGCGTCGGTGCCGTGGATGTAGTAGTCGGGCTCGCTGAAAAACATCTTCACGACCTTCATCGGGTTGTCTTCGTCGCCCGGATCCTTCGGCGTCTTGCCGCGCGCCCACTTCGAGTCCGGCGGCGTCCACGAAGGGTTCCAGACGATCTTGCGGATGTGGAACTCGCCCTCGGGCGTCGGGTACTTCTTCGTGCCGATGGCCACCGGGTAGCGGGCGGCCTCCGCACCGTCGACGATGGCCACCAGCTCGCGGCTGTCGAGACTCACTTCGAGCCGCAGATCGGCGGCCGCGTCGAGAGAGAAGAAAAGTGCCGTAAGTGTAACGAGGAGAAGACGTTTCACGCTGATTCACTACTGCAATCGAGGTTCCAAAACCGGTGAACGGCCGATGACGCTTGACAGCCGAGGAAGAAACGGGCGATGATCCGTGTACTGAGACTCAGTCTCAAGTAAAAGCGAGCCCGACACCGTGATCGTCTGCATCTGCCGCGGAGTTTCCGACAAGACCATCGAGGCGAAGATTCACGCCGGCGCGACCACCGTCCGCGACCTTCAGCGCTGCGGCATCGCCGACCAGTGCGGCTCCTGCCACAACGTCCTCCGCACCATGCTCGCCCAGGCGTCCGCGGCCGCCGCGACACCGCCCTGTCCCATGCACGCGCCCGAGCCCGCCGCGGCGATGGCGTAGTGGTAGGCTTCGCGCCGATGAAGGGCGACGCAAAAATTATCGAGATCCTGAACGACGTACTGACGGCGGAGCTGACTGCCATCAATCAGTACTTCGTGCATGCGGAGATGTGCGAGAACTGGGGCTACGACCGCCTGCACCGCGTCATCCGCAAGCACTCCATCGGCGAGATGAAACATGCCGAGGAGTTGATCGAGCGCGTGCTCTTCCTCGAAGGCATCCCGAACGTGCAGCGCCTCGGCAAGATCAACATCGGCGAGAACGTCGCCGAGATCTTCAAGTCCGACTACGCCCTCGAGCTGGAAGCCCTGCCGCGCCTCAACGAAGGAGTCGAAACCTGCCGCAAGCTCGGCGACAACAACAGCCGCCACCTGCTCGAGGAAATCCTGAGGGAAGAGGAAGAGCACGTCGACTGGCTCGAAGCGCAAATGAGTCTGGTCGAGCAGGTCGGGCTGCAGAACTACCTCGCGGCGCAGATCCGCGAAGACGAGAGCTGACTCTCACCCACCGACGATCACATCCAACTCATCCACGATCTCGTTGAGCGTGTGATAGCGCACGTCCTCCGGATCGGCCACGAGCGTGTCGAGCGCCGGCGTGTCGAAGCCGGCCGCGGCGAGGTGACGGGCGATGGGGATGGCGGCGGCGCGGAGCTCATCCGGCGGGTGCGGGAGCTCCTCGGCGGTCGTTCCTTCGGCGCGGTACTGGCTGCGCTCCATCGCCTTGGCGCGGACGCGCAGTCGCGACTGCAGCTCGCGAATGCTATCGACGACGGGACGCGGCAACTGCGTCTGCGCGCGCAGCGACGCGGCGTCGTTCTGCAGCAGCGCCACCACGCCGCAGAGCGCGTCGGGCGCGCCGGCGTCGTCGATGGCGGCGACGAGGTCGTTCAGCGCGAACTCGATGTCGTTCACGCGCGCCGCGTTCAACCCTTCCTTCGCCGCGTTGATCGCATTCGACAGCACGTCGGCGCCGATGCGCACGCCGAGGAGGTCGGGATCGCTGCCCATCTGCGTGCGCAGTTGAAAGAGCGCCGCCTCCATCATCGTCAGCTCTCTCATCGCGCCGTATTCGCCAGCTTCGTCAGGCCGCTGATGATGTCGACCGGCAGCGGGAAGACGATGGTCGTGTTCTTCTCGACGCCGATCTCCGTCAGCGTCTGCAGGTAGCGCAACTGAATTGTGGCCGGCTCGGTGGAAAGCACCTTGGCCGCATCGGCGAGGCGCTGCGCGGCGGCGAACTCACCCTCGGCGTGAATGAGCTTCGCCCGCTTCTCGCGCTCCGCCTCCGCCTGCTTGGCCATCGCCCGCAGCATCGACTCCGGCAGGTCGACCTGCTTCACCTCGACGTTCACCACCTTCACGCCCCATGGCTCGGTGTGCTGATCGAGAATCGATTGGATGCGCAGGTTGAGCTGCTCGCGATGGGCGAGCACATCGTCGAGCTCCACTTCGCCGAGGACCGAGCGGAGCGTGGTCTGCGCGAACTGCGAAGTCTGGTAGCGATAGTCGTAGACCTCGACCACCGCGCGCCGGGGCTCGGTCACCTTGAGGAACACCACCGCGTTCACCTTCAGCGTGACGTTGTCGCGCGTGATGATGTCCTGCGACGGCACCTCGAACGCTTCCTGCCGCAGCGACACGCGCACGATGCGATCGATCGGCGCGAAGACGAGGAAGATGCCGGGACCTTTGGCGTCGGGCAGCAGCCGGCCGAGGCGGAAGATCACGCCGCGCTCGTACTCGGGCAGGATCTTGATCGAGGTGAGGATGTAGAGGCCGATGATGACGACGATGACGATCGGTCCGGTGATCATGAATTACCTTCTTCCTTTTCTCTTCGGAGACTTCTCTCCGTCCACGGCGCTCAGCGCCTCGGCGATCTGCGCCGGCACGCTGTGGCGCAGCGCGTCGACGCTGCGAAACTCGATCGCGCCGTCGAACTTCCATTCGTGACGCGGGCGGTAGACGCCGGTGTCGTGCACGCGCGAGCCGACCACGAAGCGCAGCACGTTGCGGCGGTAGTCGAAGGCGCGCCCGTTGCGCGTGTGTACGGCCACGTCGATGCGGTACGTGCCGGCCACCAGGTCGAGCGACGGCATCATGAACCGCACGCGCGCCGGGCCCGAGAGCCTCTGCGGCGCGAAGCCTTCGATGTCGGTGTTCGTGCCGTACACGCAGGCGCCGTCGGCGTGGTAGATGCCGATGCCGAAGACGAAGTCCTCCTGCGGCACGCGCACTTCCAGATCGGCGTCGATCGTGACCGGCGTGCCGGCGCCGATGGCCACCAGCTCGCGGTCCTGATCGTCGCTGAGCCAGATGCGGCGGATGATCACCTCGCCGCTGCCCCAGCGCTCTTCCTCATCCTTCGGCAACGGCGCCGGCTCGGGCGGCTCGTCTTCCGCGGCCGGCGGCTCGATGCGCGTGGTGCCGCTCACTTCCTGCAGGTAGGCGTCGACCACGCGCATCGGATCGCCGATGGCTTCGAGCTGGCCGCCGTCGATCCACATGGCGCGGTCGCAGAGGTTGCGCACCTGGTCGAGCTGGTGCGTGACGAAGACGAGCGTGACGCCGCGATACTTCATCTCCTGAATCTTGGCGACGCAGCGCGCCGAGAACTCCTCGTCGCCGACCGACAGCACTTCGTCGATGAGCAGGATGTCGGGATCGACGTGCACGGCCACGGCGAAGCCGAGGCGGACGTACATGCCGGACGAGTAGGTCTTGACCGGCTGATCGAGAAAGGCGGAGATGCCGGAGAACTCGACGATCTTGTCGAAGCGCTGGTCGATCTCGCGCCGCGAGAGGCCGAGCATGATGCCGTTGATGTAGATGTTCTCGCGGCCGGTGATCTCCGGATGGAACCCGGCGCCGAGCTCGATGAGCGCGGCGATGCGGCCGTTCACCAGCACGCGGCCGCTGGTCGGCTTGAGGATGCCGGAGATCAGCTTGAGCAGGGTCGACTTGCCGGAGCCGTTGCGGCCGACGATGCCGAACGCTTCGCCGCGATCGACGGCAAAGGAGACGTCGCGCAGCGCGTTCACCGCCGCTTCCGGCGCGAGCTTCAGATCGCGCTTGAGCAGCGCGCTCTTGAGCGTGGCGAACTGCGAGCGCCGGCCCCAGAGGCGATAGCTCTTCGAGACGTTCTCGAGGGCGATGGCGAAGTCGGACACCGGTGGGAGTGTAGCGCTACGTTGGTTCCTCGGAGTTCCTCGGTTCCTCGGAGTTCCTCGGAGTGGCTTCCAATCACTCCGAGGAAACCGAGGAACTCCGAGGAACTCCGAGGAACTCCGCCGCCAGGCGGAAGAGATCATTCACGCCGCGCACGCCGAGTTTTTGAAACGCACGCGCGCGGTGCGTCCAGATGGTCTTCTCGGAGATGCCGAGCTGCAGTGCGATTTCCTTCGAGCGCTTGCCGCGCAGCAATGCTTCGACGACCAGCCGCTCGCGCGGCGAGAGGTGTTTGGTGCCGGGGATGTCGAGCGCGGTCTGCACGGCGCGCAGCTCGCGCACGATGGTGGTGATGAGGAGCTCGCCGCCGGCGTAGGCGGCGGAGATGCTGGCGTCGAGCGTGACGATCGCGCCGCAGCGTTTCCGCGCGCGGAATGTGTAGCGCGTCGGCGCCGGCTTTCCTTCGCCGCGGCAGGCGCCGAACCAGCGCAGCCGCTCGACGTCGTCGGCGTGTGCGATGTCGTCGATGCGCGCGCGTTCCAGCTCGGCCGGGCCGTAGCCGAGGATCGAGGCGTAGGCGGAGTTCACATACGCGATCGCGTCGCCGCACTCGATCAGCACGCCGTCGGGCGCGTGATCGAGCACCGTGCGAAAGCTCCGGTCGAGGATCGTCCGCATCTCCATGTTTTCCTACGCCCGCCGCACATCCGCGGATTCATCGCTCTCCGTATCCGTCGCGCACAACGAAAAGGAGACAGCATGAAACGAATCACACTGGCGCTCATCACGGGCGCGCTCGCGCTGCTGGCGGCGCAGGCGCGCGCGTCGAGCCATCGCGAGGCGCTGGCCATCCTCAACGAGCCGTGCGCCGACAACACCGACACCTACGCGTGGGTCTCGGACGGCGCGCACGACAAGCTCTACCTGATCATGGACTTCAACCCGCTGCACGAGCCGGGTCAGGGCAACCAGGGCTTTCGCGCGTGCAACGGCTACCGCTACGAGTTCCACATCGGCAAAGGCACGAGCCTCAAGGACGAAGCGGTCTATCGCGTCGAGTTCAAGAACACACTCAGCGCCGAGGCCGCGCCGAGTCCCACCGACAACCTCGGCGGCGGCAACGAGCTGCTGTGGCAACTGACCGGCGGCACCGAGACCATGACCGTCACGCGCGTGATGGCGCCGGGCAGCCCGAACGCGATCATTCTCGGCGAGAACCTGCCGGTGCTGCCGAACAACCACGGCCCGCAGACCGACCGCCTGATCTACGGCCTCGGCGCGTTCAAAGGCTACGACTCCGGCGACTCCGCGAGCCGCGACACGCCGCTCTACGACCAGGCCTTCGTCGACACCTTCATCAAGAGCCTGAGCAACGGCGGCCGCATCATCGCCGGCCAGTTCGACGACCCGTATCAGCTCGACGAGAAAGGCATCTTCGATCTGGTGAACCTCGGCCGCTCCGATCTCGGCGGCATCGCCGGCGCGCGGAACACGCCGATCGAAGACGTCTTCACCGGCTTCAATGTTTTCTCGATCGCGCTGGAGATCCCGACCGCGGAGCTCTTCCCGAATGGCATTCCGCACAACGGCGAGCTGCGCGCGACGTCGACCGACAGCCTGCTGCGCATCTGGGCCAGCATCAGCCGTCCGGCCACGCAGACCGTCGACGCGAGCAACATCGTCACCGGCCTGCGCGGCTCCGGCAACTACGTGCAGGTCGGCCGCAACGCGCTGCCGCTCTTCAACGCGGGCCTGGTCGGCACGCAGCGGCAGACGCTCTACCTGCGCACGTCGCCGATGAAAGACGTGACGAACTTCGGCGCCGACGTGCTCTATCCCGTACTCGTGCGCGACCTGCAGGCGCTCGGCGTCTACAAAGCGCTCGGCGTTCCCGACGCGACCGTCGAAACGCTCAAGGGTCCGCGGCTCGACATCATCAACGCCATCAACCTCGGCCGTCCGATCCCGGTCGCCGACGGCTCGACCGGCGACGTGATCACGCTCGACGCGTCGATCAACTCGCAGTTTCCGAACGGCCGGCGCCTCGGCGGCGGCACGACCGCGAACCGCCATCAGGTCAACGTGAATACGGTGCTGATCAGCCTCATCGCCGCCGGCAATCCCGCGGCCGGACTGGCGCGCGGCGTCGAGACGAACGACAAGGATTTTCTGCCGCGCTTCCCGTTCCTCGCCCCGGCCCACAACGGCCTGCTGCAGGGCCACGGCGGCACGAACGCGACGCCGGTTCCGGACAAACCGCTGCCGACCGATCCGCAGCCGTAAGGAGACTTCGCGATGAAACGACTGATCACCACACTCGCATTCATGATCGCCGCGGCGGCATCGGCGCAGAGCTCGCGGCGTCCGGCGGCGCAAGGCTTCGCCTCCGACTTCCAGACCGTTCCGGTGATGGGCAACGTCGCCGGCGCGAACAACTCGCGCTTCCAGACCTACGTGGCGCTGCTCAATCCGACCGCGTCGGCGTTCAGCGTCGAGGCCACGTTGCACGAGCCGGGCGGCGCAACGCGCACGGCCACCATCGCGCTCGCCGCGGGCGAGCTGAAGACCTTCCCGAACTTTCTCGATGCGGTCTTCGGCTACAGCGGCGGCGGCGCGGTGACGTTCCGCGCGCCGGAGTCGGCCGGCGGCACGCACAACAACCGCTTCATCCTCGACGTCGAAGTCTGGACCAGCGGCGGCCCGCGCTACGGCACGAGCATCCCGGCCCTCGAGTTCGCCGGCTCGAGCTCGCGCTCGTTCGCGCCCGGCATCAGCACCGACTCCGGCGCGCGTACGAACATCGGCTGCTTCGACCAGAGCGGCGCGGCCAACCGCGTGCACGCCACGGTGCTCGACAAGAGCGGCCAGCTCACGCTCGGCGCGGTCGATCTCGACGTCGACGCGAACGGCTGGGCGCAGACGGCCATCACCACGATCGTCAGCGACGGCGTCGTGCGCTTCGAGCCCGCCGGCAGCGCGGTCTGCTACGCGGTGGTGGTGAACAACACCACCAACGACGGCCGCTTCATCAGCGCGACCGAGTACCAGCCGTGAAGCTGTTGCTGACCATCGCCATCCTGTTGTCGTGCGCGCCGCTGCGCGCGCACGACTTCTGGATCGAGCCGTCGACGTACCGCCCGGCCGCGGGCACGACGGTGACGCTGGCGCTGCGCGTCGGCCAGGGCTTCATCGGCGATGCCGTGCCGCGCTCGACGGAGCTGATCGACGCCTTCGTCGTGCGCGACGCCGCCGGCACGCGCGCCGTGGCCGGCTTCGAAGGACGCGATCCGGCCGGCATCGTCCGCGCGAACGGCGCCGCGGTGGTCGGCTATCGCAGCAAGGGCGAACCGCTCGAGTTGCCGCGCGCGAAGTTCGAGCAGTTTCTCCGCGAAGAAGGATTGCAGCACCTCCGGACGGGCGTCCTTCCGGAGGTGCATCGCGAGCGGTTCTATCGCTACGCCAAGACGCTCCTCGGCGACGACGCCGCGCTGGCGCAGACGCCGCTCGGCTTCCGGCTCGAGCTCGTGCCGCTGCGCGACGACTGGTTCAGCGTGTTGTTCGAGTCGAAGCCGCTGCCCAACGCGCTGGTGACGGCCATCGACCGCGACGACCCGAACGTGCGCGTGGCCGCGCGCAGCGACGGGCGCGGCCTGGTCTCACTGCCGCTGCGCCGCGGCCGGGTGTGGCTGATCAAGAGCACGTACCTCGTGCGTGCGGAAGGTGACAAATGGGAAAGTCTCTGGGCCTCGCTCACGCTCTCGCGCTGATTGTGGCGTTGCCGGCATTCGCGCACGAGATCGGCACGACGCGCGTCGACGTCTCGTTCGCGCGCGATCACACGTACCGCATCGAGCTCACCACCGCCACTGAGCCGCTCCTGCGGCGCCTGCACCGGCTCGACGCGAACGCCGTCGCCGCAGCCACTCACATCCGTTTCGGTGCCTTAGCCGCTGCTCCGAACGTTACTCTCCGTTCCGCCGGTAACACCACCATCGTTACCTACCGCGGCGACATCCCTCGTCATGCCGGTCCGTTCACCTGGCAATACGACCTCACCTACGCCACCTACGCCCTGACCATCGGCAATGCCCGGCAGTGGATCGAAGGCAGCGACGTCAGCACGCCGTACGTGCTCGACGCCGCGCTCCTGCCACCCTCGCGCCTCGAGCTCGTGCGGCAGTACGTCGTCCTCGGCTTCACGCACATCGTGCCGCTCGGGCTCGATCACATCCTCTTCGTGCTCGGCATCTTCCTGCTGACCAGCCGCATCCGCGCGGTGCTGGCGCAGGTGACGGCGTTCACGCTCGCACACTCGATCACGCTCGGTCTCTCGCTGTACGGAGTGCTGTCGCTTCCGTCACGCATCGTCGAGCCAATGATCGCGCTGTCGATCGCCTGCATCGCCATCGAGAACCTCACCACGTCGCACGTACGGCCGTGGCGCGTGGCAGTGGTGTTCGCCTTCGGCCTCCTGCACGGTCTCGGCTTCGCCGGCGCTTTGCGCGAGCTCGGCGTCCCACACCGCGAGCTCTTCACCACGCTCATAGCCTTCAACGCCGGCGTCGAGCTCGGCCAGCTAGCCGTCATCGCCGCCGCCTGGCTCCTGCTGCTCCGCTGGACCGAACGCCACCCCTGGTACCGCCGCCGCGTCATGGTCCCAGCGTCGCTGGGCATCGCCTGCGCGGGCGTCTACTGGACGGTGACCAGGGCTATCTGACGAATGGGGAACGACGAGGGGCCTCCGGCGGGTGGGGCCGAGGGCCCCAGACCCCATTGGTTGGCCTAGCCTCCGCGACACTGCCTGCCAAGCTCGCGACACGGTGTCGCGGTGGCTAGGCCAACAGACGGGGTCCGGGGCCCGTGGCCCCGGCCGCCGGACGCCCCTCGTCGTCCCCTTCGGTCAGATCGCCTCGGCCAGCGTGTCCCGCAGGCGGTCGAACACGGTGAAGCCGAGCATCAGGGAGGCGGTGGCGTAGGCGAGCATCAGGACTGTGTCCGACAGATTCGGCAGGCGGCCGAAGAACAGCACGTCCTGGTAGGACACCACGAACGGCGTCATTGGATTCATGCGCAGCAGTGCGCGTAGTGCGCGCGACTGGATGTTATCGATTAGATAAATCACCGGCGTGATGAAGAACCCGAGCTGCATCAGATTCGCGACGATGTCGCGCAGATCGCGGAAGAGCACCGACGCCGACGACACCGTCATGGCGATCCCGGCGACGAACAGCGTCTGCAGCAGCATCAGCACCGGCGCGAGCAACATCGTCCAGCTCAGCGTGAACTTCCCCATCGCCGCGAACGCCGCCGTCGCCGCGAGCAGGATCGGCACTGCCAGCGCGAAGTGCACCAGGTGCGAGAGCACGACCACCAGCGGCAGCGCCTCCGCCGGGAACATCACCTTCTTGATCAGACCCGCGTTCGACGAGATCGACGTCGTCGACTCGAGAATCGCCGCCGCGAAAAACGTCCACGGCAGGATCCCGGTGAAGAGAAACAGCGGATACGGCGTGACCACGTGCTGCGGGAAGAACTTCGTGAACACCAGCGTGTACACCGCGAGCAGCAGCAGCGGATTGGCGAGCGACCAGAAATAGCCGAGGAGCGAGCCGCGGTAGCGGGCCTTGAGATCGCGGGCGGTGAGCGCGGCGATGAGCTGTCGATGACGGTAGAGCGGCAGGAGCGGCTGCGCCGTCACGTCAGGCCTGCTCGGTGACGATGAGCATCAGCGTGGTCGCGCCGACCACGAACTCCGACTTGTCGGAAAGCTCGACCGGCGCGGAGATCTTCTCGCCGTTGACCAGCGTTCCGTTCGTCGAGCCGAGGTCGCTGAGCATGCAGTTCGTGTCGCGGATCTCCAGCGCCGCGTGCTGGCGCGAGGCCTCAGTGTCGTTGAGCGTGAGATCGGCATTCATCCGGCCGATGGTCACGCGCGGCTTCTCGATGCGGAAGACGCTGCCGGCGTCGGGACCGTCGAGGATCGCCAGCGAGAGACGCTTGTTCGACGGGAGCTGCGGCGCGGCCGGCTGCTTGCCGGTCTCGCGCGGCAGCGGCGACTGCTCAGTTTGTTCGATAGGCGCGGCGGCACGCGAAGTGCGTGTCGAAGAGGTCGCGTCGGAAGCTTCGACCGCTGCCGGCGCGGCGACGGCCGGATTGTGGATCTCGAAGATCTGCTGGCATCGCGCGCATTTGATCTTCTTCGACGGCTTCCCTTCGAAACGCCGTTCCTCGTACTGATACTTCGACTGGCAATGCGAACACTCGATGATCACGCGGACCACGAACATAGCATGAGCACTCACTCGAATAGAATCCTCGACCCTATGAAGAAGCTGCTCTCCGCCGTCCTCGCAATTCTGCCGCTCGCCTGCGCCACCACGACGCCGACGCAATCGCCCGCGGCCGCCGCGGTCGAAGCGTCGCAGAACCGCCCGCGCCTGCCGCAGGGTCACCTCGGCGCGAAGCAGGACGTGCCGCAGCGCCTCGCCCAACTGCCGCGCACGGTCATCGACTACGACCGCTCGCTGCTCAACGACAACGAGCGGCAGGTCGTGGCCAAGCTGATCGACGCCTCGAAATTCATCGACGAGATTTACTGGCTGCAGGTCGCCGAGGACAATCCGGCGTATCGCACGCGCCTGGCGGCGCAGGCCAACGACTCGCCGCTCGATCGCGACGCGTACGACTACTTCATCATCAACAAAGGGCGTTGGGACCGGCTGGCGCAGGACGAGCCGTTCATCGAGCCCTTCGGCGACGAAGGGCGCAAGCCGGAAGGCGCGGCCTTCTATCCGAAAGACATCACCAAGGAAGAGATGGAGCGGTACGTCGCCGCCCATCCGGAGCAGAAGGAAGCGCTCGAAGGCCTCTTCACCGTGGTGCGGCGCGAAGGAGACCGCCTCGTCACCGTGCCGTACTCGCGTCAGTACGCGTCGCTCCTCGACCGCGCCGCGGCCTCGCTGCGCGATGCGGCGGCGCTGACCACGAATGCCTCGCTGCGTGACTACCTCACCAAGCTCGCGGCAGCCTTCTTCAGCGACAACTATCGCGAGAGTGACATGGCCTGGATGGATCTCAACGGACCGATCGAGGTGGTGATCGGACCGTACGAGGTCTACGAAGACGCGATGTTCAACTACAAGGCCGCCTTCGAGTCATTCGTGACGGTGGTCGATCGTCCGGAGAGCGAGAAGCTCGTCGCGTACGCGCAGCACCTGCCGGACATGGAGCGCAACCTGCCGGAGCCGGAGGAGTACAAGAACCCGAACCGCGGCACCGAGTCGCCGATCCGCGTGGTGCAGGAGATCTACACCGCCGGCGACGCGCGGCGCGGCGTGCAGACCTCCGCCTTCAACCTGCCGAACGACGAGTTCGTGCGCGAGCAGAAGGGCTCGAAGAAGGTGCTGCTCAAGAACGTCATGGACGCGAAGTTCCGGCAGAGCGGCACGCCGGTGGCCATGCGCGTGCTCGAGCCGTCGCTGCGGAATTTGTTGTCATTTGATGCATACTTTAATCACACTCTTTTTCATGAACTTTCTCACGGCCTCGGGCCGGGGCTGATCCCCGATCCGGCCGGCTCGGGCAAGCGCGTCGACTCGCGCATCCTGCTCAAGAACCTCTACTCGACCATCGAGGAGTGCAAGGCGGACGTGGTCGGGCTTTGGAACATCCTCTACGCGCGCGATCACAATCTGCTCAACTCCTTCGACGAGCGGCAGCTCTACGCCACGTACACGGGGCTGATGTTCCGCTCGATGCGCTTCGGCATCGACGAGGCGCACGGCCGCGGCACGGCGGTGCAGTGGAACTGGCTGCGCGAGCATGGCGCCGTCGTGCCGGCCGCGAACGGCACGTTCAGCGTCGACTTTTCGAAGTATCGCGAAGGCATCCGCTCGCTGGCCACGGAGCTGCTGACCATCGAGGCCACCGGCGACTTCGCCCGCGCGCAGCGGCTGCTCGAGCGCTACGGCGTCTCGACGCCGGAGATGCAGTCGGTGATCGGCACGCTCAAGGACATCCCGGTCGACATCACGCCGGTCTTCCCGGCCGCAGGAGAGCAATAGCGATGGAAGGACGGACTCTGCTGAAGTGCGGCGAGTGCGAGCTCACCCGCGAGATCGTCGGCGAGATCCCCGGCGAGTACACCCGCTGCTTCGATGAAGCCGTCCACACGGACGGCTGGGTCCCACGCCCCGGAGCGAACAGCGCCTCCCTGATCTGCCGCGACTGCCTGATGAAGTACATCGGGCACGAAACGGTCGACGACGAAGAGAAGGTGCAAGGGAGGCGCAACCCGAAGGAGGCGTAGGGGCAGGTGCTAAGTGCTAAGTGCTAAGTGCTAAGTGCTAAGTGCGAAGTGCTGGCGCGTACCCGGCAGATGAGTGCCACCACGCCGCGCGTGACAGCACTTTGCACTCAGCACTGCGCGCCGGAACGGCGCGCTCAGCACCGCGCGCCGGTACGGCGCGCTGCGATCCGAAAACTCGCCTCAGGCGAGTTTTCGGATCGCCTCCTCCACCTGCTCCGCCGTCGGCACGACCGGCTGCACGAGCTGGCCTTCGAGCCACTCGTACTCGCCCTTCATCATCTTCTGCACGACCTTGTAGGCGAGCTCGTCGTGGTTATCGAACAGCGTGCGGAAATTCTGGTCGATGCGCACGCGCGCTTCGCGGCAGAAAAGATCGGCCAGCTCCATCGCGTTCTTCTGACCCTTCTTGGCCAGCATCGCCGCGTAGCTGATCGTCGCCGCCATGGCGAACAGATCCGTACCGATATCGACGATGCGGAAGAGCACCATCTGCTTCCGTTCGAGCTTCGCCTGATAGCGCATCATCGCGTGGAAGATCGAGCGCGAGAGATGGCGTGACTGCCGCTCGAGATAGCCGACGTGCGTCTGCAGGCGGCCGAAGTCGCCGTACTTCGGGAAGCGGCTCCAGCCGACGTACCGCGACGGATACCACGTCGCGTAGAACGCGCCCGCCTTCGCCGCCGCCTGGATCTTCTCGCCGGCCGGCGTCTCCGGCAGCAGGATCTTGTAGCCGCGCTTCATGTGCGGATCGACCGCCTCGCGGGCGATGAACAGATGCTGGATCTCGCTCGTCCCTTCGAAGATGCGGTTGATGCGCATGTCGCGCATGATCCGCTCGACCGGATACGCCTTCTCGCCGCGCGCGCGCAGCGACTCGGCGGTCTCATAACCGCGGCCGCCGCGGATCTGCACGAGGTGATCGATGCACTGCCACGCCACCTCGGTGTTGAAGAGCTTCGCCATCGCCGCTTCGAGCCGCAGGTCGACGTCGCCACGGTCCGCGAGACCTGAGGTCAGCCAGACGATCGCTTCCATCGCCATCACGTGCGACGACATCCAGGCGATCTTCGCCGCCACCGCTTCATGTTTGCCGATGGCCGCGCCCCACTGCACGCGCTCGTTCGCCCAGTCGCGGGCGATCTCCAGCATGCGCCGGCCGCCGGCCGCGCAGCCCGCCGGAATGGTGAGGCGTCCGGTGTTGAGCGTGATCAGCGCGAGCTTGAGCCCGAGGCCTTCGCCCCAGAGCAGATTCTCCTTCGGGATGAAGACGTCCTTGAAGCGGATCAGCACGTTGCCGATGCCGCGCAGCCCCATGAACTGGCAGCGGTGCGCGATCTCGACGCCCGGCGTGTCCATCTCCAGGATGAAGGCGGAGATCTGCTTCTTCTCTTTTCCTTTGACCACCTTCGGCGGCGTCTGCGCCATCACCACGATGACTTCCGCCTTCAGGCCGTTCGTGCACCAGAGCTTCTCGCCGTTGAGGATCCAACCCTTGCCGTCGGGCGACGGCACGGCTGTGGTCTGCATCTTGGCCGGATCGGAGCCGACGCCCGGCTCGGTGAGCGCGAACGCGGAGATCGATCCTTTCGCCAGGCGCGGCAGATACTTTTTCTTCTGCTCCTCGGTGCCGAAGAGCTTGAGCGGCTGCGGCACGCCGATCGACTGATGCGCCGAGAGCCAGGCCACGCTCGAGCCGCACCAGGTGGCGACGAGACCGATGGCGCGGTTGTAATTCGTCGAGCTGAACCCGAGGCCGCCGTACTCTTTGGGGATCTTCATGCCCCAGGCGCCGAGCTCATTGAAGCCCTTGAAGAGCTCGTAGTCGTAGACGCCCTGCGCGTCGATCTTGTCGCCGTCGACGTTCTCGGCGAGGAAGCGCTCGAGCTTCGCCAGGAACTCGTCGGCCTCCGCCTTGTCGGCGACCGGCTGTTCCGGGAACGGATGAATCAGATCGAGGTTCAGCTTGCCGAGGAAGAGATCTCCGACGAAGGAAGGCTTCTCCCATTCGGTCTCGCGCGAGGCTTCGGCAACCTCCATCGCCTCGACGGCGCCTTGTGTCTTGACTTCGGCCATAACGACTCCTCTGACGGGCTCTTTTACACGTTTTGTACCGCGGCTGCGCAGTATGAATGAATGGTCATTCAGTCGTCAATTGTGCAGGGATTCTGCCAAAACGCATAAAGTGTCGCCCCATGAAAGAGTCCACCGATCTCGCCTCGCCGCAGGAGCTCGACGTCATCCTCAACGACCGCGGCCTGCTGGCCGGACCGCGCCCGTCCGTCGACCGCGAGCAGCTCCAGCATCACCTGCGCGAGGCGCTGCGGCTGCTGCACGTCGACCTCGAGGACGAGAACGTGCGCGACACGCCGCGACGCTGGGCGGAGTCGCTGGTGACGATGACCAGCGGCTACGACTTCACGGACGTCAAGAAGTTGACCACCTTGTTCCGCAAGGCCTGCTCGCGCGCCGACGAGAACTGCCAGAACCTGGTCGTGATCGGCGGCACGTACAAGACCCTCTGCGCGCATCACATCCTGCCGTTCTTCGGCCACTTCATCATCGGCTACATCCCGGAGCAGGCCATCATCGGCGCGTCGAAGATCCCGCGCATCGTGGAAGTGCACATGCGGCGGCTGCAGTCGCAGGAGCATCTCGCGCACGACGTGGCCGACACGATCCAGAAGATCCTCGAGCCGCGCGGCATCGCCGTCTGGATGGGCGGCGTGCATCTCTGCATGGTCATGCGCGGCGTCGAGCAGGAGTCGTCGTTCATGGAGACGAACGTGCTGCGCGGCGATTTCCTCAACGACGAGCGGACGCGCCAGGAGTTCATGTCGATCGTCAACCGCCGCGGCTCGCGCGAGTAGCGCCCGGAAACCGCCGCCGCCGCGCGCCGTATCTCCCAGCAAGCGCCGTTCAACGAGCGCCGAACGATGTCCCAGAAACGCCGCGTCGTCCTCGCCATCGCCATCACCGCCGTGCTCTTCGGGGTGCTGGCGGCGTACACCGGCGTGCGCCTGCGGCGGTGGAATGAGCTCGGCAGCGCGGGCTTCAACTACGTCCAGGGCTACTCCGACGTGCGTCCGCCGAAGATGTTCGGCGTCGTCCCCGGCAGCGTGCTGATGACCGATCCCGACGGCGCCGCGCACCGCGCCGGGATCCGCGTGCACGACGAGATCGTCTCGATCGACGGCATCTCGATCAGCAACCGCGAAGCGCTGCGCGCGCTCGACCGCCGCGCGCGCCGCGGCGACACGCTGCACTTCCTCGTGCGCCGCGGCGGCACCGAGCGCGACGTCCCGGTGACGCTGCAGTCGTCGCTGCTCACCCCGGCGTCGCTGGCGTCGATCGCCGTCTCCACGTTCGTCTCGCTGGTCTTCCTCAGCATCGGCCTGCTGGTGCTGATCCGCCGTCCCGACGACCGGCGCGCCAAGGTCTTCCACATCATGGCCACCGCCGGCGCGCTGTCGATCCTCGGCAGCACGATGGCCACGCTCGACACGGCCAACCTGCGCGGCATCATCGTCGACCCGACGCAGATGATCGTGCCGCTGCTGGTCGTGGCGGCGGCCACGATCGCCTTCGCGCCGCTGACGCTGCACCTGGCGCTGATCTTCCCGCACGACCGTCCGCTTTTGCAGCGCTCGCCGCACGTCCTGCGCTGGATCTACGGCGTGGCCGCTTCGGCGGCCATCGTCGGCCTGACCATGTTCTCCATCGGCACGCTGGCCTCGCAGAGCCGGCGCGACGCGGAGCTGGTCGACCGCGTCGTGAACATCGGCTCGGCCGCGCTGGCGGTGATGGGGCTGCTCCTCGCGCTGCGCATCGCGCGCATCGGCCGCCGCGACGGCGTGCGCGACGCGTTCTGGCGTCGTCCCATCCAGTCGATCGTGGCGGTGCTGGCGATGCTCCTCGGCGTCGCTCGCGTCGCCGGCGCGCTGCATCTCAAAATCACCGCGGTGGTCATCGGCGGCATCGGCATCTTCGCGCCGATCCTGGCGGTGATCCTCTATCCGCTCTTCACCTGCATCGCCCTCTACCGCTCGTACAAAGAGGCGGGACCGGAAGAGCGGCGGCAGGTGAAGTGGCCGCTCTGGGGCACCTTCACCGCGCTGGCGGTGCGGCTGACGCTGACCGTGGTTGGCAACGTGCTCACCTTCGCGTTCATGCTGCGCGGCGGCGACGTCGGCGGCATGATGCGCTTCGCCCAGGTGCTGCAGATCGTCCCGCCGCTGCTCTACCTGCTCATCCCGATCTCGTTCGCCATCGCCATCTTCAAGTACCGGCTGATGAACATCGACGTGATCATCCGGAAGACGGTGGTCTACGCGATCCTCAGCGGCGCGATCATCGTCCTCTACCTCGGCCTGGTCGGCATCATCGGCACGCTCGTCGTCGGCGCGACGGGCCTGCAGAACCAGACGTTGGTGATCGCCGCGACGGTAGTGATCGCGCTCGTCTTCGTGCCGCTGCGCAATCGGCTGCAGTCGCTGGTCGAGCGGAACCTCTTCCGTCATCGCTTCGAATATCCCGACGCCTTGCGCGCCATCGTCACCGAGAGCGCCGCGGCGCACGACCTCGGGCCGTATCTGACCGCGACCGCCGAGAAGCTCCAGAGCGCGCTGCAGAACCGGGCGGTGGTGCTCTTCGTCGAGCGGCAGGACGAATACGTCGCTGCGGCGAAAGTGGGCGTGGCCGACTCGCTGGTCGGCGTGCTGCGGCTGCCCGGCACGTTCCGCACGCTGCTCGACCGCCCGTTCGATCCGCGCAAGCGCGCCGCCGGCGACGAGTCGGCGCGCACGCTGGCGCGCATCGAGACCGCGCTGGTCGTGCCGGTGGCGACGCGCGGCTTCATCGCCGCGGCGCCGAAGCTCTCGCGCGGCGAGTTCGACGTCGAGGACATCGACTTTCTCCGTTCGGCCGCGGACCAGATGGCGGTGGTGATCGACCGCGTGCGCATGCAGGTCGACGAGGCCGACTTCGCGCAGGCGCGGGCCATTCAGGAGACGCTGCTGCCGCGGGCCATGCCGCGCATCGAAGGCATCGACGTGAGCGGCATCTGGCAGCCGGCGCGGATGATGGGCGGCGACTACTTCGACGTGATCGAGCTCGGCCCGCGCGAGCTGGCCGTCTGCATCGGCGACGTGGCCGGCAAAGGGATGCCGGCGGCGCTGCTGATGTCGGGACTGCAGGCCGCCGTGCGCGCCTCGGCCAGCAGCTCGCCGCGCGACCTCTGCGAGCGCGTGCGCCGCGTGGTCGTCTCCAGCCTCTCCGGCGGACGCTTCGTGACCTTCTTCTACGCCACCATCGACGCCGCCACGATGACATTGCGCTGGTGCAACGCCGGCCACAACGCCCCGATCCTGGCGCGCGCCGACGGCTCGATCGTACGGCTCGCCGAAGGCGGCCCGGCCATCTCCCGCCTCTTCCGCGACGACCCGTATCGGGAGTGCGAGCTGCCGCTCGCCGCCGGCGACCGCCTGCTCCTCTTCACCGACGGCGCCTCCGAGACCGGCGACGCGCGCGGAGAGCTCTTCGGCGAAACGCGCCTCGAAGCCATCGCCGCCAACGCCCGCGGCACCGACGCCCGCGAGCTGCAGCAGCGCGTCCTCGACGCCGTGAACGCCTACCGCGGCTCGGGAGAGGCGGAAGACGACCTCACGCTCGTGGCGGTCGCGCTGTAATCCGATGGTGGTCGCGGCTCTGTAACGCCGCGCCGCGTCCGCGGCTGGTTGATCACTATCGCTTTCAGCATCACCGCCAATGCCGGCTGCAGCGATGCGCGCGCGCTGCGCGAGCTCGACGCCGTGAACGCCTGCCACGGCTCGGCCGAGGCGGAAGACGACTCACCTGCGCGGCGGTAGCCCTGTAACTCCGGGTCGCGCGCGACCCGTCGCGGTGGCCCTGGAACTGTGAGCCGGGTCCGCGGCCCTGTAACCCGATCGTGGGGCACCGTTGACAAATGTCGCCGCCAGCGCCGGCGGCACCGACGCCGCGAGCTGCAGCAGCGCGTGCTCGACGGCGTCAACGCCCGCCGCGCGTCCATCGCCCTGTAACCCGACCGTTTCCGCCACCCATTGACAAATATCGCCATCCGCAATAAATTGCTGATTGCAATGAAACTCCGGGAGAAGCTGGCAAGGCTGCGCACCCTCGAGGGATTCGCCCGCGGGCTCGGGCGCGAGCTGACGCAGACGGAAGTGGTGCGCGGCGTGCGCGAGGAGCTGGACGGGCGGATCAGCCAGTCCTACCTCTCCCAGCTCGAGAGCGGCGCGCGGCTGCACCTGACCAGCGGCACGCGTCTGCTGCTGGCCCGCTACTTCAAGGTGCATCCCGGCTACCTCGTCGACGACCACGACGACGCGCCGCCGCTGCCGCCGAAGCAGCGCCGCGAGCTCGACGACCGCCTCGACCTCTGGCTCATCGAGGGCTCGGAGACGTTCTCCGGCGACCGCGAGCTGTCGGAGGCGCTGCTGCAGATCGCCAAGCACGAGAAGTCGCGCGACTGCCTGGTCCTCTTCGGCTCGATCGTCGAGAACCGGCAGCTCATCGACCATCTCGTCGAGACGCTGGAGCTGCACCCGAAGCCGGTACGGAAGCGCAGGAAATCATAAGCACTTTATGACTACATTTTTCGTCGTGACTTTCATCGCCGGCCTCGGCCTGAGCGTCGTGTCGTTCGTCTCGGGACTCGAGCACGTCAACGTCTTCGATCACGTGTTCGCCCATCGCGCCATCCATCTGCCGCGCGTGGTGCGGCACGCCGGCGCGCGGCGCACCTCGATGATCAACGCCGCGGCCATCACCGCCTTCCTGACCTGGTTCGGCGGCGGCGGCCTGCTGCTCGAGCGGCTCACCGCCTGGTCGCTGCCGGTGGTTGCCGCCGGCGCGGCCGCGATCGGGCTGTCCGGCGGCGCGCTCATCAACAGCGTCATCAATGCTCTGGCCAGGCGCGAGTCGCTCGCGCAATCGCTCTCGATGATCGGAGTCATCGGGCGCGTGGTCGTGCCGATTCGCGCGGGCGACGGCACCGGAGAAATCGTCTTCACGCACGCCGGCACCAGGCGCGTCGCCGGCGCGCGCAGCGACTCGGGACGCGCCATCGAGAAAGGGACCGAAGTGGTCGTCACGCGCTACGAAAAAGGCATCGCCTACGTGGCGCTCTGGGACGAGCTTCAGGAGGAGACAACATGTTGAACGTTTCGATGTGGGTCATTGCCGGCGGGATCATCGCGGCCACGCTGATGCTCCTCGGCTTCATCGCCCAGATGTTCCGCAAGGTCGGGCCGAACGAAGCCTTCATCGTCTACGGCGTCGGCGGCACGCGCGTGATCAAGGGCGGCGGCACGCTGATCTTCCCGATGATCCACAGCTACAAAACCCTGCCGCTCGAGCTGATGTCGTTCGACGTCGCGCCGAAGCAGGATCTCTACACGAAGCAGGGCGTGGCCGTGACCGTCGAGGCGGTCGCGCAGATCAAGGTCAAGAGCGATCACGAGTCGATCCTCACCGCCGCCGAGCAGTTCCTCTCCAAGACGCCGGCGCAGCGTGAAGGATTGATCCGCCTGGTGATGGAAGGCCACCTGCGCGGCATCATCGGCCAGCTCACCGTCGAGGAGATCGTCAAGCAGCCGGAGATGGTGGCCGACCGCATGCGCGCCACCTGCGCCGACGACATGGACAAGATGGGTCTCGAGGTCGTGTCGTTCACCATCAAAGAGGTGAAGGACGGCAACGACTACATCACCAACATGGGCCGTCCCGACATCGCCCGTGTGAAGATGCTGGCCGACATCGCCGCCGCCGAGGCGGAGCGCGACACGGCCATCAAGCGCGCCGAGGCGCTGCGCGAGGCGGCCATCAAACGCGCCGAAGCCGACCAGCAGCGCGTGCTCGCCGAGACGCTCTCGCTGGCCGCGCAGGCGTCCGCGCAGAACGATCTCGACGTGAAGAAGGCGCAGCTCATGGCCATGACCAAACGCGAACAGGCGCTGGCCGACAAGGCTTACGAGATCCAGACCAAAGTCATGGAACAGCAGGTCGTGGCGGAGTCGGTGAAGGTGCAGCAGGTCGAGAAGCAGGAGCAGATCAAGGTGCAGGAGGCGGAGATTCTCCGTCACGAGAAAGAGCTCATCGCCACGGTGCTCAAGGCCGCCGAGGTCGAGCGTATGCGCATCGAGACGCTCGCCGCCGCGGAGCGCCAGCGCCTGATCACCGAGGCCGAGGGCCGCGCCAACTCGGTGCGCGCCGAAGGTGAGGCGGAGGCGGAGATCATCTTCAAGAAAGGCGAGGCGGAGGCGAAGGCGATGAACGTGAAGGCCGAGGCGTATCAGGAGTGGAACCAGGCCGCGGTCGTCGACAAGCTGATGACGCAGATGCCGGAGATCGTGCGGGCCATGGCCGCGCCGCTGGCGAACGTCGACAAGATCACCGTGGTGTCGACCGGCGACGGAAGCGCCGCCGGCGCGCACCGCGTCACCGGCGACCTCGCCGCCATCGCCGCGCAGGTGCCGGCGCTGTTCGAGTCGCTCTCCGGCATGCAGATGTCGGAGCTCCTCGGAAAGGTGAAGACGATCGGCTCGTCGCGCACGCCGACCGTCTAGGCGACGGCGGGTGCTGCGAGGGTGCGCAGCGCGTGTCATCGCGAGCGTAGCGAGGGACCTGGGTGGTGAGGGCACGAAGCATGCGCGCCGCCCGCCCAGGTCCCTCGCTCACGCTCGGGATGACGGAGGGTGTAAGCGACAATTGCATGACGTGATCGCGCCGCTCGCATTCATCCTCGCCGCGGCGCTCTCGATGGGAGAGCGCCGCGTGGTCTTTGCGCTGCAGGACGTCGACTTTGGACAGGACGCATCACCCGGACGCGTCTACCTCGACACCATCGCCTGGGCCGCGCCGCTCGGGCCGCCGCCGGACGGCTTGAGCGAGATCGAGCAGGACGTGCGGCCGGAGTCGCGCGCGTTCGCGAGGCGCTACTTCGACGCGAAGCGCACCTATCGCGTCTGGGGCGACGGCGGCGTGCCGCTCGGCACCGCACGTCCCGACGGCATCGCCTACGCGGGCTGCTCGTCGCTGAGTGCATTCGCCAAGACGAAGGCGCAGGCGCCGGCGTTCGTCACGAACTTCGACGTCGCGCCGCGCGAGGTGCACGACCGCGAGGTCACGCCCGAAGAGCGGCGCGCGGTCGAGCGCTACGGCCGCGCCTACTTTGCCGCGCGCGGCGTGCGCAAGATCGAGGTCACCGACGCACGCATCGTCGACCTCGGCGACGGCGAGCCGCTGCTCGTCGCGTCCATCGCTCACGATCACACCGAGCGCAGTCCCGTCCGCGCCATCGCCATCGCCGCGCCGCTCTCCGCGGTTGCGCCCGAACGGCTCGCGCCGATGATAGTCGTCGCCGCCGGTGAAGAGGACGCCGGCGATCCTTACTTCTTCGGCCACCTCGACTTCGACGGCGACGGCGTCGATGAGCTGGTGGCCGTCGAATACTGGATCGAGGCGCACCAATACCTCGTGTATCGCCGCGCGTCCAACGGTCGGTGGCTGCTGGCCGTGCGCGGCGGAGTGACCGGATGTTGAAATCTTCCGCGGCGATTTCGCGTAACAACGTTGGAAATGGCGCTTGACAAGAAAAAGGTCCTGACCGAGATCCGCATTTTTCTGCTGATGATCCTGGTGGTCAGCTCGCTCCGCTCGGCGCTCGCCGACTGGAACGACGTGCCCACCGGCTCGATGAAGCCGACCATCCAGGAAGGCGACCGCGTGGTCGTGAACAAGCTCGCGTACGACCTCAAAGTGCCGTTCACCACCATCGACATCGTCAAGTGGGGCGATCCGAAGCGCGGCGACATCGTCGTGCTCTTCTCGCCCGCCGACGGCGTGCGGCTGGTCAAGCGCGTGGTGGCCACGCCGGGCGACCGCGTCGAGCTGCGCAACAACCAGCTCTTCGTCAACGGGAAACTGGCGCGGCAGTCGGAGAGCGCCACCATCGTTCCGTCGGAGGAGTACGGCAACACGTACGTCGTCGACGAAGACCTCTACGGCCACATGCACAAGGTGATGCTCACGCCCGAGATCCCGGCGTTGCGCTCGTGGGGTCCCGAGGTGGTGCCGCCGGGCAAATACTTCGTCCTCGGCGACAATCGCGACAACAGCAACGACAGCCGCTTCATCGGATTCATCGAGCGGCGGCGGATCGTCGGCAAGGCGGTAGCCGTGGCGTTCTCGCTCGACCGCGCACACTATTTCGTACCCCGTTTCGGGCGCTTTTTCGAGTCGCTCGACTGACATCAAGGAGGCAGGTCCAGACATGCGTAAAACAGCAGTGGTGATGGCCGCGGCGATGCTCGCGGCCACGATCGCCGGCGCGCAGATGAAGCCGGCCGCGCCGGCGCCGCCGCGCGGTCCGCTCAGCTCGCCGAAAGCGGCGCCGACGCCCGAGTCGGTGCGCCGCATCTCGGTCAAGGATGCATTGCAGCTCGTCAAGGAGAACAAGGCCGTCATCGTCGACGTCCGCTCCTTCGAGCAGTTCACGATCGGGCACATCAAGGGCGCCTACAGCATTCCCGGCAGCCAGCTCGTCGCGCGCCTGCGCGAGCTGCCGCCGCACAGGATGATCATCGCCTACTGTGCTTGACCGGCCGAACAATCAAGCGCCCGTGCGGTGCTCGACCTCAATGCACACGGAGTGAAGAACGCGGCCGCTCTCAAAGGCGGCTGGAAAGGGTGGCAAGCCTCGCGCTACCCGACGGCGACTGGGCCGAAATAGGACGACGACCGGGGCCTCCGCCGGAGGCCCCCGGTCGTCCCCATTCGTCTAGAATCGCCGCCATGTTCAAGATCGTTGAAATCTTCGCGCGCGAGATTCTCGATTCGCGCGGCAATCCCACCGTCGAAGTCGATTGTCTGCTCGACTCCGGAGCCCTCGGCCGCGCGGCGGTGCCGTCGGGTGCATCGACCGGCTCGCGCGAGGCGCTCGAGCTGCGCGACAACGACAAGAGCCGCTTCCTCGGCAAGGGCGTGCGCAACGCCGTCGACAACATCGACCTCATCGCCAAGGAAGTCGAAGGGATGGACGCGCGCGAGCAGGCCATGATCGATCTGGTGATGAAGCAGATCGACGGCACCGACAACAAGTCCAACCTCGGCGCGAACGCGATCCTCGGCGTCTCGCTCGCCGTGGCGCGCGCGGCGGCCGAGGCGGCCGGCCTGCCGCTCTTCCTCTACCTCGGCGGCGCCGGCGCGCGCACGCTGCCCGTGCCGATGATGAACGTCATCAACGGCGGCGCGCACGCCGACAACAACCTCGACGTGCAGGAGTTCATGATCATCCCGGCCGGCTTCGACACCTTCAGCGATGCGTTGCGCGCCGGCGTCGAGACCTTCCATCACCTCAAGAAAATCCTGCACGACCGCAAGCTCACCACCGCCGTCGGCGACGAGGGCGGCTTCGCGCCCGACCTCAAGAACAACGCCGAGGCCCTCGAGCTGATCCTCACGGCCATCCAGAAAGCCGGCTACCGTCCCGCCGAACAAATCTACCTCGGCCTCGACGTCGCGGCCTCGGAGTTCTACGACAAGAAGAAAGGCTACCGTTTCGAAGAGGTCGATCGCCCCAGCGACGACATGGTCGACTACTACGTGGAGATCCGCCGCAAGTACCCGATCATCTCCATCGAGGACGGCATGGCCGAGGGCGACTGGGACGGCTGGGAAACGCTGACGGGCGTCCTCGGCTCCGGGACGCAGCTCGTCGGCGACGACCTCTTCGTCACGAACCCGGAGATCTTCTCGAAAGGCATCGAGCGCGGCATCGCCAACGCCATCCTGATCAAGGTGAACCAGATCGGTACGCTGACGGAAACGCTGGAAGCGATGGAGATGGGCAAGCGCGCCGGGTACCGGTCGATCATCTCGCACCGCTCCGGCGAGACCGAGGACTCGACCATCGCCGACCTGGCCGTAGCCACCAACGCCGGCCAGATCAAAACCGGCTCCGCCTCACGCAGCGACCGCATCGCCAAATACAACCAGCTCCTCCGGATCGAAGAGGAGCTCGGCGACGCGGCGGTGTTCGCGGGCAAGGGTATTTTCAAGGCCGCGCTGTAACGGCGGAATTGACTTCCCCGTCACTGGTCAATATATTGACCACACATGCCTGATCTCGTTTCGAGTGTGGTGCGCTTGGCGAACCTGCTGACGCGGCGGCTCGGGCCTCTGTTCGAGAAAGCGAAGGTCACGCCGCAGCAGTGGACGGTGCTGGCGGCGGTGGCCGAGGAAGAGGCGCCGGTGACGCTGGTGGCGCTGGCGCGGCGGCTCGGCGTGACGAAGCAGAACATGACCGGGATGATCGCGCGGCTCGAGCAGCTCGGCGTGGCCGAGCGGCACGGCGATCCGAGCGACCTCCGCTCCTCGCGCGTGGCCCTCACCCGCCGCGGCCGCGCCCTCGTCGACAAAGTGCGCCCGGCCTACGAAGAGTGGGTGCGCGCGCTCGCCGGCGAAGGCATCTCCGAGCGCGAGGTGCAGTCGCTCACGCGGACGATCGATCGGCTGATCGAACAGTTGGACTAAGTTCATCCCGAGCGTAGCGAGGGATCTCCCGCTACACCGCGCTGCTCGTGCTTCGGGGCAGGATCCCGCGGTGCCGCCGGAGATCCCTCGCTGCGCTCGGGATAAAGTGATGCGCAAACCCGGTTCCGTCCCGCTTCCTTCGCCGCGTACAACCGCGCATCGGCCGCCTGGAAGATCGTCTCCCGATCCTGACCGTCGTGCGGGTAGAGCGCGGCGCCGATGCTCACCGTGACGGTCGCGCCGCCCGTCGGCGCGGGCAGCGCTTCGATGCTGGCGCGGACGCGCTCCGCGATCGCGGCGAGCGCCGGCGCGTCGACCTGCGGCACCACCACCGCGAATTCTTCGCCGCCGTAGCGCGCGGCGAAATCGACGGCGCGCACGGCCTCGCGGATGGTCTGCGCGACGCGGCGCAGCGCGTCGTTGCCGGCGCCGTGGCCGTAGGTGTCGTTGTAATGCTTGAATCGATCGAGATCGAGCACGAGCACTCCGAACGTCTCGGGATAGCGGTCTGCGCGCTCGAGCTCCGCGTCGATCCGCTCGCGGAACGCGCGGAAATTCGGCAGCGAGGTCAGCTCGTCCGTGCGCGCGCGCGCCTTCAGCTCGTCAGCCATCCGGTTGAACGCCGCGCCGAGCGTGGCGATCTCGCGGTCGCCGGCCACCGGTGCGCGTGCGGTGAGATCGCCCGCGGCGATGCGATCGGCGGCCGATGACAGCTCCTCGATCGGCCGCACCACTTTGCGCAATGTGGTCTGCACCGCGGCGAACGACAGCAGCGCGAGGATCCAGGCCACGGCCAGTCCCGTCGACATCAGCGCGCGCGACTCTCCTTCGAGCGCCGGCAATTGCCGGGCGATCTCGCGGCGGCGCGCGGCGATGAGTTGCTGCGCATCGGCCACGATCGCCGTCGACGTCGCATCGAGATCCTCGTCGCGCGGCGACGGCTCCGCGGCGATGGTGGCGAATGCCCGGACGCGCGCGCGCAGCGTGCCGAGGTCGAGCGTCGCCAGCGATGGATCATCGAGCAGTTGCGCGACCATGCGGTAGCGCGCGGACTGCGGCGTGCCGGCGGCGTAGCGCGCGCGAAACGCGTTCTGCGCGCGGATCAATTCTTCGAGCGCGGCCACCGCCTTCGTGTCGACCGCGACGAGCCGCGTCCACCGCTCCTGCGCGCGGCGCGCCTGCCAGCTCAGGCCGAACGCCACGGCGAACAGCGCCAGCGCGAAAGCGCCGGTCAGCAGCAGCACGCGCGTGCGGAGGTGGTGGCGGCGCACGCCACGAGGATAATCGCGAATGGTGGACTTGAAAGCGATCTACCTCACGGCGCTGGAGCGCTGCGCGCCGGAGCGTCTCGTGCGCGAGCAAGTCACGCGCGACATGCCGCGCAACGTCGTGGCCATCGGCAAGTGCGCCGGGGCGATGCTCGACGGCGTCGCCGCGGTGCACCCCATCGAGCATGCCTTCGTCGCGCTGCCCGAGGGCTACCGCCGTCCGTCCACACCTGCGGAGGTCCATATCGGCGGACATCCGCAGATCACCCCATCCTCCTTTACGGCAGGACGGGCGCTGCTGCGATTCGTCGAGCGGCACGACGACCTCCTCTTCCTCGTCTCCGGCGGCGGCTCCGCCTGCGTGGAAGTGGCGCTGCACGACGAGCAGTCGCTGATCGAGGAGAACGCGCGCCTGATCGCCTCCGGCCTGCCGATCGCGCGGATCAACGAGCGCCGCAAAACATTGAGTGCAATCAAAGGCGGCAAGCTGCGCGAGCGCGTGAGAGGCCGCTGCGTCACGCTCGTCCTCTCCGATGTCTCCACCGGACGCGAGACCGACGTCGCCTCCGGACCGACTGCCGGCGGCGAGCTGATTCTCGTCGCCGACAACAGCACGCTCGTCCGCGCCGCCGCGGAGATCATCGGCGACCGCGCCGACGTCCTCGAAGAGCAGCTCGAAGGCGATGTCGACGAAGCGGCGGAAACGCTGGCTCGCCGCGCCGCGCACGGGTGCATCCTCGTCGCCGGCGGCGAGCCGACCGTGCGCATCCGAGGCAACGGCAAAGGCGGCCGCTGCACCGAGCTCGCCGTGCGATTCGCCATGCGCGCGCGCGACGAAGCGCTCTTCGCCGCCTCCGACGGCGTCGACGGCAACAGCGGCGTGGCCGGCATCCACCTGCCGCGCCGCGGCAACATCCTCGTGACGGCGGAATGGGAAGCGGCCCTCGCTGTGTCGGATTCATTGCGAATCGCCGCGCAAATCGGTGAGCCGATTATGATTGCGGCGACGGGAAACAACCTCCGCGACCTGTTTCTCGTGGCTCGTGATTAGCAAGCCCGGCGTTACGGCCACGCCTCCGTTCGATGAACGTCAACGATCCAGCCGATCCGCTGCTGCCGCCACCGAGGCGCGGCCGGCACCGCTCCGCCCGCGAGCGGCAGCGCAGAGGCCCGATGTGGGGCTGCCTGAAGGCGCTCTTCTGGCTCTTCACCGTCACCGCGGTCGTGCTGATCGTGGTCATCGGCGGCGGCTGGTGGTGGCTCGGCTCGACGAACTTCGCAGACCTCGTGCGGCTGCGGATCGAGAAGACGCTCGAGGCGCGCCTCGGACGCGACGTGCAGATCGGCAGTGTCGAGATCATCCGCACGCGGCCGCAGCGCGTGATCCTGCACGACCTCCGCATCGCCAACGCGCCCGGCGGCGTCTCGCCCTACTTCGCGCGCGTCGGCGAAGTGGAGATCACCGGCGGCATCGACTCGTTCTGGGGCCGCAAGATCAAAGTCGGCCGCGTCGACATCCGCGATCCGCATCTCTGGTTCGAAGTTTTCCCGCAGGGCTCGAAACTGGTGCACAACTTTCCGTCGTGGAAGACCGGGCCGAAGGGCGGTCCGCAGATCGTCCATCTCGACATCGGGAAGCTGTATGTCAACCGCGGCGCGTTCGACTTCATCGACCGCCGCCACGACATCACCGCGCTGGCCACGCGCATCGAATCGCAGGTGACGGTCACGCGCGCCGAGGACTTGTATGCGGGCATCATGAACAGCCCGTCGGTGCGCGTGCGGCTGCAGGACTACGAGCCGTTCGACGTGAACCTGCGCGGCGGCTTCCGCTACACGCCCGGCGCGCTGGCGCTGCAGTCGGTGGCGCTGCACGGCCGCGGCATCGACGCGTTCCTCTCCGGCAATCTCAAGCCGCTCACCGAAGGCGTGTACGACCTGCGCCTCACCTCGCGCCTCACGCTCGAGCGCGTGCGTGAGATTTTCCGCGTCGAGAAACTCCTCGGCGGCACGCTCGCACTCGACACGCGGCTGCGCGGCCGGCAAGGAGAGTTCGAGCTGGCCGGCGGCTGGACCTCGCCGCACATCGTCGCCGATGCGTACGAGCTGAGCGATGCGAAAGGAAAGCTCGACGTCGTCGGCGATCACCTCACCGTCGACGTCGAGCGCGCCGGCTACGGCGGCGGCACCATCGGCGCGCATTACGCGCTCGCCAAGTACGCCGAGCCGTATCCGATGAAGGTCGACCTCCGCTACTACGGCATCTCCATCGAACAGCTCTTCAACGACTGGACGGTGGAGAACACCGGCCTGCGCGCCGCCGCCACCGGCGCGCTCACCTATCGCTGGAACAAGGACAAAGTGCTGGCCGGCGCCGGCGAAGGCACCGCGCGACTGGCGCCGAACGCGGTGGCGTTCTCGAACGCGAAGTATCCGATCGGCATCGGCGGCACGAGCGACTTCGCGCTCGACAACGGCGTGGTCACCTTCCGGAGCGCGGAGCTCGACACCGGCAAGACGCACGTTTCACTGGCCGGCTCGCTGCGCATCGAAGGCGTGGTGATGGATCTGCGCACGAATATCCGCAGCCAGGATTTTTCGGAGCTCGACCGCATCGGCTACAACTTCGCGCATTCCGCCGGGAAGCGCGACTACACGCTCCTCGGACTCGGCGGCGCCGGCACGATCTCCGGCAGCGTGCGCGGCGCGATCGAGAAGCCGCAGGTCGCCGCGCACATCACCGGCAGCGCCATCCGCTACAACGAAGTGGCCCTCGGCGGCGGCGATCTCGATCTGCGCTACGACGGCACGAAGTCGCTGCTGACCTTCGATCGCGCCGTCTTCAACGACGCGGGCGGCCGGCTCGCGCTGAACGGCACGATCGCCTTTCCCGAACGCGGTCCGAGCCCGCGCTTCGACATCGCCGTCGAAGCGGACGGCTATCCGGCGCAGCGCGCCATCGACGCGGTCGGCCTCGACCTGAAAATCGGCTCCGGCCTCGCCACCGGACGGATGATCGTGTCCGGCACGCCGGAGAGCGGCCGCGCGCAATTCATCGGACTGAAAGTGCGCCGCGCCGATGCGCTGCTCGCGTTGAACGGCACGGTGAACTGGCTGCCGGGCGAAGGCACCACGCGCTTCGATCTCGACATCGCCGCGACCAACTTCCCCGTCGCCGACCTGATCGCCTTCCTCGATCTCGGCAGCTTCCCGGTCACCGGCGATCTCACCGGCACGCTGAAACTGGCCGGCACGAAAGAGGCGCTCGAAGGCAGCGGCAGCGCGACGGTGCGCAACGGCGTCGCGTTCGGCGAGCCGGTCGATCTCGTCTCCGCCGACATCGCCTTCACGCAGGGACGCATGCGCGCGACGAACGTGATCGTGCGCGCGCCGGCCGGCGAAGTGCGCGGCGAGGCGGAGTACGACATCGCCAAGGAAAGCTTCAGCTACTCGATCGCCTCGAGCAGCATCGACCTCTCGAAGATCAAGGCGCTGCAGAGCGTGGCCGATCTCTTCGGCGGCCGCCTGATCCTCAAGTCGACCGGCGCCGGCACGCTCGCCAATCCCGAGCTGGTCATCGACGCGACGCTGGAGAATGCGACGCTGCGCGGCCTGAACCTGCCGGCCGGTGCGCCGCCGCCGTCGCTCTACCTCGCCATCCGCAACGGGCGGCTGATCGTGCGCGGCGCGATCGCCGACATCGTCACCATCGAAGGCGAAGGCGCGGTCGGGCAGAACCTCGCCGTCGACGGCACGGTGCGCATCACCATCAACGATCTCGCGCGCGCGGCCGCGCTCTCGCCGGCCACCGCCACCATTCCGGCGTCGGGCAAGATCGTGGTCGACCTCAAGCTCGGCGGCAGGCTGACGCCGCTCGAGGCGCTGATCGTCGAGGCCTCGACGCCGGTGTTCGACCTCAAGATCGCCGACCACGAGTTCACCGCGCCGGAACCGCTGCGCGTGGCGCTGCGGAACGGCCGCATCGAGTTCGACTCGTTCATGCTGCGCCGCACCGACTCGGAGTTCGCCGTGACCGGCTTCGCCGAGATCACCGGCGCGAAGCGCGTCGACATCGATGCGCGCGGCCGCCTCGAAGCGGCGCTGCTGCAGCTCTTCATGCCCGACATGCGCGCCGACGGCCACGTCGATGTGTCGATGGCGGTGAACGGCACGCTCGCCGCGCCGGCCATCACCGGTGTGGCGGAGCTGCGCGACGCGCAGGTGAAGTTCGCCGGCTTCCCGCAACTGATCGACCAGATCAACGGCACGCTGCGCTTCCGCGGCGACCGCATCGACATCGAGTCCGTGCGCGCCACCGTCGGCGGCGGGCAGGTCGTGGCCGGCGGCGCGATCGTGCTGGCCGGCATGAAGCCGCGGAGCGTGCGCGTCACGCTGCAGGGCACCGACGTCGCGCTGCGCTACTACGAAGGCGTGACGGTGCAGGGCAACTTCACGCTGCTGCTGGCCGGCGATCTCGAGCGCGCGCAACTCTCCGGCGACATCGACGTCACGCGCGCGCTCTACTTCCGCGAGTTCGACGTGCAGCAGACGGTGCTGAACCTGCTGCTCTCGCGCGACCGCGTCGTTCCCGTGGCCGCGGCGACGTGGCAGGACCGCGTCGCGCTGCGCCTCCATCTCTCCGCGCCCGACACGCTGGCCGTGCGCAACAACATCGCCGACGTCACCGGCAGCGCGAATCTCGACGTGACCGGCACGCTCGCCAATCCGGTGATCCTCGGCGAAGTCACGCTGGCCGAGGGCGGGACGGTGAGCATCCAGAACGTCGACTACCGCGTCGTGCGCGGAACGATCGCGTTCCAGAATCCGTTCCGCATCGATCCGTTCTTCGACGTCACCATCGAAGGCACGGTCTCCGGCAGCAACGCCTCCGAGATCGAGAGCGGTCCGCTCGACGTCACCGTCAACCTCACCGGCACGCTCGAGCGCCTCACGCCGTCGATCACCAGCGATCCGCCGGCGAGCGACATCACCCTCTTCTCGATCCTCGGCTTCGGCGGCCTGACCGGCACCAGCCCCGGCCTCGCGCAGCCGACCGGCGTCGGCGCGATGGGCACCTCGCTCCTCTACCAGAGCCTCGTGAATCTGATCGGCTCGCGCGTCTTCCCGTTCGTCGACTCGTTCGCGTACGACCCCGGCAATCTCGAGAGCGGCACCGGCGCCGGCGCGCGCGTCACGTTCGAGAAGCGCCTCTCGAGCAAGATCCGCTTCCTGCTCGTCTACAACCTCGACAACCAGCAGAGCCGGCAGGTCGTGGAGTGGGTGGTGAACCGCGACTGGACGGTGCAGCTCACGCGCGACGAGACCGACGAGTACCGCATGGACGCGCGCTTCCGCCGCCGCTACGACGCGCATTGGGAGCTCGGCGGCGATCGCGACGAAGACTACGCGCGCTCCGCGGTGATGACCACCGGCGGCGCGGCTGCACCGGCCGCACCGGCGCCGCCGGTGACGAGCGTGAGCGCGCATGCGGCGGTCGGACAGACCATCGCCCAGATCGAGTTCCGCGCCGACGCGCCGTTCGACACCACCACCATCGCCCAGGACGTCACGCTCAAGCCTGGGCAGGCCATCACCCTGCGCGAGCTGCAGTCGTCGATCAAGAATCTTTACGCCACCGGCAACTTCCGCGACATCCGCGTCGACGCCGCTGCCGGCCCGAACGGCACGACGCTCACCTTCGCGCTCTTCCTCAACTACCGCGTCGGCCGCGTCGAAGTGGCCGGCGCGAAACGGCGCGAGCAGTCGCGCGCGCAGCGCGAGCTGAAAGTGCGCACGGGCGAGGTGCTCTCGCTCGATGCGGTCGAAGACAGCGCGCGCGCCATCGAAGACACGCTGCGCCGCTACGGACATCTCGAAGCGACCGTCGACGCGGAGACGACGTTCAATCGCGCGCGCAACGTCGCCGACGTCCGCTTCAACGTGACCCTCGGGCCGGAAGCGACGATCGCGAATGTCATCGTCGAAGGCGATCCGGCGCCCTTCACCACCGCCCAGCTCATCGAGCGGATGAAGCGCCGTCCCGGCCGCACGTTCCAGCTCGGCGACGTGCGCGACGACGCGGAGCGGATGCGCAATTTCCTCATCCGCCGCAAGTACCGCCGCGCCGACGTCGACTTCGTCGACTACACGTACGATCCCGCCACGCACGGCGTGACCTCGCGCTATCGCGTGACCGTTGGCCCGATCGTGCAGGTGGCAGTCACCGGCGTGCCGCGCAGGATGGTGCGGCGCTGGCTGCCGTTCGGGCGCAATCAGGAGTACAGCGAAGACGCCGTCGACCGCGCCGCCGACGAGATCGTGCGCGGGCTGCAGTTGCGCGGCCACTATCTCGCCGCCGTCGACACCGACAGCGAGCTGCGCGACAACGTCTGGACGACGACGTTCAACGTCAGTCCCGGCCCGCGGTTCAAACTCTCCTCGGTGCGCTTCCTCGGCAACACCAAAGTGCGGGAGAAGACGCTGCGCGGCCTCGTGGCGACGTCGACGCGCGGCGGCTTCGGCCGGCTGCTGCGCACGATCTTTCGCCGCCCGTCGGGCATCACCCGCGAACAGCTCACGTCCGACCGCGACGCGCTCGAGTCGTATTACCGGCTGCATGGCTTCTCCGAGGCCACGGTGGCGACGCCGGTGGTCACCACCAGAGATGCGGATGGGATGATGGCCGTCGACTTCCCGATTACGGAAGGAC
>DASVQE010000057.1:0-23173 GCA_036389275.1 Thermoanaerobaculia bacterium
CCGCATGAAACTTCTGCTGGCGGCCGCGGTCCTGGCGGCGAACACCTGGTACGGACACTACGAAACCGGCGTGCGCCTGATCGAACAGGGCCGCGCGGCCGAAGCGAAAGCGGAGTTGGAAGCGGCCGTCGCGGCGCGCGCGCAGGAAGGACTGCAGGTGCCGACCGCGCCGCAGCAGTACCTCGACTACCTGCCCCATCTCTATCTCGCGATCGCCAATCAGATGTCGGGCGACGTGGCGCAGGCGCGCAAGGAGCTCGCGCTCGCGGAGACCTCCGGCGTCGCAGCGAAGAGCGAAGTCGGACGGCCGCTGCTGGTCGCCTATCAACTGCTGCTGCGCGGCGACGGCACCGCGCGCCGGCCGCGCTACGCCGACTTCAAGCCGAAGGCGCCGGTGCTGAGCGAGAGCGACTTCGCCACGCTGCGCAACGACGTCCTCACCCACTGCAACCTGCCGCTCGACACGAAACTCTCCGAGGCGCCGTGGTACGCGAACTACGAGCTCGGCCTCGCTCTGGAGCGCAAGGGCGACTACTCGCGCGCGCTCACTCATTTCATCGACGCCGTCGCGCAGCGCCCCAATCCGCAGAAGCAGGCGCGCATGTACGGCATGTGGCTGATCGACTACTACCCCTACTTCCACATCGCGCGCTCGCACGTGCGGCTGGAGAACTGGCAGTGCGCGAAGAACGCGCTCGAGATCTCCGAGCGCGTCGGCGAGATCCCGAGCGGCGCGGCGGAGATGAGCGAGCTGCTGTCGCTGCGCGCGGCAGCCGAACGGCAGCTCAGCGAGACCCGATGAGCTGCGCGCAGACCTCGTCGTAGTCGAGCGAGGTGCTGCGGTCATGCTTGCTGCAGTCGGCGGTGTTCCACTCCGCGATCGAGGCGGTGCGCGAGAGGTCGATCCTCCACGACTGGTCCGCCTGCTTCGACAGGTGCATCAGCCAGCCGTTCGGATGCCGCGAGCGCTTGCGGTAGTGATACTCGACGCGGGCGACGCCGAAGGCGCCGAGTGAGTCGCAACCGCCGCGCGAGATCTCGGCGATGGTGCGCGTGCCGGGATAGTCGGCCTCGACGCGTGCCCAGTCGATCACGCCGCCTTCGCGGTAGCGCTCCAGTTCGATGGTGGTCTCTCCTTCGATCTCCGCCGGTTCGGCGTTGCGGTCGCGAAAATCAGCGAGCAGCTCCTCCGCCACGGGACGGCTGCGCAAGTAGAGCGCCCAGTCCACCATCGGCGAGCGCAGCTCGCCTACGGTCTTCTTCGCGAAGAGCAGCGGCTCGTGATGCGTGCGCCGCACTTCGCGGATCACCTGCGCGCGCACCTGCTCGTCGCAGGATTCGGCGTGCAGCGGAACGGCGGAGAGAAGCGTCAGCCCGATCAGGATCGTCTTCATGACGCGCCTCAGCCGCCGAGATAGGCCTTCTTGATCCGGTCGCTCGCCAGCAGCGCTTTGGTGTCGTCCGTGAGCGTGATGCGTCCCGTTTCCATCACGTAGCCGCGATGCGCCGTGACCAGGGCCATGTGCGCGTTCTGTTCGACGAGCAGGATGGTCGTGCCCTCGGCGTTGATCTCGCGGATCACGCGGAAGATGGTCTGCACCATCTGCGGCGCGAGGCCGAGCGACGGCTCGTCGAGCAGCAGCACCGCGGGCTTGGCCATCAGCGCGCGCGAGATGGCCAGCATCTGCTGCTCGCCGCCGGAGAGCGTGCCGGCGTTCTGTTTGATGCGCTCCTTCAGCACGGGAAAGAGCGTGTAGACGCGCTCGAACTCTTCCTTCTGCACCTTGTCCTTGCGCAGGTAGGCGCCGAGCTCGAGGTTGTCGTGCACGGTGAGGTTGGCGAAGATGCCGCGGCCTTCGGGCACGTGCGAGATCCCGCGCGCCGTGATGACGTGCGGCTTCACGCCGGTGATGTCCTTGCCGTTGAAGGTGACGCTGCCGTTGCGCGGCTTGAGCAGGCCGGAGATGGTGCGCAGCGTGGTGGTCTTGCCGGCGCCGTTCGCGCCGATCAGCGTGACGATCTCGCCCTTGTCGACGTCGAGGTCGATGCCGTGCAGCGCCGGGATCGTGCCGTACGAGACCTCGAGGTTCTTGACCGAGAGCACGCTCACAGGTCGGCCTCCGCGGCCGGCTCGCCGAGGTACGCTTCGACCACCGCGTCGTTCGCGCGGATCTCTTCCGGCGCGCCGACGGCGATGGTCTTGCCGAAGTTCAGCACCACGATGCGCTCGCAGATGCCCATCACCAGTTCCATGTTGTGCTCGATGAGCAGGATGGCGATGTCGAAGCGCTCGCGGATGTCGTAGATGGTGTCCATGAGCGCGCGCGTCTCGCTGTCGTTCAGACCGGCCGCCGGCTCGTCGAGCAGCAGCAGCTTCGGCCGCGCCGACAGCGCGCGCGCGATCTCCAGCCGGCGCTGATCGCCGTACGGCAGGTTCTTGGCCAGATAGCCGGCGCGCGAGCGCAGCCCGAAAATGTCGAGGAGCTTGAGCGCCTGCTCTTCCGCTTCCTCTTCCGCCTCGTGAAAGCGGTTCGTGTGCAGCACCGCCGCGGTGCCGGAGTATTTGTAGTGGATGTGGCCGCCGATCTTGACGTTCTCCAGGACGGTGAGGTCCTTGAAAAGGCGGATGTTCTGGAACGTGCGCGCCACGCCGAGGCTGGTGATCTGGTACGGCTTCATGTCGCGCGTCGACGTCCCGCCGATCCGGATCTCACCCTCGGTCGGTTTGTAGACGCCGGTGAGCATGTTGAAGATGGTGGTCTTGCCGGCGCCGTTCGGGCCGATCAGGCCGAGGAGCTCGCGCGGACCGATCGCGACATTGAAATTCGAGACCGCCGTCAGTCCGCCGAAGCGGATGGTGACGTCCGTCGCCTGCAGCACCGGTTCGTTGCTCGCCATGGTCTAGGTCACCGGAGGTCCTGCATCGCGGTCGAGCTTGTCGTCCGCGTTGCCTTCGTCGCGTCCTTCCGTCGGCAGCGAGTCCTTCCGCTTCGGCAGGAACTGCCACAGCTCGCGCCGTCCGAACAGACCCTGGGGCCGCGTCAGCATCAGCACGATCAGCATGATCGAGTAGATGACCATGCGCGGATCGCGTCCGCCCGGCATGTAGTCCTTGACGGCACGCAACCCTTCCGGAAGGAAGGTGAGAATGATCGCCGCAACGATGGAACCGCTGATCGAGCCGAGGCCGCCGAGGACCACCATGGCCACGACCTCGAACGAGCGGATGAAGGTGAACATGGTCGGGTTCAGATACGCCGGCGAATAGTGGGCGAACAGACCTCCGGCGATGCCGGCCAGGCAGGAGCCGATGATGAAGGCTTTCACCTTGTAGCGCGTCGTATCGATGCCCATGGCCTCTGCGGCGATCTGATCTTCGCGCACGGCCAGGAACGCGCGGCCGACCGACGACTTCACCAGCCGGTGCGAGATCAGGATGGTCAATCCGCAGAAGAAGAAGACCCAGAAGAAATTGCTCCAGACCGGGATGCCGGTCAGGCCGCGCGCGGCGCCGACCTTCTCGATGTTGAGGATCAGCACGCGGATGATCTCGCCGAAGCCGAGGGTGACGATCGCGAGGTAATCGCCGCGCAGCCGCAGCGACGGCAGGCCGACGATGTAGCCGGCCAATGCGGACATCAATCCGCCGGCCAGCACCGCGGTCAGCAGCAGCACGTTCTGCCAGACCACCTGCTGCGCGCTGCCCTCGCCCATCTTCTCGACGTACGGGCCGAAGTAGTAGACGGTGAGAAAGGCGGCGCTGTAGGCGCCGACGGCCATGAAGCCGGCGTGGCCGAGGGAAAACTGTCCGGCGTGGCCGTTGATGATGTTCAGCGAGACGGCCAGGGTGATGTTGATGCCCATCATCACCAGGATGCGGTTGTAGTAGCGCATCACCGGCCAGTAGACGTTCGCGTACTCGAGGCCGACCCACGCGCCGTACAGCACGGCCACGTAGAGGATCAGCCAGATCAGGTCGCGGATGTACCAGGCGCGGCGCTTCATCAGACCTTCTCGGGCTCGTATTTTCCGAAGAGTCCGGACGGACGGAAGAGCAAAATGATGATGAGAATGACGAACGCTATTGCGTCACGATAATTCGAGTAGGCGCTGCCGCCGACGAACGCCTCGACGATGCCGATGATCAATCCGCCCACCACCGCGCCCGGCACGTTGCCGATGCCGCCGAGCACCGCCGCGACAAAGGCTTTGAGGCCGGGCATGACACCCATGAGCGGATCGATCTTCGGGTACGAGAGGCCGAAGAGGATGCCGGCCACGGCGGCGAGCATCGAGCCGATGACGAAGGTCGTGGAGATGACGCGGTCGGTGGGGATGCCCATCAGCGAGGCGGTCTCGAAGTTGAACGAGACCGCGCGCATGGCCCGGCCGAACTTGGTGCCGTAGACGATGTACTGCAGCAGGGCCATGAAGGCGAGGGCGACGCCGAGGACGATGAGCTGATAGTTCGTGGTGACGACGCCGCCGACGCGGATGAGGTGCTTCTCGACCAGGGTCGGGAAGAACTTCGGATCGGGACCGAAGACGAACTGGCCGCCGTACTCGAGCAGGAACGACACGCCGATGGCGGTGATGAGCGAGGCGATGCGCGGCGCGTTGCGGAGCGGCCGGTAGGCGACGCGCTCATTGATGTAGCCGAGCAGGCCGCAGATGAGCATCGAGAGGACCAGCACGGCGCCCGCGGTGAGCGGCGAGGTGGCCACGTGCGGATCGTGCAGCTTCGCCGAGAGAAATCCGCCGGCGTAGAAGCCGACGAACGAGCCGACCATGAAGATGTCGCCGTGGGCGAAGTTGATCAGCTTCAGAATGCCGTAGACCATCGTGTAGCCGAGGGCGATCAGCGCGTAGATCGACCCGGCCGCGATTCCGTTCAGCAGGTTCTGAAGTAGCGTTTGCATGCAGACGAAAAGGTCCGGCGAACGCTACTCGCCGGACCGTTCGAAGTAAAGAGGAAAACCTCCCGCTACTGTGTACGAGTGGTTGCAGTCGTCGGCACCGAGCCGGTGGAACCGGTGGTGCCGGTGGTGTCCGTGGTCGAAGTCGCGGTCCCGGTGGCCGGCGCCGCCGCGCCGCCGCCCTGTGCGGCCGGATCGACGGACGCTTTCAGCGCGAGCTGGCCGTTCTTGATCTCGACGATGACCAGCTTCTTCCCCTGCGGGTTGCGGTCGGCGCCGAGGTTGATCGTACCGGTCACGCCGGAGAAGCCTTTGGTCGAGCCGATGGCGTCGCGCAGCGCGGAGCCGTCGGTCTTGCCGGCGCGCTTGACGGCGTCGGCCAGCACGCGCGCCGCATCGTAGGCGAGTGCGGCCAGCGAGTCGGGCGTGGCGTTGTAGCGCTGCTTGTACTTGTCGACGAAGTCGCGCACGGCCGGAGCGGGATCGCCGGCGAAGTAGTGGTTCGAGTAGAAGCAGCCTTCGAGCGCCTTGCCGCCGATCTCGATCAGCTTCGGCGATTCCCAGCCGTCGCCGCCCGCGAGCGGCTGCTGCATGCCGAGGTCGCGGGCCTGGATGGCGATCTGGCCGATGTCGTTGTAGTAGCCGGGGACGTAGATGACGTCGGGATTCGCGGCCTTGATGGCGGTGAGCTGCGAGCGGAAGTCGGCGTCGCCCTTGGCGTAGCTCTGCGTGGCCACGATCTGGCCGCCGCCGCCGGTGAAGGCGTCGCTGAAGAATTTCGCCAGACCCGTCGAGTAGTCGCTCTTGTTGTCGATGAGGACGGCGACTTTCTTCATGTTCAGGGTCTTGAGGATGTAGTTGGCCATCGACGCGCCCTGATACGAGTCGAGGAAGCACATCCGGAAGATGTAGTCGCCCTTCTCCGTGACGGTGGGATTCGTCGACGACGGAGTGATCATCGGGATTTTGTTCGACTGGCAGATCGGCGCGGCGGCCAGCGAGTTCGACGAAGCGACTTCGCCGAGCACGGCCACGACGTTGTTCTGCGAGATCAGTTTGGTCACGGCGTTCGCCGCTTCATCGGCCTTCGACTGGTCGTCCTCGGTGAGGACGCGGATCTTGCGGCCGTTCACGCCGCCGGCCGCGTTGATCTCGTCGACGGCCAGCATGATCGCGTTGTGCGTCGACTGGCCGAACGTCGCTTCCGAGCCGGTGAGCGAGCCATACTCGCCGACCAGAATCTCGCCGCCCTGGTCGGAGGCGGCGGCGTTGCCGTTCTCGCCGGCTTTCGGCGGACAGCCGATGATCGCGAGGCTGAGGATCGCCAGCGCCGGAATCGTGAGGAGTTTCTTCATGCGTTTTCCATCCGTTCTCTCTTGATGAGCCTGCGGATTCTATAGCGGAGAATCGCGCGCTGCATCTCTCGTTCCCAACGGCTGCCATGCCGCACACGTATCAGTAGCAATGCTCCGGGTCGCCCTCGCTCTCCTCTTCACGCTCTCCGCAAATGCCGCGCTCGTCTCGGGCGGCGAGTCGCAGGTGACGGCGCAGCGCAACGACGTGGCGGCGTTCGATCAGGGAGAGGCGCGCCTCGCCGCGGGCGGCGACGCGTTTCTGGCGGTCTGGCCCGATCACGATCTCTACGGACGCGGCGATGTCTTCGCCGCGCGCATCGCCGCCGACGGCTCGCTGCTCGACCGCACTCCGCTGCGCGTGGCGGCATCGGATGCGGACGAAGACGCGCCGGCGATCGCCTTCGATGGCTCGCGGTATCTGGTGGTCTGGACGGAGCCGGGGTTGATTCGCGGGCGCTACGTCGCCGGCGACGGCGCGATGTCGGAGGCGTTCACGGTGACGGAGGCGCGCAGTCTCACGACGGTCGTGCCGCAGGTGGCCTGGAACGGGCGGCGCTTTCTGGTGATCTGGGACGATCAGTTCCGCATCCGCGGCGCGTTCGTCGGCGGGCCGCCGCTCGATCTTTTCTCCACTGACCTCACCGCCGGCGTCTACGCCCTCGGCGTCGCGAACGGTTCGTTCGTGCTGGCCACGCCGCACGTCGACCTCGACGCGCCGCCGCAGGGTGCCTGGTATCCGGCCGATGTCGGCATCGCGACGATCGACGACGAAGGGCGCGTCGGCGAGCGCATCGTGATCGCGCCGGCGACGACTCCGGTGTTCGACCTGCAGCTCTCGCCGAGCGGATTCGCCGCGTGGTCGACCGACCTGCGCGCCGGCGACGTGCGCGCGTACGACGGCACGCGCGTCGTCACGATCGCCGCGGGCGAGCTGCGGATGTACGCGCTCGACGGCGACCTGGTCGTGTACGGCGACGGCAACACCACGTACGCGCAACGCATCGGCTCATCGCAGGCGACGCGCGTTGCTGCACCGGCGACGCCGCAGCATGCGAGCGACGCCGCGTCGAACGGCGCGCGCACGCTGGTGATCGTCCGCGGCGAGCCGCGCGCCGGCTTCGAATTCGGACCGGCCGGCGGCGATCTCTACGTGAGCGATCTCGATCGCTACGAGCCGCTCGCCTTCTCGCCGCGCCATCAGCAGTCGCCGGACGTGGCGCTCGCCGGCTCGACGCGCCTCGCGGCATGGTCGGAGTACATCGGCTCGGAGCGGCGGCTGGCGGTGCTGGCCGCGCGCGTCGGCATCGACCGCGAGCCGATCGACCTGCATGCGAGCAGCTACCATCCGGTCGCGCCGCGCGTCGCCTCGAACGGGATCGAGTGGCTGGTGGTCTACGTCGACAACCGCACCATCTACGGAGTGCGCGTCGCGCACGACGGCACGCCGCGCGACGCGCAGCCGTTCGTCATCGCCACCGACGTCTTCGACAGCGACATCGCCGTGGCCTGGGATGGCGCGAGCTATGTCGTCGTCTACGTCAACGGCCTGTTCACCCGCGAAGGTCCCTTCACCACCGTCTACGCGCAGCGCGTCTCGACCTCGGGCGAGCGCGGCGCGACGATCGCGCTCTCCGACGTCGGCCATCACGAGTTCCCGGCCATCGCCTCCGGTCCCGACGGCGCGCTCGTGGTCTGGGGCTTCGGCACGCTCGAAGGCGCGCTGCTCTCGCGCGGCGATGCGGTCACGCCGGTCTCCTTCGGCAGCACGACCGCGGAGACGGTGAGCGTCGCCTTCAACGCCGGCCGGTTCCTCGTGGCCACGAACACGATCGAATGGTTCATCGTCACGGCGCACGGCTTCGTCACCACGCCGCCGTTCGCGCGCATCCCGCTGGCGCCGCGCGCGCCGGAGTGGTCCGGCCGCCGCGGCCTCGACGTCGAGCCGTACGGCGACGGGTTTCTGCTCTACTGGTCGGAGCTCGGCCGCTTCAACGAGACCGCGGTGACGGACGTCTTCGCCACCGCGCTCGACCGCGACGGCACCATCATCGATTCGCCGGCCCGCGTCGCCACCACCACCGCCGGCTTCACCAACACCTTCGCCGCCTCCGGCCCGGTCCTCCTCACCTACCGCCCGATCGGCGCACCGACGCGCGAGGTCTCACGCGTCTTCGTGCAGACGGTGGAGCGGGTCGCGAACGGAGCGAAGCGGCGGGTGGTGCGGCGCTAGTGAAAAAGTGTGCGCAACGCCGCGAGCTTTGAAGGTGCGAGCTCGTCGTGCGCCAACGCGCGCGGCCACACGATGGTGTCGTCGTGTTGCAGACGAAGCAGTTCGGTTGGCTCCGGCACGATCAGCGGCATGGCCGCATACGGCAGCAGGTCGTAAACGAAGAGCACGATCCGGTCGCCGATGGCCGGTCGCGATACGAATCCATCTCCTGAGCGGCAAAACGTCCGGTCTCCTGCAGCGAATCTCGCTTCCGGATGCGCGACCAACAGCCGGTTGTCGGTGAGCGGCGCGCCTGCCAGCATTTCCGTCACGTTCACGGAAAGCAACGTGGCCGGATACTCCTCGAAAAATCCGGAGGCTTCGCCGTCGACGACGCCGACCACGACGGCGCGCGCATGCCGGACGAGATCACGAACCGACTGATTGGGTCGCAGGTCGAGACGCCGGTCCTGCACTTCGATGGATGGACAACGCGTCGCGACACTCTGCAGGACTTTGCGCATCGTCGGACGGAAGAGCTCCCATCGAACGCCGCCGCTTTGCGACGTCACGTAGGAGCTCGACATCCAGACCGTCCACGGCAGGTTCGCGTTCGTCGGGTGAATGACGTTCGGAATCGGCTCCGCAGCGAAGACGGGAACAGGCGCTAGCAGCAATGAAATCGACAGCACGATCCGCGGCACCGTACGGATCGTTCGCATCGGATTACAGATTCACCCAGACGCTCTTCGTCTGCGTGTACTTCTCCAGCGCGTCTTTGCCCTGGTCCCGTCCGAACCCTGATTCCTTGAAACCGCCGAAGGGCAGCGCGGGATCGTAGAGGTTGTACGTGTTGATCCAGACCGTGCCTGCTTTGATCGCGCGAGCGATGCGGTGCGCTTTGGAGACGTCCCGGGTCCAGACCGCGGCGGCGAGGCCGTAGACGGTGGAGTTGCCTTTCGTCACCGCGTCCTCCGCGTCCTTGAAGCGGATGGTGGCGAGGACCGGGCCGAAGATTTCCTCGCGGGAGATGCGCATCTCCGGCTCGACGTCGTCGAAGATCGTCGGCTTGACGAAGTAGCCTTTGCCGGTGCCGATGTCGGCGCGCTCGCCGCCGCAGACGAGCTTCGCGCCTTCGCTCTTGCCGGCTTCGATGTACGAGAGCACCGATTCCATCTGCTCTTTCGACACGATCGCGCCGAGGCGCGTCTTCGGATGCAGCGGATCGCCGGCGGTCATCTTCGAGGCGCGCTCGCACACTTTCGAGAGCAGCTCGTCGTGCGCCGCTTCCTCGACCAGCAGGCGCGAGCCGGCCGCGCAGACTTCGCCCTTGCCGTAGAAGATGGCGTTGAGCGCGCCGCGCGCCGCGGCGTCGAGATCGGCGTCGGCGAAGACGATGTTCGGCGACTTGCCGCCGAGCTCCAGCGACACTTTCTTCAGCGTCTTCGCCGCGCGCGCCATGAGCTGCCTGCCCACTTCCGACGAGCCGGTGAAGGCGATGGCGTCGACGCCGGGATGATCGACGAGAGCGTTGCCGACCACGCTGCCGCGCCCCGGCACCACGTTCAGCACGCCCGCCGGCAGTCCGCATTCTTTTGCGTACTCCGCAAACTTGAGCAGCGACAGCGCCGTGTTCGAGGCCGGCTTGATCACCACCGTGTTGCCGCACGCGAGCGCCGGCGCGATCTTCCAGACCGCCAGCATCAGCGGGAAGTTCCACGGCGTGATCGCGCCGACCACGCCGACCGGCTCGCGCAGCGTGTAGGTGAAGGCGTTCTCCGCGATCGGAATCGTCTCGCCGGTGACTTTCCCCGACCAGCCCGCGAAGTAGTAGAGGCACTCCGCCGCCGAGGGCGTGTCGACGTACTGCGACTCGAAGATCGGTTTGCCGTTGTCGAGGGTCTCGATCCGTCCGATCTCCTCGGCGCGCGCGGTGAGCATGTCGGCGATGCGCCAGAGAATCTTGGCGCGGTCGCGCGGCTTCATCTTCTGCCACTCCGAGCCCGGCTCGAGCTGCGCGCGCGCGGCGCGTACGGCCGTGTCGACGTCCTCGGCTCCGGCCGAGGCGACGTCGGCCAGCTTTTCTTCCGTGGCGGGATTGATCGTGGCGAACGTCTCGCCCGAACGGGCGTCGACGAAGTCGCCGTTGATGAAGAGGCGGTTCGGCATCGTGGTCATCGCGGCCGATGCTACTTCACGGGACGCGATAGACGTCAATCGAGCCGCCGACGGTGGTGACGTAGCCGGCGTGCGACGCCTCGAGATAGGTGTCGTAGTCGACCGGCGACTCGCGCGGATCGAACGAGGCGCGGTAGAAGTGGCGGCTGACCGCGAACCAGCCGCGCGGCAGGAGCTGCGGACGCGGCGCGTCCCACCGCTCCGCGCGCGGCCCGAGCTCGTACGCGATGTCGCCGCCGCCGAAGTAGTCGACGCGGATGAAGTCGACGTGGTTCGCATCGCACCAGAGCCGCAGGCGGCGCAGGTCCTGTCCCCAGTCGAGATTCGAGTCGATCAGAAAGCGATCGGCGTTGCGGCGGCTGCCGATCAGCTCATTGAAGTAGCTGAGGTACGACGGCCAGGCGATGACGCTCGAGAGGCAGTGCCACGCCACCAGCGCGCCGATCGCGACGCGGCGGCGGCGGTCGGCGGCGACGCGCGCCAGCGCGATCGCGATGGCGGTGTAGAGGAATGGATAGACCGGCAGGATGTAGCGGAGTCCGAGGTCGATGTGGCTGGTCGTGGAGATGGCGAAGAACGCCGCCACGAACGCGAAGGACGCGAGCATGGCCACCGAGCGCGTGCGGCGCGCGGCGACGAGCGCGAGGACGAGCAGCAGGATCGCGCCGAGCGGCGTCTTCAGCAGGAAGGCGACGAAGTAGTAATGCGGCCAGCCATCGCGCGAAAAGTTGCCGAGGAGAAACTGCGTGTGCTCGTGGCCGGCCTCGTACCAGAAACGGATCGCGTCGACCTGCTGCTTGTACTGCAGCCACGGGATGAGCAGGCGCGAGGTGTGCGGAAACGTCGCCGCGAGATAGGCGTCGCTCGCCAGCGCGAACGTCGTCGCGTAGAGCATCGCGATCGCGGCGATGGCGGCGGCGGCGAGTGCGCGCCACTCGCGGATCAGCAGCAGCGCGACCAGCGGCACGACCAGCACGCCGGAGGTTTTCGAGAGGATCGCGCAGGCGACGAAGAGACCGGTCAGCGCGCCGTCCGAGACGGCGTGCGTGCGCCGCGCGCGCAACGCCAGCGCGAAGGCGAAGTACGTGAACGCCGTCACCGCCAGATCGACCGTCGCCAGACGGCCGTGTGCGAGGAGATTCGGACAGAAGCCGGTGAGCGCAAACGCGACCAAACCCCATGTCGGCCCCACTTCATTGCACACGACCGCGTAGACGGCGAAGCAGAGCGCGAGGAAGAGAGCGATGGTCGGCAGCCGCGCCAGAAAGAGCAGGCGATAGGCGTCGTTGCCGGAGCGATAGAGCAGCGTGTAGCCGGCGCGCCAGTGGCTGCCGCGCGCGCGATCCTGCTGCCACACCGGCGGCATCCGGAACGCGCCGAGCGGCAGCGCGCTGAGGACGTTCATCAGCGGCGGCTGCTCGGGAAAGAACGAGAGCACGCCGTAACGCAGCTTCACGATACCGGCCGCGATGTGCGCGCCTTCGTCGGCGGTGGCGGAGTCGAGGCGCACGCTCGAGACGGCGAGGCTCGCGACGACGACCGCGAGCAGCGCGAGCAGCAAACGATGAAGGATGGACGATGAACGATGAACCGGAGCGTCGGACGTCAGCCGTTCATCGTTCATCGTTCCGCGTTCAGCGTTCGGCGAGCGCCTCCTCGACGTACGGCGTGATCTCGAAGTTGCGCTCGTACATCGCCTGGATGCGCTCCATCTCCTCATCCGTCAGCGGCGCATGCTCCGAGGCCGCGGCGAACTCGTCGAGCTGCGCCTCGTCGTAGATGTTCGGCAGCGACGAGAGGATCGAGCGGTGCGCGTAGAGCCAGAGCAGCGCGAGCTGGCCGAGGGTCACGCCGCGCTCGCGGCGCAGCGGCTCGAGCCGCTCCACTTTCTGCAGCCCTTCGACCAGCCACGCGCGCGGACGATGCGAGCGGTGATCGCTCTCGTCGAATTTCGTGTCGAGCGTGTACTTGCCTTCGAGCATGCCCGAGGAATGCGTGACGCGGATCAGGAACTGCGGACCGGCGTCCGACTTCCAGGCGCGGAACGACGGCTCGTACGCGGACGACGGCGCGCACATCTTCTTGCTGGTCTGCCCGGCCATCGCCTCGCGCACGCCGGCATACTCCGGGCCGCGCTCGGCGGCGAGCATGAACTCGCGGCCGGGGTCCTGCTCGAGGATGTTGTAGATCATCTGCGTGACCGGCGCGCGGCGCACCGCGGCGCCGTAGATCCCTTCGTCGCGCCAGCCGATGGCCGGCCCGAGGGATGGGCCGAAGGCGAGGATCTTTCCTTCGGCGCGCAACTGCTCGAGCGTCTCCCAATGCTCGTCGAGCATCAGTGCCGCCACGCGCGGATTGTGCGGTTGATAGATGGCGATGTGGTCGGTGCCGAGGCGTTTGAGCGACTGCTCGCAGGCGAAGCGGATGAAGCCGGGCGACATGTCCTGCGGCAGCTCGCGCTGGCCGCGCGGCCGCTCGGGGTTGTTGTAAAAGTCGTAGCCGAACTTCGTGCCGACGACCAGATCCGGATGCTCCTTCAGAATCGGCGCGAGCACCGTTTCGCCGCGCCCGTTGCCATAGGCGTCGGCGGTATCGATGTAGTTCACGCCGCGGTCGATGGCGGCGCGGATCAGCCGCTGCGCCTCGTCGTCGCTGTAGGTACCCCACCATCCGGTGGTGACGGTCCAGGTGCCGAAGCCGAGCTCGGAGAGTTGCAGGTTGGTGCCGTGGAGATTGTTGTAGCGCATGCCTAATCAGAGTATCAGTTCAGCGTCCGGTGAACTCCGGCTTGCGTTTTTCTGCATAGGCGGCCAGACCTTCCTTCGCGTCGTCGCTCTGAAACAGTTGCTGCTGCAGCTCGCGCTCGAGCGCCAGACCCGACTCGATGGGGATTTCCCAACCCGTCTGCACCGCCCGCTTGATGCGACCGACAGCCTTCGACGCGCGCCCCGGCGGACAGAAGCTCCACGCATACTCCATCACCCGGTCCCACCACTTCCTTCCATCCTCTTCGGCAGGCCAGACGTAATTGACCACGCCGAGCTCGAGCGCTTTCTCGTAATCGTGCAGACCGCCTTCGACCATGAGCTGCATCGACTTCGTCTTGCCTACCAGTCGCGACAGCCGCTGCGTGCCGCCCGTCCCCGGAAGTACGCCCAGCGATACTTCCGGAAGTCCCCACTTCCCGCTTCCCTGCAGTGCGATGCGGATATCGGCGGCCATGGCGATCTCCAGCCCGCCGCCGACGCAGTGACCGTTGAGCGCGGCGATGACGAGCTTCGGCGTCTGCTCGAGCCGGTTCATGGTCTCGTTCGCGTGCAGGCAGAAGTAGTACTTGAACTGCGGCGTGACCTCGCCGAGCATGCGGATGTTCGCGCCGGCGGAGAAAAACTTCTCGCCGGCTCCGCGGATGACGATCACGTATACGTCGTCGTCCATGCGCGCGCGCAGGATGCAGTCGTCGAGCTCGCGGTTCATCTCGTAGGTGTAGGTGTTCGCGGGCGGATCGTTCAGCTCGAACACGGCCACGCCCTTTTCCACGCGGTAATCGATCAGCGTTCCTGCCATTCGTTTTCTCCTAGCGTCCGTCGCCGAATGAGATGCCGAGACTGTGCGCGGTGCGAACCATCTGCCCGTCGGGATCGACGTTCTTCGGGCGCGAGACCGCCTCGCGGATCGGCACGGAGACGATGTCGTCGGCGCGCACGGCCACCATCTGTCCGAACTGTTTCCGTCCCGCGAGATCGGCCGCGGCCTTGCCGAAGCGGCTGGCGAGAATGCGATCGAAGGCGATCGGCGAGCCGCCGCGCTGGATGTGGCCGAGGACGGTGACGCGGATCTCGAGGTCGATGTGCTGCTGGATGTCGGCGGCGACCTGATAGGCGATGCCGCCGAGGCGGCGCGTGGCGCGATCGAGGTACGCCTCTTCGCCGCCCTGGCGCTTGGCACCCTCGGCCACGACCACGATGTCGAACTGCGACCCTTCCGACTGCCGGCTGCGGATCGTCTCGGCGATGGCGTCGGGACGGTACGGGATCTCCGGGATGAGGATGATGTCGGCGCCGCCGGCCATGCCTGCGTAGAGCGCGATCCAGCCGGCGTTGCGCCCCATCACCTCGAGGACCATCACCCGGTTGTGGCTCTCGGCGGTCGAGTGCAGTCGGTCGACGGCGTCCGTGGCAACCGCGACGGCGGTGTGGAAGCCGAAGGTGTAGTCGGTGGCGGCGAGGTCGTTGTCGATCGTCTTCGGCACGGCCACCATCGGGATGCCCATGTCGCAGAGGCGCTGGGCGATCTTGAGCGTGCCGTCGCCGCCGATGGCGATCACGCCGTCGATGCCGAGCTCGCGAATGTTGTCGACCACCGTCTGCGAGCGGTCTTCGCAGCCGCCGCCGACCGCCGGATACTCGAACGGATTGCCGCGATTGGTCGTGCGAAGGAGCGTGCCGCCTTTCGGCAGGATGCCGCGGATCGACTCGAGCGTGAGCGGCACGATGGCCTTCGTGAGCAATCCTTCGAACCCGAGCTGAATCCCCACGACCTCGGTGCCGTACTCGCGCACGAGCGTCCGCACCGCCGCCCGGATCACCGCGTTCAGCCCCGGGCAATCACCGCCGCCGGTGAGAATGCCGATGCGTGTCATGGCGCGCGAGACTACCAAAGTGAAGCGAGCGCGGGAGCGTCAGCGGCGGACCAGCGAACGCGCCGCCGCGAGGAAGAGCCTGAGGAGCGCGATGGCGACGAAGAACAGCAGCGCGTACGCGGCGGCACGTACTGCTTTCCCGGTCGCTACTGGCGCGAATCGATGCGCTACCTGCGCACCGCCGTCGCCGCACTGACCGCGACGGCGAGCGCGGCCGAGGCTGCCGCGGTTCTGCGCACGCTCGTGCGCGAGAGCCAGGCAGCGCGGTCGTGCTCCGGCAGCGAGGCATAGACGGCCAGGAGCCCGCGCAGCGCGGCGAAGGCGACGGCACAGCAGAAGAGCGCGATGGCGCCGTCGATCGAGTTGCACGCCGCCGCGGCCAGCGCCAGCAGCGCGGCGGACACGGCGGCAATGCTGACGATCCTTGCACTCATCCGATTTCCGCCCATTCTCGCCCACCTCTGGCAAGCCTGTTGCTCAACCGTAACGTGTCGGCAAGGCCGACAGTATCTGGAGGAAAGCACATGCACTTCATCGGATGGATTCTGTTTGGTCTCGTGGTCGGTGCGATCGCGAAGTTCCTCATGCCCGGTCGCGACCCGGGTGGTTGGATCGTGACGATTCTCCTCGGCATCGCAGGTTCGTTCGTCGGCGGTTTCCTCGCCTCGACACTGCTCGGCAGAGGTGATCAGACGGCCGGCTGGATCGGCTCGATCATCGGTGCGATGGTCCTGCTCTTCATCTACCGTCTCATCGTCGGCCGGCGCCGCGTCGTCTGACGTTTCGTCCCGGCTCCACTTTCCTGGTCCAAGGTCCGGCCTCGCGCGTGGCGAGGCCTTTTTTCGTTTCATGAAACGTAACGGCCGCCGCGCGGAACATTTTCACCCCCAGCAACGTCTGAAACGTGTGCCGGGAGTGCCAACCTCACTCACCCATTCTTCTCCCGGGAGGAGTCAACGACACCTATGAATCCATCCACCAAACGCATTCTGTCGACGATCGCCATCGTCATCGCGTCGGTGGCTTTCGGGGTCCTCATCAGCGCCGACCTTGGGCTGATGAAGGCGTCGAAGGCGCAAAGCGCCGCCGCCGCGATGCAGGCGCCGGGCGGCGGTCAGGCCGGCTCGGTTGCCGTGCCGACGTTCGCCGACGTGGCCGCACGCGTGATGCCGGCCGTCGTCTCGATCCGCTCGACCGAGATCGTGCACATGAGCGAGCAGCGCCGCCGCAATTTCGGCGTCGATCCGTTCGAGTTCTTCTTCCCCGATCCGCGCGGCGACGGCCGCCGCAGCCCTCGCGGGCAGGATGACAGCGGCGAGGACGACGAGCAGAGCCAGATCAGCGGCGGCTCCGGCTTCATCATCTCGCCCGACGGCTTCATCCTCACCAACAACCACGTCATCGAAGGGGCCACCAAGATCCAGGTCCACTACGGCGCCGACGAGAACGGCAACGGCGGACGCACCACCACGGCCAAGATCATCGGCCGCGACACCGCCACCGATCTCGCGCTGCTGAAGATCGACGTCGACCACGAGCTGCCGTCGATCCGCCTCGGCGACTCCGACCGCATCCGCAAGGGCGACTGGGCCATCGCCATCGGCCATCCCTTCACCTTCGAGAACACGCTGACCGTCGGCGTGATCTCCGCGAAGGGCCGCGCCCTCGGCCTCAGCCGCGCCACGCAGTCGTTCGAGAACTTCATCCAGACCGACGCGGCGATCAACTTCGGCAACTCCGGCGGTCCGCTGCTCAACATCGCCGGCGACGTGATCGGCATCAACACCGCCATCCGCGGCGGCGGAGCACAGGGCATCGGCTTCGCCACGCCGATCAACACCGCGCGCACGCTGCTGCCGCAGCTCAAGCAGGGCAAGGTCGTGCGCGGCTACCTCGGCATGAGCATCACCGACGTCACCGAGGAGACGCGCGAAGCGTTCAATCTCACCGAGGCGCGCGGCGCGCTGGTGCAGGCCGTCGAGCCGGGCAAGCCGGCCGATCGCGCCGGCGTCAAGCATGGCGACGTTGTCGTCGAGATCGACGGACGCCAGATCCGCAACAACCGCGAGCTGATCGACTACATCTCCTACCTGCCGGTCGGCACGAACGTCCGCATCACGGTGATCCGCAACGGCCAGCGCCAGACGCTCACCGCGACGACGGCCGAGCGTCCCGCCGAGTCCGACGACGATGAGGAAGAGAACTCCGGCAGCGCCGTCGAGCCGACGCGCAACAAGCTCGGCATGTCGGTGCAGAACCTCACACCGGAGACGCGCCGGATGTACGGACTTCCGGAAAACGTGACGGGTGTCCTCGTGACGGACGTGAAGAACGTCTCCGCCGCGGGCGATGCGAACATCAGCGAAGGCGACGTGATCTCCGAGGTGCAGGGGCAGCGCGTCGAAAACGTCGATCAGTTCCGCACGATCGTCGACCGCCTTCGCAGCGGCCAGCGCGTGCGGATGTACGTCACCACGCCGACGCGCGGCGGCGGCGCGCCGTTCTCGACTTACCGGATCCTGCAGACGCCGTAATCACGCAGCACCACAGCCGCACTTACAATCGCGCCGCATGAACGATGAAGAGTTCATGCGGCGCGCTCTTTTTCTGGCGGAGCAGGGCCGCTACTCGGTCAGCCCGAATCCGATGGTCGGCTGCGTGATCGTGCGCGACGGCGCGGTCATCGCCGAAGGGTGGCACCGCCGCGCCGGCGAGCCGCACGCGGAGATCGAGGCGCTGCGCAACTGCGACGACGCGCGCGGCGCGACGATGTACGTCACGCTCGAGCCGTGCGCGCATCACGGCCGCACGCCGCCGTGCAGCGAGGCGGTGATCGCCGCCGGCATCGCCCGCGTGGTCGTGGCCATGCGCGATCCGAACGACCTCGTCGACGGGCGCGGCCTCGAGGCGCTGCGCAACGCCGGCATCGAAGTCACGTCGGGTGTGCTCGAGTCGGAGGCGCGACGACTCAACGAGATCTTCGTCTGGAGCGCGTCGCAGAAGCTGCCGTTCGTGTTGCTCAAAGCGGCCATCACGCTCGACGGAAAACTGGCTACCGTCGCCCGAGACTCGCAATGGATCACCTCGGAGGCCGCGCGCGAAGCGAGTCTCGCCTTGCGCGAAGAGTACGACGCCATCCTGGTCGGCAGCGGCACGGTGAGCGCGGACAATCCGCGCCTGACGCGCCGCCTCGGACGCGCCGGCGGCATCACCCCGTGGACGCGCGTCGTGCTCGACGGCGATGGCACGCTGCCGCCGCACGCGCAGATCCTCACCAGCGGCCGCACGCTCCTCTTCACCTCGAGGCCGGAGCGCTACGCGCCGCACCCGGAGCTCGAGCTCGTGCAGACCGACGGACGCATCGATCTCGAGCGGATGCTGCTCGAGCTGCACGCGCGCGGCATCCGCTCGCTGCTGGTCGAAGGAGGCGCGGTGGTGCATTCGGATTTCATCCGCCGCGGGCTGTGGCAGAAGATGATCCTCTTCGTCGCGCCGCTGCTGGTCGGCGGACCGGAAGCGCCGGCGCTGCTGCAGGGCGAGTCGGTGGCGCGGTTGACAGACGCGTACCGCTTTCGCTTTGATCGAGTCGAGACGATCGGCGGCGACCTGATGCTCGTCGCCTATCCTTCCTGATGTTCACCGGGATCATCCTGCACTCCGCCACCATCGAGCGCTCGTCGCGTCTGGCCAGCGGCGCGCGCCTGCGCGTCCGCACCACCGACCCGGAGCCGTTCACGCGCGGCGAGAGCCTGGCCATCAACGGCGTCTGCCTCACGGTCCTGCCGGAAGACGACGGCACGGTGCTGCTCGATCTCTCCGATGAGACGCTGGCGCGCACGACGCTCGGCGACCTCGCCGAGGGCACGCTGGTGAATGCGGAGCGCGCGCTGGCACTCGGCGCGCGCATGGGCGGGCACCTCGTGCAGGGACACGTCGACACCGTCGGCGCGCTGCTGTCGATCGCCACGGAAGGCGACTTCGCCGTCTACCGCTGGAGCTTCCCGCGCGAGTACGCGCAGCTCGTGGTGAGCAAGGGCTCGATCGCCGTCGACGGCGTGTCGCTGACGATCGTCGAGCCGGATGCGGAGAGCTTCGGCGCGGCGCTGATTCCGGAGACGCTGCGCCGCACGAACCTCGGCACCGCGCGCATCGGCGACCGCGTGAATCTCGAGTTCGACATGATCGCCAAGTACGTGCGCAACCTCGCCCAGCCGTACCTGCCGCAGTGATCCTCTACCGCAAAGTGCCGCAGCTCCGCATGCGCCGCGTAACGGCGCCGGAGCCGCCGTTCTGGGCGGCGACGTCGCTCTCGCCGTACGGGCCGAAACGCGCCACGCCGTTCGCTATCGACTATCTCGCGCTGCGCGCCAGCGGCGTCGAGAAGGCGGAGGTGACGGTGTGTGAGGACGTGCGCGACGAGCTCGATCGCGCGCGCGGCCTGGAGGCGCCGTTGCTGATCGACGCCGCCGGCCAGGCGGAGGTGGTCTTCCAGCGCGGCGAACAGGCGCGGCTCTGGTGCGAGGAGCACGACCTCGAATGGATGCTGCTGACGACGGTCGCCCACTACGCCACGGTGATGACGCGCACGCATTGGGGCGTGGTGGTGCCGGTGATGTATCCGGTGACGACCGAGCTGCCGCTGCTCGCGGAAGTGGCCGACCGCGCCCTCGACAACGGCGCATCGTTTTTCGCCGCGGCGTCGATCGACGCCGACCCGACCGCGCGGCAGGCCATCGCCCAGTCGATGAATCTCGCCGCCGACGACGACCGCTACGCCATGCTCTTCCACGCGCCGGCGGAGCCGATCCAGCTCGCCACCGAGCGCCACATCGCCGCCCTCGCCTGGGAGCGCGGCCTGGCCGACTTCGTCGTCCCGCCGCAGTGGGACGAGCGGACGAACTGGAACGCCTCGGTGCTGCTGACGCTCATCGCATCGCGGATGATGGCCCTGGAGCTCGATCTCGATCTCGCGGGCCTGATCGCGCGCAGCGCGCGCACGGTCGCGGAGCTCGACAAACCGCTGGCGAGAATCGCCGCGGCAGCCAGTCTCTCCATCATCAACGGCGTTGATGATACGAGTGTCGAACTATTAACGGAGTGGATAGCGGGAGAGACGCCGGGATTCGTGGAGTATGTGAACGAGCAGTGGAGGCTGAAGAGAACGCTGAACGATGAAGGATGAACGATGAACGACTGCCTTTGTTCATCGTTCATCCTTCATCGTTCATCGTTCAGCGCCGATGCGTCACCTTCACCTTCGTCGAGATCCCGCCGCGCACGTAAAAGTCTCCTTCCACTTCGAGGAAGCGCGGATCGACGGCGGCGATGAGATCGTTGGCGATGCGGTTCGTGACCGCTTCGTGAAACGCGCCTTCGTCGCGATAGGACCAGAGATAGAGCTTGAGCGACTTGAGCTCGACGCAGCGCTCGTGCGGGACGTAGCGGATGCGGATGGTGGCGAAGTCGGGCTGCCCGGTCATCGGGCAGAGGCAGGTGAACTCGGGCGCTTCGAACGCGATCTCGTAGTCGCGCTCGGGATTGGGATTCGGAAAGGTCTCGAGAGTCTTCGAGGGCTGCGTGCTCACGTCAGCGTTTAACGGGCGACGCGGCCATTAATTTCTGGTTCAGCTCCTTGATGCGCTCCTGGAGCTGGGCGATCTTGGCCTGGGCGTCGGCGCGCAGGCGCTCGGTCTCGGCGCGCAGGCGCGCGATCTCCTCGTCCTTCTGATTCTGCCCGCCGCTCTGCTGCGCGAGCTGCGAGCGGAGGTACTCGGTGTCGTGGCGCAGCCCCTCGATCTCCTCGGTCTTGTCGCTCAGGCGCTGCCGCCACTGCGACTCCTGCTCTTCGTACAGCCGCTTGATGTCCATCAGCTCAGTGATCTGCGAGAAATCGGAATAGCTCGGTGCCATGTCGCCTCCCTGGCGGACGCGCTCCTCGATCTGCGGAAAGAGCTTGCGCAACTTGAGCGAGAGATCGTCGGGATCGCTCGAGAGCGCCATCGCATCCTGATACGAGATCTTCTGGTGGACGAGCAGCGCGATGAGCGACTGATTCATCGTCTGCATGCGATAGAGACCGACGGAGCCCTCGATCTCCTCGTGGATGTCCTTGGTCAGCCCTTCCTCGATCAGCTTGGCCACGCGCGGCGAGTTCTTGAGCACTTCCACCGCCGCGGTCATCCGGCCGTCGCGCGTCTTGATCAGCTTGAGCGAGATGATGCCGCGCAGCACCAGCGAGAGCTGCGAGCGGATCTGCTTGTGCTGCTCCGGCGGAAACGCGTCGATGATGCGGTCGATGGTCTGCGCGGCGTTGTTCGTGTGCAGCGTGGAGAAGACCAGGTGTCCCGTCTCCGCGGCGGTGAGCACGGTCTGCATCGTCTCCACGTCGCGCATCTCGCCGACCATGATCACGTCGGGATCCTGGCGCATGGCGTTGCGCAGCGCCTCGCGGAAGGTCGGCGTATCGGTGCCGACCTCGCGCTGCGAGATCGCGGCGACGCGGTCCTGAAAGAGAAACTCGATCGGGTCTTCGATGGTCACGACGTGCAGCGGCTCGTGCTCGGCGATCTCGAGCAGCATCGCCGCGAGCGTGGTCGACTTGCCGGAGCCGGTCGGGCCGGTCACCAGCACCAGCCCGTCGGGGATCTGCGTGAGATCGCGCACCGCCGTCGGCAGCTCCAGCGCGTCGACGGTCGAGATCTGGATCGGGATGCGGCGGAAGACCGCGCCGACCGTGCCGCGCTGCATGTACATGTTCGCGCGGAAGCGGGCCACGCCCGGAACGCCGTAGCCGAAGTCGACGGACATCTGCGTGTCGAACTTCTCGCGCTGGGCGCGGTTGAGGATCGGCAGCAGCATCTTCTCGAGGTCGGCCGGCTTGAGCGGATCGGTCTTGACCGGGATGAGCTTCCCCTGCACCCGCACCAGCGGCGGGCGCATCGGCTTGAGGTGCAGGTCGGAGGCCTGCTGCTTGGCCATGTAGACGAGCAGGTCGTTCAACGAGAAGGCGGGCGCCTGCTGTTGCTGCTCCTGAGGTAGGACCGTCACGCGCGCATTATAGCGGGCGCGACCTGTTTCCAAAGTTGTGGGTGTGGATTTCCTTCTTTCCATCACTCCTGATGTAAGGAGAGAACATCGCTATGGCATCGCAACACCTCACCCTCACCCACGACGAACAGAAGCAGATCGATACCCTTCATTCGCAGCTCAGCGCGCCGTCGGTCGCCGACGTCGATGTCTGTTCCATCTGGGGAATGATCAAGCCCTTCTGGGGCATCATCTCCAAGGCCGTCGCGCTGATCCCGGAGGTCGGCATCATCATCTCCGGCATTCTCAGCACGCTGGCGATGGGGCTGGACCTCTACTGCCGCGGCTCGCGCACGTCGGCCGCATCGACTTCCGGCGGCGGCTCGCAAGGCGACGAGACCGATCAGATCGTCGCGGCCGGCCAGTCCGTGCTGTCGTCGCTGTCGGGCGGCTCGGCCTCGAGCGCTTCCGCGAGCTCGTCGCAGGCCAGCGCCGCTTCGGGCGGCGGCGCCGCGCAGTTCTGCGACGCGTGGCAGCGCCTCAAGCCGTACTGGAACACGATCATCAGCATCGTGAAACGCATCCCGCTCGTCGGCGGCAAGATCGCCGACATCCTCAACCGTCTCGCCGCCGCACTCAACACGATCTGCGCCGGCTGATCCCGCCACCCGCGGAGCGGCCCGCGCACGCGGGTCCGCTCCGCCCCCGGGGCAAAGGGGAACGACCAGAGGCCTCCGGCGGCCGGGGCCACGGGCCCCGGACCCCGTTGGTTGGCCAAGCCTCCGCGACACTGCCTTCCAAGCTCACGACACAGTGTCGCGGAGGCTAGGCCAACCAAGATGGGGTC
>DASVQE010000058.1:0-34749 GCA_036389275.1 Thermoanaerobaculia bacterium
CTTCCAAGCTCACGACACAGTGTCGCGGAGGCTAGGCCAACCCAATGGGGTCTGGGGCCCTCGGCCCCAGCCGCCGGAGGCCCCCTCGTCGTTCCCCCGATCCGTCAGCGCTACACTCCGCGCGTGAATGCGCGGCGACGGGGACTCTTTTACATTGCCATCGCGGCGTTGCTCTGGTCGAGCGGCGGCATCGGCATCAAGTGGGTGGCCGACCCGCCGCTGAAAGTCACCTTCTACCGCTCGCTCTTCGCCGCGGCCACGCTCTTCGCCATCTTCCGGCGCGATTTGCGTGTGAAAGCGTCGCCGGCGTTTCTCGTGGCGATGATCAGCTACGGCACCTGCTTGACCACCTTCGTCGTGGCGACGAAGTGGACTACTGCGGCGAACGCCATCTTCCTGCAATACGCCGGCGTCGTCTGGGTATTGCTGCTCGCGCCGTTCGTGCTGCGCGAGCCGATGCGGCGGCGCGACGTCATCGCCATCGGCGTCGCCCTCGGCGGCATGGCCCTCTTCTTCGTCGGCAAGTTCGAAGCGCGCGGCCTGGCCGGCAACGGCATGGCCCTCGTCTCGAGCGTCTTCTTCGCCTCGATGATCCTGGCGCTGCGGCGCGAGTCCGGCTCGTCGCGCGCGGCCGTGGCCTGGGGCAACATCGCGTTGGCGCTGGTGCTGCTGCCGTTCGTCTACGACGATCTCGCGCTCACCACGCGCTCGCTCCTCGGCCTGGCCTTCCTCGGCATCTTCCAGATCGGCCTCGCCTACGCGTATTTCGTGCGCGGACTGCGCGACGTCGCCGCGACCGAGGCCTCGCTCACGGGCATGCTCGAACCGGTCATGAACCCGGTGTGGGTGCTGCTGTTCCTCGGCGAACGCCCGTCGGCATTCGCCATCGCCGGCGGTGTCATCGTCCTGGCGGCCATCGCCTGGCATACCCTGCAGGGCGACCCGGCCAGCGAGCTGCCGCCGCCGGACTGAGCGTGCACCGCTTCTTGCACTAGCGACGGCGCGCATGACCACGCTCATCGAGCCGGCCACCGGCGATCCGCTCACCGACGTCGAGCAGAAGAACGCGGCCGACGTCGACCGCGCCGTGCGCGAGGCCGACCGCTCCTTTCGCGGACCGTGGCGCGGCATCAACTCGCGCGACCGCGGCCGGCTGCTGCTGCGCCTCGCCTCGCTGATCCGCGAGAACCGCGAGCAACTGGCGCGGCTGGAAACGCGCAACGTCGGCAAGCCGATCCGCGACTCGCGCGACGAAGTCGACCTCGCCGCGAACGTCTTCGAGTACTACGCCGGCGCGACGAACAAAGTGGGCGGGCAGACCATCCCGGCCGCGGCGCCGGGCGTGCTCCTCTCGTTCCGCGAGCCGGTCGGCGTCTGCGGAATCATCGTGCCGTGGAACTTCCCGATGGCCATCACCTCCTGGAAGTCGGCGCCGGCGCTGGCCATGGGGAACTGCGTCGTGCTCAAGCCGGCGGAACAGACGCCGCTCACCGCGTTGCGCCTGGCCGAGCTCGCGCTGCAGGCCGGCATCCCGGAAGGCGTCTTCACCATCCTCACCGGCGCCGGCTCGGTCGTGGGCGAAGCGCTCATCAAACATCCATCCGTACGGAAAGTGGCCTTCACCGGAAGTACGGAAGTCGGGATGAACGTCATGCGCCTCGCCGCGGATGACGTGAAGCGCGTCTCGCTGGAGCTCGGCGGCAAGTCGGCCAACGTGATCTTCGACGATGCCGACTTCGATCGCGCCGTCGCCTCGGCGGTCTCCAGCTCGCTCGGAAACGCCGGACAGGATTGCTGCGCGCGCAGCCGCATCCTCGTGCAGCGCGGCCTCTACGACCGCTTCACCAAAGCGCTGGTCGACACATTTCAGAAAGTGAAAGTGGGCGATCCGCTCGACGATGAAACGGAGATGGGGCCGCTCGTCACCGACGCCCATCGCAAGCGCGTGATGCAGTACATCGATCGCGGCCGCGACGAAGGCGCCACGCTCGCCAGCGGCGGCGCGCCGGCGTTCGAGCGCGGCTCGTATCTCGCGCCGGTCGTCTTCACCGACGCCCGTCCCGACATGACCATCGTGCGCGAGGAGATCTTCGGGCCGGTGGTGGCGGTGATGCCGTTCGGCGACGAAGAGGAAGCGGTGCGGATGGCCAACGACTCGCTCTACGGCCTCTCCGGCTCGATCTGGACGCGCGACATCGGCCGCGCGCTGCGCGTGGCGCGCGCCGTCGAGACGGGAAATCTGTCGATCAACTCCGGCAGCAGCGTGCACGTGGAAGGGCCGTTCGGCGGCGTCAAGCGCAGCGGCCTCGGGCGCGAGCTCGGCCTGCAGGCGCTCGATCATTACACCGAGTGGAAGACCGTCTACATCGACGTGAGCGCGTAGCCATGCAGGGACGCATCGACCTCGAACAGCTCAAACGCCTCGTCGCCGACGACGAGATCGACACGGTCCTCGTCGTCTTTCCCGACATGTACGGGCGCCTCGTCGGCAAGCGCATCGTCGGCCGCTTCTTCGTCGAGCAGACGGAGATTCACGCCTGCGACTATCTGCTCGCCTGCGACGTCGACATGGATCCGGTGCCCGGCTATCAATTCACGAGCTGGGCGAAAGGCTACGGCGACTTCCGCCCCGTGCCCGACTTCAACACGCTGCGCATCGCTTCGTGGCTCAACAAGACCGCGCTGGTGTTGTGCGACGTGTACGAGGAAGAGGCGGACGAGCTCGTGCCGTACGCGCCGCGCGGCATTCTGCGGCGTCAGCTCGCGCACGCCTCCAGCCTCGGCTACACGGCCATGGGCGCGTCGGAGCTCGAGCTTTATGTCTTCAAGGACTCGTACGAAGAGGTGGCGAAGAAGAGCTTCGTCAACATCGAGCCGATCGGCCGGTTGATCGAGGACTACCACATCTTCCAGGGGACGAAAGAGGAGTACCTGATCGGCGACATCCGCCGCCATCTCGAGCGCTCCGGCGTGCCGGTGGAGTCGTCGAAGGGCGAATGGGGTCCGGGGCAGCAGGAGATCGGGCTGCGCTACGCCGACCTGCTGGAGATGTCGGACCGGCACGCGATCTACAAGCATGCGGCGAAGGAGATCGCCTGGCAGCACGGACGGTCAGTGACGTTCATGGCCAAGTGGGACGAGCGCTACGCCGGCTCGAGCTGCCACATTCACGCGAGCCTCTGGTCGCAAGACGGCAAGCCGCTATTCGCCGGCGACGACTCGCTCGGCCCCATCAAGTGCTCGCCGCTGTTCCGCTGGTTCCTCGGCGGTTGGATGGCGCACATCCGCGAGCTTTTCGCCTTCTACGCACCCTATCCGTCGTCGTACAAACGCTACGTGGCCGGCTCGTTCGCGCCGACCGGCATCGCCTGGAGCTACGACAATCGCACCGCCGGCTTCCGCATCGTCGGACATGGTCCGTCGCTGCGCATCGAGTGCCGCACCGCCGGCGCCGACGCCAATCCGTATCTCGCCTTCGCCGCAACGCTGGCCGCGGGACTGGACGGCATCGCCAACCAGATCGAGCCGCCGGACGCATTCGAAGGCGACGTCTACGGCGCGCTCGAGCTGCCGCAGGTGCCGCATTCGCTCATCGAATCAATCGCGGCGCTCGAGCAGAGCGCGTTCGCGCGGCAGGCCTTCGGCGAGAACGTCGTCGAGCATTACCTCCACTTTTTCCGCACCGAACAACGCAAGTTCGACGCGGTCGTGACCGACTGGGAACGGAGGCGGTACTTTGAACAGGCTTAGCGGAAAAGTCGCGCTCATCACCGGCGGCGGGTCGGGCATCGGCAAGGCGTCGTGCCTGCTGTTCGCGTCCGAAGGCGCGCGCGTCGTGGTGGTCGACCTCAAGCAGGAGGCGGCGCAGGCGACGGTCGACGAGATCACCGCGGCCGGCGGCGAGGCGCGCGCGTTCGCGGCCGATGTATCGAAGGCGAAGGACTCGGAGGCGATGGTTGCATTCGCCGAGAAAGAGTTCGGCGCGCTGCACATCGCCTTCAACAACGCCGGCGTCTTTCATCCCGACGACGAGTCGGTCACGACCACGACCGAGGAGATCTGGGACTTCGTCATCGACGTGAATCTGAAGGGCGTCTTCTTCGGCTGCAAGTACGAGATCCCGGCGCTGCTGCGCGCCGGCGGCGGCTCGCTGATCAACACCGCGTCGTTCGTGGCGGTGATGGGCGCGGCGGTGCCGCAGATCGCCTACACCGCCAGCAAGGGCGGCGTGCTGGCGATGACGCGCGAGATCGCCGTGGAGTTCGCGCGGCAGAACATCCGTGCGAACGCGCTCTGCCCCGGACCGGTGGAGACGCCGCTGCTCGCGGAGCTGCTGGCCGATCCGGCGCGGCGGCAGCGGCGGCTCGTGCACATTCCGCCGGGCCGCTTCGCGCGCGCCGAGGAGATGGCGAACGCGGCGTTGTTCCTGGCCAGCGACGAGTCGTCCTTCGTGAACGGCTCCTCGTTCCTCGTCGACGGCGGCATCACCGCGGCATACATCACGCCGGAGTGACGTTCACTCCGGCGTGCGCTTCCGATCCGCAGTGCTGGCCGCGGCGATCCAGATCGTGCCCGCCGCGCCCGTCGACATCTTCCGCTTCCTGAACGTGCCGGCCATCGTGCTCGTACTGCGGCAGGCGCGCGGACGCGTCTGCCGCGACGTACACGCAACGCATGCGCGCCGGCGCTCGCGCGTCAGCTCGCGGTCTTGATCTCGATCCCGCCGTTGGTGGTGCGCAGCCGCAGGCTCGTGCCGCCGCCGTTGATCGTGCCGCGCAGCGACGTGCGTCCGAGGCGCGTGGTCGCGATCGGCAGGTCGGTGGTGATCGAGCCGTTGGTCGTGCCGGCGTCGACGTCGGCGGCGAGGTCGCGCGGCACCGTCACGCTGATGCGGCCGTTCGTCGTCTCGAACTGCATCGGCTGACCTTTGATCACGCTCACCAGCTCGGCGTGAATCGAGCCGTTGGTGGTCGTCGCGCTGACCGCGCCGGCACAGCGCGCCAGCTCGATCTTGCCGTCGGTCGTTTCGAGGGCGTGCTTGCCGTTGACGCCGTTCACGACGATCGAGCCGTTCGTGTTGTCGACCTCGACGTTCATCGAGCGCGGCACGGTGAGCTCGTACGTCACCGAGGCTTCGATGTCGTTGCCGAGGAGCCAGTCGAAGAAGCCGCCGCCGTTGTGCTCGGTACGGGGATGATGCGTGGTGACGAAGAGGTTGCCGTCGCGCGGCTGCAGCTCCACTTTCAGCTCGTTCATCGTCGCGCGCAGATCGTCCTTGGCCGCCTCCACTTTCTTGATGGCCACCACGCGCACGCGCGGCTGGTCCCACGCGCCGACGCTGATGCGCCCGTTCACGTTGCTCAGCACGACGCGCGCGCCCGGCCGCACGTCGAAGGTCTTGTCGATGGTCTCGGTCAGCTCCGCGGCTCCGGCCGCGAATGCGAAGAGGAACGCCAGCGTCCCTGCGATCAATGTCTTCATTCCTGCACCTCCGTTTGAGGATGCTTACGGAATCGGGACGCCGGAGTTGCGCTTGGTGCGACAATGCGCCGCGTGCGCCGCACGCTGACGGTGGTCGTTCCGCTCCTGGCCGTGCTGGCGCTGGCTGTGATCCGGCGCGACGGGCCGGCTCCGCGCGATGCCGCCGCGCCGCCGAATGTCTTCTCCGCCGCCCGCGCCATGAACGAGCTGCGCAACGTGCTCGGCGACCAGCAGCCGCATCCGATCGGCACGCCGGCGAACGCGGCCGTGCGCGAGCGCATCGCCGCCCGCTTCCGCAGCCTCGGCTACGAGGTGCGCGTGCAGCAGCGCTTCGCCTGCAACGCAGTACCGCTCTGCGGCAACGTCAACAACATCGTCGCCGCGCGCGGCGGCGGCAGCGGCGATACGGTGCTCGTCACCGCGCACTACGACTCCGTGCCGGCCGGGCCGGGCGCGTCCGACGACGGCATGGGCGTGGCCGCGCTGCTCGAGGTGGCGCGGGCGGTACGCGACGAGCGCTTCGCCAACCGCGTGGTGTTTCTCGTCGACGACGGCGAAGAATCGGGGCTCCTCGGCGCCGAAGGATTCGTCGCCGACGAGTCGCTCGCGCGCGACGTGGCGGTGGTGATCAACGTCGAGAATCGCGGCACCGAGGGCTCGAGCACGATGTTCGAGACCAGCCGCGGCAATCGCTGGCTGATCCGCCATCTCGCCCATGCGCTGCCGCGGCCGCAGGCGAGCTCGCTCTTTTTCGCGATCTACGACCTGCTGCCGAACGACACCGACGTGACGGTGTACAAACGCGCCGGCAAGGCGGCGGTGAACTTCGCCGCGATCGGCGGCGTGAACCGCTATCACACGCCGCTCGACAATCTGGCGAACGTCAGCGCGCGCACGCTGCAGCATCACGGCGACAACGTGCTGGCCACGCTGCGCGCGCTGGCGAGCGCCGATCTCGCCGCGCGCAGCAATACCGACGCGACCTACTTCGATCTCCTCGGCTTCGTGCTGGTGTGGTGGCCGCAGGAATGGACGCTCTGGCTCGCGATCGTGAGTCTGGTGCTGCTCGTCTTCGGCGCGCGGCGCATGCCGCCGCGGGCGATGACCTTCGGCGTGATCGCCACCTTCGCCACGATCGTGCTCGCGCTGATCGGCGGCGCGGCGCTGAGCTGGCTGGCGCGCCTGCACAGCAGCGACATCAACTGGGTCGCGCATCCGCTCGCGCCGGTCGTGTCGATGTGGACCATCGGCATCGCCGCGGCGCTGACGTCGTTCGCGCTGGCGCGCCGCCGCGCCGAGGCGCTGCCGCTGCTCTACGGCGCGGCCATCGTCTGGCATGCCATGGCCATCGCCCTGGCGCTGACGATGCCGGGCGCGAGCTACCTGCTGCTCGTGCCGGCGTTCGCGGTGACCTGCTGCGCACTCGCACGCGCGTCGGATCTCGTCACGAGTGCGGTCGCCGCGGCGGTTTCCGCGCTGCTGCTCTTTCCGCTCGCGGTCACGCTCTACGACGCGCTCGGCGGCCGCCTCATCGCGGCGATCGCGCTGCTGATGGCCATCTTCGCCACGCTCGTGGCGCCGCTGGTGACGCGCGTGCGCGCGGCGCTCGCGTTCGTAGTGGCTGCGGCGATTTGCGCCGTCGTCGCGCTGCTGCAGCCGGCGGTCACGCGCGAGAAGCCGCGCTTCGTCACGCTCACCTACGCCGACGACAGCGATGACTCGACTGCGACGTGGTCGGCCTCGCCGCTCACGCCGGCGCTCGAGCGCGCGGCGGCGTTCCGCACCAGTCCCAACACGCTCACACCGTGGAACGGCGGCACGCGGCGCACTGCGGTGGCGCCGCGCATCGGTCTGCAGCGCGTGCTCGTGACCGGCGAGCGGCGCGGCGAGCGCGTCGCGCTGCACGTCCGCTCGCAACGCAACGCCAATCGCGTGATCGTGATCTTCCGCGGCGACGTCGCCTCGATGCGCGTGAACGGCGTTAACCCGCCGCCCGCGCCGGCGCGCTTCCAGGCGCCGCTCGATCCGCCGTGGCACGTGGCGGTGGTGAACGGCACGTCGATGGACCTCGAGCTCGTCGCGCGCGGCCCGATCGAAGCGACCGCCACCGACGTCAGCTTCGGCCTGCCGCCGATCGCCGCGCCGCTGCTGCGCGCGCGCGCCGCGTCGACGGCGGTGCCGGTGCACGACGGCGATCAGACCATCACGCGCGCGCGCCTGCGGCTGTGAGCGCAAACAAAAACGCCCGCGTTGCCGCGGGCGTTTTCGTCTGATTGCCTACTCTTCTTTTTTCTTGCGCGTGCGCTTCGGCTTCTCGTCGGCCGGCGGTGCGTCGTCGCCCTTCGGCGCGGCTTTGCGTCCGCGCTTCGGCTTCTCGTCGTCGGCGGGCGCCGCTTCCGCTTTTTTCGGCGCGGCCTTGCGCGAGCCCTTCGCGGGCGCAGCCGGCGCGGCGGTGGTCGTCTCCTTGTCGGCGGAGCGCTCGACCAGCTCGAGGATGGCCATCTCGGCGGCGTCGCCGCGGCGCGCGCCGAGCTTCATGATGCGCGTGTAGCCGCCGGGACGCGTGGAGAAGCGCGGACCGATGGTGTCGAACAGCTTGACCACGGCCGCGTCGTCGAGGACCTGGCGCGCGGCCTGACGGCGCGCGTGCACGCTGTCGTTCTTGGCCAGCGTGATCAGCTTCTCGGCGAGCGGACGGAGCTCCTTCGCCTTCGGCAGCGTGGTGATGATGCGTTCGTTGTCGATCAACGACGCGAGCTGGTTGCGGAACATCGCAGCGCGGTGGCTCGACGTCCGGCCCAGCTTGCGGTTGGCCATTCCGTGTCTCATCGAAACCTCCTACTCGCGCATGTCGGCGCGCGAGCCGACGGGCATACGGGACATGCCGAACGACAGCCCGAGGCTGGCGAGAACGTCTTTGATCTCGTCGAGCGACTTGCGGCCGAAGTTCTTGGTGGAAAGCATCTCGCGCTCGGTGCGCTGCACCAGATCGCCGAGGGTGCGGATGTTCGCGTTCTTGAGGCAGTTCGCGGAGCGGACCGAGAGGTCGAGCTCCTCGATCGGCTTCGAGAGCATCTCGGCCATCCGCGGATCGACTTCCGGAGCGGCCGCTTCCTCACGCTCTTCGATGCGCGTTTCGAAGGCGCTGAAGATGCGGAGGTGGTCGCCGAGGAGCTCGGCGGCGAGGCTGATCGCTTCCTGCGGCGAGACCGCGCCGTTGGTCCAGACCTCGAGCACGAGCTTGTCGTAGTCGGTCATCTGCCCGACGCGGGCGCCTTCCACGTGATAGTTCACGCGGCGCACCGGCGAATGGATCGAGTCGACCGGGATGTAGCCGAGCGGCAGATCGGTGTCGGCGTTGCGGTCGGCCACGACGTAGCCGCGGCCGCGCTTGAGACGCGCCTCGAGCTTGAGCGAGCCTTCCTTCGACAGCGTGGCGATGTGCGCGGTCGGGTCGAGGATCTCGATGTCGGCATCCTGTTCGAAGTCGGCGGCGGTGACCACGCCGGGACCCTTCTTCTCGAGGTAGAGCGTCTTCGGACCGCCGCCGTGCAGGCGGAAGGGAATCTGCTTGAGGTTGAGGACGACGTCGGTCATGTCCTCGACCACGCCCTGGAGCGACGAGAACTCATGGAGCACGCCTTCCACGCGGACGGCGGTGATGGCGGCGCCTTCGACCGACGAGAGCAGCACGCGCCGGAGGGCGTTGCCGATCGTCGTGCCGAAGCCGCGCTCGAACGGCTGGGCGACGAAGCGCCCGTAGTTCGGGGTAAGGGTTTCGGGATCGTATTCGAGCTTCTTGGGTTTCTGGAAATCTGACCACATCATCTGAGCGGCCTCCTCGCGTCGGACGGCACCGCGGACGCGCGAGCGCGTCGTCCACAGTGGCCATCGAGATTGATTACTTCGAGTACAGTTCGACGATCAACTGTTCCTGGATCGGCAGACGGATGTCTTCGCGCTTCGGAAGGTCCGTCACGGTGCCGCGGAACTGATCGGGCTCGAGCTGCAGCCAGGCCGGAACGCCGCGGCCCGCGGCCGTTTCGACGGCCTGGCGGATCTGGTCGTTCTTCCGGCCTTTTTCGCGAACCTGAATGACGTCGCCCTTGCGCACCTGATACGAGGGGACGTTGATCTTCCGGCCGTTCACCTCGATGTGGCCGTGGCGGACGAGCTGGCGCCCCTGCGCTCGGGAGGAGGCGAAGCCGAGGGAGTAGACGACGTTGTCGAGCCGGAGCTCGAGCTGACGAAGGAGGTTGTCGCCGGTGACGCCGGTGCGCTGCGCGGCGCGGTGGAAGTAGAGCCGGAACTGATTTTCCAGCAGACCGTAAATGCGTTTGACCTTCTGTTTCTCACGAAGCTGGATGCCGTAGCCGAGAACCTTGGAGCGGCGACGGCCGTGCTGGCCCGGAGCGTAGTTGCGGCGCTCGATGGCGCACTTGTCCTTGAAGCAGCGATCGCCCTTCAGGAAGAGCTTCATGCCCTCGCGACGGCAAAGCCGGCAGACGGGGTCGGTGTAACGAGCCACTGTGCCTCCTCAATGTTTCGGACCCGCCTCACCATGAGGCGCTCCGCATACGCCGGCTGCTGCTCGGCGTAACTGATACCGATGGGAAAACGGCCGCGTCAGACGCGGCGCCGCTTCGGCGGACGGCAGCCGTTGTGCGGGATCGGCGTGACGTCCTTGATCGACTTGATGTCGAGGCCGGACGCGGCCAGGGCACGGATGGCGGACTCGCGGCCGGCGCCGGGGCCTTTGACCTTCACGTCGACCGAGCGGACGCCATGCTCCTGCGCGAGCTGCGCGGCATTCTGCGCGGCCACCTGAGCGGCGAACGGAGTGCCTTTGCGCGAGCCCTTGAAGCCGATGCGGCCGGCGCTCGACCAGGAGAGGATGTTCCCCACCGGATCGGTGATGGCCACGATCGTGTTGTTGAACGTCGCCGCGATCGAGGCGACGCCGTGAGGAACGTTCTTGCGCTCCTTGCGCTTGGTGCCGGCGCGCCGTGCGCCCGCCTTGGGTGCTCTTGCAGTTGCCATTGAATCGATCCCTTATTTCTTGGTGGCTTTTTTCTTGCCCGCGACCGCGCCCTTGCGCGGACCTTTGCGCGTACGCGCATTGGTGTGCGTGCGCTGGCCGCGGACGGGCAGGCCGCGGCGGTGGCGCATGCCGCGGTAGCAGTTGATTTCCATCAGCCGCTTGATGTCGAGGCCGACGTCCTTGCGGAGGTCGCCTTCGACCTTCCCCTCGTCCGTGATGATCTGCCGGATCTTGCGGACGTCATCCTCGGTGAGGTCTTTGACGCGGACGTCCTTGTTCACGCCGGCCTCGCCGAGAATGCGCGCCGAGCGCGTCCGGCCGATGCCGAAGATGTACGTCAGGCCGACTTCGACCCGCTTGTTCAGTGGAAGATCCACACCCGCGATACGTGCCATTTCGAGATAGCTCCTGAATTAACCCTGACGCTGCTTGTGCTTCGGATTCTCACAGATGATCCGAATCACGCCCTGACGACGGACGACCTTGCACTTGCTGCAGATTCGCTTGACTGATGAACGCACTTTCATGATTCGCTCACTTGTACCGATAGGTAATGCGCCCGCGCGTCAGATCGTACGGCGAGAGCTCGACCAGGACTTTGTCGCCCGGAAGAATGCGGATGAAGTGCTTTCTCATCTTGCCGGAGATGTGGGCCAGCACCTTGTGCTTGTTCTCCAATTCGACCTGGAACATCGCATTCGGCAGCGTTTCCAGGACCGTCCCCGTCACTTCAATCGCGTCTTCCTTCGACATGCTTTCCTTTGTGTTCAGTGATGAGGGATGAGGGATGAGGGATGAGTCGGCGCGTTGCGCCGGACGCTCGTACCTTCACTCATGCCTCATTCCTCATCCCTTGTTACTCCAGTAATGAGGGATGAGTGATGAGCCGCCTCTTCACTCATGCCTCATTCCTCATCTCTCATTACTTCCCTAGCACCCAGGGACCGTTTGCCGTGACCGCCACCGAGTTCTCGAAATGCGCGGCCAGCGTGCCGTCGATCGTGCGGGCCGTCCAACCGTCGTTGTCGGTACGCACGTCCTGGATCATCCCGTTCGCGCCGGCCCGCTCGATGCGCGAGCGCAGCTTCGCGCCGATCTCGCAGAGCATCGGCTCGATGGCCAGCACCATTCCCTCGCGCAGCTCGAGGCCGCGTCCGCGGCGCCCGAAGTTGTGCACCTGCGGCTCCTCGTGCATCCGACGTCCGATGCCGTGACCGACGAAGGTGCGGATGACGTGGTAGCCGCGGGACTCCGCATGCTCCTGCACCGCCGCGCCGATGTCGCCGAGGTGGCGGCCGGGCCGCATCTCTTCGATGGCCAGCTCGAGGCATTCGCGCGTGGTGTTCATCAGCTTCTCCGCCTTCTCGCTCACCTTCCCCACCGGGATGGTGATGGCCGCGTCGCCGACGAAGCCCTCGTAGATCGACCCGAAGTCGAGCCCGAGGATGTCGCCTTCCTGCAGCCGCGCGCGATTGGGGATGCCGTGAACGATCACATCGTTGACCGACGAGCAGACCACCGCCGGATAGGGCGGCAGATTCATCGGAGCGTAGCCTTTGAACGGCGACTTCGCGCCGCGCCGGGCCAGCTCCTCTTCGGCCGCGGCGTTGAGCTGCGCGGTGGTCACGCCAGGCTTGACCATGCTCCGCATCAGCTCGAGGATCTCGACCACGATCCGGTTGGTCCGGTCCATGATCGCGATCTCGTCGCGACTCTTCAGCGTCGGTCCCTTCATACGATCGAGCACGCTCGTTTACGCCAGGGACTTCTCAATCCGTTCAAAGACCTCATCGACGGGACCAACCCCGTCGACCTCTCGCAAGAGTTTCTTCGACTTGTAGTACGTCGCGACCGGGAGCGTCTGCCGGTGAAACGCTTCCAGGCGCTTGCGCACGGCTTCCTCCGTATCGTCGGGCCGTGCGATCACCGCCGCGCCGCAGCTATCACAGACGCTGTCGTTCGCGGGCGGCTGGTTTTCGAGATGGTAAATCGCCCCACACTGCGCACACGTCCGGCGCAGGGTGATGCGGCGGACGATGGCGTCGTCTGGGACGAGCAGTTGAAGAACCCGGAGGGGCTCATTTCCATTCCCGACGATATTGTCGAGCTTTTCCGCCTGCACGGTCGTGCGCGGAAAACCGTCGAGGATGAAGCCGCGCTGCGCGTCCGGCTTGGCCAGCCGCTCGTTGATGATGCCGATCATCAGATCGTCCGACACGAGCCCGCCGCCGGCCATGATCGGCGCGGCCTGCCGCCCGAGCTCCGTCCCGTCGGCCACCGCTTCGCGAAGCATGTCGCCGGTCGAGATGTGCGGAATGGCGAGACGGTTCGCCAGCCGCTTGGCCTGCGTCCCTTTCCCGCTTCCCGGAGGTCCGATGAAAATGATCTTCATGCTGCGTCCGGCGATCAGCCGCGGCGTCCGCGGATGCGGCCTTTCTTCATGAAGCCGTCGTAATGGCGCATCACCAGTTGCGACTCGATCTGCTGGATCGTATCCATGGCCACGCCGACCACGATCAGCAGCGAGGTGCCGCCGAAGTAGAAGTTCAGCCCCATGCCTTCCGTGATCCAGAGCGGCAGCGCGCGATCCATGGCCGCGCCGACGCCGAACGGCAACTGCGCGACGTGAATGCCGGAGATCAGGAATTCCGGAAGGATGCAGACGGCGGCCAGGTAGACCGAGCCGACGAAGGTGATGCGCGTGAGCACGCGGTCGATGTAGTCGGAGGTCCGCCGGCCGGGACGGATGCCGGGGATGAAGCCGCCGTACTTGCGCATGTTGTCGGCGGTGTCGACCGGGTTGAAGACGATCGAGGTGTAGAAGTAGCCGAAGAAGATGATGCCGGCCACCTGCAGCAGGTAGTAGAGCGGCTCGCCGACGCGCAACTGGTTGCCGATCGAGGTCGCCCACGGGGCCTTGATCACCTGCGCCAGCGTCTGCGGGATCACCAGGATCGACGAGGCGAAGATGACCGGGATGACGCCGGCGGTGTTCACGCGCAGCGGCAGGTAGGTGTTCGAGCCGCCGTAGACCTTCCGGCCGACCACGCGCTTGGCGTACTGCACCGGAATGCGTCGCTGCGCGCGCTCCATGAAGACGACGAAGGCGACGACGACGATCATGAACAGCACCAGGAACAGCATGCCGAAGATGCTGCGCTGGCCGGTGCGGATGTCTTCGACGGTGTTGAGCACCGCCGACGGCAGGCCGACCACGATGCCGGCGAAGATGATCAGCGAGATGCCGTTGCCGATGCCGCGCTCGGAGATCTGCTCACCGAGCCACATGATGAAGGCGGTGCCGGTGGTGAGCGTGAGGACGGTCATGATCGGGAAGCCGAGTCCCCAGAGCGCGTCCTGGATGTGCGGCGGGACGAGCGGCGCGCCGCCGGGAGCGGCCTGCCCTTTGAGCCAGAAGGCGACGCCGAGCGACTGCACGACCGACAGCACGATCGTGCCGTAGCGGGTGTACTGGTTGATCTTGCGGCGCCCCATCTCGCCTTCCTTCGAGAGCTTCTCGAGGTACGGCCAGACGACGGTGAGGAGCTGCAGGATGATCGACGCCGAGATGTACGGCATGATGCCGAGGGCGAAGACCGAGAGGCGGCGCAGCGCGCCGCCGGAGAAGAGGTCGAGGAATCCGAACACGCCGCCGCTCATCGCCTTGAAGAACTCCGACAGCGCGACGGGATCGACGCCCGGCGTGGGGATGTGCGAGCCGAGGCGATAGACGGCCAGCAGCGCGAAGGTGAACAGCACGCGCTTGCGCAGGTCTTCGATCGCCCAGATGTTGCGGGCGGTTTCGGCCAGATTGATCACGTTACTCGATCTCCTGGCAGGTGCCGCCTGCCGCTTCGATCTGCTTGCGGGCCGTGGCGGAGAACTTGGTGGCGGAGACGGTCAGCTTCTTGGTAAGCTCGCCGGTGCCGAGGACCTTGACGCCGTCGTTGCGGCCCTTGACCAGGCCGGCTTCGCGCAGCGCCGCCTCGTCGACCGTGGCGCCGTTGTCGAAGCGCTCGAGGTCGGAGAGGTTCACCACCGCGTACTCTTTCTTGAAGATGTTGGTGAAGCCGCGCTTCGGCAGGCGGCGGTGCAGCGGCATCTGGCCGCCTTCGAAGCCGAGCATGCGGGAGAAGCCGGAGCGCGACTTCTGTCCCTTTTCACCGCGGCCTGCGGTCTTGCCGTGGCCGGAGCCCGGTCCGCGGCCGACGCGCTTTTTCGCGTGGCGCGAGCCTTTTTTTGGTTTGAGGTTGTTCAGTTCCATGATTTGACTCCTACTCGACGACTTCCACGAGATGCGGGATCTTGCGGATCATCCCGCGGACTTCCGGGGTGTCGGCGCGCTCGGAGATGCGGTGCATCTTGCCGAGGCCGAGAGCGCGCAGCGTCTCGCGCATCTCGAGCGTGCAGCCGATGCCGCTGCGCACCTGCCGGATGCGGATGGTCTTGCCTTCGTGCTTCTTGCGCATCAGACGGCTGAGGAGCTTCATGCCTCCGCTCCTTCCGCCGCCTCATCGCCGCCGCGCAGCGACTTGTACTGCTCCTCGGTGCGCAACTGCTTGAGCGCCTCGAAGGTCGCCTTCACCACGTTGTGCGGATTGGCGGTGCCGAGCGACTTGGTGAGGATGTTCTGGATGCCGGCCGACTCGAGAATCGCGCGCACCGGACCGCCGGCGATGACGCCGGTACCTTCCGAGGCGGGCTTGAGCAGGACCTTGCCGGCGCCGTAGTGGCCGACCGTGGCGTGCGGAATGGTCGTGCCGCTCATGGCGATGGAGATCATGTTCTTCTTGGCGATCTCGATGCCCTTCTTGATGGCCGCCGGCACTTCCTTCGCCTTACCGGAGCCGAAGCCCACCTTCCCCTGACCGTCGCCGACGACCACGAGCGCGCTGAAGCTGAAGTTCTTGCCGCCCTTGACGACCTTGGTGACGCGGTTGATGTGGACGACCTTATCGATCATCCCGCTCTCGGATCGCTCTTCCTGACGGCGATCGCCGCGAGGACCACCCTGCCCGGGACGCTGCATTGGACGCTGCATCTGATCTCCTAGAATTCCAGTCCGTTCTCACGCGCCGCATCCGCGAGCGCCTTGATGTTTCCGTGGTAGAGGTAGCCGCCGCGGTCGAAGACCACGCGCGTCACACCCTTGTCCTTGGCCTTCTTCGCGATGAGCGCGCCGACGGCCTTCGCCGCGGCGGCGTTCGAGCCCTTGGCGCCGGCATCCTTCTCCAGGCTCGAGGCCGAGACGATGGTGCGGCCGGCGGCGTCGTCGATCACCTGCGCGTAGATGCCTTTGAGGCTGCGGAAGACGGCCAGCCGCGGACGTTCCGCGGTACCCGTGACCTTCCGGCGGACCCGTTCCCGGATCCGGCTGCGCGATTCCACTCTCTGCTTTGCGCGATCCATTTCGATTTTCCTCTGTGCCGAGATCGGATACCCGGCGCACTAGGTCAACTAGTTGACTACTACCTGGCCGCCTACTTGCCGGCCGCTTTGCCGGCCTTGCGGCGAATCACTTCGTCGCTGTACTTGATGCCTTTGCCCTTGTACGGATCCGGCTCGCGCAGCGAGCGGATCTCGGCCGCGACCTGGCCGACCTTCTGCCGGTCGATGCCGGTGATGGTGATGTGGTTGGTCTTGGCGTCGATGACCACGTCGATGCCTTCCGGGATGGGGAAGCGCACCGGGTGGGAGTAGCCGAGCTGGAAGACGACCTCGCGGCCCTTCACCTCGGCGCGGTAGCCGACGCCGACGATGTCGAGCTCGCGCTTGAAGCCTTCGCTCACGCCCTTGACGTTGTTGGCCACGAGCGCGCGCATCAGGCCGTGAAACGCGCGGGTCTTCCCCTCGTCGTCGCGGCGCTCGAACTTGACGACGTTGTCTTCCACCGACATGGAAATGCCGGGGACCATCGCCGTCTGCAGGCTGCCCTTCGGTCCCTTCACGACGACGGCCTGGCCGTCCTGACGGACTTCGACGCCTTTCGGCAGCGGGATCTCTTTCTTACCGATACGAGACATTTGCGGATCTCCTTACCAGACCTGGCAGAGGACTTCGCCGCCGACGCCGGTGCGAGCGGCTTCGGCGCCGGAGAGCACACCCTTGGAGGTCGAGACGATGGCGAGGCCGAGACCGCCCAGGACCTTGGGGATGTCTTCCTTGCCGCGATAGACCCGGCGGCCGGGGCGCGAGACGCGCTCGATCCCGTGGATCACCGGCTCGCCGTCATCCGAGTACTTCAGATAGACGCGCAGCGTAGCCTGCGGCTTGCCGTCTTCCTCGACGACTTTGTAGTTGCTGATGAAGCCCTCGGACTTGAGGATGCGCGCCACCTCGACCTTGAGCTTCGAGCTCGGCATCTCGACGCGCTCGTGATGCGACGTAATTCCGTTGCGGATCCTGGTCAGCATATCCGCGATGGGATCTGTCATCGACATTCGTATGACTCCTGTGTTCGTTGTCCGGAGAGCTACCAGCTCGCCTTGGTGACGCCGGGGACGTAGCCGCCGAGCGAGAGCTGCCGGAAGCAGATGCGGCAGAGCTGGAACTTGCGCAGAAAGCCGCGCGGACGTCCGCACTGCTTGCAGCGGTTGCGCTTCCGGGTCGAAAACTTCGGCTTGCGCTCCGCCTTGACGATCATTGAGGTCTTGGCCATGAGTGTCTGTTCCTCTTACTTGCCGCCGAACGGCATTCCGAGCTCGCGAAGAAGGAAGCGAGCCTGCTCGTCGTTCTTCGCCGTGGTGACGATGGTGATGTTCATGCCCTTCGACTTGTCGACCTTGCCTGCATCGATCTCGGGAAAGATCAGGTGGTCGCGGATGCCGAGGGTGTAGTTGCCGCGTCCGTCGAACGACTTGCTCGGCACGCCGCGGAAGTCGCGCACGCGCGGCAGGGCGATGTTGATCAGGCGGTCGAGGAACTCGTACATCTTGTCGCCGCGCAGGGTGACCATCGTGCCGATGGACTGCCCTTCGCGGAGCTTGAAGCTGGCGATCGACTTCTTGGCCTTGGTCACCACCGGCTTCTGGCCGGCGATGGTGGTGAGCTCGTCGACGGCGCTGTCGAGGATCTTCGAGTTCGAGATGGCCTCGCCCATGCCCATGTTCACGACGACCTTCTCGATCTTCGGAACGGCCATCGGGTTCTTGATCTTGAACTCGTCCTGCAGGCGCTTGCGGACTTCGGTCTGGTAATGCTCTTTGAGTCTGGCTGCCATGTCTCTGGTTCTTTCCTGCTCGGCGTTGTACGAGCTGTCGTGGTCCGAAGTGCTAAGTGCTAAGTGCTAAGTGCTAGCTGCGCTTCTCTGCACTTTGCACTTTGCACCGCTTTTACTTCGTCAGATCCGTCTTGCACTTGCGGCAGTAGCGGATGCCTTCGCCCTGTTCGTTGCGGTGCGAGCCGAGGCGGGTCGGCTCGTTGCAGCTCGGGCAGACCACCTGCAGCTTGGCCACGTTGATGGGCGACTCGCGCTCGAGGATGCCGCCCTGGACGTTCTTGCCCGGGTTGGCGCGCGTGTGCTTCTTGGTGAAGTTCACGCGCTCGACGATGGCGGTGCCTTTGGTGGCGTTCACGCGCAGGACCTTGCCCTGTTTGCCGCGGTCCTTGCCGGCCAGCACGCGCACGGTGTCGCCCTTGCGGACGTGCGGCGCGTGGGTCGGGACTTCCTTCCGTTTGGATGCTTTTCCGTACATACCCATAATCGAATCCCTAGATCACTTCCGGCGCGAGCGAGATGATCTTCATGAACTTCCGCTCGCGGAGCTCGCGGGCCACCGGTCCGAAGACGCGGGTGCCGACCGGCTCGCGCTGATCGTTGATCAGCACCGCGGCGTTGTCGTCGAACTTGATGTAGGAGCCGTCGCGGCGGCGGGTCTCCTTGACCGTGCGGACGATGACCGCTTTGACGACCGCACCCTTTTTCACGGTGCCGTCGGGCGAGGCTTCCTTCACCGAGGCGGTGATGACGTCGCCGACGCCGGCATACTGGCCGGCGGTGGAGCCGCCGCGCATGCGGATGCAGGCGATCTTCTTCGCGCCGGTGTTGTCGGCCACCTGGAGAATCGTTCCCATCTGGATCATGACTAGCTCGCTTTCTCCAGCACTTCGCGCACGTTCCAGCGCTTGCGCTTCGAGAGCGGACGGGTCTCCTCGATGATCACGCGGTCGCCGATGTTGATGTCGGGCTGTTCGCTGTGAGCGAGGAACTTGTTGGTCCGCTTGATGTACTTCTGATACATCCCGTGCTTGACGAGGTTCTCGACGGCGACGACCACCGTCTTCTGCATCTTGTTCGAGACGACCACACCGACCTTGGTGCGCTTGTTCTCGCTCGCCGCCGCCGCTTCGTTGTTGTCCTTCGTTGCCATGTCGTGTTCCTTACGCGTTGGTGCGAGTGCGCTCGTTGAGCAGCGTCGCGATCTGCGCGATCTCGCGGCGTACCTGACGCATCTTCATCGGGTTTTCCATGCGGCCGGTGGCGCGCTGGAAGCGGAGCTTGAAGAGCTGCTCGCGCAGGTCGCGCTCGCGCTGCTGCAGCTCGTCATTGCTTTTGTCGCGGAGCTCCTGAATCTTGTTGGCCATTAGTCGCCGACCTCCGTCTGCTCGCGCGTGACGAAACGGGTCTTGATCGGGAGCTTGTGGGCGGCCAGGCGGAATGCCTCTTCGGCGATCTCCCGCGTCACACCTTCCATCTCGTAGAGGATGCGGGCCGGCTTGATCACGCACACCCACTCCTCCGGAGCTCCCTTGCCCTTGCCCATACGGGTCTCGAGCGGCTTCTTGGTGACCGGCTTGTCGGGAAAGATGCGGATCCAGATCTTGCCGCCGCGCTTGACGTGACGGGTCATGGCGATACGGGCGGCCTCGATCTGGCGCGCCGTCACCCAGCCCGCCTCGAGCGCCTGCAGCCCGAAGTCGCCGAACGAGACCTTCGCGCCTCGCGTCGCGAGGCCGCGGCGCCGTCCGCGCTGCTGCTTTCTGAACTTGACCTTCTTCGGCATCATCATGATGCGATTTCTCCTGAGTCTTTACTGATTACTGCACGCGGCGGCGCGACCGCGCCTTGGCCATCTCGCCCTTGTAGAGCCACACCTTGATGCCGATCACGCCGTACGTGGTACGGGCGGTGGCCAGGCCGTAGTCGATGTCGGCCTTCAGGGTGTGCAGCGGCAGGCGGCCGTCCTGGTACCACTCGGTGCGGGCGATCTCGGCGCCGTTCAGACGTCCCGACACGCGCACCTTGATTCCTTTCGCGCCGAAGCGGAAGGCCGACTCCATGGCCTTCTTCATGGCGCGGCGGAAGGCGATGCGGCGCTCGAGCTGCGTGGCGATGTTCTCGGCCACGAGCTGCGAGTCGAGCTCCGGACGCTGGATCTCCTGGATGTTGATGTAGACCTCGCCGTTGACGAGCTTCTGGAGCTCGTCGCGCAGCTTGTCCACCTCGGCACCCTTGCGCCCGATGATGATGCCGGGACGCGAGGTGTAGATGTTGATGCGCATCTTGTTGGCCGTGCGCTCGATGTCGATCTCCGACACGCCCGCATGGCTGAGGCGCTTCTTGAGGTCATCGCGAAGCTTCAGATCGCGATGCAGCGTCTCGGCGTAGCTCTTCCCTGCAAACCAGCGCGAATGCCAGGTCTTGTTGAAGCCCAGCCGAAAACCGTAAGGATTGACCTTCTGACCCAAGAGTGTGCCTCCGTTACTTTCTGGTGGCGCGCGCGCGGCCTTTGCCGCCCGTGCGCTCGTTGACTGCCTTGACTTCGTCCGAGACATGCACCGTCACGTGCGCCTTCCGCTTCTGAATGCGGTAGGCACGACCCATCGGCGCCGGCTGCACGCGCTTCTCGCGCGGGCCTTCGTTCACGTAGATCTTGGAGACCACCAGCTCGTCGACGTCGGCGGACTGGTTGTTCTCCGCATTGGCCACGGCCGAGCGGAGCAGCTTCTCGAGATCCTTCGCCACCGACTTGCGGGTGAAGCGAAGGATGTTGAGCGCCTCTTCGACCTTCTTGCCGCGCACCAGGTCGGCCACGAGCCGCACCTTCTGCGGAGAGGCCTTGAGGTACTTCAGAGTTGCCGTTGCTTCCATGTCAGTTCCTTTTCACGAGATCCTTCGCTTGCGCTCAGGATGACGCCCTCGCGTCACTTCCCAGCCGGCTTGGCCGATTTCTCGACCTTCTTGCCGCTGTGGCCCTTGAACGTGCGCGTCACCGCGAACTCGCCCAGCTTGTGGCCGACCATGTTCTCGGAGACGTACACCGGCATGAACTTCCGGCCGTTGTGCACGGCGATGGTGTGACCGACCATCTCCGGCGTCACCGTCGAGCGGCGCGACCAGGTCTTGATGACCTTCTTGTCGCGCTCGCGGTTCATCGACTCGACCTTCTTCATCAGATGGTCGTCGACGAACGGACCCTTCTTGAGTGAACGTGCCATTACTTGGTTCTCCGCTTGACGATGAACTTGTTCGTCTGCTTGTTGCGACGGGTCTTGTAGCCCTTGGTGGGCTGGCCCCACGGCGAGACGGGATGACGGCCGCCGGAGGTCTTGCCTTCGCCGCCGCCCAGCGGATGGTCGACGGGGTTCATCGACACGCCGCGGTTGTGCGGACGCTTGCCGAGGTGACGGGTGCGGCCGGCCTTGCCGATGGAGACGTTCTCGTGCTCGAGATTGCCCACCTGCCCGACGGTGGCGTAGCAGCGGACGTGCACCTTGCGCATTTCGCCCGAGGGCAGACGGAGCGTGGCGTAGTCGCCCTCGCGGGCGATGAGCTGCGCGCCGGCGCCGGCGGAACGGACCATCTGGCCGCCCTTCCCTTCCTTCAGCTCGATGTTGTGGATGACCGTACCGAGCGGGATCTTCGAGAGCGGCAGCGCGTTGCCCACCAGGATGTCGGCGTCCTCGCCGGCGGTGATGGTGGTGCCGACGGTCAGGCCGTTCGGCGCCAGGATGTAGCGCTTCTCGCCGTCGGCATAGTGCAGCAGCGCGATGTGAGCGGTGCGGTTCGGGTCGTACTCGATGGCCGCGACCTTGGCCGGAATGCCGCGCTTGTCGCGCTTGAAGTCGATGTCGCGGTACTTCTGCTTGTGGCCGCCGCCGATGAAGCGCGAAGTGATGCGGCCCTTGCTGTTGCGGCCACCGGTCTTCGGCTTGCCTTTGGTCAGCGACTTCTCAGGACGCGTCTTCGTGATCTCGTCGAAGGACGCGTGCGACTGGAACCGGACGCCCGGTGAAGTCGGTTTGTAGTTCGATTTAGCCATAGTCGTTTTTCTTTATCGGCTGTCAGGCATGAGCGACGAGAAACGAGTGATGAGTCGCTTCGCGGCTCGCTTTGGATTCACTCATGCCTCGTTTCTCATTCCTCATCACTCGTTACACGCCTTCAATAAAATCGGGCGCTTTCTCTCCCGCCTTGAGGCGGACATACGCCTTGCGCCAGTCGCGACGGCGGCCGGCCCAGCGGCCCATGCGCTTCATCTTGCCGCGGACGTTGAAGAGGCGGACTTCGTCCACCTTCACCTTGAACAGCTCTTCCACGGCGTTCTTGACCTGGATCTTGTTCGCGCCCGGATCGACTTCGAAGGCGATCACGTTCGCGCCCGACTCGCGGAGCATGGTCGACTTCTCGGTGACCAGCGGCCGGCGGATGATCTGATTAGCGTTCATTGCTGAGAGCCTCCGTCAGTCGGTCGAGCGCGGCCTGGCTCAGGACGATGTAGCGGCTGTTGACGACGTCGTAGACGTTGACGTGCAGCGCGTCGACGAACAGCAGCTTCGGGTTGTTGCGCGAGGCGAGGACGGCGTTGGTGTTCTCCATCGTGTCGACGACCAGGGTCTTTCCCTCGACGCCGATGCCGGCCATCTTTTCGGCCAGCGCCTTGGTCTTGGCCTCGGCCACGGCCATCTCGTTCACCACGACGAACTTTCCTTCTTTCACGCGCTGCGACAAAGCCGACTTGAGGGCGGCCTTCTTCTCCTTCGTGTTCATCTTGTAGGAGTAGTCGCGCGGCTGCGGGCCGAAGACGGTGCCGCCGTGGCGGTGGATCGGCGGACGGGCGCCGCCCTGACGGGCGCGGCCGGTGCCTTTCTGACGGAAGGGCTTCTTTCCGGATCCACTGACTTCCGAGCGGGTCTTGGTCTTGTGCGTTCCCTGGCGCAGACCGGCCAGGTAATTGCGCACGGCCTCGTGCACGAGGTGCTCTTTGTACGGATAGGCGTAGATGTCTTCCGGGAGGTCGACCGAGCCGACGGTCTTGTTGTTCCAGTCTTTGATGTCAATGGTCGGCATGGCTACTCACCCCGCTTTCCGTTTTTGGAAAGCTGCACGAACACGAGTCCGTTGCGGCCGCCGGGGACGGCGCCCCGCACGTAGAGCAGGTTGTTCTCGGCGTCGACTTTCGCCACGCGGAGGTTCTTGACGGTGACCTGCGCGCCGCCCATGCGGCCGGCCATGCGCATGCCCTTCATGACGCGCGACGGGAAGGCCGAGGCGCCGATCGAGCCGGGAGCGCGGTGGAACATCGAGCCGTGCGACTCGCGGCCGCCGGCGAAGCCGTGGCGGCGGACGACGCCCTGATAACCCTTGCCCTTCGACTGGCCGACGACGTCGATGGCGTCGCCCGCTTTGAACATGTCGACCTGCACGCGGTCTCCGACGTTCGCGTCGCCGCTGTACGGCACCTCGGCGAGCGTCTTGACCGGCTGCACGCCGGCCTTCTCGAAATGACCGCGGCGCGCGCTGGTCACGCGGCGGTTCGAGACCTTCTCGACCAGACCGATCTGCACGGCGTCATAGCCGTCCTTCTCGGCGGTCTTCTTCTGTACCACCAGGCACGGCCCGGCCTGGATGACGGTGACCGGAACGAGTGCTCCGTCCTCGGCGAACACCTGGGTCATCCCGACCTTCTTGCCAATGATTCCTTCGATTGCCATTGCTCTTGTCTTTCACCTTGGAACCCGAGGGTTCATGTGGTTACCAGGGATGAGGCATGAGGAATGAGACTCGCGCCTCATGCCTCGAACCTCGAGACCTATTTTCCGAACGCCTTGATCTCGACGTCGACGCCGGCCGGGAGCTCGAGCTTCATCAGAGCGTCGACGGTCTGCGTGGTCGGCTCGAGAATGTCGAGCAGCCGCTTGTGAGTCCGCATCTCGAACTGCTCGCGCGACTTCTTGTCGACGTGCGGGCTGCGCAGCACGGTGTAGCGCGAGATCTGCGTCGGCAGCGGAATCGGTCCCGCCACGCGAGCACCGGTGCGCTTGGCCGTGTCGACGATCTCACTGGTCGACTGGTCGAGCACGCGGTAGTCGTAAGCCTTGAGTCGGATGCGGATCTTTTCGTTCATCATGATTTCGTACCTTTAAAGAGCAAGCGGGCGAGCCCGAAGGCTCGCCCACGAATCGGCTACTCGAGAATGTCGGTGACCGTGCCGGCGCCGACGGTGCGGCCGCCTTCGCGGATGGCGAAGCGGAGGCCTTTTTCCATGGCGATCGGAGCGATCAGGTTGATGGTCAGCGAGGTGTTGTCGCCCGGCATGACCATCTCGGCGTTCTCGGCGAGCTGCGCGGTGCCGGTCACGTCGGTGGTGCGGAAGTAGAACTGCGGGCGATAGCCGTTGAAGAACGGGGTGTGGCGTCCGCCTTCTTCCTTCGTCAGGATGTAGACCTCGGCCTTGAACTTCGTGTGCGGAGTGATCGAGCCCGGCTTCGAGCAGACCTGGCCGCGCTCGACGTCCTTGCGCTCGACGCCGCGGAGCAGGAGGCCGACGTTGTCGCCCGCCTGGCCCTGATCGAGAAGCTTGCGGAACATCTCGACGCCGGTGACGACCTTCTTCTGGGTCGGACGGAGACCGACGATCTCGATTTCCTCACCGACCTTGACGATGCCGCGCTCGATACGGCCGGTGACGACCGTGCCGCGGCCGGAGATCGAGAAGATGTCTTCGACCGGCATCAGGAACGGCTTGTCGATGGCGCGCTCCGGAAGCGGGATGTAGCTGTCGACCGCGTCCATGAGCTCGATGATCTTCTTGCCCCATTCGCTGTTGTGATCGCCCGACTCGAGCGCCTTGAGCGCGGAGACGCGGACGATGGGGATGTCGTCGCCGGGGAACTCGTACGACGAGAGCAGCTCGCGCACTTCGAGCTCGACGAGCTCGAGCAGGTCCGGATCGGCGGCGTCGACCTTGTTGAGGGCGACGACGATGTACGGCACGCCGACCTGACGGGCCAGCAGGATGTGCTCGCGCGTCTGCGGCATCGGGCCGTCGGTGGCGGCGACCACGAGGATCGCACCGTCCATCTGCGCGGCGCCGGTGATCATGTTCTTGACGTAGTCGGCGTGGCCCGGGCAGTCGACGTGCGCGTAGTGGCGCTTCTCGGTCGAGTACTCGACGTGCGCGGTGGCGATGGTGATGCCGCGCTCGCGCTCTTCCGGAGCCTTGTCGATCTGATCGAAGGCCACGAACGAAGCCGTGCCCTTCGAGGCGAGGATGCGGGTGATGGCGGCCGTCAGCGTGGTCTTGCCGTGGTCGACGTGACCGATCGTGCCGATGTTCACGTGCGGCTTACTGCGATCGAATTTCTCTTTGGCCATGTGAGATCAAACCTCCCTGTTCTTATCGACTGATGTAGTCGCTCAATCAAACTCGCTGTGTGGTGCCGCCGCTCTTGGCGATGACTTCCTCGGCCACGGTCTTCGGGGCCGGCTCGTACGCCAGGAACTGCATGGTGTAGCTGGCCCGTCCCTGAGACATCGACCGCACCTGCGTGGCGTAGCCGAACATCTCGGAGAGAGGCACATGGGCGCGGATCACTTTCGCTCCGCCGCGCTCTTCCATCTGCTGGATCTTGCCGCGGCGGCGCGAGAGGTCGCCCATGACGTCGCCGGCGTAGTCTTCCGGCGTCACGACCTCGACGTCCATGATCGGCTCCATCAGGATCGGATTGGCGCGCTTGGCGCCTTCCTGATAGGCCATCGAGCCGGCGATCTTGAACGCCATTTCGCTCGAGTCGACGTCGTGGTACGAGCCGTCGTAGAGGATGGCGCGCACGCCGGTCATCGGATAGCCGGCCACGATGCCGCGCTCCATCGCTTCCTTGATGCCCTGCTCGGTCGGCTTGATGAACTCGCGCGGGACCGAGCCGCCGACGATCTCGTTGACGAACTCGAACCCGCCTTCCGGCAGCGGCTCGAAGCGCATCTTGACGTGGCCGTACTGACCCTTACCACCCGACTGGCGGACGAACTTCCCTTCCGCTTCCGACTTGCGCGTGATCGCCTCGCGATACGCGACCTGCGGCTTGCCGACGTTCGCCTGCACGTTGAACTCGCGGACCATGCGGTCGACGATGATCTCGAGGTGCAGCTCGCCCATCCCGCGGATGATGGTCTGGTTCGTCTCCGGGTCGGTGTGGACCTTGAACGTCGGGTCTTCCTGCATGAGCTTCGCGAGGGCGACGCCCATCTTTTCCTGATCGCTCTTGGTCTTCGGCTCGATGGCGACGGCGATGACCGGCTCGGGGAAGTTCATCGTCTCGAGGACGATGGCGTTGTTCTTGTCGCAGATCGTGTCGCCGGTGGTGACCGACTTCAGGCCGACGGCCGCGCCGATGTCGCCGGCGCGCACTTCCTTGATCTCTTCGCGCTTGTTCGCGTGCATCTGCAGCAGGCGGCCGATGCGCTCGGTCGTGCCCTTGGTCGAGTTGAGCACCGCGGTGCCCGACTCCACGCGGCCGGAGTAGACGCGGAAGAAGGCGAGCTGGCCGACGAACGGGTCGGTCATGATCTTGAAGACGAGCGCGGAGAACGGCTCGTCGTCGGAAGCCTTCCGCTCCATGAACGCTTCGTCGTCGGGGTTCACGCCCTTGACCGGCGGGATGTCGACCGGCGACGGGAGATAGTCGACGACGGCGTCGAGCAGCGGCTGCACGCCCTTGTTCTTGAAGGCCGAGCCGCAGAGGACCGGAGTGATCTTCTGGGCGATGGTGGCCTCGCGCAGCGCGGCCTTCAGCTCATCGAGCTCGAGCGGCTCGCCGGCGAGGTACTTCTCGAGCAGCTCGTCGTGCTGTTCGGCGATCGACTCGACCATCTTCTCGCGATAGTGCTCGGCGTCGGCGCGCAGCTCGGCCGGGATCTCGTCGACGTCGTACTTGGCGCCGAGGGTCTCGTCCTTGAAGAGGAGAGCCTTCATCTGCACCAGGTCGATCACGCCCTTGAACTTGTCTTCGGCGCCGATCGGGAGCTGCAGAGGCACGGCGTTCTTGCCGAGCTTGGTGCGGATCTGGTTGACGACCGCGTCGAAGTTCGCGCCGATGCGGTCCATCTTGTTGATGAACGCGAGGCGCGGCACGCCGTACTTGTCGGCCTGACGCCAGACGGTCTCGGACTGCGGCTCGACGCCGCCGACGGCGCAGAAGACGCCGACCGCGCCGTCGAGGACGCGGAGCGAGCGCTCCACTTCGACGGTGAAGTCGACGTGGCCGGGGGTGTCGATGATGTTGATGCGCGTGTCGCCCCACTTCGCGGTGGTGGCGGCCGAGGTGATGGTGATGCCGCGCTCCTGCTCCTGGACCATCCAGTCCATGGTGGCAGTGCCCTCGTGGACTTCACCGATCTTATGAGTGATGCCGGTGTAGTAGAGGATGCGCTCGGTGGTCGTCGTCTTCCCGGCATCGATGTGAGCCATGATGCCGATGTTGCGAGTCTTCTCGAGAGATACCTGACGTGCCATGGTGTTCTTCTTTTGCCGCGGACAAACAGACAGGCGGCGACACGTGCCGCCGCAGTCGTTCAAAACGAAATTGTTTTTTTCCCGTTGCTCGGTCCGGAACCGCAGAACCCGTTCTGTGTTATCCGGTCGAGACGGAGCTACGGAAAGCTGCTGAGTTGAGTACTGCCGTTACTGCTGCTGCCGCGCTACGGGAGCGCGGCCGCGAATGCTACCACCGATAGTGCGCGAACGCCTTGTTGGCCTCGGCCATCTTGTGCGTGTCTTCGCGCTTCTTGATCGCGTTGCCGCGATTGTTCGCCGCGTCGAGGATCTCGCCGGCGAGCTTGTCCTGCATGGTCTTCTCGCCGCGCGCGGCGGCGTACTGGATCATCCAGCGGATGGCCAGCGCGGTGCGGCGGGTCGGACGGACCTCGATCGGCACCTGGTAGTTCGAGCCGCCGACGCGGCGGCTCTTCACTTCGAGAGCCGGCTTCACGTTGTCGATGGCCTTCTTGAAGATCTTCAGAGGATCGTCCTTGGCGCGGTCTTCCACGCGCTTGAGTGCGCCGTAGAAGACGCGCTCAGCGACGGACTTCTTGCCGTCGCTCATCAGCGAGTTGATGAACTTCGTGATCAACTGGCTGTTGTAGACCGGATCCGGGAGGATTTCGCGCTTCGGAACTTCTCTTCTTCTGGGCATCGGTGTTACGCCTTCTTCGGTCGTTTCGCCCCGTACTTCGAGCGACTCTGGTTACGCTTGGCCACGCCGACCGCGTCGAGCGTGCCGCGGATCACGTGATAACGCACACCCGGGAGGTCCTTCACACGGCCGCCGCGGATGAGCACGATCGAGTGCTCCTGGAGGTTGTGACCCACGCCCGGAATGTAGGTCGTCACTTCGACTCCGTTGGTGAGACGCACGCGCGCCACCTTGCGGAGCGCCGAGTTCGGCTTCTTCGGAGTCGAGGTGTAGACGCGGGTGCAAACCCCGCGCTTCTGCGGGCTCGACTGCAGCGCCGGAGACTTCGTCTTGTACTTGACGCTCTCGCGGCCCTTCGCAACAAGCTGGCTGATCGTTGGCATTCGCTTTACTGTTCCTTCTGAAGACACGTACAGCTCGAAACTGGACTCCCGTGAGGGAAAACCCGCGCACTTTAGGCGCGGCTGGGGACTTTGTCAAGCCCGGACTCCGACTAACGGCCTACCCCTAAGCTCTTATTCCGCTGCGAAGTTCACCCACGTCCCAACCCCGTCGCGACGCGCTTTCTCGTACAGAAACGCCGCCGCGGCGAGGTCTTCGACGGCCAGCCCGAGCGACTTGAACAGCGTGATCTCGTCTGCCGATTTCCGTCCTTCCACCGTTCCGGAGAGCAGCTCGCCGAGCTCGCCACGGATGACGGCGCCGTGCGCCACCGCTTCGAGGTAGTCGCCCGATTCGTTCTCCGCCGACTCGCGACGGTCGACGAAGAGCGTGGCGGACGCGACCAGATCGGCCTCGAGCTCGCGGGCGCTGCGGACGCTGGAGCCGACGGCGTTGATGTGCACGCCCGGGCTCAGCCATTCGCGCCGCAGCACCGGCTCGCGCGAGCTGGTGGCGGTGACGATGATGTCGGCGCCGCGCACGGTCTCCTCGATGTTGCCGCCGCGGCCGCACATGCGAATTTCCTGGATGTCGCGCACGAGCGGAATGGCCTGGCGGTGGCTGCGGGCCTGCACGCCGGTGCCGAGGATGGCGAGCACGTGCGCGTCGTCGCGCGCGAGCAGCTTCGTGGCCACGGCGGAGACGGCGGCGGTGCGGATGGCGGTGACGGCGGCGGCGTTGACGAAGGCGAGCGGCTGACCGGTCTCGCCGTCGTGCAGGATCACGGCGCCGAGGTGCGTGTCGAGGCCGCGCTTCGGGTTTTCCGGAAAGACGCAGACTTCCTTCAGACCGTAGTACGGAGTTCCGGAACTGCGGAAGGCGGGCATGAGCCCGAGAAGGCCGGCCGCGCCCGGCGCGCGGATGGCCTGCCGCAGCGGGTTGTAGACCTCGCCGCGGCCGAGGGCCGCCAGCGCCTCTTCCATCACGCCGATGCACTCCTGCATCGTCAGCAGCGTCTCGACGTCGCGGTCGGAGAGGATCAGCACCTGGTTCATTGCGCGGCTCCGGAGGGATCGTAGAGGAAGTAGTGCTCGTCCTGCTTCTCGAACGGGTAGTCGGTCTTGTAGAGCAGCCTGAAGCCGTACTGCTCGGGCGAGGCGATCGGCGTGTCGACCAGCAGGAGCCAGCGCCTCCCGGCGAAGTGCTGCACGGCGTCGGCGAGCGCGCTGCGGTGGTCCATCAGCACGCCCGTGTTGTACTGCCGGTTCCAGAGCATGTACGAGCCGTCCGCATGCATGCCGGGGTAGTAGAAGGTCCGTTTCGGCAGGAACGGCAGCACCGCCTCGGCGGCGGTGAGGCGGTGCGCGGCGATCGGCATTGTCTCGAGGTGATGTTCGCGCAGGTAGCCGGCCATCTGTTTCGCGCTGCTGAACGGCTGCGTGGTCTCGTTCCACCAGTAGCCTGCCGCGACGAAGGTCGAGACCAGCAGCGCGATGGCGAGCAGCGCCTCGGCCGCGGCATGCAGCGGCCGCTCCGCGATCCAGAGGGCGAACATCACCACGAGCAGCACCAGTCCCGCGTGCCGCAGTCCGCCCATCCAGACGAAGGCGTAGACGGCGAAGAGGAAGAGCAGATTCGCCCAGAGAAAGGCCTGCACCATCCAGCGCCGCCCGATGGTGTACGCAACCGCGGCGAGCATGGCCACGGCGAACGGAACGAAAAACATGAAGGGCGTGTCGGGCAGAAAGGCATTACCGAAGGCCCAGACCGCGGAGATCTTGTGGGTGTAGCCCATCACGCCGCCTGCATCCGCCGGCGTCCGCACCATCCATGCCGCGACCGCGCCCGCGATCATCATGATCGCCGCCGGCACGATCAGGCCACGCCGCTTCTCGCGCAATCCCTCGGCGAGATAGACCGCGCCGATGGCCGCCGCGGCGAAGAGCGTGTGCGTGGTGGTGTGCGCGAGCAGCGCCACGAAGATCGCCAGCGGCAGCGGACGCTCGCGCCGCCGCGGCCAGACCGCGGCGATCGCGAACAGCAGGAGCATGGCCAGCGCGTACGGCCGCGCCACGACGGCGTACTCGAAGGCGGCGTAGTAGGAGAAGACGAAGAGCGCCTTGATCGTGCGCGAGAACGGCGCGCAGATCAGAAAGAGGAGCACCGCCGCCCAGGCGATGAGGAGGTTCAGCAGGTTCTGCGCGAGGTAGGGTGCGCCGAGTTTCACCAGCGGCGCGACCACGACATAGAAGAGCGCCGGCGAGCCGCTGTAGCCGGCGCGCGCGATGGCGGTGCCGAGGCCGCCGTCGCGCAGCAGCAGCCAGGAGTCGGCCTCGTCGCGCCACGGCTCGTGATGCAGCGTCACCCACAACGTGATCGCCGCGTAGAGCGCGAAGACGATTCCGACGAAGAGGCGCTGCGAGCGCGCCTGCCGCTCCGCGCGCGTGGTCTTCATCGCGGCTCGCCCAGCGGCTCGGCCGGCCAGTCGAGCGGCGCGTAGATCCAGTAGCGCTCGTCCGCTTTGTCGAACGGCGCGTCGCTCTGGAAGATCTGCCGGAACCCGAACCGCTCCGCACCATCCATGCGCGCGTTCACCAGCAGCAGCCAGGCAGTGCCCTGGAATCGCTGCAGCGCATCGCGCAACGCCTCGGCGTGCAGCGTGCGCACGGCCTTGTCGTAGCGCGCGTCCCACAGCATGTATGTGCCGTAGTCGTGCATGCCGGGATAGTAGAAGCGCTTGCCGTCGAGATACGGCAGCACGGCCTCCGCCGCGGTGTGCTCGTGCGCGGCGATCTCGTAGCGGTCGAGGTGATTGCGCTTGATGAACTCGGCGGTTTGCCGCGAGGCGCTGAACGGCTCGAACGTGTCGCGCCACCAGTACTGCAGCGCGACGCCGATCGAGACGACCAGCGCGACGGCGAGCATGGCCTCGGCGATCGGCCGCGCGCGCGACGGCGGCGCGTCGTCGTGCGAGGCCAGCCACAGCGCGACGACCGCCACGATCATGATCATCCCGGCGTGCCGCAGCCCGGCCACCCAGACGAAGCCGTAGATGAAAAATAGGAAGAGAAGCGAGGACCAGAGAAAGAGCTGCGGGACGACGCGGCGTCCGAGCGCGACGGTGACGGCGAGCAGCAGCGCGAAGCCGAAGAGCGAGCCGGCGGCGAAGGGAACGTTCGGCAGAAAGGCGTTGCCGACCGACCACGGGATGCCGACGAGGTTCACCGCGCGGATGATGTGCTTGCCGCCGAGCTCCGGCGGCGGCCGGAGCTGCCACGCGGAGAGCGCGCCGCCGATCACCATCACCGATGCCGCGAGCCAGCCGCGCAGGTCGCGCCAGCGTTTCTCGAGCAGCACTTCGCCGAGGAAGATCGCGCCGAGGACCGCGGCCATGAAGAGCGCGTGCGGCGTGACGTTCGCGAGCAGCGCCACGAAGAGCGCGAGCAACAGCGGCCGCTCGCGGCGCGCCGGCCAGGCGGCGATCGCGGCGAAGAGCAGCAGCAGCGAGAGCGCGTACGGCCGCGCCACGACCGCGTACTCGAAGCTCATGTAGAACGAGAAGAGGAAGAGCACGCGCATCGCGCGCGAGAGCGGCGCGTAGAGCAGGAAGACCAGCGCCGCGCCCCACGCCAGGACGAGGTTGAGCAGGTTCTGCGTGAGGTACGGCAGCCCGAGCTTCACCAGCGGCGCGACGAGCAGGTAGAAGAGTGCCGGCATGCCGACGTAGCCGGTGCGCGCGAGCATGGTGCCGACGCCGCCGTTGCGCAGCAGCAGCCAGGAGTCGGCTTCGTCGCGCCACGGCTCGTGATGCAGCGTCACCCACAAGGTGATGAGGGCGTACAGTACGAAAACGATCGTGACGTACGCGCGCTCACTGAGCGCGGCGCGCTTCGCCTTCCGCGGCGCGCGCTGCTTCATGCGTCGCGATGCACGGTGTCCATCGAGAAAGCCGGCAGACAGACCGCGATGTACTCCGCGCCGCCTTCGTCGGGCGTCGAGTACTGCACCCATTCGCCGCGATGCGCGATCACACCCTGCCCTTCATGCACGTTCAGCGAGCCTTCGCGCGTGGTCACCCGCAGCGTGCCGCGCAGCACGACGGTGTACTCGTCGAACTCCGGCGTCTGCCCCGGCTCGACCCATCCGCCCGGGCTCTTCATCCGGGCCACGCTCACGCTCTCGGTCGCTGAATTCACCCGGCCGACATACTCCTCGATGATCTTCGGCTTGTTGCCCGCGGCCTGGACGATCGACGGTTGTGCGATGAGCGTTGCCATAAGGGCGTCAGTGTAGCTGACTCGTCAGCCAGCGTTCGATCGCGCCGAGCAGGAGGCGCAGCTCTTCATCGGTGAGCGCGTGGCCTTTCTCGATCTCGTACGTCTTCGCGATGCAGCCGCGGCAGCAGGTGCCGGTGGCGTGCTGGGCGACGAAGACGGGATGATTGCGCCACGGCGTCTGCCGTCCGTCGTTGCGCGGCTCCGCCGCGGCGACGCGCTTGCGCAGGATCTCCTCGGCCTGTTTCATGACGTGTGGAATTCCCCACATCTGCAAGTACGCAAGTTCCCGCCCGTAGAGGCGCTGCTTGCGGCGGAAGGCGCTGGCGGCGAGACGGGCGAAGGCGGCGTCGAGGTCGATCACCGGTGCGCCACCACGAAGCGGCCGATGGTGGTGCGCCTGGGATAGTTCGCGTCGATCCAGTGGGCGAGGTCGGGCACGCGCACTTCGTTCGGCACGCCGTCGAAGGCGGCGATGTTCGGATCGCCTTGGACGATGACGCAGAGCGGCGGCCTCGCGTTCAACTCTCCCATCGCCTCCGCCAGCAGCTCCGGCACCGACAGCATCGAGATTTCCATGCAACGCACGGCCGGCTTGCGCTGGAGCAGGTAGTAGAGGGCGCGCTCGTTGGAGAAGTCGAGGATCGGCGCGTCGCGCGGCCCGAGGGACTCAATGAACCCGTTCAGCGCGGCCAGCTCGGTCGCGTTTTGCGGCGTGGTGTAGATGCCTTTGCCGGTGGCGAACGGATAGCGCACCAGACCTTCGTGCTGCTGCCGCGAGCGCCAGCCGGCCAGCAGCTTCGCGCCGGCGGCGGCGTTCGGCCAAAGCTCGAAGTAGAAGAGGAGCGGAATGATCAGCAGCAAGGCGACCACGCGCTGGCGCGCGCGCAACAGCGGCTCGAGGACGAAGGCGACCACGGCGATGCCGAGGAGCGGCATGGCGAACCGGGTGTGACTCCAGCCCGAGCGGCCGGCGGCGGTGCGGAACAGCAGCGCGGAGAAGAGCGCGACGAGGGCGATGCGCATCGCCAGCGCGCGCTCGCCGCGGCGCCAGGCCAGCAGCGCCAGCGCGAAAAGAAATCCGTAGAAGACCGGCGGCAGGAAGTAGCGCAGCCCTTCCGCCGTCCAGGGATTCGCCGGCGCCGGCAGCGACCAGACCGGATCAATGGCCTTCGGCATGATCGCGAAGGAGTCGATCAGAAAGTGGTGGAGGTCGGAGCGCGTGACCAGCAGCACGATCAGCGGCAGCAGCAGCGCGACGGCGAAGAGGCCGATGGTACGGATGTTGACTTTCTGCAGCAGCACGATCGCGCCAACCACGCCGAAGAGCGCGTACATGCCGGTGTCGAGGCTCCACAGCAGTCCGAGCGTGGCGCTGGCGAATGCGCCGAACAGCGGCGCGTCACGCCCGCCGCGCACATGGCGCAGCAGAAAGAGCAGCGCGAGAAACACCGGCAGCAGGCGGTAGTACGGAAACACCGGCACCCACAACGCCGCCGCCGCGCAGAGCGAAGCGAAGACTCCGGCGAGCATGCCCGCGGTCGTCGCGCAGACCTCCGCGGCGATCGGGACGAGCAGCGCCAGCGTGAGCGCATCGAGCAGGGTCTGCTGCCTCCGCACGCGCCGCGGCGAAGGCGGATGGCCGAGAACCGCAGCGTCGAGCACGGCGTCGGAAGCGAGACCGTGAAAGACGAAAAAGTCGCCGTACGGCCGCTCGCCGCTCTGCATCAGCCAGCCTGCGGTCAGATGCTCTCCTTCGTGAAACGGATCCATCAACGCGTACGGGTGGTCGTGCACGAAGAGCATCAGCAGGAAGACGACAATCGCCGCGACAACCCACCGCGGCCGCGCCGCGTGCTCGCTCGCACCATCGCGCCGCTGCACGCGCCACGCGAAAACAGCACCCCCGAGAAGCGCGCCACCGATCAGCAGCGCCACCACAGCGTAGTCCCACGACTTCGGATAGTGATTGACGGTGATCGCGCCGACGCCGTAATCAGGCGCATGAAACAACGGCCGAAGGCGCGACGCGACAAAGCCGCCAAGCGCCGCACCCCCGAGCGATCCCAATGCGACACGGCCGCTTCCGTTCATCCGCGCGGATTCTAATCGGGGGACGACCGGGGGGCCTCCGGCGGCCGGGGCCACGGGCCCCGGACC
>DASVQE010000059.1:0-90626 GCA_036389275.1 Thermoanaerobaculia bacterium
CCCAGACCCCATTGGTTGGCCTAGCCTCCGCGACACTGTGTCGTGAGCTTGGAAGGCAGTGTCGCGGAGGCTAGGCCAACAGACGGGGTCCGGGGCCCGTGGCCCCGGCCGCCGGAGGCCCCTCGTCGTTCCCCCGATCCACTAGCAGAACGTCAGACCGTCTCGCAGCCCCAGCGGGCGCGCATGGTTTGGCGGAAGCGTTCGCGCTCTTCTGGCGTCATGTTCTCCATCCGGCGCCGCATGCCGAACCCGCGGCCGCCGTGCAGGCGGAAGCCGCCGAACAGGATGCGCGACAGCGCGAGCAGTCCGAGACCTTGCCAGAACGTGATCGCTGGAAAGCCGAACAACTGCGGCAGCAGCGCGTTCCACAGCAGGCGCACCGCCGCGCCTCCGATGGCGATGAACGCCGCGAATCCGAGGATGGCCAGCGGCGCGATGTAGAGCATTCGTCGTTTCATGTGATTCATCCTTTCGTGAGCTCGTCGTAGATCGCTTGCAGCCGCTCGCGCAGATGCACCACGGCGTAGCGCTTGCGCGAGAGCAGCGTGTTGATGTTGACGCCCGTGCGGGCGGCGATGTCCTTGAAGCTGAGACCTTCCCACTCGTGTGCGATCAGCACCTCGCGCTGTTCGCGCGGCAGCTCGGCGATCGCCGCCTCGAGCTCCTCGAGCAGCAGATGCCGCACGTACAGCGCGTCCGGACCGTCATCGGGCGACGGCAGCAGCTCCTCGAGCTCGAGCGACTCCGGCTCCGACTTGCGGAACAGATCGGTGATGCGATTGCGCGTGACGCGGAACAGCCAACCCGTCACATGATCGATCGGCATCAGCAGCCGGTTCGCCTCCACCAGTTTCGCGAAGACGTCCTGCAGCACGTCCTCGACGTCGCGCGGATCGCTCACACGCCGCCGGATGAACGCCCGCAGCCGCGACTCCTCGGCCGCCACGACCGCGGTGATGCGTCGATCCTGTTCGCTGGCCATGGCCACGTCGTTCACAGTGACGTAGACGGGCGAGCGCGGCAAATATTGTGTGCGTTGGCGCGATTGAAGCAGGGCCTACGACGTGACCGCCAGAGTCGACGACGTCGAACGCAGATCGCCCGGCCGGGCGTTGAGCGAGCGCGTGCTCGTCCGCGCGCCGACCGGCGACGATGCCGCGCTCATCGCCGCGATCCTCGCCGAGCACGGGCTGGATGTCGTCATCCTCGACGGCCTGGCCGAGCTGAGCCGCGAATGGGACGCCGGCGCCGGCGTGCTGCTCATCGCCTCCGAGGCCCTCAACGATCAGGACTGCTGCACCAGCCTGCGCCAACTGCTCGACGGGCAGGAGTCGTGGTCGGAGATGCCGGTGGTCATCCTCGGCGGCAGCGCCGAGGATGAAGCGCCGCGAGTCATCGACCTCCTCGGCAATCGCGCGCACCTGCTCGTCCTCGAGCGGCCGCTCGGCGTGGTCGCATTCGTGAGCGCACTCGAAGGCGCGTTGCGCAGCCGCCGCCGCCAGTACCAGGTCAAGCGGCTGCTCGACGAGCTCGCCGAATCGGCAGTCGCGGTCGGGCGCGCGCACCAGGAAGCCGACCGCGCGAAGGACGAGTTCCTGGCCACACTCGCGCACGAGCTGCGGTCGCCGATGACCGCGATCCGCGGCTGGATCCAGATGTTGAAGATGGGCGACCTCGATCCTTCCGAGGCCACCGATGCGCTGTCGATGATCGAGGCGAGCACGCGGGTGCAGGCGCACATCATCGAGGATCTGATGGACGTCTCGCGCATCCTGGCCGGCAAGGTGATGATCGAGCCGGCGGTGATTCCGCTCGCGCCGGTCGTCAGCCAGGCGGTGTCGACGTTCCGGCCCGCGGCCGCGCTGCAAGGAATTCATCTCACCGCCGAGATTGCGCAGGAGCCGCTGCTGGTGTTCGCCGACGACACGCGCATGCAGCAAGTCGGCTGGAACCTGATCTCGAATGCGATCAAGTTCACGCCGCGCGGCGGCTCGGTGCAGGTCTCGGTCGCGCGCGAAGGCGATCACGCGGTCATGCGCGTGCGCGACTCCGGTCAGGGCATTTCACCCGAGCTGCTGCCGTACGTGTTCGACCGCTACCGGCAGGAAGAAGGTGCGGGCGGACGCGCGCACGCCGGTCTCGGACTCGGTCTGGCCATCGTGCGGCACATCGTGCAAAGCCACGGCGGCACGATCGTGGCGCTCAGCGAAGGCCGCGGTCACGGAGCGGAATTCGTCGTGTCGCTTCCGCTGCACGAGGCGTGACGCCGCGCTCAGCGCGGCGGCTGCGATTTCGCCTCGGCCGTCGCTTCGGCGGACTGCATGCCGGAGAGAATGCCGCGGAACTCGTCGAGCACCGGACCGAGGCGGAGGCCGTTCGACGTGAGATGAAACTCGCGCACCGTCTGCTCGTGCGCGCTCGTGCGCTTCTTGAGCATCGAGATCGCGCGGCCGAATGCGCCGCGCGTTTCGTAGTAGCGCAGCAGGATCACCGCGTCGGCGAGATAGCTGACGTCGACCGGCGAGGTGACGTTGCCGAGGGCGCCGTGCTGCGAGACGATCACCAGCGTCGTCACCGCGGCGTCGGTGAGGTAGCTGAGCAGCTCGTGCAGATGCAGCGTGAGGAAGTGCTCCTCCGGCATCGCGTTGAAGTAGCCGTTCAGGCTGTCGATGATCAGCATCGTGCTGCCGTGCGTCTCGACCGAGGTGCGGACGGCGTACGCGAACTCGCCGACCGACATCTCCGCCGGATCGATCTGGTGCACGATCATGTCGCCCGATTCGAGGAGCGGTGCGATGTTGAAACCGAGCGAGGCCGCGCGCTTGAGGAAGACGGTGCGGTGCTCTTCGAAGATGAAGAACGTCACCCGTTCGCCCGCGGTGGCCGCGGCGGTTGCGAATTGCAGCGCGAGCGACGACTTGCCGACGCCGGCCGGACCCATCACCATCGTTGCCGAGCCGCGTTCCAGTCCGCCGCCGGCGAGCGCGTCGATCTCCGCGTTCCCGCTCGAGACCACGCCTTCTTCCCGGCTGACCAGATGCTGTCCGGCCGTCAGCCGCGGGAAGACGATCAGGCCGCCCTTTTCGATGGCGAAGTCGTGGCTGCCACCGCGGAAGCCGACGCCGCGCATCTTCACCACTTCGAGGGCGCGCCGCGTGTTGCCGTACATCGGCAGCGAGACCGAGAGGCGGATCACGCCTTCGGCCAGGCCCTGGATCTCCGACTCGCGCGTCGAGGTGGCGCGGTCGTCGAGGACGAGGGCGGTGATCTCGCGGTCGCGGAAGAACTCCTTGAGCGTGAGCAACTGCTTGCGATACCGGAGCGGGCTGTCCGACAGCAGGCGGATCTCGCCGAGGGAGTCGATCACCACGCGGTCCGGCTGCCGCTCGGTGATCGCATCGAGGATGGCCTGCACCGTCTTGGCGAGCTCGATCTCCGCGGGACGAAAGACGGTCGTGTCCGTGCGCGCGGTCTGGAACTGCTCGCAGATGTCGATGCCGCTCAGGTCCCACCCGTGCGAGCGCGCCACGCGGTGGAGATCGCGCGTCGAGGCCGAGAGCGAGATGTACAACGCCTTCTCGCCGCGCTTCACCCCTTCGAGGAGAAACTGGAACGAGAGCGTCGTCTTTCCCGCGCCGGGATCGCCTTGAATGAAGTACATCTGATGCGGAGGCAGTCCTCCGCGAAGCACTTCATCGAGACCCGGAATGCCGGTGGGAGCGAGAGCGTCCGTCGTCACGAAGGTTGGGTGTTGCAACTCTCCAGCCGCGTCCGTAGATTACGGGCGTGATCCCGAAAAATACGATCTGCCTCTGGTTCGACAAGGACGCGCTCGACGCCGCCCGTTTCTACGCCGCCACGTTTCCCGACAGCGAGGTGATCGCCGTCCACGAGGCGCCGGACGACTACCCCGGCGGGAAGAAGGGCGACGTGCTCACCGTCGAGTTCACCGTCGCCGGCATCCCATGCCTCGGCCTCAACGGCGGCCCGGTCTTCCGCCACAGCGAAGCCTTCTCCTTCCAGATCGCCACCGACGATCAGGAAGAGACGGACCGCTACTGGAACGCGATCGTGGGCAACGGCGGCGAGGAAAGCCAGTGCGGCTGGTGCAAAGACCGATGGGGCCTCTCCTGGCAGATCACGCCGCGCGTGCTGAGCGAGGCGCTCGCCGCCGGCGGCGACGAAGCGAGACGCGCCTTCGCGGCGATGATGCGGATGCGGAAGATCGACGTCGCCACCATCGAGGCTGCGCGGCGCGGTTAGGGAAAGGTTCTACGCGCGCGACCCGTTCGCGCCGTCGAGATACGCCTTGATCCGCGACCAATACTGATCGCGCCACGCCTGTTCCGTCTCCGGGATCAGCTCCTTCGGAACGCCGCGATGCACGAGCACGAGCTCCGTCCCGCCGTCCGGCGTGGCGGTGAGCGTGACCGCGGCCATGGAGAAAACGCCCTCCGGAAAGCGCCGGTTGCGCCACGCCTGCACGATCCGCCGCCCATGCACGAGATCGACGTTGATCCCGGTGACGTCACTCTCGCTGTCGTTCTCGCCAATCGAAAACGGCCCGCCGACCTTCGTGCTGATGCTCGCCCGCTTTCCCGTCAGTGCGGTGTGCTTCCGCGAGTCGGCCAGCAGTTCGTAAACCGTGGCCGGATCGGCCTTGAACTTCACACGCTGCTTGATCGTCTTGCACATGGTTCGTTCCCGCCGCGCTAGTCGACAGCGATGGTCCAGGCGAGGGCAGCCGAAGCGTCGCCCACGGTGAGGTACTCCGGGTTGTTGGGATCCTGGATCAGATAGCCGCTGTGCTTCGGAAAGTAAAAGTAGATCGAGTCGCCGATGTTGACCGGGTCACCCTGCGTCTGCTTCAGATCGGTGAAGACCTGAATTTCATAGTCATACGTGGTGACGTCAGACCAGTACGCATCGCCGCTTCCCGGCCAGTAAAGAAAGCGCTGCGTGATCAACGGAATGTCGGCCCCGACGAACAGCGGAAACCCGGTCACCACCGGCTGCCCCGGCGGGATCATCTTGTCGTCCGGCGCAAACCAGATCCCGTACGAGCTGCTGTCCACGATCGCATAGTGCGACGCCCTGTGGTACGAGAGATACCCCAGATTCGAATGGAACGTGTAGTCGGTATTGAAGACCGCCGGAATCCCGATGGGAGGCATCGGCGGAGTCTAACAAACCAAGCGGCGCCGCAACTCGGAACGCCTTCAACGGATCCGCTAAATCGCGGCAGGCGAGCAGCTTGACGATTGGCTGGGAGACAGGGACTCGAACCCCGATTCAGCGGTCCAGAGCCGCTTGTCCTACCATTGAACGATCTCCCAGCAGGGGCAGGGCCGTGGATGCTACACGGCGGCTAACGCGACGGTCAAGGGTCACATTCCAGAGCGCGTTTCCTCGGGGCGTGGCACAATCTTCGACGAGGATCAGCGCATGTTGCCGGAGGTTTTCGAGTGTCCGCAGTGCCAGCGCCAGTTCGTGGTCGAACTGGTCGAGTCGGCCTCCGAGCAGTCGATCCATTGCCCGCAATGCAAGCGCTATCTCGGCGAGAAGGACCTCCACTTCGTCATCGTCTCGGAGATCGATGAGCTGACCGAGCGCCTCCGCTTCGAGCGCGATCGCCTCGAGCGCGACGAGGCGGTTTACTCGATGACCGACTGCGACGCCGAGCTGCGCACGTACGGCAACGAGATCCACAAGGTCGTGGCCATCCTCCGCCGCACGCTGGCCGATCTCGACGCCCTCAAGTCGACCTACCGGTGACGAAGCTGCCACTGGGCGGCGTCCTCGTCGCCGACTTCACCCGCGTCCTGGCCGGTCCTCTCTGCACCCAACTGCTCGCCGACGAAGGCGCGCGCGTGGTCAAAGTCGAAGAACCGTCCGGCGGCGACGAGACCCGCCGCTGGGGTCCACCTTTCCGGAACGGCGTCAGTACGTACTTCCTGAGCGTCAACCGCAACAAGGAGTCGCTGGCGATCGACCTGCGCACTGACGACGGACGCGCGCTCGCCGCCGCGCTCATCGCCCGCGCCGACGTGGTCATCGACAACTTCCTCCCGTCGCAGCGCGCGGCGCTCCTGCCGGAAGTGGGCGCGGACAAGGTGCACTGCTCGATCGGCGGCTTCGACGGCGACACCTCCGACGCGAACACGCCCGGCTACGATCTCCTCGCGCAGGCGGCCTCGGGCCTCATGTCCATCACCGGCCCGATCGGCGGCGAGCCGTCGAAAGTCGGAGTGGCGCTGGCCGACGTCCTCACCGCGCACTACGCGCACGGCGCCATCCTGGCAGCGCTCTACGCGCGCGAGAAAACGGGCGAGGGCGCGCGCCTCGAGATCTCGCTCTTCGGCGCGACGCTGGCCTCGCTGGTGAACGTCGCCCAGGGTGCGCTCGCCACCGGTGAGGAAGCGCGGCGCTACGGCAACGCCCATCCTTCCATCGTTCCGTACGAGCTCTTCTCCGGCAGCGATCGCACGTTCGCCATCGGCAGCGGCACCGACCGTCACTGGCGGATGCTCTGCGAGGTGGTCGGCAAACCGGAATGGATCTCCGACGAACGCTTCGCCACGAATGCCGCACGCGTGGCGAACCGCGCGCTGCTCGTGCCGCTGCTGAACGAGATTTTCCGCACGCGCACGGCCGCCGAATGGGTGGCGCGCTGCCGCGCCGCGTCAATTCCGTCATCGCTCGTGCAGGGCGTGCTCGAGGCGCTGCGCAGCGAACCGGCCGCGCCTCTTCTCGAAACCGTCGAGCATCCCGACGCCGGCGCATACGAGACGGTCCGTCATCCGGTACGCTTCGACGGCGCGCGTTTGCCGCTGCGCACGCCGCCGCCGCGCCTCGGCGAGCAGACGGACGCATTGACGCGCGAGCTCAGAGGCGATACGACAGCACCAGCAGCACCGCGCAGCAGAGGAAGAGGAACGCCACGAGGCCGCCGATGAGCGCGAAATGTCCGGGTGAAGCAGCCTTCGCGCCGCCGAAGGCACGAAATGCGAAAAAGAGCGCGGCGGCGCCACCGCCGCCCATGACAAGACCAATCGCGAGGACGGAGACGATTGTCCGCTGAAACTCCCGATCCATCATCCGACGGTATCACGCACCATTTCACCGCCGCGCTGTTCGACTTCGACGAGACCATCGTCGATCTCGAGGAGCAGCACCGCGCCGCCACGACGGCGCTCTGCCGCGAGCTCGGCGCCGAGTACGACGACATCCCGGAGGCGATCCGCACCGCCAGCGGCACGCGCATCCTCGACGAGCTGCGCATGATCCGCGAGCACTTCGGCTGGGAGCCTCCCGTCGAAGAGCTGCTCGCGCGACGGCAGCGGCACTTCGACGAGATCTGCGCGACCGCCGACCTGCAGCCGATGCCGGGCGTCGTCGAAGTCGTGCGCTCGCTCCAGCAGCGGCTCACGCTCGCCGTCGTCTCATCGGCGGTGCGCGGCTCGATCGAGGCGATTCTCGAACGCCTCGGTCTGCGCGACGCCTTTTCGCTGATCGTCGACGGCAGCGAAGTGCAGAAGGGCAAGCCCGATCCGGAGATCTATCTCCTGGCCGCGCAGCGCCTCGGCCGTCCGCCGTACGAGTGTCTCGTCTTCGAGGACTCGTCGGTCGGCGTGGCCGCGGCGAAGCGCGCCGGGATGTTCTGCATCGGCGTGCGCAACGCGCGGGCGCAGACGCATCAGGATCTCGGGCTGGCAGACCTCGAGGCCGACGGGCTCGACTCGCTCATCCCTCTCCTGAGGCGCTGAGCTCGGCGAGGACGCGGATCATTTCGCGCGCGTCCTCGTCGGCGGCCTCGTAGGTGCGGCAGAGCGTCTCGATCTCTTCCTCGTCCTCATGCTCGGCGACGGTGAAGCCGTCGGCGGGCTGCCGCGGCGACTCGGCCGGGACGCGCCACCAGGTATCGCCCTTGAGGCGATAGCTGATGAAGCCGCGCGAGCGGGCGCGGCGCGCGCCGCCGAGGTTGGCGAGGATCGTGGCGCCGGCCGAGGGAAACTCGCCGGCGGCGTTGGATTTCTGGGCGTCGAGCACGCGGGCAATGAACGTGGCCATGAGGTGATGCAGCCGCTCGCGCGAGTCGCCGACCGGCTCGAGGAAACGCACGCCGGTGTGCGACAGCGCGCTCGAGCCGTCGCCGGCCGGCGCGCGCACCACGCGCGTGTGGGCGACGCTGCAGACGAACTCGACGTCGTCGCTCTGCCAGCGGAAGCTGAGGTGAAACTCCTCGCCCGGCGTGGCGGTGCCGTAGTGCTCGAGGAACGCGCCGCTCATCCCGATGTCGAGCACGAGCGCATTCGCGCCGCGCGCGGTGGCGAGGATCGGTTTCGACAGTTTCAGCCGCTGAGTCCGGCGGCGTTCATCCGTCATGCGCGAGGCAGTATATCGGCCGCTGGTAAGCCCTTTGCTGCGCCTTCCGAAAGATTTGGCGTCACCTGCACCCATCGATCGACGCAGCATCTGGCGCGTCGGGCCGGAGAGCACGTGGACGACTGTCGTTCCGGTCGTCTTCATCATCGTCTCTCTCGTGTCGCTCGTCGTGCTTCCGCTGGTCGTGTCGAACAAGACCACGCGCATGCGGATGGAGATCTCGCGCGTGGCCGAGCCGGCGCGCCGCTCCGCGAATCAGATCCAGATGGATCTGTCGGCGGAGCTCGACAAGATCATCGCCTGGCAGGTCACGGGGCAGGAGCAGTATCGCCGCGCGTACTACGAGCTGGTGCGGCGGCAGGAGGTGAACCGGCGCGCGCTCGAGGCGCTGCTGCCGAATCTCGACGACGAGCTCGGACACGATCTGACCGCGATGTTCGTGCAGACGACGCGCTGGCACACGGCGGTGGCGCAGCGCGAGCTGATCGCGCGGAAACTGCCGACCGAGGTCTTCGTGACGCGGCTGTTCGAAAGCCATCCGGCGTACGAGAAGTCGCTCATCGGCGCGTCGGAGCTCGAGCTCGCGCTGCAGATGGCCATCGAGTCGCGGCTGCAGCGCATCCGTCAGGCGGAGAAGCTGAATTTCTCGCTGACATTGATCCTGACGACGCTCGCGCTCACCTCGGCGCTGCTCGTTGCGGGACTCGGACGGCAGATGCGCCTGCTCGCACGCGAGGCGATGAAGCGCCGGCTCGAAGCGGAGCGCGAGACGAACGAAGCGCAGCGCGCGCGCGAAGCGGCCGAGCGCGAAGAGCGCCGCGCCGCGTTCCTGGCCGCGGCGGGACAGGAGCTCGCCGCGTCGCTCGACTACGAACAGACCATCGCCGCGGTGGCGCGGCTGATCGTGCCGAACCTCGCCGAGATGTGCGTGATCGACATCGTCGAGAACGACGGCGCGCTGCGGCGCGTGCGCGTCGCGCATCGCAATCCGGAAGACGAGGCGCAGCTCGCGCCGACCATCGGCGCGGTGCGGCACGAGGTGCCGGAAGCGCTCGTGCGCATCATGCAGGCGCGCGAGCCGGCGCTGGTCGGCGCGACCTCGGGGCTGTTCGAGTACATCACCGGCCGCCTCGTCGACGGCGCGCGCACGCTGATCTTCCTGCCGCTGGTCACGCGCGGCCAGACCATCGGCATCGCCGCCGCGGTGTCGGCGGAGCAGAAGCCGTTCACCTCGGCCGATCTGCCGCTCTTCGCCGAGCTCGCGCGCCGCGCGTCGCTATCGATCGACAACGCGCGGCTCTACCGCGAGTCGCAGCAGGCCGTGCGCGCGCGCGAAGAAGTGCTCGCGATCGTGTCGCACGATCTGCGCAATCCGCTCAGCGCGGTGACCCTCGGCGCGTCGATGCTGCACATGTCCGACACGCTCTCGTCCGACGATCGCGAGCAGATCGAGACCATCGCCGTCTCCGCGCGCCGCATGGACCGCCTCATCGCCGATCTCCTCGACGTCACGCGGCTCGAAGGCGGCAAGCGGCTGCCGATCGAGCCGGCGCCGGTCACCGCCGCGGAGCTGCTGGGCGAGGCGGAAGAGCTGTTCCGCGCGCAGGCGTCTGTCGCCACGGTGTCGATCGACTACGAGGCGCATCGCGTGCCGCCGGTGCACGCCGACCGCCATCGCATCCTGCAGGTGCTGTCGAATCTCATCGGCAACTCGCTGAAGTTCACGCCGCCGGGCGGACGCATCACCGTCCGCGCCGAGGCGCGCGAGAGCGAGGTGCTCTTCACCGTGAGCGACACCGGGCCGGGCATTCCGAAAGAAAACCTCAACGACATCTTCAGTCCGTACTGGCAGGCCAAGCGCGCGGAGCGCCTCGGCGCCGGACTCGGATTGCCGATCGCGAAAGGCATCGTCGAGGCGCACGGCGGACGGATCTGGGTCGAGAGCGAGCCGGGACGCGGCACGCGCTTTCACTTCACGCTGCTGCCCGCCGATGCGAACGCTGACGGCGCGCTCACGTCGTCGGCGGAATCTGCAGCACCTCGCTCACGCTGAGCTCCGCGAATAAGCGGATCAGGCGCCGCCCTTCGGCGTCGGATGCTTCGTAGACTTCGCAGAGGCGCCGCAGCTCGTCGTGGTCTTCGCCATGCGCGACGGTGAAGCCGACCGTCGGCTGCTCCGGCAGGAAGACGGGACGCCGCTGCCAGTTGCCGTTCTCGAGTCGATACGAGAGGAACTGTGCGTCGCGCGCGCGGACGGTGACATCGCCGTCGATGGTGCGGAACGGCAGGCGTTGCAGCGTGGCTTCCTGCCGCTCTTCGAGCGCGCGCATGACGATCGCGGCGAGCATCTCGCGCAGGTGGTCGCCCGACTCGCCGACCGCGGCGAGGAAGCGCACGCCCGACTCATAGTGCGGGCCGGCGCGCAGTGTGCGCACGATCTCCGAGCGGAGCGCGATCGTCGTGGTGCCGTGCGCGAATTGCAGAACGCCGCACTGTGCGTCCAGCGGCGCGTCGTGGGAGATGCGCGCGCCGAGGACCCCGACCTCGATCACTCGGATCGGCGTGCTTTGGAAGTTCCCCGGCAGCGGCGTTTGCAGGTGCAGGCGCTGAAATTCGCGCCGCTCTTCGGCCGTCGCATGCTGCATTGTTCAATATTAGACAAAAATTACTGAAGCGTGCCCATCCGTACAGTGGTCATGTACGTATTGCGGACGTTCTGGCGATAACGCCAGGCGCGCCCACTGACGCGCGAGATGTAATCGCGCGTCTCCGCAAATGGCGGCACGCCGCCGAAACGCTCCACATTGCCTTCGCCGGCATTGTAGGCAGCGAGGGCGACCTTCTCGTCCTCGAAACGATCGAGGAGATAACGGAAGTAGCGGGTGCCGGCGGCGATGTTCTGTTCGGGATCGAACGGATTGGCGATGCCCATCAGCCGCGCCGTCTCCGGCACGATCTGCATCAATCCTTGTGCGCTCTTGTGCGAGACGAGGCCCGGACGGAAATCGGATTCGGTATGCACCATCGCCGCGACCAGCTCGGGCGAGAGGCCGTTGCGGCGCGCCTCGCGATAAATGATCGAGCCATAGGGAACCTGCGTGCGGAAATAGTCTTCCTTGAAGCGGTCGACCGACAGGACGCGCGGCGCGGTCTGCGGCGCGAGGAACTGCCGGCGCACCGACTCGGTGGTGAAGATCGGCAGGCCGCGCTCCGCCTCGACGCGCGGAGTGAGCGCGCTCATGGCGTTGCCGTGCAATGCCGCCACATTGAGGCTCATCGCTTTGATGGGGATGTCGAAAAATGCCAGCGCGATCGGAATGCCGGCCAGCACGGCTACGCCGCGAGCGGCTACACGCAGCGCGCGGCGCCACCGCGCATTCTTGCGCGCGTGACGCTGGCACGAGCAGATGATTCTGTAGTCGCGTCCGTTCATTCCTGAGGCGCCAATGGGCAAAAGGCGGACCAATCGTCGGAAAGTGCTTAATGCAAAGTGCTAAGTGGCGGTGCTGCCGGCCGGCGGCGGCGGCGCTGGTTCTTCCGGGACGGTGGTGTCGGTCTCGGCGCTCGGATCGGTGACCGTGGAGGTGGTGTCGGTCGCCGCGGGTGGCGGCTGCAAGTCGGTATCGGTGGCCGGTGCAGTATCGCTCGGCGCCATCGTCTCGGTGGTCTGCGTCACTTCGGCGGCCGGCTTTTTCTCGGTGAGCACTTCGCGCTCGTAGAGATAGCCCCAGCGGCGCATGCGCGACAGGATCATTTTCTGCCGCGCGCGCAAACGCTTGTTCGGATCGCCGGGATTCATCACACGCGGATTCGGCAGGCAGCCGGCCAGCAGCGCGGCTTCGCGCGGCGTGAGCGCCGCCGCCGATTTCCCGAAGTAATGCCGCGCCGCCGCCTCGGCGCCGTACACGCGCTCGCCCATTTCGACGACGTTCAGGTAAATCTCGAGGATGCGCTTCTTGGTGAGGTGTTTCTCGAGCGCACGCGCGATGAAGTACTCCTTCACCTTGCGCAGCGGATTGCGCGACGACGACAGATAGAGATTCTTCGCGAGCTGCTGCGTGATGGTCGAGCCGCCGTGCGTGATCTTCCGCCGCTTCCAGTCTCGCTCGAACGCTTCCTTCATCGCCTTCGTGTCGACGCCTTTGTGCTCGTAGAAATCATTGTCCTCGGCCACGAGCACGCCGCGCCGCAAATACGGCGAGATGCTGCCGTACGCCACCCACTTCCATTCGAGCGCGTCGCTCTTGCCTTCGTCGCGCAGCAGTTCCTTGCGGCGTTCCATGAAGGCGGTGGTCTTCGGCGGCTCCTTCGCCAGCACGGCGACGTCGGGAAAGGTGAGCCACTCGTACGCGGCGATGGCGACGAGCGCCAGGACGAGGACCAGCAGGAGGCGCTTCAACGGCGCTAGACTAGCACCCATGAAACGCCTGCTGCTGGCTCTCTGCCTCATCGCAGTGCCGGCCGCCGCGATCGCCTTCGACACGACGCCGCGGCCGGAGCGCGTCCGCGCCGACCGCGTGGCCCTGGTGCGCACGCCGCTGCGCGACGGCGACGCTTTCGTGCACGATGCCGTCCGCCGCGCGCTCGAGCGCGAGCTGCGCGCCCGCGGCTTCGATGCCTTCGACGCGAATGCGACGTTCGACGAGCTCGCGCGCGACGATGCGTTCGAGGCCGACTACATCGTCGAGATCACCGCCGGCGATGCGGATCTGCGCGACTACGGCGGCGTCGATGTCGGCACGCGCGCCGGCGCCGTTTCCCTCGGCGTAGTGGCCGCGCGCGTCGCCGCCGAAGTGCGCGTCTACGACGGCCGCTCGCTGCGCGAGCTCGGCCGGCAGTCGCTGGCGAAGAAGCAGACCGCCATCCTCCCGACCGGCGTCGGCGTCGGAGGACGGGCGTGGTTCGCCGAGGTCGCGCTGCCGTTCGTCGAGCGCGCGCAACTGCGCAGCGTCGCCGCCGCGGCCGCGCGCGAAGCTGCCGCCGCGGTCACCGACGTCGTGCGCGGCGAATGAAGCCGGTCCTCGTCCTCACCACCGTCGGCGCCGGTTTCGACGCGAAGGCGCTCGCGCGCGCGCTCGTCGAGCTGCGCCTGGCCGCCTGCGTCAACATCATCGACCGGATCACCTCGGTGTATCAGTGGGAAGGCCGCGTCAGCGAAGACGCGGAGACGCTGCTGGTCATCAAGACCATCGACGTGCGCACCGATGCGCTGCGCGAGGAGCTGTTACGCCGCCATCCGTACGACGTGCCGGAGTTCGTGGTGCTGCCGGTCGAGTCGACCTCAGACGCCTACGGCGCGTGGCTTCTGGATGCGGTGTCGTAGCGCGAGCCAGAGGATCAGCGCGGCGAGCGTGGCCAGGCTGATGTTGCGGCCGCGCGTGAACGGCTCGGGACGATAGATCAGCCGCACGTGATGTTTGCCCTTCGGCACGAACACGCCGAGGAAGGCGTGGTTGGCGGATTGCGTCTCGACGCGATGCTCGTCGACGTAGGCGCGCCAGCCCGACCAGGCGCTCTCGGAGACGACCACCCACCCGTCGAGCTCCATGGTCGCGTCGATCTCGTAGTCGAAGCCGTCGCGCCGCAGGGTGAGCGCGCCGGGGCCGTTCGCGATCTCGTGCGGCGGATAGTGGCGCACGGTGATGAAGGCGGTCTCGCCGAAGTCTTTCGTGTCGAACATCCCGCGCAATACGTCGGTGGAGGAGCGCTCGTAGCGCACGCGCCGCGGCACGAAGGCGCGCGGCAGCACGCGCGTGTTGCGATAGAGCCGCGTGCCGCGGTCTTCCATCACCAGTTGCCATCCTTCGCCCGGCGGCACGTCGGAGCCGGCCAGCATGTAGCGGATGTTGAGGAAGGAGAGGAACGGCCGGTTCATGTCGATGATGGTGTTGAACGAGACCGGCTGCGCCTGACACCAGAGCGGAAAGGTGTCGGTCAGGCGCCGGTAGGTCATGGCCTCGTAGCCGCGCGCGTCTTCGAGGCCGTAGAGCGCGGCGGTGTCGGGCACGAAGGAGTAATACATTCCGGCGATCCGGAAGGGCGTATCCCCATCCTTCAGGATCTGCTGCAGCAGCGGCGTGACCGGATAGAAGGCCTTCTGCGGGAACGTCGGGTAGATGCGGCCGTCCTCGACGTGACGCTGGATGAGCAGGAGCGCGAGCAGCAGCGGCAGCGCGTAGCGCGTGCGCGTGGCCACGAGCAGCGCGGCGATCGCGACGGGAATGAGCTCGGCGAGTTTGAGGGTGGTGATGAGCTCCTGCCGCACGCCGACCCGCAGCTCGCGCGGCGTGATGGCATTGCCGATCACGGCCAGGGCGATGCCGACGGCGGCGATCACCGCGGCGGCGGCGAGTGCGCGGCCGCGCGTCGACGGGAGCGCGTCGGCGGCGATGCCCGCGAGAATCGAGAGCGCGAAGGCGGCGGCGAAGGCGAGCCGTTCGTTGAGCGCAATGTTGAACAGCGGCAGCTCGTGCAGCAGATGCGCGACCGGCCAGGCATCGATCGAGGCGAGCAGCGCGATCACGCCGGCGCCGAAGAAGAACCAGGTCTCGCCGCGCCGCGGCGCGAGGACGAGCGCGGCGAGCGAGAGCGCCACGATCAGCGCGCCCGTGCGCGCCGCCGTGGGCTGCCACTCGTCAGTGAAGTTGTCGCGCTCCGGCTGGCCGCCGAACCAGGGAAAGAACGTGGCCGCGGCGCGCTTGCCGACGTTCTCGAAGGTGGTGAAGAAATTCGTCGTGGCGTAGACGTCATGGCGCAGGTCGTACTCGACCGTCTGCGGCGCCGCGGAGAAAAAGGGAACGAGGGAGATGGCGGTGAGGAGCAGCGCAATCACGCCACAGAGCGCGGCCTGCGCGATCGCTTTCCACCGCCGCGTGCGAAGCACTTCGAACGCGCCGTACGCAGCGCCGGCGGCGACGATGTGCAGGACGGACTCGGGATGTCCGGCGAAGATGGTGGCGACGAAGGCGGAGGTGAGAACGACGGCTCCTCGGGCTCCTCGGCTCCTCGGCTCCTCGGGCCCGTCCGCCACCCGAGGAGCCGAGGAGCCGAGGACCCGAGGAGCGGCGATGAGCCTTACGCCCAACAGCACCAGCGGCAAAAACGCCCACGCCCGGCCGAGCGGCCAGCCGACGAAGAACGCCAGCATGGCGCAGAACGAGTAGCCGGCGGCGGCGATGAGCGCCGGCGTCTCGCCGCAGCCGATGGCGCGGGCGAAGCCGAAGGTGAAGAGCGCCGCGAGGAAGAACGTCATCGCGGCCATGAACGTCAGCGCCTGCGCATGAGGCAGGAGCATGCCGAGGAGTTGCAGCGGATCGTAGGGAGCGGCCTGCATGTTCGCGGCGAGGATGTTTCCGCACAGCAGGTATGGGTTCCACACCGGCCACTGCCCATGCGCGAACGAGCGGCGCACCGCGCTCTGCCACGGGATGATCTGCGCGTAGAGATCGGAGAGCGTGCCGTTGTGCACGCCGCTGATGCCGTAGTCGCGCGCGTAGTCTTTGAGCGGCTCCGACATGTACGGCAGATCGATCGGCGCGTAGACGCCGCCGGTCACGAGAGCGCGCGCGGTGAAGACGAGCGGCAGGAGCAGCAGCGCCAGCGCCGCGCCGCGCGTCAGCGGCTGGACGAAGCGGTTCCAGACGAAGAGCAGCGCGACGGCGACGATCAGGTAGAGGACGACGGCCGGCAAACGCGCACCAATATACCGGCGAAGGCAATCGCCAGCGCCGCGAGCGAAATGGCCCGGCCGCGGGTGAAGGATTCGGGAAGGTAGACCAGGCGGAGGCGATGGCGTCCCGCCGGCACATGCACTCCGAGAAAAGCGTGATCGGCAAAGTGCGTCTCGACGCGCCGTCCGTCGACGTAGGCGCGCCAACCGCGCCAGGCGGTGTTGGAGATCACCACCCAGCCGGGATTCTGCAGATTCACGTCGAAGTCTTTGTTGTCGCGCGTGGTGACGTCGCCCGGTCCGTTCGGAGCATCGTGCGGCGCGTAGAGATGCGTCTCGATGAAGGCCACCTCGCCAAAGTCCTGCACCGCTTTCATCGCCTCGAGCACGTTCGCTTCGTCGCGCTCGTAGCGCACCCGGCGCGGGACGAAGGCGCGCGGCAGCGCGTGCGGATTCTCGAGGACGCGCGTGCCGTCGACGATCGCGCGCACGTTCATCAGCGACAGGAACGGCCGCGAGGGATCGTCGATGCGGTTGAACCAGGCCGTCTGGAATTGCGACCAGAGCGGATAGGTCTGGGCCAGCCGCCGGTTGGTCATCGCCTCGTAGCCGCGCACGTCTTCCAGCCCGTACATGGCCGCGGTGTTCGGGACGAGGCTGAAGCCGACCGCGGCGACGCGTCCATCGCGCGGCAGCGCGTCGACGAGCGGCGTTCGCGGATAGAAGAGCTTTGGCGCAATGGCCGGATAGATCGATCCATCGGCGTAGGTCCGCTGCAGCAGCAGGAGCGTCAGCGCGGCGAGGGCGACGTGACGCGTGCGAAGAAAGGCGCAGAGCGCCAGCAGCGGCAACGCTTCGCAGGCGATGGTGCGCACGTCGCCGCGGCTGGCCAGGAGCATCGCCGCTGCACCGGTGACCGCGCAGATGGCCATCACCCGACTATTCATCGCGTCGATAGTGAGTGCAGCCAATATTGATACGGCAAATACTGCGGCGAAGGCCAGCCGCTCGTTGATGGCGATGTCGAAGAGCGGCAGCGCGTGCAGCAGATGCGCGACCGGCTTCAATCCGAACGTCGCGCAGAGCGCAACACCCGCGAGCGCGCTGAAGAACCACGTCTCCCGCCGCCGCGCCGCGAACGGCGCCGCGAGCGCCAGCGCAAACACGATGCTGCCGGCGCGCGCCGACAGCGGATCATCCGCCTCGGCGAACGGCAGAAACGTCCTGGCGATGCGCGCGGCGCGCGTGGCCGGCGGCGCGAGCTGGTCGTAGCTGGTCGGCGCGTACAGATCGCGGCGGATGTCGTGCTCCACCGTCTGCGGTACCGCTTCGAGAAACGGCAGCAGGTAGACCGCCGTCAGCAGCAGCGCGGCGATCCCGGCAGCGAGCGCGACGCCGGCCGCGCGCCACGAGCGCGTCTCGAAGAAGCCGTACACCGCGCCGACGGCGACGATGTGCAACAGCGACTCCGGATGTCCGGCCACGATCACCAGCGCCAGGGCGATCGTCAGCAGCACGCCGTCGCGCCAGCGCGCCTCCCGACCGACCGCGCGCGCGGCGAAGAGCACCAGCGGCAGCAGCGCCCACGCGCGGCCGAGCGGCCACCCGACGAAGAAGGCCAGCATGCCGCTGCACATGAATCCCGCCGCGGCCACGAGTGCCGCGCGTTCGCTGCAGCCGATCGCGCGCGCGAAGGCGAAGGTGCCATGCGCGGCGAGGAAGAAGGTGATCGTGGCGCCGAAGGTGAGCGCGAGCGGCAGCGGCAGCAGCAAGCAGAGCCACTGGAACGGATCGTAGACGGCCGGCTGCGCCGCCGCGGCCAGGATGTCGCCGCAGAGGATGGATGGATTCCAGAGCGGCCACTCGCCGCGCGCGAGCGACGCGCGCACCGCCTGCTGCCACGGGATGATCTGGCAGTGCAGATCCGAGAGCGCGCGGTTGTGCGGCGCGAGTCCGTTGCGGAACGGCTCGTACTGAAAGTGGAGATCGATCGGCGCGTAGACGCGATTGGTAAAGAGCGCGCGGCCGGTGAAGAGCATCGGCAGCAGCAGCAGCGCCAGCGCCGCCGCGCGCGAGAGCCGCTGCACGCACGCGCTCCAGACGTAGAGCAACGCCGACCCCACCAGGAGGAACCACAGCAGCGCCATCGCCGCGTACACTACCTTCAATGGACCGCCGTACGTTCCTCCGTTACTCCGCGCTGGCCACCTTCGCGCCGGCCGCGGTGCTCGCCGCCACGCAGCCGCGCATGCTGCAGATGAACGGCTATCCGATCAACGCCGAGACGCCGCTCGACCTCCTCACCGATTACCTCACGCCCATCGAGCTCTTCTTCGTCCGCAGCCATTGGGTGCCGCGCATGCCCGACCTCAAGACGTGGCGGCTCACCATCGACGGCGAAGTGAATCGGCCGCTGACGCTCACGATCGCGGAGCTCAAGAAACTGCCGCGCGCCGAGGTGACGTGCGTGCTGCAGTGCTCCGGCAATGGACGGGCGTTGCACTCGCCGGCGCTGCCGGGCGTGCAGTGGCGTTACGGCGCGGTCGGCAATGCGCGCTGGAGCGGCGTGCGCGTGAAGGACGTGCTGGCGCGCGCCGGCGTGAAAAGCAGCGCGCGGCATCTGGGGATGTTCGGCAGCGACGATCCGCCGGGCAAGGTGCCGCCGTTTCATCGCAGCATCGAGCTGGCCAAGGCGCTCGACGACTGCATCCTCGCGTACGAGATGAACGGCCAGCCGCTGCCGCCGCAGCATGGCGCGCCGCTGCGGCTCGTCGCGCCCGGCTGGGCCGGCGATCACTGGATGAAGTGGCTGGTGCGCCTCGCGCCGTCCGCCGCGCCGGTGACCGGCTTCTACATGGACACCGCGTATCGCTGGCCGAACGCGCCCGGCGCGCCCGGCGTGACATTCAAGCCGGAAGAGATGCATCCGGTGACGGAGCTCGCCGTGAAATCGAACATCACTACCGCGCCGCCCAAAGCGCGCGTCGGCACGCCCGTCGAGATCCGCGGCTTCGCCTTCTCCGGCGCGCCCGACATCGCCAAGGTCGAGGTGAGCGACGACGACGGCAAGACCTGGCGCGCGGCCACGCTCGACGCGCGTCACTCGCCGCACGCCTGGCGGCTCTGGTCGTTCCGCTGGACGCCGCGCCGCCGCGGAACCGCGCGCCTGGTCGCCCGCGCCACCGACAGCCGCGGCGCCGCCCAGGCGCGCGAGGCCGTCTGGAACCAGTCCGGCTACCTCTTCAACGCCTGGCACTCCGTCTCGATCGAGGTGACGGCATGACCACTCTCCTCGCCATCCTCTTCGCCGTCCTCCCACTCCTCGGCACGCAGTTCAAGCAGCTCCCCAATGCAAAAGGCCGCGCCGAAACCGAAGCCGCCTGCTACGCCTGCCACTCCGCCGACCTCCTCGCCCAGCAACGCCTCACGGAAAAGCAGTGGACCGCAACGGTCGACAAAATGATCCGCTGGGGCGCCACCGTCCCACCCGACCAGAAGGCACTGATCGTCGGCTACCTCGCCTCGCACTTTGGCCCGGAGAACCGATTCACGCCGACGGTGACGAGGCCGGTCGGGAAGTAGGGAGTTCGTCATTGCGCGTGGGCAGCGCCCGTCGCGAGTAACCCGTTCACCGTTCACCGCGCGCTGCTGCAGCGGTAATCGTCCCGGAAACGCGATCATCATCACGCCGCAACGCCCACGATGACGCGGCTCCTCGGCGAGTAACCCATTCATCGTTGGCCGCGCGCCTCCGCACGATCATCGTCGCGGATAGGCGATCGTCGTCACGCCGCAACGCCCACGATGACGCGGCTCGTCGGCAAGCAACGCGTTCACGTTCGTCGTGCTTCAGCACGATCACCGTCTGGAAGCGCGATCATCGGTACGCCGCAAGGCGAAGGATGCCGCGGCTCGTTGCGAGAACCCGTTCATCGTCCCTCGCGCAACGATCATCGCCGTGGAAACCCGATCATCGTCACGCCGCAATGCCGACGATAACGCCGCCGTCGGCAGGCAAACGGTTCATCGTTCATCCTTCATCGTTCATCGTGCCTCGGCACGATCGTCGTCGCGGCAACGCGATCATAACCCCTTCATCGTTCACCGCGCGCCTCCGCACGATCATCGTGGCCGCAACGCGATGATCGTCACACCGCAGCGCACACGATGACGCTGCCCGCCGGCAGGCACGCCGTTCATCGTTCATCCTTTCATCGTTCATCGTGCCTTGGCACGATCATCGTCTCGGTAGCCGCGATCATCGCCACGCTGCAACGGCCACAATGACGCGCCCGTCGGCGAGTAATCGTTCATCGTTCACCGCGCGCCTCCGCACGACCATCGTCGCCGCAACGCGATCATCGTCACGCCACAACGCTCACGATGACGCGGCGCGTCGGCGAGTACCCCGTTCATCGTTCATCGCGCGCGCACGATCATCGCCGTGGAACCCGACCATCGTCACGCCGCAATGCCCACGATGACGCGGCGTCGGCAGGCAACCCGTTCACGTTCATCGTGCCTCCGCACGATCTCGTCTCGGAAGCGCGATCATCGTCACGCCGCACCGTTCACGATGACTCGGCGCAGTCCGCAAGTACCCCGCTCATCGTTCGTCGTGCGCCTCCGCACGATCATCGTCGGGTAACGCGATCATCGTCACGCTCCGACACCCACGATGACGCGGCCGGTCAGCCACCGTTCCTCATCCCTCGCCCCTCATCCCTCACTCCTCCTCCGCCGGATCACGACCATCACCACCACCAACCCCACCATCGTCACCCCACTAACCCAAGCCCCGACCGTGAACGCCGCCGGCCAATACACCAGCCGCAGCGTGTGCCGTCCCTGCGGCACGTACGCGCCGAGGAACGCGTGATTCGCGTAGCGGATCGGCGCGGGCTGCCCGTCGATCGTTGCGCGCCAGCCGTTCCACGCCGTCTCCGAGATCACCACCCAACCGGCGCGCTGCATGGTCGCCTCGACGTGCAGCTCGCCGAGGTGCGGCACGCGTGTCGTGGCGGTGCCGGGCCCGTTCGGCAGCTCCATCGACGTAGAGCTGCGGCGCTCGATCCAACTGAGCTCGCCGAAATCCTTCGCGGTCTTCAACTGCTCGAGCGTCTCCGCCGGCGACTCCATCACCCGCACCCGTTTCGGCACGAACGCGCGCGGCAGCACGCGGCCGTTCTCGAAAATCTGCGTCCGCTCCGTCCCCGGCACCTTCGTCCAACCTTCCGGCGGATGCGCCACCCACGGCGCCACGGCGAAGCGCACGTTCATCATCGAGAGGAACGGGCTGGTCAGATCGTCCACGCGGTTGAACCACACTCCTTGCGGAATCGACCAGAGCGGCACCGTCTCCTTCATCCGCCGCAGGGTCATGGCCTGATAGCCGCGCACATCCTCGAGGTCGTACATCGTGGCCAGATTCGGGATGAGCGTCATTTCCATCCCGACGATGCGGTACGGCTCGGGCGACTTCGGGAAATGGCGGAAGTAATCGATCTTCGGGTAGAAGACCGCCGCGTCGAGCGTCGGGTAGAGATTTCCCGACTCTACCGTGCGTTGCGCGACGACGAGCAGCAGCAGGGCGATGGCCGTTTTCTGCGAGCGTCCGAAGAGTGCGATCGCACCGGCGGCGAGCGGCGCGCCGATGAGGATGGCCGACTCGCGGGTGAGGAACTCCGCCGGCAAGCCGATCTCGCGCATGCGCGGCCAGGCGTTGGCCACCGCCAGTGCGAGCACAGCCGCGGTACCGATCGCCGTGATGACTGCGGCGCGCCGTTCGAGCGCTTCCACGCCGAGCGCCGCCAGCATGCTGATCCCGAGTGCCGCCGCCACCACCAGCCGCCCGTTGAGGGCGATGTCGAACAGCGGCAGCGCGCCGAGCGCGTCGGCGAACGGCGGCGTCTCCGCGCCGAGCAAATAGCCGCCGATCGCCAGCGCCAGCGCCACCCACTTGATCCGCGCGCGCGAGCGCCACAGTCCGAGCGCGGCCAGCGCCAGCGCCGCCGAGCCGCAGTAGCCGCTCTCCGGCGGCGGCGCGTACGGCAGGAGCTGCGGCCACTCCGACTGCGGCGAGCCCTGCACGAACGGCACGAGCTGCGCCTCCAGCCGCGAGAGCGCCGTCGGCAGCGGCACCGACTTGCGGATCTTCGCGTAGTAGGCCTCGCGAAACCAGTGCTCGTGCGTGTGCGGCAGCGCCTCTACGATCGGTAGAAAGTAGATCGCCGAGATCAGCAGCGCGGCGATGCCCGCGCCCGTGCCGAGAATCGCCGAGCGCACCAGGCCGCGTCCGCGCAACACCCAAAGCTCGCCCGCCGCCCAAAGCAGGCCGATGGCCACGATGTGCAGCGCGCTCTCCGGATGTCCGTTGAGCAGCATCATCAGAAAGGCGATCGTCAGGATGATCGGGCCGCGGAGTGTTAGCCGCTCTTCACGCGCCGAGTCGCGGAGGGTCCGCCGCACGCCGAGGAGCACCAGCGGCATCCAGAAAAGCGTCGAGGTGATCACCCACTCGAGCCAGAACACCAGGAACATCGAGAAGGTCCAGATCGCCGCGCCGACGAGCGACGGCAGCTCGTCGCGGCCGAGCTCGCGAAGGAAGAGGAACATCAGCAGCGCGCCGTAGAAGAACGTCATCGCCGCCAGGTAGGTGAGGCTCGTCGCCATCGGCAGCAGAAGGCTGAGCAGGAAGAGCGGCTCGAACGGCGTCGGCTGCGCGGCCGCGCCGAGGATGTCGCCGCAGTAGAGCGATGGATTCCAGAGCGCGAGCTCGCCGCGCGAGTACGCGCGGCGCACCGCGTACTTCCACGGGATGTTGAGGCAGTAGACGTCGGAGAGGAGGCCGTTGTGCAGCCGGTCGAGGTGCAGCTCGCGACGGTTCCACGACAGCGGCTCGTTGGCGAAAGCGAGGTCGACCGGCGCATAGACGCGCCCGGTGAAGAGCGCCCGCCCGGTGAAGGCCAGCGGCAGCACGACGAGCGCGACCATCACCCACCGCCGCATCGGCGTGACGCACTGATGCGCCAGCCAGACGCACGCCGCGGCGGTGACAAAGTAGAGAAGCGCCGTCGTCACGAACGCGGAGTGTACGAGAGAACGTCACCCGCCGTCGTCTACTCCGTGTAGCGCGGGAACACGCGCGAACCGCCCGGAGTTAGATTGGTTCCTCATGGAATCGATCGTCATTCGCGGGGCCCGCGAGCACAACCTCAAAAACATCGACGTCGTCGTCCCGCGCAACAAGTTCGTGGTCATCACCGGCGTGTCGGGATCGGGCAAGTCTTCGCTCGCCTTCGACACCATATTCGCCGAAGGGCAGCGGCGCTACGTCGAGTCGCTCTCGGCCTACGCGCGGCAGTTCCTCGAGCAGATGGAAAAGCCCGACGTCGATTCCATCGAAGGCCTCTCGCCGGCCATCTCCATCGAGCAGCGCACCACCTCGCGCAACCCGCGCTCGACGGTCGGCACGGTCACCGAAATCTACGATTACCTGCGGCTTCTCTACGCTTCCATCGGCGTGCCGCACTGCACGAAATGCGGTCAGGAGATCCGCCCGCAGACCATCCAGCAGATGGTCGACCGCCTGCTCGCGCTGCCGCAGGGCACCAAGTTCACCCTCCTCGCCCCGTACGTCCGCGGCAAGAAAGGCGAGTACCGCAAGCAGATGCTGCAGATGGTGAAGGAAGGCTTCACCCACGCGATCGTGAACGGCGAAGAGATCGAGCTCTCCGATCCGCCCGCGCTCGACAAGCAGAAGAAGCACACCATCGACATCCGCATCGACCGCATCGTGGTGAAGGAAGGCATCGCCCAGCGCCTGGCCGACTCGCTCGAAACGGCCACGCGCGTCACGAAGGGTCTTGTCAAGATTCTCTACAACGAGGACAGACGCGAGGAGCTGCTGTCGCAGAATTACGCCTGCCCCGACTGCGGCGTTTCGATCGGCGAGATCACGCCGCGCCTCTTCTCCTTCAACTCTCCCTATGGCGCCTGCGCGCGCTGCTCCGGCCTCGGCGTGCTGCTCGAGATCGACGAGCGGAAGATCATTCCCGATCCGTCGAAGTCGATCGAGGAAGGGGCGATCGCGCTCTGGAAGGAAGGCTCCGAGCACTGGCGCCTGCGCCAGATCCACACGCTGGCGCGCCACTACAAATTCAAGCTCACCGCGCCGTGGGAGAAGCTGCCGGAGAAGGCGCGCAACTGCATCCTCTACGGCTCCGAGGAGAAGATCAAATTCGAGTTTCAGAGCTCCGACAGCGCGTATGAGTACAGCGGTAAGTACGAAGGCATCGTGCCGATGCTGCAGCGCCGCTACAAGGAGTCCGAGTCCGACGACATGCGCGAGGAGATCGAGCGCTTCATGACGCCGGCCAAGTGCCCGGAGTGCGAGGGCAAGCGGCTCAAGCCGGAAGCGCTCAGCGTGACCGTCGCCAACCGCTTCATCGACCAGATCGTCTCGCAGCAGCTCCGCGACGCCGCGGAATTCTTTGCGGATGTACGTCTTTCCGCACGTGAGGAAGCGATCGCCGGCAAGATTCTGAAGGAAGTGCGCGACCGCCTCGGCTTTCTCAACGCCGTCGGCGTCGGCTACCTCACCCTCGACCGCAACGCTGCCACTCTATCGGGCGGAGAGGCGCAGCGCATCCGCCTGGCCACGCAGATCGGCTCGAAGCTGATGGGCGTGCTGTACGTCCTCGACGAGCCGTCCATCGGTCTGCATCAACGCGACAACCGCAAACTCATCGAGTCGCTTCTCGAGCTGCGCGACCTCGGCAACACGGTGATCGTCGTCGAGCATGACGAGGAGACCATCGAGACCGCCGACCACATCATCGACCTCGGCCCGCGCGCCGGCGTGCACGGCGGCCAGCTCGTCGCCGAAGGGACGCTTGAGCAGATCAAGACCTTCCCAAGCTCACTCACAGCGCGCTATCTGCGCGGCGATGCGTCGATCGAGGTGCCGCGCACGCGCCGCGTCTCCAACGGCAACCGCCTGGTCATCCGCGGCGCGCGGCAGAACAACCTCAAGCAGCTCGACGTCGAGATTCCGCTCGGCGTCTTCGTCGCCGTCACCGGCGTGAGCGGCTCCGGCAAGTCGACGCTCGTCAACGACATTCTCTACAAGGCGCTGTCGAAGCACTTCTATGACGCCATCGATACGCCGGGCGAGCACGATCGCATCGATGGTCTCGAGCACATCGACAAGGTCATCGACATCGATCAGTCGCCGATCGGCCGCACGCCGCGCTCGAACCCTGCGACTTACACGCAGCTCTTCGGCGAGATCCGCAACCTCATGGCTGCGACGCCGGAAGCGCGCATGCGCGGCTACGGGCCGGGGCGTTTCTCGTTCAACGTGAAGGGCGGGCGCTGCGAGGCGTGCAAGGGCGACGGGCAGATCAAGATCGAGATGCACTTCATGCCCGACATCTACGTCAAGTGCGACGTCTGCGGCGGCAAGCGCTACAACCGCGAAACGCTGGAGGTGAAGTACAAAGGCTTCTCGATCGCGGAGATCCTCGACATGACCGTCGAGCAGTCGTTCGACGTCTTCCGCAATGTCCCGCGCATCGCCAACATTCTCCGCACCCTCGATGAGGTCGGCCTCGGCTACATCACCCTCGGCCAGTCGTCAACGACTCTATCCGGCGGAGAGGCGCAGCGCGTGAAGCTCGCCAAGGAGCTCGCCAAGCGCGCCACCGGTCGCACCCTCTACATCCTCGACGAGCCCACCACCGGCCTCCACTTCGACGACGTCGCCAAACTCCTCCACCTCATGCACGGCCTCGTCGACCGCGGCAACACGGTCGTCGTGATCGAGCACAACCTCGACGTCATCAAAACCGCCGACCACCTCATCGACCTGGGCCCCGAAGGCGGTGACGCCGGTGGCCGAATCGTCGCCACGGGAACCCCGGAGCAGGTGTCGCAGGTAAAGGAAAGCCCCACCGCCGTCTATCTGCGGAAGGCGCTGGCGCGTTCGGCGCCGATCGGCGCGAAACCAGCAGCGACAGTGCCGCGGTAAGGGTCGAACAGCGACCGCGCCTCTTCGTGAACACGCGTGAAGCACTCGGCGCCAGTTGCGCCGTCGAACACCGCGGCGAAGACTATGACGCGGCACGGAAGCGCGCCGCCAGCGCGCAGCTGAGCGGCTCCGCCGCATCGCGACTTCGACCAACAAGGACGGATCGACGCTAGTGGCTTCCTTCGGCGCGGCGGCGTACGCGACAACGTCGCAAGGTCCGTTGTCGCTCATCACGAATCCCTCGCCGCCGCATCCTCCGCGGCGCAGTCGATGGCGGCTTCCTTTGCCTCGACCATGTTCGGGTCGGCGTTCTTGTTCGCGGTCTTGCTCGGGACCGCCGGCGCGGCGCCGGGGAGGTTTTGGTTTTTGCGGGAGCCGAAGGTTAGGGCGTAGGCCCAGGTGAATTCGGCGCCTAGGAGGAAGATCTGGGCGGAGTAGTAGACCCAGATCATGGCCATGACGAGGGAACCCGCGGCGCCGAAGCCGGAGGTGACGCCGCTTCGGCCGATGTAGATGCCGATGAGGGATTTGCCGATGGTGAAGAGGAGGGACGTGACGCTCGCGCCGATGAGGACGTCCGTCCAGGCGACTCTCGCGCGCGGCATGACTTTGTAGATCATGGCGAAGACGGTGGTGGTGAGGAGGTAGCTGAAGAAGAGGTTGACGGCGGCGACGGTGGCTTGCCAGTCGGCGAAGCGCGGTCCCCAGATTTTTCCGAAGGCCGCGAGGGCGGCGCTGACGACGAGGGAGACCATCAGGAGAAAGCTGATGCCGGCGATCGTGCCGAACGACAGGAGGCGCGCGCGCAGCAGGGTCCAGATGCCCATCCGGCGCCGCTTCGGAACGCGCCAGATGCGATCGAGCGAGTCCTGCAATTCGGCGAAGACGGAGGTCGCGGCGATGAGCAGCAGGAGCAGGCCGAAGATCGCGGCGGTCATGCTTTCGGCCGGCATGCTCGCGCTTTCGAGCAGCTTCTGCACGGCCTCGGCGCCCTCGCGGCCCATCAATCCCTGCAACTGCGCGGCGATCTCGCCGCGCGCGGCTTCGACGCCGAAGATCATGCCGGCGAGCGAGATGACGATCAGCAGGAATGGCGCGATGGAGAGCATCGTGTAGTACGCGAGCGCCGCGCCCATGCTCTGCGCGTAATCGTCGATCCACGACGAGGCCGCGGCCTTCGTGAGCAGCCAGATGTTCCGGGCCGTCCTCACCACTCGATCGCGTTTTCCGGCCATGAGGAGAGTCTACGACCTGAGACTTGTCATCGACGGATTTCCGTAGGAAAGTCACCGCCGCGATGCCGACCAAACTCTTCCTCCTGTCGCCGGCGAGTCTCAACGGTCTGCGCGCGAAGCAGCTCACGTCGCCGCGGGCGAAGTTCGACCTCGCGCAGCGGTATCGGACGGAGGCGGGTGTCGAGATCGGTGATGCGTTCACGTTTCTCTCGTCGCTCTACTTCCGCGGGAAGATGGTGTATGCGCGGCGGTTCGCGGTGCCGTCGCCGGTGATCGGCGGCGAAGGGATTTTCGTGATCACGTCGGGCTACGGCCTGGTGCCCCCGGACTGGCGGATGAACGAAGAGCGGCTGAAGCGGATGCGCAACATCGACGTCGATGTGTCGACGCGCAATTACGTGAAGCCGCTGCGCGAGCACGCCACGCTGATCGCGCGCGCGCTCGAGCCGGAGGAGGACGCGCAAGTGATCCTCCTCGGCAGCGTGGCCACCGGCAAGTACGTCGACGTGCTGCTGCCGGCGCTCGGGAACAAGCTGCGCTTTCCGGCGCTCTTCGCCGGCCTCGGCGACATGTCGCGCGGCGGGCTGATGCTGCGCGCGGCGCGCGCCGGGATCGAGCTCGCCTACACGACGCTCGACGCGCCGCGCCATCGCGCACCGGGCGGCAGCGGGAAGATGCCGTCGCTGGAGTGATGCGCATTCGCTAACCGTTCGCGCGCCGTTGCGTCTAATCTCGCCGGACGATGTCGTTTTCCCCAATCACCCTCGGACGGGTCCTGCACGCGCGCGCGGCGGCGTCGATGACGTTCACGCAGGCGGAGCACACGCCGCGCAGCGCGCTGTCGATGCACGCGCACGAGCGGCCGAACCTGATGTTCGTCGTGGCCGGCGCACTCGGCGAGCGGTTGCCGGGCGGCAGCTTCGCGGTGGCGACGCACGAGATCGTGATCAAGGCGCCGGGCGAGCGGCATGCGAACGAGTACGGCAACGCGGCCACACGATCACTGACGATCGAGTTCGACGATGCGTGGCTGACGCGCTCGAGCGCATTCGCGGGGCTGCTCGGCCGCACGGCGCACCATCGCAGCGCCGCGGCGGCCGACGCGCTGCTCCAACTGCTGCGCGAGGTGCGCTCGGACGACCCGTGCGCGGCGGAGGAGCTGGTGGTCGGTGCGCTCTCGGAACTCGCGCGCGTCGGGATGCCGGCGCGCCGTCCGTCGTGGATCGGCGAGGTGCGCGCGTATCTCGACGCGCAGTATCTCGACGCGGTGTCGCTGTCGACGGTGGCGGAGACGTTCGCGATCGATCGCACGCTGCTCGCGCGCGGCTTCCGGCAGGAGACCGGCACGACGATCGGCGACTACGTGCGGCGCCTGCGCATCCATCACGCCTGCCGCGAGCTGGCGGCGACGGCGCGCCCGGTGGCGGAGATCGCGGCCGAGGCGGGATTCGCCGACCAGGCGCACCTCTGCCGCGTCTTTCGCGCGCGCGTCGGCGCCACCCCGACGGAATTCCGCAGGATGGCGTAGACGCACTTCCGCATATAACTACCGCGACGCCGGACGCGTGCTCTTCGGCGGCGCGGCGCGCAGCGCTTCATTCATCAGCGCGATGGCGCGCTCGAGTTGCGGATCGGCGTCGCCCAGGAGCGGCGCGGCCGCGACCTCGACATCGGGAACGACGCCGCGATTCTCGACCGCCCAGCGGCCCGCGCCGCGTTCACCCGGCTCCCAGTACGCGAGCGCGGCGACGGCCGCTTCGCCTCCGTCGATGAGCTGCGGCATGCCGACGTTGCCGACCGTCGCGCCGGCCGTGCGCGCGCCGACGATCGGGCCGAGCTTCGCGTTGCGGAAGTAGATGGCGAACGAGTCGCCGCCGGAGATGGTGAACTGATTCGTGAGCAGCGTCTTCGGCCCGTCGACGGTCATCGTCGGAATGCGCAGATCGTTGCCGTGGCGCGACGCTTCGCGGGCGAGCGTATGTCGCTGCAGATGCTCGATCATGCTGGCCGGAAAGAGTCCGCCGGAGTTGAACCGGACATCGACGATCAGCGCGTCGCGATCGCTCTGCGCGAAGAACTGCTTCGCGAATGCAGCGATCCCGCCGCGGCCGGTGTTCGGGACGTGGATGTAGCCGCAGCGGCCGCCGGTGGCGGCGGTCACGCGCGCGCGGTTGTCGTTCACCCAGTCGATGTAGCGCAGCGGCATGTCATTGCCGAGGAGACGAACGCGGACCTCGCGTTGCGTGGTGCCGCTGGCGATCGTCAGCGCGACCTCCTTGCCGGCCAGGCCGGCGAGCTGCTCCTCGACGCTCTCGCGGGTGGTGAGCTCGCGACCGTCGATGGCGACAATCGAAGCGCCGGCCTCGACGCCGGCATCGCGCAGCGGCGAGCGCGCTTCCTCGTCGCCGCGGAAGACGCGGGCGATGCGGTAGTGCGCGCCGTTGACGGCGAGATCGGCGCCGAGGACGCCGGTGGGCGGCGCGTCGTAACGCGGAAGATCGCCGCCGACGACCCAAGAGTGCGACGTGCCGAGCTCCCCGACCATCTCGGTGAGCAGCGCGTTCAGATCCTCGCGCGTGGCGACCGACGGAAGGCGCGGCTCGTAGCGCTTCCGCACCGCGAGCCAGTCGACGCCGTGCAGCGTCGGCTCGTAAAAGTAGTCGCGCTCGAGACGCCACGTGTCGGCGAAGATCTGCCGCCACTCCGCGGCCGGATCGAGCTGCATCGGCAGCGAGTCGAGCTTCTGCTCGGCCGACGGCTTCTCCGCGTCGATGCGCTGCCAGGACAGCATGTCGTCGCGCACGATCAGCAGCGTGTCGCCGGCGACGGAGTAGTCGGAGATGTTCGCGGCGACGATGCGGTCGCGCGCGGCGGCGGGATCGAACGCGTGCAGCGTGAGCGCGCCGCTGCGGCGGTCGCGCTGGATGTAGAGGAGTTGGCCGCGGACGAGCGACAAGTGCGACAACGAAGACGGCTCGACCGGTAACTTCGTCACGCCCGGCGCGCCGCCGATGCTGTAGATCGCGGACGTGTCGTTGAAGTTGAACGTCTGCTCGAAGTCGCTGAACGACGCGCGGAAATTGCGCGCGGAGAGAAACCAGACCCGCGTGCCGTCGCTGACCGGATTGAAGTCGTCGGTCATGCCGTCGGTGAGCGGCGTCGCGCGCGCGGCGGCGACGTCGTAGCGGTAGACGCGCCCCATCTGGTTGTCGCCGACTTTCGAGTAGACCACCGCAGCGGAGTCGGGCGTCCAGTCGTAGTACTCGATGGGGCCGTTCATCGACTGATCGATGCGGCGCGTATCGCCGGTGGCGGCGTCGACCACGGACAGCGACAGCGACTGATCGACGAACAGCAATCGCTGCGAGTCGGGCGACCAGCGCACGCCTTCGCGCCAGCCGGCGCCTTCGCGGGTCAACTGCCGCGCGCGGCCGTCGCTGCCGCGCACGTAGAGCTCGTACTCGCCGCTGGCGTCGGAGACGTACGCGATCGACTTGCCGTCGGGCGAGGCGGCGGCGGAGTGCTCGCGCGCGCCGGAGGTGGCGGTGAGATTCGTCGCCGCGTGCGAGGACGGATCGACCGCGAAGAGCTCGCCGCGCGCGGAGACGAGCGCGCCGGACGCGTCTCCGGAGAGCGCGATCGAAGTGATGTACGGCGCCGCGTTGACCTGGCGCGGCTGTTTTTGCGGAAAGGCGCCGGCCGGCGTGATGCGCAGCGTGCGGTCGCGTTTGGTGCGGAGCTCGAGGATGTGCAGCTCGCCGTCGCGGCTGTAGATGACGCGGCCGTCGCTGGTGACGCTCGGATTGCGCAGGTCGGCGTCGCGCTCGCGCGTGAGCTGTTCGAGACGCGCGGTGGCGACGTCGTACGCGTAGAGGTTGAAGCGGCCGTCGCGATCGGAGGCGAAGTAGATCGTGCCGTTGCGCCACGTCGGCCATTGATCGTTCGCGTCGGACGGCGCCACCGCGGTGTGCGCACCGCGGGCGAAGTCGTAGATCGCGAGCTGCGCATGTTTGCCGCCGCGGTAGCCGCGCCACGGGTTCCACGATTCCGATGGATTCATGGTGTAGACGAGCGCACTTCCGGAAGGAGAGAAGGATGCAGGTCCACCATTCGCGATCTGCAGCTCGGTCGACGGACCGCCGGCGACCGGCACGGTGAAGAGATGATCGACCGGATGGGTGAAACTCGTGCGGCGCGAGCGATAGACCACCGACGCGGAGTCGCTCGTCCAGCCGGCCACGAAGTCGGGCATCGGGTGCCACGTCAGCCGGCGCGCCTCGCCGCCGCTCGCGGCGACGACGTAGACGTCGTAGTTGCCGGAGCGCTCGGCGGTGAAGGCGACCCAGCGTGCGTCGGGCGAGAAGCGGGCGGCGAACTTGTTGGCCTCGAGCGTGGTGAGCCGCCGCGCCGCGCCGCCGCTCGCGGAGGCGGTCCAGACGTCGTCGGCGTAGGTGAAGACGACGGAGTTGCCGTGCAGGTCGGGGAATCGCAGCATCCGCGACGGCTCGGCCGCGGAGACGGTGGTCGTCACGACGAGAAACAGGAGAACGGATCGAAGCGAGATCATGGCGGCCATGATGGCGCGCCGCGCCGCGCGCGTCTTGAACGATCGTGGAGCATTGGCGCGGCCACTGCTTAGCTCGTTCACGCATGGCTGCCGCGAAGCGCGTGGCGATCCCGGACGATGCGAACGACGTCGTGCTGAAGTTCGGCGAGCGCGAGGTGCGCCTGACGAATCTGCGCAAGCCGTTCTGGAAAAAGCTCGGCATCACCAAGCGCGATCTGCTGCAGTACTACGCCGATGTCTCGCCCTACCTGCTGCCGCATCTCGTCGGCCGGGCCATGGTGATGAAGCGTTATCCAAACGGCGCCGAGGGTGAGTTTTTCTACATGAAGCGCGCGCCGTCGCCGCGGCCGGACTGGATCGAGATCTGCCCGATCATGCATTCGGAGATGGTCCGCTTCCCGATCGTGCAGGACCTGCCGTCGCTGCTCTGGCTGATCAACCTCGGCTGCATCGATCTCAATCCGTGGTACTCGCGCTGCGACGACACCGACCGCCCCGACTTTCTCCACTTCGATCTCGATCCCGGCCCCGGCGCCGACTTCGAGATGGTGCGCACCGTGGCCCTGCACGTGCGCGACATCCTCGGCGCGCTGAAGATGCCGACCTACGCCAAGACCACCGGCTCGAAAGGCATCCACATCTACATCCCCATCGTGCGCGGCCCGCAGCAGAAAGAGGTGTGGGCATTCGCGAAGGCGATCGCCATCGAGCTCGAGTCGCGCCACGCGAACGTCATCACCGCCGAATACCGCAAGGTCAAGCGCCCGTACGCGCGCGTGCTCGTCGACTACAACCAGAACGCTTGGGGCCGCACGCTGGCGTCGATCTACTCGGTGCGGCCGACGCCGTTCGCGGGCGTGTCGATGCCGGTGACGTGGGAAGAGGTGGAAGGCGGCGTGCGCGTCGAGGACTTCCGCATCGACAACGCGCGCGAGCGGCTGGCGGAAGTGGGCGATCTCTGGAAGCCGGTGCTCGCGAAGAAACGATTCGATCTGTACAAGGTGTTCACATGACGCTGCCGATTCATCCGCCGTACGCGCCGATGGAAGCGAAGCGCGTATCGAAGATCCCGACCGGCGAGCACTGGCTGTTCGAGCCGAAGTGGGACGGCTTCCGGGCCATCGTCTTCCGCGAAGGCGATGAGGTCTCGGTGCAATCGAAAGCGGGCCAGCCGCTGGCGCGCTACTTTCCGGAGATCGTCGAGGCGGCGCGCGCGCTCAAGCAGAAGGAGTTCGTGCTCGACGGCGAGATCGTGGTGCCGGTGGAAGGAACGCTGTCGTTCGACGATCTGCTGCTGCGCATCCATCCGGCCGAGTCGCGCATCCGCAAGCTGGCCGCGTCGACGCCGGCGCATTACTACGTCTTCGACATCCTGGCCCTCGGCGCCAAGGACTTTACGCAACTGCCGATCGAGGAGCGGCGCGAGAAGCTGAATGCGTTTTTCGAAAAGAACGAGCACGAGCTGCTGCATCTCTCGCCGGCCACCACCGAGCGGAAGATCGCCTCGGAATGGTTCAGCAAATTCGGCGCGCTCGGGCTCGACGGCGTGATGGCCAAGCGCCTCGGCGAGCCGTATCACTCCGGCGACCGCGAAGGGATGGTGAAGGTCAAGCATCTCAAGACCGCCGATTGTGTCGTCGGCGGTTTCCGTTACGGCGAAGGGACGCAGTGGGTCGGCTCGCTGCTCCTCGGCCTCTACGACGAGGAAGGACGGCTCGTCTACATCGGCCATACATCGTCGATCAAGAAAGCGGATCGGGAGGAGCTGACGAAGAAGCTCGAGGCGCTGCGCGCGGAGAACCCGTTCGAGGTGCGCGTCCCCGGCGGCCCGAGCCGCTGGGCGACGGCCAAGAGCGGCGAGTGGACGCCGGTGCGCCCGAAGCTCGTCTGCGAAGTGGAGTTCGACTACTTCTCGCAAGGCCGGTTCCGCCACGGCTCGAAGTTTCTGCGCTGGCGTCCGGACAAGGCGCCGGAGCAGTGCACGATGGAGCAGGTGCGGCCGAAACGCGGAACGAGGAACGCGGAACACGGAACGCGGAGTCTTGGGAAGCTGTTTTCGGGATCGTGAAGGCGGAACGCGGAACACGGAACGCGCCACCGCGCGACGCTGTTCTCCCGATCGTGAAAACGTTCCGTGTTCCGTGTTCCGTGTTCCTCGTTCTGCTCGCGTGGAACGCGAGCGCGCAGACCGTCAGGATCACTGACAAGCCCACCACCCTCGTCTCCGGCATCCTCTACGTGCCGGTTGTGGCCACTGAGCCGGTGGAGCGGCTCGCGCTCACCATCAATGGCGCGCCGTTCACGGAGACGCGTGGGCGGAACATGACTGCGCAGGTGAACGTCGGGTTTTACATTCGGCGTTTGCGGGTGCGGGCCACGGGGTACGACGCGCAAGGGAATGTCGCGGGTGAAGACGAGATGGTGGTCAACGATCCGCGGCCGCCGTTTCGGGTGCGGTTGCAGGCGCCGCCGCAGTGGCCGCAGAGCGGCGTCGCGGAGCTGCACGCGAACGTGAGCAGGCCGGTGGAGATCGCCATCCGCGGCGTCGACTTTTATGTCGGCGAAGAAAAAGTCGCGACGTCCGAGGCGCCGCCGTACAGCGCGACGGTCGACGCGGCGAAGTATCCGAACGCCGTTTACGCGCGCGTCGTGGCGCGCAGCGCGAACGGGCAGGAAGCGAACGACGTCTTCTTCTTCGGCGACCGCGCGCGCGAACAGATCGACGTCACCGTGCAGCAGATTCCGCTGTCGGTCTCCGCCGGCACCGCGCCGCTGCGCGCCGACCAGCTCACGCTGCTCGACGACGGACTGCCGCGCGCGATCGAGAGCCTCGTGCCGTCGTCCGACCTGCCGCTGCACGTGGTCCTGCTGATCGACTACTCCGAGTCGATGCTCAAGGAGCTGCCGGTGGTGAAGGCGGCCGCGAAGCAGTTCGCGCGCGCGCTGCTGCGGCCGCAGGACCGCATCGCCGTGGTCGGCTTCAATCAGAAAACGTTCTGGCTGACGCCGTACACGAACGACTGGAACGCCGCGGCGCAGGCGGTCGACCGCGTGCAGCCGATCGGCGAGACGCATCTCTACGACAGCGTCATCGAGATGCTGTACGAGCTGCAGAAAACGCCCGGACGTCACGCGCTGGTAGTGCTCACCGACGGCGTCGACCAGGGCAGCAGATTTCACCTCGATCACCTCGTGCACTACGCGCGCTATGCCGGCGTGCCCGTCTATCCGATCGTCAAGAACACGAACCTCTCGCGCTGGATGCGTTTCGGCGTGGGACGCATCGAGGCGCGTCGCCTCGGCCGCATCGCCGAAGACACCGGCGCGACCTACTTCATCATCCAGAACGAGCGCGAGCTCGGCGGCGTCTACAACCGCATCGCCGCGGAGCTGCGGCAGCAGTACCAGCTCGTCTTCTACTCGGAGGCGTCGATGCCCGACCAGTGGCGCTCGCTGCGGATCGATTCGAAGGGCGGGCAGAGGCTGAGGATTCCGCGCGGCTACTTTCCTTAGCCTCAGCCGTAGCCGGGCACGCTGCGTGAACCGGCAGCGTCCGTCGTGACTGACCGAGGGTCTCCTCTGTTTCCGGAGGCGCCGCAGCGCCATCGCATCCATCGCGGGCTGGTGACCGAGCGGCAGGAGCACATCTTCACCTGGTCGGCCGTGGTCGTCGTGCTGCTGTACATCACGGCCTGGATCTACGCGATCGTCGACATCAACCGGATGCGCAACACGCCGGTGCCGGTGGCGGGCGGCGCGCACGAAGAGCCGGCCGAGCCGCCGCGCACGCCGGCGCAGGACATCACCCGCGAATTCTTCGGGCCGACGGCGCCGGCGCATCCGTCGTATCTCTCCGACGCCATGCTCGGCTTCCTGCATCCGCTGCGCGGCGAGAGCGGCAAGCTGCGCTTCGCGGCGGCGCTGCCTGGCTCGCGCATCGTCGGCAGCGCGCCGGGCGGCGTGAACGCGGTCATCTCCGGCGGCAGCTCGCCCGACTTCACCGCGCCGTCGCAGCCGGGCATCTACGAGCTGGCCGTCGAAGCCAACCGGCAGCGGCGGCCGATCGCCGACCTGAGCGTGATCACGCTCGTGCCGAGCTCGATGAAGCGCGGCGGACGGATCGGCTCGTACCAGCTCGGGAGCTGGCCGTTCGAGCGCGGCGGCGTGCCGCGCACGCCGCGCTACGCCGCGCCGAAAGGCTTCATCCAGGTCACGCCGCAGAATCAGGACTTTCGCGTCTCCGAGCATTTCCAGCTCAAGGACTTTCTGACGAAGGACCAGTACGGCGTCTGGCCAAAGTACGTGCCGCTCGATCCGCTGCTGGTCGACAAGCTCGAGCTGACCATCGCCGCGCTGCAGCGCAGCGGCATCCGCGTCGAGCACGTGCACGTGATGAGCGGCTTCCGTACGCCGCGCTACAACGCCGGCGGCGGCAACACGTCCGGCCGCGCGAACCTGAGCCGTCACATGTACGGCGACGCGTCGGACGTCTACGTCGACAACAATCGCGACGGCTATCCCGACGACATCACCGGCGACGGGCGCGTGACGGTGGCGGATGCGGAGCGGTTCGCGCGCGCGGCGGAAGAGGTCGAGCGCGACCACCGCGCGCTCATCGGAGGAATTGGCGTTTATCCCGCATGTTGCGGGCACGGGCCGTTCACGCACGTGGACGTGCGTGGCTTCCGCGCCCGATGGCGCGGCAGCGGCAGTGGGTAGCAGGCGATAGGAGGTTGATGTGGTTGCAGAGGTGAATTGTCCCGAATGTCATTCGAGCCGGCCGAATCCGTCGGTGGTCTGTCCCACCTGCGGAGCGCCGCCGGTTCGTGAAGGGGACAAACGGGCGACCGAAGAAGAGGTGCGCTCGCAGGACCTCGAGCCGTACGTGACGCTGCGCTACATCGCGCGGCTGTTCAAGGTGCTCGCGGTGCTGATGGTGGTGATGCTGATCGGCGAGATCGTGGCCGGGCTGACGGCGGATGCCGCCGAGGCGCTGCCGACGCTCATCGGCGAGATCACGCAGATGCTCGTGCTGGCAGGCCTGATGTGGGGCGGCGGCGACATCACGCTGCTGCTCATCGATGCAGGCCACGACCTGCGCGTGGCCCGCATCCTTCTCGGCCGCATCAACTCCGAGCTGCACCGGCGCGGAATCGAAGACAAGAACCCGTAGGCGATGGCGCGCTCAGCGCGCCATCAAATCTTCCTTCCGCCGCATCATCTGCTCGCCGAGCGCGCGCAGGTCGTCGCGGTCCATGGCCTTGCGCGCCCGCGGGAACATCTCCTTCTCCTCTTCCTCGGCGTGATGCTCGATGAGCTCGCGCAGCACCTTCGCCTTCGCCTTCAGCTCCTCGGCGCTCGCGCCTTCGTCCGCCTCCGGCATCACCAGGTCGACCACGTGATGCTCCTGCAGCGCCTCGAAGAAGAGCTGCTTGTCTTCCTTCTTGCGCGCGGCCTGGTAGTAGGCGGGATAGAAGATCTCCTCCTCGATCGTGCTGTGGACCTTCACTTCCTGCTCGATCTGGCCGAGGAGTTTGGTGCGGCGCGCGCCGCTGGCGCTGACCAGTTGCGCGAGCAGCTTGCGCACGTTCTCGTGGTCCTGCTTGAGGAGCGCGATGGCGTCGGCGGGACGTTTCGCGGACGACGATTGTTTTGATGATGATTTCTTAGAAGACTTTTTCGATGATGATTTTTTCGATGCGGCCATTCAATCCTCCGCGTTGCGAAGGATCACAAGTCGCGCCAACGCTAATCGCTCTTCACGATCGAGCGGTTCATCACCTCGCGCAGCTCGCGGAAAACGTTCTCCGGCGGGACGCCGATGTCGCGGCAGGTGGCGGCACGGCGGAGCAGCGTCTCGGCGGTCTTCTCGTCGAAGATGCGCGCGTCGACGGTGCGGTTGTTCAACTCGCAGAAGGCCAGCAGCGAGGCGAGGGCGGTGCGGCGGTTCTGGCCGCGGAACGGGCGGGCCTGCAGCAGCGCGAAGACGAGCGCCGCGACTTTGTCGGGAAACGACGGATAGGCTTCGCGGCCGAGGGTCGTGACCTGCGGGCGCTGGACGGCGCTGACGAGGCCGAACTGCGAGTCGACCACGCCCGGCTGCGCGGCGGTGCCGCCGAACTCCGCGCTGACCGCTTTGTGCAGCTCGACCACGTCCTGCACGCTGAGGTAGCGGATGCCGTCAGTCTGTGAGCTTGCGGAAGGCGTTGGGGTACTTTTTGACGGCGCGGCGGAAGGCGTTGGCGATGGCTGGGTTGGTGAAGCCGCCGCTGTCGCCGCCGGCCGCTGGGCGGGCTTTGCCGCCGCCGGCGGCGCCGACGGAGACTTTTTCGACGACGCTGCCTTTTTTGCCGGGGCTGGCAGCTTTGGCGGCGGCGCTGCCGCCTTTTTCGCCGGAGCCGGCTTTGGCGCCGCTTTTGGCTGGGGCTTTGGCGGCGCCTTCGTCACCGGAGCTTTTTTTGATGGGGACTGCGGCGCTTTTGGCGCCGGCTTTGTCGGCGCTTTTGCTGCTGCTTTTGGCTGAGGCTTGGCTGCTTTTGACTGTTTTGGCTTTGCTTTTGTCGCCATGCGTCATCTCAGTCCTCAGGGGGCGTAGTGTAAAGCCCTTAAGTGTCTGAGTCAACGCAGGTTACGTGCAAATACACCAAATCCGGAAAGCGGCCGCTCCGCGTAAGTCTTTGACTCATCGCGGCTTAGGGAAATGTCGAAGTGCACTGAATGTTGTGCAATCAGACGCCGTCGGCGTCAGGGTTCTCCGCGGCCGAGGCTGCCGCATCGCTGGTTTCCTCCACCAGCGGCTTGGCGTCGATCGAGAGGAACTCCTTGGCCTGCGGCAACAGGGTGTAGACGCCGTCGCCGTCGGTGAAGAGGTAGCCGCGCGCGACGAGCTCGACCGCCGGCTGTTCGCCGCCGCCGGCGGGATGCTTGATGGCCTTGATGGTCTCGAGCGGCAGCGTCTCCACGTTGAGGCGCCGGAACTCCTGCAGCACGCGGATCTGCTGCGCCGTCAGTCCCTGCGGGATGATGATCGCCATGCGCGCGAATTATGCCTGACATTTCGGGCACCAGTACGTGCCGCGCACGTCGCGGCCCTGCTTGGCGTAGCGGATCGGCGTGCCGCAGCGGCGGCAGGGCTGGCCGCTGCGCCCGAAGACGTAGAGTTTCTCGCGCGGGTCGAGGCTGAAGGTGGTGTTGCGGCCGATGGCGCGCTTCTGCACGTTGGCCTGCATGACCTTGCGCGAGACGCGCAGGAGCTCGGCGAGCTGTTCGTCGGAGAGCGCGTCGACGTGCGTGAACGGATCGATGCCGGTGAGGAAGAGGAGCTCGCTCTTGTACTCGTTGCCGATGCCGGCCACCACGCGCTGATTGAGGATGACGTCGGCGATCTCGGTGGCGCCGCGCGCGCGCATGCGACGCAGCGCTTCGTCGGCGTCGAAGGTCTCGCCGAGGAGATCGGGACCGATGCGGCGGAGATCTTCGTCGCGCGCGAGCGAATGCGCGTCGTGAAACTCGGCCACCGGCACGGTGAAGGCGACCGCCACCCACGCGTCGGTCTCGAGGACGATGCGCATGTCGCGTTGCGGCTTCCGCCACCGCTCGCCCGGGCGGTAGACGTGCCACGTGCCGTGCATGCGCATGTGCGTGTGCAGATGAAGGTCGCCCGAGAGCTCCATGATCAGGTTCTTGCCGGCGGCGTGTACGCGCTCGACGGTGCGGCCGGCCACGGGCGACTGATCGTCGACGCGCGCGAGCTGCGCCAGCACGGTGGTGAAGCGGGTGATCACGCGGCCGGCCAGCGCCGCGTGCAAGGTGCGCGCGGCGCGGTGGATCGTGTCGCCTTCAGGCATGCTTCGCCTGTGCGGTCTGGCTGGCGCGCAGTTGATGGCCGAGAGCCGTCGCGGCGAATCCTTCTTCGACGAGGTACGGCGCGAGCGGCGAGCGCGCGGTCGGCTCGTCGTTCACCTCGGCGATGAGCAGCGCGCGGCGCTCGCCGTCGTGCACGAGCGAGGCGAGCGCGCGAGCGACGGCGCGCGCGACGATGCCGCGCAGCGGCTCGTCGTCGGGCAGGAAGAGGTAGAGCTGCTTCTCGCCGCGGCCGATGTAGCAGGCCATCCGTCCGTTCACGAGAATGACATTCGCGCCGACGCTGCGCGAGAGCGTCCACGACGACTCCGGCCAGCGCACGATGGCGCCGTACGGATTGGCGGGATCGGTGGCGGCGAGCATGCGCGTCTCCGCTTCCTCCGGCTCGTCGCGCAAGGAGCGCAGCAGGTCGACCGCGCCGGCGCTCGCGAACTGCGTCGCGCCGAGTCCGGCGATGAAGTAGCCGCGGCGGATGCGTCCCGCTTCTTCCATCGCCTTGAGGATCGGGTAGACCGCGGAGAAGCCGCCGCTGATGTTCTCGAGCGCCGGCGCCTCGCGCGTGACGACGCCGTAGCGCGCGAGCAGTTGCTGCGCGAGCGCGTTCGCGCGCTGCGTCTCGTTGCCGGCCGGCGGCGGCACGAGCGACCAGCGTCCCTGCGTCGACGCCGGTGCCACGCGGCGCGAACGGAACCCGGCCGCGCGCGCGGTGCGCGTCTTCGGCCGGGTGAAGGCGCGCAGCGCGTGGAACGTGTCGTTCGTGACCGCGCCTTTCCAGACCAGGTCCCACAGCGAGTCGACCAAGTCCGCGGGAAAGCCGCCGAGCTCCGCCTGAATGTGCGAGAAGAAGGAGGCGCCGCGCGCGCGCAGCAGCTCGACGATTCTCATGTCATCCCGAGCGTCAGCGAGGGACCCGGGCGGGTGGGGCTCCGACCGCGTGCCGCCCGGCCGCCCAGGTCCCTCGCTCACGCTCGGGATGACACGCGGAGGCAGCAGGAGCGGCAGGTGATCGGTCAGGTAGAGGGCGATGCGGCCGTCGCGCTCGCCGAGCGGCTCGACGCCGACCCAGACGATCTCGCCGGCGGCGCTGAGCGTGTCGAGATCGCTCGGCTTGTAGTCGGCCACGCGCGCGGCGAGGATGTCGCTCTCGAAGATCGACGCGGCCATCGGAAAGCCCTGCAGCGACTCGATGGTCTCGAGCAGCGCGTCGAGGCCGCGGCGCTTGCCGTCGACGTGCTGCCACGAGGCGAAGAGCCGCGCCAGCACGGGCGGATCGACCGGCTCCGCTTCCTTGCGCAGCTTCGCCAGCGAGCGCCTGCGCACGGTGCGCAGCACTTCCGACTCGCACCACTCGCGCTGCGTGCCGCCGGGGCGGAACTCGCCTTCGAGGATGCGGCCGCGCTCGACGAAGCGGTCGAGTGCGTGCGCGATCACGGCCACGCCGAGGCCGTAGCGGCGGGCGACGTCGTGCGGCGTGAACGGGCCGTGCGTGCGGGCATAGCGGAGCACGAGATCGCCGACCGGGTCGGCCACCGGCTGCAGGTAGCGCTCCGCGATGCCGGGCGGCATCGGCGTGCCGAGGGCATCGCGATACCGCGACGCATCCTCGGCGGCGATGAATCGCTTCGTGCGCGCCACGCTCACCTCGAGGATGCGCCGCTGCTGCGCGAGCTCGCGCAAGGCCGGCGCGACGTCGATGCTCGCGCGCGCCGCGATCTCGTCGGCGGAGAGATCGCCGAGGCGCAGCAGCAGGTCGTGAATGGCGTCGGGATTCTTCGCGCGATGCCGCTCGTCGAGATGCTGCAGCTCGAGCTCCGTCTGCTCGAGCGCGGCCGGATCGAGCAGCTCGCGCAGCTCCGGCTCGCCGAGGAGCTCGCGCAGTTGCGACTGGTCGATGGCCAGCGCTTGCGCGCGGCGCTCGGCCAGCGGCGCATCGCCGTCGTAGAGAAAATTCGCGACGTAGCGGAAGAGCACCGAGGCGGCGAACGGCGACGGCTTCTGCGTGTCGGCGGTGACCACGCGGATGGTGCGCTGGCGAATGCGCCTGGCGAGATCGACCAGCGCCTGCACGTCGAAGACGTCGCGCAGCGTCTCGCGATATGCCTCGAGGATGATCGGAAACGAGCCGAAGCGCGAGGCGACCTGCAGCAGATCGTAGGCGCGCTTGCGCTGCTGCCAGAGCGGCGTGCGACCCTGGATGCGGATGCGCGGCAGCAGCAGCGCGCGCGCGGCGGCCTCGCGGAACTTCGCCGCGAACATCGAGCTGGCGCCGAGCTGCCGGAAGAGGAGCTGCTCGACCTCGTCGGGATCGGGCAGCACCAGCTCCGTCGGCGGCGGCGTGTCGGTCTCGGGGAAGCGGACGATGAAGCCGTCGTCGCTCCACATCGACTCGACGTCGATGGCCAGCTCGTTGCGCACCTTCGCCGTCACGGCCATGGCCCACGGCGCGTGCACTTTGCCGCCGAACGGCGTGAGCACGCAGACGCGCCAGTCGCCCAGCTCGTCCATCACGCGTTCGACGACGATGGTGCGGTCGTCCGGCACCGCGCCGGTCGCTTCCATCTGATCGTCGAGGTACTGCAGAAAGTTCTCGGCGGCGGCGCGGTCGAGATCGTGTTTCGTGGTGAGGCGCTTGATGGCGTCGCCGCGTTTCGACTCGCGGATCTCGCGCACGAGGCGGCCGATGGTCTCGCCGAAGGGCACGGTGCGTTCGGCGGCGTCGGCTTTCCAGAACGGCATCTTGCCGGGCTGCCCCGGCGCGGGCGTGACGATCACTTTGTCGTGCGTGATCTCCTCGATGCGCCACGTCGACGCGCCGAGGACGAAGGTCTCGCCGGGCGAGGCCTCGAAGACCATCTCTTCATCGAGCTCGCCGACGCGCGCCGACTGGTTCTTCTCCGTGCCGGCGAGGAAGACGCCGTAGAGGCCGCGGTCGGGAATCGTGCCGCCGCTGGTGATGGCCACGCGCTTCGCGCCCTGCCGCGCCACGAGCGTGTTGGCGACGCGGTCCCAGGTGAGGCGCGGTCGCAGCTCGGCGAATTCGTCGGACGGGTACATGCCGCTGAGCATGTCCAGCACGCCGTCGAAAGCGGTCCGCGAGAGCTCGGCGTACGGCGCGGCGGAGCGGACCGTGTCGAAGAGCGCATCGGCATGCCACTCGTCGACGGCGACCATGGCCACGATCTGCTGCGCGAGGACGTCGAGCGGATTGCGCGGATAGCGCGTCGGCTCGATGGCGCCTTCGTGCATGGCCGCGGTGACGGCGGCGCAGGCGATCAGGTCGCCGCGGAACTTCGGCACGAGCACGCCGCTCGAGGCCGCGCCGACCTGATGGCTGGCGCGCCCGATGCGCTGCATGCCCGAGGCGATCGACGGCGGCGCCTCGATCTGGATGACGAGATCGATCGCGCCCATGTCGATGCCGAGCTCCAGCGACGAGGTGGCCACGAGCGCCGGCAGGCGGCCCGACTTCAAGGCATCTTCGATCTCGACGCGCTGCGCCCTGGCGATGGAGCCGTGATGCGCCTGCACGAGCGTCTCGCCGGCGAGCTCGTTGAGCGCCGCGGCCAGCCGTTCGGCGAGCCTGCGCGAGTTGACGAAGATCAGCGTCGAGTGATGCTCGCGGATCATCTCCAGCAGCCGCGGATGGATGGCCGGCCAGATCGACGGCGAGCGCGGTCCCAGCGAGGCCGGTCCGCTCACCACTTCCTGCGCCTCGGAGAGGCGCGCCAGATCTTCGACCGGCACTTCGACGCGCAGCGAGAGCTGCTTTTTCTCGCCGGTGTCGACGATGGTGACGGGACGGAACTGCGGCTTCGCCTTGGCGTCGGCGAACTCGTCATGAATCTGTCCGGTGGCCTCGTCCGATTGCGCGGCGTGCTTCTGCGCGAGCGTCGCGCCGCCGAGGAAGCGCGCCACCTCGTCGAGCGGCCGCTGTGTCGCGGAGAGGCCGATGCGTTGCGGCGGACGCTCGCAGCGCATGGCCAGCCGTTCGAGCGACACGGCCATGTGCGCGCCGCGCTTGCCGGGGACGAGCGCGTGGATCTCGTCGATGATGATCGTCTCGACGCCGCGCAGCGCTTCGCGCGCGTTCGAGGTGAGCATCAGATAGAGCGACTCGGGCGTGGTGATGAGGATGTCGGCCGGCTCGCGCGCGAAGCGTGCGCGCTCGGCCTGCGGCGTGTCGCCGGTGCGGATCGAGATCGTCGGCGTGACGAAGCCGATGCCGCGCTCGTGGGCGACGTTGGCGATGCCGAAGAGCGGCGCGCGGAGATTGCGCTCGACGTCGACGGCCAGCGCCTTGAGCGGCGAGACGTAGACCACGCGGCAGCGGCGCTCCTTCGGCGGCGGCGGCGCGAACATCAGCCGGTCGAGCGCCCAGAGGAACGCGGTGAGCGTCTTGCCGCTGCCGGTCGGCGCGAAAATCAGCGTCCAGTCGCCGCGCGCGATGGCCGGCCAGCCGAGCTGCTGCGCGCGCGTCGGCGCGGCGAACGACGACTCGAACCATTCGCGCGTGGCCGCGTGAAATGGCGCAAGTGCCGTTTGCGGGTTTTGTTTACGAGGCATCGGTGAGCGGCGTCACGCTGCTGGACTTCCCGTGGGCTGACTGCAAGAATAGTCGCCAGTCCCCTTGCGCGAAAGTGAAGTGGCGAAGGATGGGAGATGCGGCTGAAGGTGCTCGGCGCCTATGGGGCGTCGGATGCAGAACATAATCTGACCGGGTACCTGATCGACGACTGGCTCGCGGTGGATGCCGGCACTCTCACCTCGAAGCTCTCGTTCGCGCAGCAGGCCCGCGTTCAGGCGGTGTTCATCAGCCATCCGCACGCGGACCACATCCGCGACCTCCCGCACCTGATCCACAACCGCTTCAGCCAGAACACCGGTCCGCTGACGGTCTTCGCCTCGCGCGAGGTGATGGACCTGCTCGCGCGCGACGTCTTCAACGGGGTCGTCTGGCCCGATTTCTCCGAGATCATCTCGCCGCTGACGAACAAGCCGGCGGTGCACTATCGCGCACTCACGCCCGGCAAGCGCATCGTCTTCAACGAGGTCGGCCTGACGGCGATTTCGGTCGATCACCAGATCCCGGCCGCGGGCGTCCTGCTCGAGATCAACGGCCAGTCGATCGTCTTCACCGGCGACACCGGCCCGACGCAGGAGATCTGGAAGCGCACCAACAAAGCGCAGAACGTGGTGGCGGTGGTGACGGAAGCGTCGTTCCCGAACGACCAGCAAAGCCTGGCCGACGAAACCGCGCATCTCTCGCCGCAGACGTTCGGCGAAGAGCTGAAGAAGATCACCGTCGACGCGCCCGTCTACGCCAGCCACCGCAAGATTCCGTACGAGCGCGACATCGAGTCGCAGATCCGGAACCTGCGCGACCGCCGCGCGCGCGTGCTGCTCGAGAAGAACTACACGTTGTAACGGCGGCACGCCATCCATGTCACCACTGGCGCGGAGGCGGCCTTCGCGACGTTGGGCAGCCGAGACCCGGTGTAGCCGGAGATCCTGCGGCTGCGCCGCAGGATGAACTAAGGAACGACCCCGAGCTCCTTCCACATCTCCGCCGGCCGGTAGATCTTTCCGTCCTTCACCACCACCGACACCTTGCGGATGTCGCTGATGTTCTTCGTCGGGTCGCCGTCGATGACGATGAAGTCGGCGAGCTTGCCGGCCTCGATGGTGCCGAGGTCTTTCTCGCGCCCCAGGATTTGCGCGGGACGCAACGTGGCGATGCGCAGCACCTCCGCCGGCGGAATGCCGGCCTGCGTGTAGAGCTCGAGCTCGCGGTGCAGGCCGAAGCCGGGGAAGGTGTCGGTGCCGGCGACGATCTTCACGCCCGCTTTGTGCAGCTCGCCGACGAGATCGAGGATGCGGCGGAAGGACGCTTTGTATTTTGCGTCCATGCCTTCCGGCACCGGCAGGCCGCCGGTGTAGAAACCGCGGCGGATCTGTACCGGCAGGCGGTCGATGATCATGGCGTAGCTCGGCGACGGCTGGCCGTTGCGCGCGGTGAACATCTCTTCCCACACCGTCACCGTCGGATCGATCACGGTGTCGTGCGCTTTCAGCTTCTGAATGAACGCGCGCACCTCGGGCGAATGCAGGTCGAGATCGGCGCCGCGTTTGGCCACCTCGGTGAAGCGCGCCGGCGTGCGCGTGTCCGTCACGTCCGGCATGAAGTTGAGGAAGAGCATGTTCGCGTGCTGGATCTCGTCGTAGCCGGCGTCGACCGCCTGCGACGCCGTCATGCCGGCCGGGATGTGGCCGCTCACGCGCATCCCTTTCGAGTGCGCGTACTTGGTCATGAACGGCACCAGCTCCGGCTTGATCGAGCTGTAGATCTTCAGCCCTTCGTAGCCGCGGCCGGCGAAGAAGTCGATCGCTTTCTTCGCTTCCTCTTCATTGGCGGCGAGGATGTTCGTCGGCCCTTTGTACGGGCCGGGTCCGTCGACCAGTCCGGCCAGCACGATGCGCGGACCGATGGCGACGCCGCTGTCGATCTTCTGCTTGAGCGCGAGCAGCGTGTCGCTGTCGTTGCCGAGGTCGCGGGCCGAGGTGATGCCGGCGGCGATGTCGATCATCGCGTCGAGACCGCTGAAGTGCTGGTGCATGTCCCACAGGCCCGGCAGCACCACCTTGCCGCGCGCGTCGATCAGCTCCGCCGCGTTGTACGGCGTCCCGCCGCCAATGGAGACGATGCGGTTGCCCTGGACGTGAATGGTGGTCGGCTCGGAGAGCGTCAGCGTGCGCGGATCGAAGATGCGCGCGCCGGTGACGAGGATGCGGTTGCCGGCCGGATTGTGGGTGAGCCTGGCCGCGCGCGCGGCGCCGCGCTGCTTGTCGCGCGCTTCCTGCGCGTCGAGGAGCGTGCGCACGTCGCCTTCGAATCCCTCGCGGATGGTGGAGGTCCAGGAGGAGACGCTGCCGAAGTAGTTCTGCGCGTCGTCGAGCCACACCTCGAACGGCTCGAAGCCGAGGCCGCCGATCTCGTAGGAGGTGACGTGCCGGCCGTGCAGATCCATCTCTCCGGCCTTCCGGATCGACGCACTTCCGCCGGGAAGGACAGGCAGCGTTCCGCCCGCGCGGAGCAGCGCCTTCGCCAGCACGCCTACCTCTTCCGGCGGGCCGTACATGCTCGGGTAGAACGCGGCGCCTTTGGCCTCACCCTGTTCCGCGCCGTTCTTCCAGCGCGCCACGCCGTGCTCGAACGTGAAGCGCTCCTCGACCGGCGCTTTCAAATAGTCGTTGCCGGTGGTCGTCTGCGACAGCGGCACGCCGCGCTCGTCGAGGCGCATCACCGTGTGCGTCTTCGGTCCGCGTCCGCGGTCGTTGTATTCGTAGTCGACGCTCACTTCGTTGCCGCTGGTGGTGACCACCTGCGTGCCGGCGGTGTTGCCGCTGATGAGCACCGTGTACTTGCGCGTGGAGGCCGCGTTGGCGTTGGCCGTCGCTACAGCCGTCGCCGGGCCGACTTTCTCGTAGCGGATGCTCATCTCCGCGAGCAGCTTCGCGCTGTCGTAGACGCGGCCGTCTTTGACGACGGTGACGACGTTGCGGATGTCGCTCATGCGCTGCAGCGGATCGCCGTCGACGATGGCAAAGTCGGCGAGCTTGCCGGCTTCCACCGTGCCGAGGTCCTTCTGCAGGCCGAGCATCTCCACGCAGTTCCACGTGGCGATGCGCAGCACCTCGGCGTTCGGAATGCCGGCCTCGTTGTACAGCTCGAGCTCGCGATGGACGGTGAGGCCCGACAGCAGGTCGGTGCCGGGGACGACGCGCACGCCGTCGCGATGCAGCTCGGCCACGAGGTCGAGCATCTTCCGGAACGCGGCGCGGTACTGCGGATCTTTTTCCGGCGTGACCGGCAGGCCGCCGCCCGCGCTGTTGTAGCGGATGACCTGCGGCGGCAGGCGATTCGCGATCGGCACGTAGGTCGGCGAGAGCTGGCCGGGACGCGAGACGAAGATCCACTCGAACACCGTCAGCGTCGGATCGACGGTGATGTTCTTCGCCTTCAGTTTGCGGATGAATGCCTGCACCGGCTCCGACTTGAGGTCGAGCGCCGGGCCGCGGTCGGCCACGGCCGTGAAGCGGAGCGGCGAGTTCGTCTCCTTCACGTCGGGCCAGAAGTTGAGGAACAGCATGTTGAGGTGATGGATCTCGTCGTAGCCGGCGTCGACGGCCTGCTCGGCGGTCATTCCCGCCGGAATGTGTCCGCTCGCGCGCAGCCCTTTCGAGTGCGCGTAGCCGGTCATGAACGGGATGAGCTTCGGATCGATGGAGCTGTAGATCTTGATCCCTTCGTAGCCGAGCGAGGCGAGGCGGTCGATGGTGGCGCGCGCCTCTTCCTGATTCGACACGAGCAGATCGGTCGGCGCCTGCAGCGGCCCGCGTCCGTCGATGAGGCCGCGCGAGACGATGCGCGGGCCGACCAGCGTGCCGTCGCCGTACTGCTGCTTGAGCGCGAGCAGCCGCTCGACGTCGTTGCCGAGGTCGTGGACGCTGGTGACGCCGGCGGCGATGTCGATCGGGCCGTCGCTGTCGTTGATGTGCGCGTGCGAGTTCCAGAGGCCGGGGAGGATCATCTTGCCGGAGGCGTCGATGACTTCGCCGCCCGCGTCGGCCGCGTTGCCTGGCGTGACGCGCACGATGCGGTTGCCGCGCACTTCGATGGTCGACGGCTCGGAGACGCGCAGCGCGATCGGATCGAAGATGCGCGCGTTCGTCACCTGCAGCACGCCGCCCGCCGGCAGGTGGGTCTGGCGCTCGGCGATGTCGTGCAGGCGCGCGGTGCTGCGCGCTTCCTGCGCCTGCTTGATCTGCTCGAAGTAGGGCTCGTAGCCGGCGCGCACGTCGGCGAGGCCGTTGCCGATGAAGCCGACGAATTCGAGCTGGTCGTCGAGCCAGAGGTCGAGCGGCGCGAGGTCGATGCCGCCGATCTCGTACTGGCTGATGTGATGTCCGCCGACGGTCAGCTCGCCCGCTTTGCGCACCGAGGCCGTGCCGCTCGGCGCGAGCGGCAGGGTGTGGCCGGGCGCGGCGAGCAGCGCGCGCACGAGGTACGCGAAGGTCACCGGAGGCGAGTAGTAGCCGAGGTAGAAGACTCCGGCCGGAGCGCTGCCTGCCTCGGACGGGTTCTTCCACGTGCCGGTGCCGCCGGCGACCGAGTAGGTCTCTTCGACCTCCGACTTGAAGTACTCCTGGCCGGTGGTGCGGATCGACAGCGGAACGCCGTTCGCGTCGACGCGCATGAGCGTGTGCAGCTTCGGTCCGCGCCCGCGGTCGTTGAACTCGTAGTCGACGATGATGTCGTCGCCGTCGCGCGCGACTACCTGCTGCCCGGCCGGGTTCGACGCGGAGAGCACGGTCGAGCGGAAGATCTCGCGCGGCCCGCCGGCCTGCGCGACGGTCGGCGTGGGCGCCGGCGCCGTCGTCGGTGCAGTGGTGCAGGCGGCCGCGAAGAGGAGCAGAAGAGAGAGGTAGCGTCGCATCGGTTGTTTAGAATACGCCGGCCGATGCGCCCGCCCGTTACAGTCATCATACATACGCTCAACGAGCGCGATTACATCGAGGAGTGCATCCGCTCGGTGGAGTGGGCCGACGAGATCTACATGGTCGACTCCTTCTCGACCGACGGCACGGTCGAATTCGTGCGCGAGCGTTTCCCGCGGGCGCGCATCGAACAGCGCGAGTACCTCGGCGCGGCCTCACAGAAGAACTACGCCATCGATCGCGCCGCGCACGACTGGATCTTCGTCATCGACGCCGACGAGCGCGTCACGCCGGCGCTCGCCGCGGAGATCGGGCGCACGCTGGACGGACCGCTCGACTACTGGGCGTACTCGGTAGGCCGCCGCAACTTCATGCTCGGGCAGGAAGTGCGCTACAGCGGCCTGCAGCGCGACCGCGTCACGCGGCTCTTTCACCGCGGGCACGCGCGCTATCCGAACAAGCGCGTGCACGCCGATCTCGTGGTCGACGGAGCGACGTTCGACCTGCGGCAGAAGATGCTGCACTTCTACATCCGCTCGTTCGATCACATGATCGCCAAGATGACGCGCTACGCGAATTGGGGCGCGGCGCAGATGTACATCGACGGCAAGTCGACGGGGCTGTTCGGCATCGTCGGCCATCCGCTCGGCAAGTTCGTGCGCGACTACATCGTCAACTTCGGCTTCCTCGACGGCGCGCGCGGCGCGATCTCGGTGGGCATGCACGTCTACTACACCTTCTGGAAGTACGCGAAGTTGTGGGAGCTGCGAAGGCTGCAGAAGCTCGGCAAGCCGGTGCCGCTGCCGCCGCTCGACGAGGAAGGCGGGCGGTGGGAGCTGCCGTGGGAAAAGAAGTAGTGGTCAGTCCGCCGGCTCGACGGTCACGCGCAGTCCGTTGACGGCCTGCACGCGCACGCGCGTTCCGGCGGCGATCTCGCCGCGCGCCGTGGCGTTCCAGAGCTCGCCGTGCACGAAGACTTTGCCGTCGCCGGCCACGTCGGTGCGCGCGACGCCGATCTCGCCGACCATGGCCTCGGTGCCGGTGGCCACGCGCACGCGCCGCGCGCGCAGCACGAGCGTCATCAGGAAGACGGCGATGGCGCCGATGGGGATGCTGACGATGATGGCCGTGGCGAGCCGCACACGCATTTCAGGAATCGGTCCATCGACCAGCAGCAGCGCGCCGACGACGAGGCAGACCACGCCGCCCGCGCCGAGGACGCCGTAGGAGGTGTACTTCGCCTCGAGCGCGAAGAGCAGGAACGCCGCGGCGATGAGCGCGAAGGCGGCGAAGCGCGTCGGCAGCAGGTTCAGCGCGAAGACGGCCAGCAGCAGCGACACGCCGCCGACCACGCCGGGCGCGATCGCGCCGGGATGGTTGAACTCCGACCAGAGCCCGAGCATGCCGAGGGCCATCAGGATGAAGGCGATGTTCGGATCCATGATCCAGGAGAGGACGCGGTCCTTGAGCGTCGGCTCGAACGCCACCACCCGCTTGCCGCGCAGATGCAGCGTGACGCGCGTGCCGTTGAAGCGGCGGATCGTCTTGCCGTCGGCCCACCGCAGCAGCGACGGCACGTCGGTGGCGATGACCTCGATCAGCTTTTGCGCGAGCGCCTCGTTTTCGCTGAACGACTTCGCCTCGCGCACGCCGCTCTCCGCCGCGGCGACGTTGCGCCCGCGCCGCTGGGCGATGCTGCGGATGAAGGCCGCCGAGTCGTTCTGCAGCTTCATCTTCATCACGTCGTCGAGCTTCTCGCCGAAGATCACCGGATGCGCGGCCCCGGTGTTGGTGCCGGGCGCCATCGAGGCGACGTCGGCGGAGAGCAGGATGAAGAAGCCGGCGCTCGCCGCGCGCGAGCCGCCCGGCCCGACCCAGACCAGCACCGGCACGCGCGACTCGATGATCTTCTCGATCATCCGCCGCATCGACGCTTCCAATCCGCCCGGCGTGCGCAGCTCGAGCACGAGCGCGTCGGCGTTCGTCGCCGCGGCGCGGTCGATGGCGCGGGCGACGAACTCCTCGCTGACCGGATGGATGGCGTCGTCGAGCGTCACGTGGATCACGTCGGCCGGCGCGGCGGCGGCGGCGAAGAGCAGCAGGAGGAGCGCGAGGATGGTCTTCATTGGTTGCTCCGCCGCATACTTTACACATGACGGTACTCCTGGCCGCGGCGGTCGTGCTGACGATCGCGCTGGCCATCCGCTTCGCGGTGACGCAGGCGCGCGCGCAGACGCTGCTGCGGCGCGCGCATCCGGACGAGCCGTGGCTGTGGCGTCACGACTGGGCCGATCACCGCGTGCGCGAGACCGCGCTCGTGCCGCTGGCGTTCCTCTGGTCGTTCGCCGCGCTCTGGTCGCTCGTCTGCGCGGCGATCTACTTCGCCGGCCGGCGCGGTAATTTCTTCAGCCCGTTCCAGTGGCTCTTCCCGCTGTTCGGCGCGATGCTGTTGCTGCTCGTCGGCTATCACACGCTGCGCCGCGTCAAGTACGGCCGGTCGTTCTGCCGCGTCGATCGCGTGCCGGTGTCCCTCGGCAGCACCCTGCGCGGCGAAGTGCAGGCGCGCGTCGGCGAGCTGCCGCAGGAGGGCTTCCGCGTGCGGCTCTCCTGCATGCGCATCGTCGTGCGGCGCAGCGGAGGAAAGCGGAGCACCGACGAAGATTTGCTGTGGCAGGACGAGCAGCTCGTGCCGTCGGCGGCGGTGATGCGCTCGCCGGTGGGCGTGCGCATCCCGATCCGCCTCGATGTGCCCGGCGATCAGGAGCCGTCGGACGAGAGCGACCGGTCGAACCGCGTGGTGTGGCGGCTGGAGGTCTTCGCCGATGTGCCGGGCATCGACTACGCCGCGCGCTTCGAGCTGCCGGTCTTCCGCACGTCGGAGGCGGGAGTGCTCGAGCCGTTCTCGCCCGGCCGCGTCGACGCGTCGCAGTGGACCCCGCCGCCCAGCGTGCGCATCGCGCCGGCTCCGTCGGGCGACGTGATCACCGTCGTCTCGCCGGCCGGCCTCGGCGACCGCGTCTTCTCGATCGCGTTCCTCGCGATCTGGTACGGCGTGCTCTACGTGATGTACCGCGTCGGCGCGCCGCTGTTCTTCGTGATCGTCTTCGCCCTTTTCGGTTTGATCGTGGTGGTGATGCTCTTCGACTTTCTCTTCGGCCGCTCGGTCGTGCGCGCCTCGCGCAACAGCCTCTCCTTCGAGCGGCGCACGCTCTTCGTCCGCCGCGCGTGCACGCTGCTGCCCGCCCACGTCGAGACGCTCGAGCCGCAGATGGGATTCCGGTCGGGCGCCAAGGCGTACTTTGATGTGGTGGCGCGCCTGCGCGACGGCCGCACCATCCACATCGCCAAAAACTTTCCGCGGCGCCGCGATGCGGAGGTGGTGGCGGGCCGGGTCTGGCGGCTGCTCGAGAAGCGCGCCTGATCCGCGCTACGGCACAAAGTCCGGCTGCGGCTCGTAGTTGAAGAACTTGGTGATGTCGTTGCGGAAGACGAGCTTGAAGTCGCCGATGGGGCCGTTGCGCTGCTTGGCGATGATGATCTCGGCGATGCCTTTTTCCTCGGTGTCTTTGTTGTAGACCTCGTCGCGATAGATGAAGGCCACCAGGTCGGCGTCCTGCTCGATCGATCCCGATTCGCGCAGGTCCGAGAGCTGCGGGCGGTGATCGCCGGTGCGCTGCTCCGGACGGCGCGAGAGCTGCGAGAGCGAGAGCAGCGGGACGTTGAGCTCTTTGGCGATCGCCTTCAGGCCGCGCGAGATCTGCGAGATCTCCTGCTGCCGCGACTCGATCTTCCCCTTCACCGACATGAGCTGCAGGTAGTCGACCATGACCATGTCGAGTCCCACTTCCATCTTCAGGCGCCGCGCCTTCGCGCGCATCTCCAGCGGGTCCATGCCCGGCGAGTCGTCGATGAAGATTTTCGCTTTCGCCAGCCGCGCGCCCGCCTCGGCCAGCTCGCGCCAGTTGCGCTCGGAGAGCATGCCGGAGCGGATCAGATGATTCGACACGCCCGACTCCGAGGAGAGGATGCGCAGGCCGATCTGCTCCTTCGACATTTCCAGCGAGAAGACGCCCACCGAGTACAGACGCTCGCCGCCGTTGCGCGGCAGGCCGTCCTTGCCGGGGATGGCGATCGACTCGGCGATGTTCATCATGAAGGAGGTCTTCCCCATCGACGGGCGCGCCGCGAGGATGATCAGATCCTGCGGCTGAAAGCCGGAGGTCATCTCGTTGAAGCGGTCGTAGCCGGTGGGCAGTCCGGTGACGAGACGGCCGGCGTTCGAGTGGATCTGCTCGATGGCGCTCATGTTCGACCGGGTGATGCGGTCGAGCGCGACGAAGCCTTTGTCGGTCGTTCCTTCGGCGATTTCGTAGAGCGACTTTTCGGCGATGTTCAGCACGTCGCCCGGCTCGCTCGGCGCGTCGAGCGCCGCGCGCATGACCGAGTTGCCCATCACGATCAGGCGCCGTAATGTAGATTTTTCCTTAACAATTTTCGCGTATCTTTCTACGTTCGCAATATCAGGCACGAGGTCGACCAGCGACGAGACGTACGCGACGCCGCCGACCTGATCGAGCTGCGCGTGCTTCGACAGCTCTTCCTTCAGCGTGAGCGGCTCGATCTCCTGCGACCGCTCCGCCATGCGGCGCATCGTGGCGAAGATGACCCGGTGCGCGTCCTTGAAAAAGTCGTCGGTGTCGATGGTGCCGATGACGCGATAAAAGGCGTGGTTGTTGATCAGGATCGCGCCGAGGACGGCCCGTTCCGCATCGGGACTCTGCGGCATCGGGCGGTCGAGTGCTACGTCGAGTTGGGCAACGCTCATGGGACGGTGCAGCGGATTCTACGGACGGTGGAGAAGCCGCCCGGGCGAGTCCGCAGCTCTTCAACAGGTACGACGTGCTCGTACGGCGCTCGCGGCCACGCCTGCATGGAGATTCCGGAAGTTTTCCGCAACTGCGGAAAACGCGGATTTCATGTTGACACGAAAACGCGCGGAATGCGTTCTCGGGACGCCCTTGTTCGGGAGCGCGATGAACCGCCCTCTGCTGATGCTCTCCCTCGTTCTCGCCGCCGCGCCGCTGTTCGCGCAGGAAGCCGCCAAGCCGGCGCCGACGCCCGACGAGATCGTCGTGGCGTCCGTCAACGGCCAGACCATCTCGCAAGCGAAGCTCGACCAGCTCTGGCAGCGGATGAGCGAGAACATGCGCGCGCAGTACGAGAAGAACGGCGGCAAGACGGCGTTCCTCGAGAGCTACGTGCGGCGGCTGCTGGTGATCCAGGAAGCGCTCAAGAACGGCTTCGACAAGCAGCCGGACGTGCAGACCGAGCTCGAGGCCGCGCGCGACTCGGCGCTGTTCGATCTCTACGTGCGCGACGTGATCGCCGCGCCGCTGGTGACGGATCAGGAAGTGCGCGCGTTCTACGATCAGAACCCGAGCGAGTTCACCACTCCCGAGCGCGCCCACGTGCGCCACATCCTCACCTCGGCGGCGAACAATCACAATCCCGAGGGTGCGCGCGCCAAGATCACGCAGGTGATGTCGGAGCTGTTTCAGGCGTACCGCGCCAATCCGAACGGGTTCGTCGACGCGTTCGCCGCGGCGGCGCGCAAGTATTCGGAAGACACGACCAGCGCGCAGAACGGCGGCGACCTCGGCTGGGTCTCGCGCGAGCAGCTCGATCCGCGCCTCTCCGAGGGCGCGTTCACGATGAAGACAGGCGTCATGAGCGGCATCATCGAGGCGGCCGACGGCTTTCACCTGCTGCTCATCGAACAGCGCGAGCCCGCCTCGAAGCAGTCGTTCGACGAGGCGAAAGCGGGCATCCGCGAATACCTGCTCAACAAGAACGCCGGCCGCATCATCGAGACGCTGACCAAACACACCGCCGACCTGCGCGCGAACGCGAAGGTGACGCTGTACCCGGACAACGTGAGATAGCGCGGCCTGCGGCCGCGCTGGTGCTAAGTGCAAAGTGCAAAGTGCAAGAAAGTGCTGAGTGCTGGAGTGCAAGCGCGTCAGCACTTAGCACTTAGCACTTAGCACCGCGCGCGCAACGCGCGCGCTACGGCTTCACATCGATATCCGGATCGTTCACCACGCCGTTGGCGCTGATCGAGTATTTGTAGCGCTTCTCGGCATTGAAGACGCCGCTGGTGACGTGGAACGGGGCGTCGCCGCCGTTGCCGCGGCGGACGTCGTTGTAGCCGTCGACGTCGATCTGGAAATCGAAGTCGGCCTGCCATTTGATGCGCTGTGCGCCTTTTTTCACCGGAATGGGATCGAGGTCGGGCACGGGGAGTCCGTCGCGCATGGTGATGCGGACGATCTTGTCGTCGTTCATGAGAAGCTCCTCTCCTTATTGCCGTCTGGACCGAAATGCGGCAATGACGCCTTGCAGCCTACCGTCTTTCCGTAAGTTCGCCAATTCGGGATCGCGGCCGACGTCGTCGGGGTTGTAGCCGAGGCGCAGCGCCTGTTCGAGGCGCGACAATGCCTCGTCCTCGGAGCCGGCGATGTTCGCAATGACCGCCGCCTCGTATGCGCTCGAGGCGTGCTGCGGCTCGAGCTCGAGCGCGCGCAGGATCGCTTGCCGCGCCTCCCGCTCCCGTCCGAGCTTGGCCAATGCGGCGGCCTTCGAGACGTAAGCGCGCGCGTCGGCGTCATTGACGCGAATGGCTTCGTCGCACGCGGCCACGGCGTGCTCGAAGGCCTGCTTCGCCTTCGCCGCGCCGCCGGGCGTCCAGCGGTATGCGTCGCCGAGATTGCGCCAGTACAAGTAGTCGTGCGGCGCGAGCTGCACGGCTTTCTCGAACGCCGCCGCGGCCTCGGCATAGCGGCCGAGAAAATAATGGCAGGTGCCGAGGTTCGAATACGCCTGTGCCGACGGCGCGCGCGCGATCGATTGCGTGAAGACTTTCACGGCATTGTCGTAATCGCCGAGGCGCTGATACATCGCGCCGAGATTGTTGTAGCCGCGCTCATTGTCGGGCACGAGCTGCACGACTTTCTGGAATTGCGTCACCGCGTCGGCGTAGCGGTTTTGCGTGTAATAGAAGGCGCCGAGCTTGTTGTAGCCGCCCCAGAAATTCGGCTGCAGTGCAATGGCGCGCTTGTACGAGGCCTCCGCCTCGCGCACGTTGCCCGAGGCCTTGTACGCCTCGGCCAGTCCGAGAACTGCATCGGCATTGTTCGGCTGCTGCGACAACACGCGCAGGTACGCGGCGACGGCTTCGTCATAGCGCCCGGTCTGCCGCCGGAGATCGCCGATGGTGATGTTGACCTCGGGGCTCTGCGGATCGCCCTGCAATGCGCGGTCGGCGGCGCTGCTCGCGGCGGCGGCGAGCTCCGGCTCGCGCGTGATCTGGAATTGATAGAGGTAGGCACGCGCGAGCGCGGCCTGCACCGACGGCGACGGCCCGAGCTCTTCGAGGATCTTCACCGCGCTGTCGAGCGACTGCTGGCTGTCGTAGCGGCGGAGATGCCCGAGGGCTTCGAGGTAGCGCTGCTGCGACACCGCGGGATCGAGCGCGCGCTTGCGCTTCGGCGTCGCGCCGAGATCGAGATTGCGGGCGACGCTGTCGGCCACGTCGTCCTGCACGCCGAAGAGATCGGCGATGTTTCCTTCGACAAGGTCGCGCCATTCGCGTCCGCTGGCGGCGTCGGTGACGGAGTAGGTCACGCGGATGCGGTCGCCGTCGCGCATCATCGAGCCGGTGAGGACGAGGTTCGCGCCGAGGTCGTGCGCGATCTTGCGCGCGTCGGCGGTGGTGTCGGCCAGCGGCGGACGCATGACCTGCACGGCCGGATAGTGGGCGAGGCGCGCGGTGAGCGTCTCGGCGAAACCGTCGACGACGAGCTGGCCGTTCGGATCGCCGCTGAGATCTTTGAAGTGCAGCACGGCCAGGTACTGCCGCGGCTTCGCCTGCGCCGCCGCGACGGGCGCGTTCTGCGTCACGCGCTGCCGCGCCACGAAGATCACGCCGGCCAGAAACACCGCGAGCGCGATGGCGGAGACGATGGCGACGAACATCGGGCGGGTGCGCGGCGGCGGTGTGGCGAGATGAAAGCCGCTCTCCTCGGCGACGATGCGGTCGCGCAGCGTGCGGAGGTCGCGGGCGAGATCGCGCGGCGATGCGTAGCGGTCGTCGGGCGATTTCGAGAGGAGGCGGCGGAGGATGTCGGAGAGTTGCGCCGGCGCGCGCGGCAGGATGCGGGAGAGCGGCGGCGGGTCGTCGTGCAGGATCGCCGCGAGCGTGTCGATGGCGGTCTCGCGCTCGAACGGCGGCCGTCCGGTGACGAGCTCGTAGAGGATCGCGCCGAGCGCGAACTGGTCGCTGCGGAAGTCGATGCGCCGCCCGGTGGCCTGCTCGGGCGACATGTAGCCGACGGTGCCGAGGATCGTGCCGGGGTTCGTGCCCGGCAGCTCGAGCGGCTGCGTGTGCTCGCCTTCCGCGGCGGGCGCGATCATCACTTTGGCGAGGCCGAAGTCGAGGATCTTCACGTAGCCGTCGCGCGTGACCATGATGTTCTCGGGCTTGAGGTCGCGGTGGACGATGCCGCGCTCGTGCGCGGCGGCGAGGCCGTCGGCGATCTGCGCGGCGATGTCGACGGCTTTGCGCACGCTCATCGCGCCGTCGCGCAGCAGCGTGCGGAGATCGGAGCCGTCGATGTACTCCATCACGATGAAGGGCGAGCCGTCGCTGGCGCCGACTTCGTGGATGGTGACGATGTTCGGATGATTGAGCGCCGAGGCGGAGCGCGCTTCCTGGGCGAAGCGGCTCAGCGCGTCGCGTTCGCTGACGAGCCGCAGCGGCAGGAGCTTGATGGCCACTTTGCGGCCGAGGGTCGGGTCCCGCGCGACGAAGACCTCGCCCATTCCGCCGGCGCCGATGGCTCCCAGAACTTTGTAATGACCGAGGCTCTCGCGCGAGGTTGACATCGACGGCCGCTGGACCCGGCGCGATTCTAACGCGGCGCTGCCGTGGCGTATGATTCGGCCGTTCCCCCGTTTCACGAGCTTTTCGTCATGCGCCGCACCGTGCGTTGGATCGCCGCGGTGGCCACGGTGGTGGCCGGGACCGGTTTGCTGCCGGCCGAAACGCAACCGGTGTGGCTGGTCCCGTGGAAGGTGTTCGACGGCAGCGAGCGCGCGCAGGCGCCGCTGGTGCTCTACTGGGCGCCGGCCTCGCGCGAGGAGCTGCGGCACTCGGAGCTGCTGACCTCACCGGAGCTCACGCTGTACGCGTCGCGCTGCGTGGCCATGCGCGTGGTGCGGGTCGAGGACATCCGGCTCGTCTCCGACGAACCGACGCCGGCGCCGTTCGCGATGCTGCACGACGACCGCGCGCACCTGCTGCGCCGCGTCGAAGGGCGCGACGGCGCACTCGAAGCGGAGGCGGTGGAGACGATGGTGCGCGAGGAGCTGGAGTCGCGCGCCGCCAACGCCGACGCGATGCTCGACCGGGCCCGCGAGCTCGCCGCATCGGGCGAGCCGGAAGCAGCAGCCGTGCTCTACGAGAAGGTGTGGGAGCAACGCTGCACGTTCCCGCGCCAGGCCAAAGACGCGCAGCGCGCGCTGCGGAAGTTGCGTCGATAGGCTACAGGGGACGACCGGGGCCTCCGGCGGCCGGGGCCACGGGCCCCGGACCCCGCTTGTTGGCCTAGCCTCCGCGACACCGTGTCGCGAGCTCGGAAGGCAGTGTCGCGGAGGCTGGGCCAACCAACGGGGTCTGGGGCCTGTGGCCCCAGCCGCCGGAGGCCTCTGGTCGTTCCCTGTTGCCAACCTACGCAGCCTGCAGCATCCGCACTGCGCGCTTCCAGTGGCGGCGCGAGTGGCGGACGTGCTGGCGTGAGCGGCGGTGCATTTCGCGCCAGACCGTGTTCTTCGCTGCCTGCTCCTCGACGGCGCGGCGCCAGAGCGCGATCGCCTTCTCGAGATGCCGCGCGGCGTTCTTGAGCCGGCGGCGGGCCTCGTCGGCGAGCGTCCCGTTCGCCACCTCGATCTTCGCTTCCACCAGGCGCAGCGCGGCGCGCATGCGCGCCTGCTCGATCTGCGGCAGCGGCGTCTGCGTCAGGTCGCTCGCCAGCCCGACGAGCTTCAGGCCGCGAATCCACCACTTCGCCGGATCCCAGTCATACCAGCGGATGCCGTTGCGGAAGTCCGCAGGGAAGCGGTGATGGAAGGAGTGAAATCCCTCGCCGAGCGTCACCAGCGCGACCCAATAGTTGTCGCGCGCCGAAGCCTCGGCATTGAACACCGGCTTGCCCCACGAGTGCGCGAGCGAGTTCACGAAGAACGTCGTGTGATGGATCACCACGATCCGCGTGAAGCCGCCCCAGAGCAGCCCGGCCAGCGGATTGCCGAACGCGGCGCCGATGAGCGTCGGGATCCCGAACCCGCCGAGGATCAGGATGGCCTTGTGCCAGCGGTGCTGCCACATCACGATCGGATTCGCGAGCAGATCGGGAGAATTCGAGAACGACTCGTCCCGCTCCTCGTTCCGGTAGAAGATCCAGAACATATGCGCCCACCAGAAGCCGCGGCGGATGTTGTACGGATCCCAATCCTTATCGGCGTACTTGTGATGCACGCGGTGCGAAGACGACCACCAGAGGATCGAGTTCTGCGCCGCCATCGCGCCGAAGAAGGCGTAGAAGAGCTGCAGCGGCGCGGACGCCTCGTAGCTCTTGTGCGAGAAGAAGCGGTGATATCCGGCGGTGATCGAGATGCCCACCGCGGCATACATTCCGATCATCAGCAGCGGCATCCAGAGATGGAAGCCCGCGTACCACGTCCATGCGATCGTGCCGGCCACGCCGACCACGGGTGTGAGGGTGAGGAACAGTACATTCACCCAGTCTTTTTGACGCTGCTGACTCTCGATGGGACACCTCCTGCGTGCCGCGTGCAACGTGTGTGTGCGGGTCGGTATTGCGCGTACGCAATTCCCGGTCCCGGTCGCCGTGTCAACGGACCATGGGAAGATCGACGCCCCGTTCCCGCGCCACCTGCGCCGCCTCTTCGTACCCGGCGTCGGCGTGACGCATCACGCCGGTGCCGGGGTCGGAAGTGAGCACGCGCGAGAGCCGCGCGGCGGCCGCGTCCGTGCCGTCGGCGACCACGACCATGCCGGCGTGCAGCGAGTAGCCGATGCCGACCCCGCCGCCGTGATGCACGCTCACCCAGGTGGCGCCGCAGGCGGTGTTGAGCAGCGCGTTGAGGATCGGCCAGTCGGCGATCGCGTCCGACCCATCCTTCATCGCCTCGGTCTCGCGATTCGGCGAGGCCACCGAGCCGGCGTCGAGATGGTCGCGCCCGATCACGATCGGCGCGCTGACTTTTTTCTCGCGGACGAGCTGATTGAACAGCAGCCCGGCCTTGTCGCGCTCGCCGTAGCCGAGCCAGCAGATGCGCGCCGGCAGCCCCTGGAACTCCACGCGCTTCTGCGCCATCCGGATCCAGCGGTGCAGCGCCGCGTCGTGCGGGAAGAGCTCGAGGATGGCCTCGTCCGTCACGAAGAGATCGTTCGGATCGCCGGAGAGCGCCGCCCAGCGGAACGGTCCTTTCCCTTCGCAGAAGAGCGGCCGGATGAAGAGCGGCACGAAGCCGCCGACCTCGAACGCATTCGCGACGCCTGCCTTCTGCGCCTGGCCGCGCAGGTTGTTGCCGTAGTCGAAGGTGACGGCGCCGCGGTGCTGCAGCTCGATGATGGCGCGCATGTGCCGGGCCATCGAGTCGTACGATAAAGCCACATACTTTTCGGTATCGCTTTTACGTAATGATAATGCCTCGTCATAAGTCATGCCGGTGGGAACGTAGCCATCGAGCTCGTCGTGCGCCGAGGTCTGGTCGGTGAGGACGTCGGGGACGAGGCCGCGGGCGATGAGCGCCTCGAGCAGCTCGACCGCGTTCGCGACGACGCCGATGGAAACCGCTTCGCCGGCGTCGCGCGCCTCGAGAGCGCGGGCGATGGCGGCATCGAGCGACGGCGCCTGCTCGTCGAGATAGCGCTTGTCGAGGCGGCGCTGAATGCGCGACGGATCGACCTCCGCCACGAGCGCCGTGGCCTCGTTCATCGTCGCCGCCAGCGGCTGCGCGCCGCCCATGCCGCCGAGTCCCGCCGTGACCACCAGCTTGCCGCGGAGCGAGCCGCCGAAGTGCTGCTTCGCCACTGCGGCGAAGCACTCGTACGTCCCCTGCAGGATGCCTTGCGTGCCGATGTAGATCCAGGAGCCGGCGGTCATCTGGCCGTACATGGTCAGGCCGAGGGCGTCGAGGCGGCGGAACTCGTCCCAGGTGGCCCATTTCGGAACCAGGTTCGAGTTGGCGATGAGCACGCGCGGCGCGCCCTCGTGCGTGCGGAAGACGCCCACCGGCTTGCCCGACTGCACGAGCAGCGTCTCGTCGTCGCCGAGTCGCTTGAGCGTGGCCACGATGGCATCGAAGCACTCCCAGTTGCGCGCGGCCTTGCCGATGCCGCCGTAGACGATGAGCTGCTCCGGCCGCTCCGCCACCTCCGGATCGAGGTTGTTCATGAGCATGCGCAGCACCGCTTCCTGCTGCCATCCTTTGCACGAGAGCGCCGTGCCGCGCGGCGCGCGAATGGTCCTTGACTCGGAGAGCGTGGTGGTGGTCATGATGAGCGGATTCTATGACCGACCGGAAGAAACGGGCGCAGGAGATCAACCGCCGGCTGGCGAAGCGCTATCCCGATGCGAAGTGCTCGCTCGATTTCACCACGCCGTTCGAGCTGCTGATCGCCACGATCCTCTCGGCGCAGGCCACCGACGCGCGCGTGAATCTCGTCACGAAGTCGCTCTTCCGCAAGTACCCGTCGCCGCACGCGTTCGCGAATGCAAATCTGGTCGAGATGGAGACGGACGTGAAGCAGACCGGCTTCTTCCGCAACAAGGCGAAGGCGGTGATCAACTGCTCGAAGGCGATCGTCGAGAAGCATGGCGGCGCGGTGCCGCGGACGATGGAGGAGCTGGTCGAGCTGCCGGGCGTCGGCCGCAAGACCGCGAACGTGGTGCTGGGCAACGCGTTCCAGACTCCGGTCGGCGTGGTGGTCGACACGCACGTCACGCGCGTCTCCGGCCGCCTCGGCCTCACGCAAAGCGCCGACCCGGTGGAGATCGAGCAGGACCTGATCGCGCTCTTGCCGCGCGCCGAGTGGACGCCGTTCGCGCACCGCATCATCTACCACGGCCGCGAGACGTGCATCGCGCGCAAGCCGCAGTGCGACGCCTGCGTGGTCAACGATCTCTGCCCGAGCGCCGAGCTCACGGCGGATCGAACGTCCCAGCCTTTGTCCAGGGGCCGCAGCGCGCGATCCGCCACGCCGTCTTCAGCGAGCCCTTCGCAAACCCGTACTTTAAAATCGCCGCGCGGCCGTAAGCCGAGCAAGTCGGTTTGAAGCGGCAGCGCACCACGCCGCGCAAATGCGGCGAGACGTGCGCGCGATATTCGTCGATGGCGATCACCGCGCCGCGCGCCGCCAGCCCGCGCCCGTGCGGCGCGAGAAAGACATCGTGCAGGGCGATGACGAGCACGACGAGCAGCGCGTAGGCGGCGAGCTTTCTCATGCGCGATTACGCACGTTCGGCCGCCTTCGCCTCATCCCACAACCCATCCATCTCTTCCAGCGTGAGCTGATCGAGATTCTGGCCGCGCTCGTGAACGCGGGACTCCATCGACGTGAAGCGCGACTGGAACTTGCGGTTGGTCGACTGGAGCGCTTCCTCGGCGTTGACGTTCACCTTGCGGGCGATGTTGGCGATGGTGAAGAGGAGGTCGCCGATCTCTTCGTGGACCTTCGATGCGTCGCCCGAGGCCACGGCCTCGCGCAGCTCGCCCATCTCCTCGTCGAGCTTGTCGAAGACGTCGTCGGTGCGGCGCCAGTCGAAGCCGACGCGCGATGCTTTCTCGGTCAGGCGCGACGCTTTCAGCAGCGCCGGCAACGACTGCGGCACGCCGGAGAGCACCGACTTTTTCTCCGCCTTCCTCTCTTCGCTCTTCAGCTTCTCCCAGTTCACCAGCACCTGCTCGGCGTCGCCTGCCTCCACGTCGCCGAAGACGTGCGGATGGCGGCGCACCAGCTTGTCGTGGATGGCGGTGATCGAGTCGTAGATGTCGAACGATCCTGCCTCGCGCGTGATCTCGGCGACGAAGACCGCTTCGAGCAGCAGATCGCCGATCTCTTCGACCAGCGCGCCGCGATCGTCGCGATCGATGGCGTCGACCACTTCGTACGCTTCCTCGATCACGTACGGCTTGAGGTCCGTCAGCGTCTGCTTACGGTCCCACGGGCAGCCGCCGGGGCCGCGCAGCGTGGTCATGAGCGCGACCAGATCGTCGAACGTTTTCTTGGCCATGCGGCGCATTGTAGTGTTGCCGAACGGCGCGTCTCCTTCTGTTAGCATGACGCCGGACTTACATGCTCAACCAGGTCCTCATCGTGGCGGCGGAGCAGGCAGCGCAGACGCCGGCGGAAGTGGTGCGCTCGCTCCGGTTCACGCCGGTGGTGGCGGGCTCGGAGCAGGAGGCGGTCGAGCTCCTCGACCGCGAGCGATTTCGCCTGATCGCCGTCAGCGGCAACTCCGCCTGGCAGCGGCTGCGCGAGGCGGCCGAGAGCAAGCAGCCGATGACGCGCGTGCTCGAGCTGCCGGAGCCGGCCACCGGCGACGACACGCTGATCCGCCGGCTGATCGTGCGCTACCTCGCGCCGGCCTCGTCGGAGCGTTCGCGTTTCAGTACTGAAGAACGTTATCGATTTCTATCAACAATACTAGAATCATTTACCGCCACGCTCGATCTGCGCGAAGTGCTGCGCCGCATCGTGGCCGTCTCGCGCGAACAGTTCGGCGCCGACCGCGCCTGGCTGCTCGCGCCGGTGCACGAGCAGGCGGAGTTCGCGAAAGTGGTCTTCAGCGTCAGCGGCGGCGAGGACGACTCCGGCCTGGCCGACAAAGGTCCGGTGCCGCTGGCGGCGTCGCAGGCGCTGATCCGCCGCGCCATGGAAGCGCCGCAGCCGATCGTGGCGCGGGCCGGCGACGCCGAGCTCGATCCCGAGCTGGCCGCGCGCTTCCGCATCCGCTCGGCGGTCGTGCAGGTGCTGCGGCCGCGCGAGGAAGAGCCGTGGGCGTTCGGCATGCACATGGTCGACGCCGATCGCGAGTGGACGGAGGAAGAGCTCTCGCTCTTCAACGAGATCGGCCGTTACGCGACGCTCGCGCTCAACAACACGCTGCTGCACAACCGCAGCGTGCGCGAGATGGCCAAGGTCAACGCCATCCTCGATCAGATCCCGGAGGCGGCGGCGATCTACAACGCGAACGGAAAGCTCGAGCGGATGAACGCGGCCGCGCAGCGCGAGCCGGCGGTGCTGTTCACGCCCGACGCCGACGGGCGCATCCGCGCGAACCGCCACCGCTACGTCGACGGCAGCCCGCTGTCGGTCGAGGAGCTGCCGTCGATGCGCGCGCTGCGCGGCGAGACGGTGAAGTCGGACTATCTGATTCACGACGCGCGCAGCGACGACGATCGCGTGGTCAACCTCAAGGCCGCGCCGATTCGCGACGATCACGGTCGCGTGGTCGGCTCGGTCGTGCTCTCGCGCGACGTCACCGACGAGCGCCAGAGCGCCGAGCGCGAGTCGTGGCGCCGCCGCCGCGCCGAATGTCTCGCGAACCTCGGCCTGGAGATGGCCGCCATGGAGCCGAGCTTCGACCGCCTCGACGACTCCGCCGCGCGCATCGCCCTCGCCATCAACGGCTTCGTCCGCATCTATCTCTATCACCCCGCGACCGGCACGCTCGACCTGGTCGGCTTCGCCGGCTCGGAGCGCGATCCGTCCATCCGCGACTTCTACGCCACGCATCCGTATCGTCCCGGCGAAGGGCTGGCCGGCACGGTGTTCCAGATCGGCCGGCCGCTGCTCTTTTTCGAAGTGCGCGGCGACGCGCTGCTCGACTACGCGCGCGACGACGAGGAGCGCGAGGTGAAGGCGCGCATGCGCGAGCAGAGCCTGATCGCCATGCCGATCGACTCGTACGGCGAGCGCATCGGCGCGCTGATCCTCTCGCAGTCCGATCCGCGCCGGAACTTCGACGCGGAAGATCTCGAGTTCGCGCAGTCGGTGGCCGAGCGCGTCGGCGCGGCCAGCCACATCCACCGCCTCACGCGCATGGCCCAGGACGGACATCGCGCGGCCGAGGAGCTGGCGCGGCGCGAAGTCGACGCGCGCGTGCGATTCGAAGCGGTGCTCGAGAATGCGCCGGTCGGCATCGCCGTCTTCTCCGCCGACGAGCTCCGCTTCGAGCTCGCCAACGCCCGCTTCATCGACTTCGCCGTGCGCTTCGGCAAGATCGCGCCCGACACGCGCGTGATCGGGCTGCGCGCCGACGAAGTGCTCTCCGGCATGGAGCAGATCCTCAAGCAGGTCGCCGACTCCGGCGAGCCGCGCGTCGAAGAGGAGCTGCAGTTCGGCGACGTCTTCGTCAACCGCATCATCTCCGCCGCGCGCGGCCGTTTCTCCGGCATCACCCAGAGCCTCACCGTGCTGGTGCAGGACGTGACCGACCGGGTACGCGCGCGACGGGAGATCGAGAATCTGGCCACGATGATGGCCGAGCGCTCCGCGCGTCTCGACTCGATCCTCGGCTCGATGACGGACGGCCTCTGGGTCTACGACGCGAACGGGCAGGTGGTCGACGTGAACCAGGCCGCGCTGAACATGTTCGGCCTCGCCTCGCGCGCCGAGGCGGTGGAGCATGGATCGTTCGGCAACCTGCACCTGCGCGACGCCGAAGGGCGTGCCATCGCGCGGCAGGACATGCCGTACGCGCGCGCTCTCTCCGGGCAGACCGTTCCCGACTATCTCGCCATCGGACGTCATCTGATCACCGGCCGCGATCTCGACCTGTCGATCGCCGCCGCGCCGATCGAGAGTAAGGGCGTGGTCGGCGCGGTGCTGGTCATCCGCGACATCACCGCGCTGCAGGAGCTCGATCGCAAGAAAGACGAGTTCCTCTCCGTCGCCTCGCACGAGCTGCGCACGCCGCTCACGACCATCAAGGGCTACACGCAGCTCCTGGCGCAGACGGTCGACGATCTCGCACCGGAGGAGCGCGCCACCTACATCAACGCCGTCCTCGGCGAGATCGAGCGGATGATGGGGCTGATCTCGGAGCTCCTCGACGTCTCGCGCATCGAGACGAACCGCCTGCAGATCCATCCGCAGAGCATCCGCTGGACCGGCTTCATCGAAGGGCGCGTCTCCGCGTTCCGCGTGCAGCATCCGACGCGCGACATGCGCTACGCGGCCGACGCGGACGAGCTGATCGTGGTCGCCGATCCCGACCGGATGCGGCAGGTGGTCGACAACCTGCTGTCGAACGCGCTCAAGTACTCGGCCGAGGGAAGCGACATCGACGTGCGGGTGGCGGTGACCGAGCATGGTGTGCAGACGTCGGTGTCGGACCACGGCATCGGCATTCCGCGAGACGAGATTCCGCAGTTGTTCGAGCGTTTCCACCGCGCGCGCAATGTCTCGAGCCGCTACTACGGCGGCCTCGGCCTCGGGCTCTACATCGCCCGCGCGATCGTGGAGGCGCACGGCGGCGCGATCACGGTGGAGAGTGAAGAAGGAGTGGGCTCGACGTTCACGATGACGTTGCCGTACAAAGCATGAAGTCTCTCGCTGTTTTCGCGCTGCTCTTCGCCGCCGCCGTTCACGCCCAGACCACGCCGCCCGCGACGGCCGTGCCCGACGACAAGCCGTCGTACAAAGTGGGCGCGGTGCTCTTCGGCGACTACACGTATCAGCAGTCGCCGCGTATCGTCGACATCGACGGGAACGCGGTGCATCCGAGCTCGTTCAACGTCACGCGCGCGTACATCAACCTCACCGGCCAGCTCAATCACCGCATCGCCTTCCGCATCACGCCCGACATCGTGCGCGAGACCGGCAGCGGCAGCTCGATCAGCGGCAGCCAGACGTTCCGGCTGAAGTTCGCCTACGCGCAACTGAACCTCGACGACTGGACGACGAAGGGCTCGTGGATCCGCGGCGGGCTGCACCAGACTCCGTTCATCGACTATACCGAGCAGATTTATCGTTATCGATTTCAAGGACCGATTTTCGTCGATCGGGAAGGCTTCGTCTCCGCGTCCGACAACGGTCTCTCCGCGCACTGGAATGCGCCGGGCGACTACGGCGACGTGCACGCCGGCATCTACAACGGCGAGACGTTCACGCGCGCGGAGCCGAACAACGAGAAGGGCTTCGAGATCCGCGGCAGCGTGCGGCCGTTTCCGCGCGGCACCGCGCTGACGAAAGGGCTGCGCTTCACCGCGTTCGCGATTCTCGATCAATACGTGGAGAGCGCGGCGCGGCAGCGGCTGGTCGGGCAGGTGACGTACGAGCATCCGCGGCTGAACGCCGGCGTCGACGTGCTGCGCGCCACCGACCAGGCCTCGGAGCGCCTGCCGGAAGTCGACGCCCGCGGCTTCAGCGTCTGGGCCACGCCGAAGCTCCCGCACCACCTCGAGCTCCTCCTCCGCCACGACGAGCTCCGCCCCAACACCAGCACTTCGCAAAAACGCCGCCGCAACATCGCCGGCCTCGCCTACTGGGTCCCCAACCTCGACAAAGTCACCGCCGCGGTGATGGCCGATTACGAGTCGGTCGACCAGCGCGCCTTCACGCCCGACCGGCCGGATGAGCGGCGGGTCGGGGTGAAGATGTTGATTTCGTTCTGAGGTCGGACGAGTTCCTCGGTTCCTCGGGTTCCTCGGTTCCTCGGAGTGGCTGAAGCGCAGACCGCGTAGCCACTCCGAGGAACTCCGAGGAACCCGAGGAACTCCGGCCCACCGAGGAACCGAGGAACCGAGGAACCCGAGGAACCGCTTCACGGCCCGCCCGTTGCACCGCGCGTCCGGATGCAAGCCCTCTCCAAGCGCCGCCGCTGGGCGGTGACCATCGGCGTGATGACCGGGATGTTGCTGGCGGCGCTCGAGGCGACCGTCGTCGGCACGGCTATGCCCACCATCGTGGCGGTGCTCGGCGGGCTGGCGCACTACAGTTGGGTCTTCTCCGCTTACCTGCTCACCTCCACCGTCACCGTGCCGTTGTGGGGGAAGCTCTCCGATCTCTTCGGGCGGCGGCTGATGTTCCAGATCGGCGTGGCGCTTTTCCTCGTCGGCTCGCTCGCATGCGGCGTGTCGCAGACCATGTTCCAACTGATCGTCTCGCGCGCGGTGCAGGGGCTCGGCGCCGGCGCGCTCGTGCCGCTGGCGATGACGATCATCGGCGACATCTACACGCTCGAGGAGCGCGCCCGCATGCAGGGTCTCTTCTCCGGCGTCTGGGGCGTCTCCAGCGTGCTCGGCCCGCTCCTCGGCGGCTTCATCACCGACCAGCTCTCCTGGCGCTGGGTCTTTTTCATCAACCTGCCGGTGGGCATCGCCGCGGCGGCGATCATCGGCTTCGCCCTGGTCGAGCCGCCGCGCGCGTCGAAGCCGGTCATCGACTACGCCGGCGCGGCGGTGCTGATGTTTGCCGTGACGCTGCTGCTGCTGGCCCTCGGCGGCGAGTCGGCGTCCGGCAGCGCCATCGGCGCGCGGCAGATCGGCGCTGCGGTGGTGGCGTTCGCGATGCTCGCTCTCTTCGTGCGCATCGAGCGGCGCGCGCGCGATCCGATCGTGCCGCTCGAGCTCTTCCGCAATCGCATCGTGGCCATCGCCATCATCGTCGGCTTCCTGGCCGGCATCGCCATGTTCGGCGCGATCTCGTTCATCCCGCTGCTCGCGCAAGGCGTGTTCAACGCCAGCGCCACCGCGGCGGGCTCGTTCCTCACGCCGCTCATGCTGTCGTGGGTGGCGGCGTCGATCGTCGGCGGGCGCCTGCTGATCCGCATCGGCGCGCGGCCGCTGGTGCTCGGCGGATTGCTGCTGATGCTGGCCGGCTTCGCCGCGCTCTGCACCTTTCATGCGACCACGCCGCGCGCGGTGATGATGGCGGAGCTGGCGGCGATCGGCGCGGGACTCGGCACGACCATGCTCACGCTGCTGATCGCCGCGCAGCAGTCGGTCGATCGGCAGCAGCTCGGCATCACCACCTCGCTCAATCAGTTCTCCCGCTCCATCGGCGGCGCCATCGGCGTCGCGCTCCTCGGCACGCTCATGGCCGCCGGCCTCGCCGCGAATCTGCAGCGCGCCGCCGCGCGTCCGAACGCGCCGCTGACGCCGCAACAGGCGGCGAGCCTCGCCGACGATCCGAGCGCGCTCGTCAACGCCGGCGCGCGAGCGGCCATCGGCCCGGCCGCCGTGCACGTCCTGCAGGAGTCGCTCGCCGCCGCGCTGCGCCGCGTCTTCACCGTCTGCGCGGCCGTGGTCGTGCTCGCGCTGATCGTCAGCATCCGCATGCTCGGCGCGCGGCGCGAACGCGCCTGCCAGCCGGACGACGGCGAGCGCTTCGTGATGGCGGAGATGACCATGCTCGACGCGCGCGACGAGCCGGAGAGTTGAGGGTCTCGCTTCACACCGAATTTACTTGCGCATCGACTCCGCTTCGCACGCGTCGCCGACACTGACGGCCGATGACGATCGGGGTCGAAAGGGTAAAGTCGGCAGGCACGCACATGAGCCGGGCCGACGTACGCATCGCGCTGATCGAGGACGACGCCGACCTCGCCTTCACCATCCGGCTGAATCTCGAGCACGAAGGCTACGTCGTCACCACGTTCGCGAACGGCAACGAAGGGCTCCTCGGCGTGCAGCAGGGCGCGTTCGAGTTTCTCCTGCTCGACCTGAATCTGCCCGACCTCGACGGCTTCACCATCTGCCGCGAGCTGCGGCGCAATCCGGCCACGGCCGCGCTGCCGGTGCTGATGCTGACCGCGCGCAGCGCGGAGCACGACCGCATCACCGGCCTTGAGCTCGGCGCCGACGACTACCTCACCAAGCCCTTCAGCGTGCGCGAGCTGCTGGCGCGCGTCGCCGCCATCCTGCGCCGCGCCCGCGGCGGCGTCGACGACGCGGCGGTCTACGACGACGGGCGGCTGCGCATCGACGGCCGCACCATGCGCGTGCACGTCGACGGCGAAGAGGTGAAGCTGGCGAAGAAAGAGCTCGAGCTGCTCTGGATCCTGGTGCGGAACCGCACCACCGTCGTCTCGCGCGAGCGCATCCTCGCGGACGTCTGGCAGTTCGCCGACGGCGTCGAGACGCGCACGGTCGACGCGCACATCCGGAACCTGCGCAAGAAGATCGGCAAGGAGCGGATCGAGACGGTAATTGGTTACGGTTATCGATTCGAATAATGCATCCTCTTCGCTCCTTGCTTCTCGTCTCTCTCGCCGCCGCGGCAGCGGTGGCGTGGGGACTCGGCGCGGCGCTGCAGCACGCCGGCGTCGAGCGCATCGCCGCGGCGACGCTGGCGGCGGCGGCGTTCGCAATCTTCCTCGTGCCGTGGAGCGGCGTCGCGCTCTGGGCGCTGCGCCGCGCGCGCGATCTCGACGAGCTCACCGATCGGACGCGTGCGGCGGCCGAGGGTGCGCATGATGAGGCGATCGCCACGAGACACTTTCATGGAGAGCTGGATGATCTGGCGCGGGCCGCGGAGCGGATGCGCGCCACGATCGTGAGACAGCGCGACGCGCACGAGGAACATCGCGCGGCGATGGCGGAGATCGTCGGCTCGCTCGGCGAGGGCCTCCTGGCCATCGACCCGAAAGGACGCGTGGCCGTTGCCAACGAACGCGCGCTGCAGATGTTCGGCGCCGGCAGCGACGCCATCGGCCGCTCGGCGCTGGCGGTGGTGAGCGCGCGGCCGGGCGGTGCGGCGATCATGACCGCGCTCGACGCGGCGCTGCGCGGCGACGCCTCGACCACGCGCGTCACGCCCGACGACGGACGGCAGATCGAGGTGCGCGCCTTTCCGGTCGCGGCGTCGCGCGAGATCGCCGCGGTGGCGCTCTTCATCGACGTCACCGCGCTCGAGCGCCTCGAGCGCATCCGCAAGGACTTTCTCGACGACTTCTCGCACGAGGTGCGCACGCCGCTGGCCGGATTGCGCTCGGCGGTCGAGACCTTCGAGCGCGGCGAGCTCGGAGCGGAGGCGGAGCAGCAACTGCGGCAGGTGATGCAGCGGCAGATCCTGCGCATCGAGCGATTGGTGAAAGACCTCTCCGATCTGAATCAGATCGAGAGCGGGCGCCTGGTGCTGGAGCGGCAGACGCTGTCGCTGCGCGAGGTGCTGGCCGAGCTCTGCGACGACGGCCGCGGCGTGGCGCTGCACGGCGATGCGGTCGCCTGCATCGACCCGGCGCGCGCGCAGCAGATCTTCTCGAACCTGCTCGACAACGCCGCGCGCCACGGCGGCGGCGAGATCACCGTCGACGTCGAGCCCGAAGAATCCGAGGCGGTGGTGCGCGTCTCCGATCGCGGCCCCGGCATTCCGGAAGGCGAGCTCGATCGCGTCTTCCATCGTTTCCACCGCATCGACCGCAGCCGCTCGCAGCCGGGCACCGGCCTCGGCCTGGCCATCGCCAAGCATCTCGCCGCGCTGCACGGCGGGTCGATTCGCGCTTACAACCGCGCCGGAGGCGGCGCGACGTTCGAAGTGAGACTGCCGCGTGAATGACATAGAATTCGCGCGCTTTCCTAGGAGGTCCCGGATGGCGAAGTTCCGTCTGATCCCACGCGAGGAAAAGTTCTACGACGATTTCAAGGCGATGGCGGATCAGTTGCGTCATGGTGCGCGTCTGCTCGAGCAGATGCTCGCCACCGATCCTCCCGTGGCCGACAAGGCCCACGAGATCAAGGAAGTCGAGCATCAGTGCGACTTTCTCACTCACGGCATCATCCAGCGGCTGAACAAGACCTTCGTCACGCCGATCGACCGCGAGGACATCCACGAGCTGGCGCGCACGCTCGACGACGTCATGGACGCCATCGACAACGCCGCCTCGCTCTTCGCGCTCTACCGCATCGAGCGCATCCGCGTCGGCGCGCGCGAGCTCACGCGCGTCATCATCCAGCAGACCGACGAGGTGCGCGCGGCGGTGGAGGCGCTGGAGAAACGGAACGGGGTGCTCGAGCGCACCATCGAGATCAACCGCCTCGAGAATGAGGCCGACCGCATCCACAACGCCTCGGTCGGGCAGCTCTTCGACGAAGAGCCGAACCCGATCGTGGTGATGAAGTGGAAGGAAATCTTCGACCTGCTCGAGGACGCCACCGACCGTTGTGAAGACGTGGCCAACCTCCTCGAGAACGTGGTCGTCAAGCACGGCTGACGCGATGCTGCTCCTCACTGTGGTGGCGATCATCGGCGTCGCGCTGGCGTTCGACTACATCAACGGCTTTCACGACGCGGCGAACTCGATCGCCACGGTCGTCTCCACGCGCGTGCTCTCGCCCGGCCAGGCGGTGATCTGGGCGGCGGTCTTCAACTTCATCGCCGCCTTCACCTTCGGCACGGCCGTGGCGAAGACCATCGGCAAGGGGATGATCGATCTCTCCGCCGTCACCTTCGGCGTGATCTTCGGCGGCCTGATGGGCGCGATCATCTGGGATCTGATCACCTGGTACTTCGGCCTGCCGACCAGCTCGTCGCACGCGCTGATCGGCGGCTACGCCGGCGCGGCGGTGGCGAATGCCGGCTTCGAAGCGATCCTGCCGTCGGGCTGGACCAAGACACTCATCTACATCATCCTCGCGCCGCTGATCGGAATGGCGCTGGCGTTTTTGCTATCCGTGGCAACGATGTGGATTTTCCGGCGGGCCACACCGGTGCGCGTCGACCGCGTCTTTCGCAAGCTGCAGCTCCTCTCGGCCGCCGCCTACAGCCTCGGCCACGGCGGCAACGACGCGCAGAAGACGATGGGCATCATCGCCGGCGTGCTGGTCACGGCCGGGTATCTCAAGACCTTCTCGATTCCGGTGTGGGTGATCCTCGCCGCACACGCGGCCATCGCCCTCGGCACGCTCAGCGGCGGCTGGCGCATCATTCATACGATGGGCAGCAAGATCACGCGGCTGCAGCCGGTGGGCGGCTTCGCGGCCGAGACCGCCGGGGCGATCACGCTCTTCGTGGCCACTTCGTTCGGCGTGCCCGTCAGTACGACGCACACCATCACCGGCGCGATCGTCGGCGTCGGCGCCACCAGACGGCTGAGCGCGGTGCGCTGGGGCATCGCCGGCCGCATCGTCTGGGCGTGGGTGCTCACCATTCCCGCCTCCGCCTTCATCGGCGCCTGCGTCTTCTGGGTGGTCCGCGCCCTCGGCGGCCATTAGAATTTTTCCTCTATACTCCCCGTTTCGCAATTCTCCAGGAGAGGTTAAGTTCATGAAACCAGAGATCCATCCGAAGTATCAGCAGGTCAACGTGCACTGCGCGTGCGGCGAGGCCTGGACCACCGGTTCCACCCGCAAGGAGCTGCGCGTCGAGATCTGCTCGAAGTGCCACCCGTTCTTCACCGGCAAGCAGAAGCTGGTCGACACGGCCGGCCGCATCGACCGCTTCCAGAAAAAGTACGCGAAGACGGCGGCAGCCAAGGGCGCGAGCAAGTAATGTCGCTCCGGCGCACATGGCGCGGCTCGGCGAAGTACATCGCGGGTGCCTTCGGCGCCTTCACGAATGGTCTGACTTCGTCGATGCCCGCGGGAGCAGCCGACAAAAATGTCGACATGCTCATCGGCGGACAGGCGGTGATCGAGGGCGTGATGATGCGCTCGCTCACCGGCTACTCCGTCGCCGTGCGCCAGCCCGACGGCGGCGTCTCGATCCGGAAGGACAAGCTCACCGCCATCAGCGCCAAATACCCGTTCCTCAAGTTCCCGGTGCTGCGCGGCTCGGTGGTGCTGATCCAGTCGCTCATCCTCGGCATGCGCGCGCTGAACTATTCGGCGAGCGTGGCCACGGAAGGTGAGGAAGGCAGCCAGGAGATGTCGAACTGGGCCATCGCCACCTCGATGCTGCTGGCTCTGGTCCTCGGCGTCGGGCTGTTCATCCTGGCGCCGCTCGGCCTGACGAATCTTCTCCGTCATTACGTCTTTCCGCAGATGGGGAACGTCGCCTACAACGCCGTCGACGGCCTGCTGCGCGCGCTCTTCTTCTTCATCTACATCGCCTCGATCTCGATGATGGAAGACATCCGCCGCGTGTTCCAGTACCACGGCGCGGAGCACAAGACGGTCTTCACGTTCGAGGCGAACGAGGAGCTGACGGTCGAGAACGCGCGCAAGAAGTCGACGCTGCACCCGCGGTGCGGCACGAGCTTCCTGCTGTTCGTGATGGCCATCTCCATCCTGGTGTTCTCGCTGATTCCGTCGGCCGCACCGTTCGCGCTGAAGTTCGGCGCGCGCGTCGTCCTGATCCCGCTCATCGCCGGACTGGCCTACGAGGTGATCCGCTTCTCGGCGCGTCACCTGTCGAGCCCCGTCTGCCGCCTGCTGATCCGCCCGGGCCTCTGGCTCCAGCGCATCACCACCAAAGAGCCCGACGACAAGCAGCTCGAGATCGCTCTGATCGCGCTCAAAGAAGCGCTGCTCTACGACATCGTCGAGCCCGAGCAGGCCGCGGTCGCTTAGCGGCGCCCGCGCACGCACTCTCCCTTCACCTTACGGGAGGCTCCTGCCATGGACGAAAAGCTTCAGGAAATCGAAAAGCGTTACGAAGAGCTGCAGCGCAAGATCGGCGATCCTTCCGTCGCCACCGACGTCGCTGCCTTTCGCGAGGCGATGAAGTCGATCGCGGAGATCGAAGAGGTGGTGGCGAAGTATCGCGAGCTGCGCGACGTCCGCAAGCGGCTCGCCGATGCGCGCGACATGATGCGCTCCGACGACGAGATGCGCGAGCTGGCCGAGCTGGAGCTGGCCGAGCTCGAGCCGAAGCAGCCGCAGCTCGAGGCCGAGCTGCAGGTGCTGCTGCAGCCGCGCGACCCGAACGACGAGAAGAACGTCTTCGTCGAGATCCGCGCCGGCACCGGCGGCGACGAAGCGTCGCTCTTCGCCGCCGAGATCATGCGCATGTACATCCGCTACGCGGAGACCAAGCGCTGGCGCGTCGACGTCACCGACGCGAACTACTCCGCCGTCAACGGCATCAAGGACGCCACGCTGCAGATCGAAGGCAACAAGGTCTACTCGCGCCTCAAATTCGAGTCGGGCGTGCACCGCGTGCAGCGCGTACCTGCCACCGAGACGCAAGGTCGCATCCATACGTCGGCGATCACCGTGGCCGTGCTGCCGGAAGTGGAAGACATCGACATCCAGGTCGCGGAGAAAGACCTCCGCATCGACACCTTCTGCTCCTCCGGCCCCGGCGGCCAGTCGGTCAACACCACCTACTCCGCCGTGCGCATGACCCATCTGCCGACGGGCGTGGTCGTGTCGTGTCAGGACGAGAAGTCGCAGATCAAGAATCGCGCGAAGGCGCTCAAGGTCCTCAAGGCGCGCCTCTACGACATCGAGCGGCAGAAGCGCGAAGCGGAGCTTTCCGCGACGCGCAAAGGCATGATCGGCTCGGGCGACCGCTCCGAGAAGATCCGCACCTACAACTTCCCGCAGGACCGCGTCACCGATCACCGCATCGGCCTGACCGTGCACAACCTGCCCGACGTCATGAACGGCAACCTCGACGTCGTCATCGATCCGCTGATCTCCCACTTCCAGGCCGAGAGGCTGCGCGAGGCGGTCGAGGCGCGCTGATCGCGCCGCAACAAAAAACATATCCGTCTTGACAAATACGTTCTGCGGCCACATATTCGCTTGCATGAATATGAAAGAAGCAGTGCGCGAACGGTATGCAGAAGCGGCTCGGTCGGTCGGCCAGCCGAAGAAAGGCTCGTGCTGCGGCGGAAGCTGCGGCACCGGAGGCGGCGATCCGATCACGTCGAACCTCTACGGGGGCGAGGCGGCCGGACTGCCGGAGGAGGCGCTGCTGGCGTCGCTCGGCTGCGGCAATCCGACGCTGCTGGCGCAGCTCTCACCCGGCGAGACGGTCCTCGACCTCGGCAGCGGCGGCGGGATCGACGTGCTCCTCTCCGCGCGTCGCGTCGGCCCGGCAGGCAAGGTCTACGGCCTCGACATGACCGACGAGATGCTGGCGCTGGCGAACGAGAACAAACGCAAGGCCGGCGCGGAGAACGTCGAGTTCCTGCGCGGCGAGATCGAGAACATCCCGCTGCCCGACGCCTCGGTCGACGTGATCATCTCCAACTGCGTGATCAATCTCTCGGCCGACAAGCCGCGCGTCCTGGCGGAGGCCTTCCGCGTGCTGCGGCCGGGCGGCAGGTTCGCCGTGTCGGACGTCGTGCGGCGCAGCGCCGACATCCCGGAGGCGATCGCGCGCAGCGTCGAGCTCTGGATCGGCTGCGTGGCCGGCGCGCTGCACGAAGGCGACTACGCGCGCCTGCTCGCGGAAGCCGGCTTCAAGGACATCGAGATCGAGCCGACCCGCATCTACCGGCTCGACGACGCGCGCACATTGCTCGCGGACGCCGGCATCGATGCCTCGAGCATTCCGGCGGAAGTCGACGGCGCGTTCATGAGTGCGTTCGTGCGGGCCAGAAAACCGTAGAATTCGCGGCATGAAAGCCCGCATCGACGCGATCCTCCGGCGAAATCAGGCCGAGTACCTCGAGTCGCTGCTCCCGCCGCGCGAAGCGCTGCTCGAGCGGATGGAAAAATTCGCGGAGGAGAACGACCACCCGATCGCCGATCCGGAGGTCGCGCAGTTGATGCGGGCTCTGGTGCGCGCGAAGTGCCCGCGCCGCGTGCTCGAAGTCGGCACGAACATCGGCTACTCGGTGGTGGTGATGGGCCGCGAGTGCAGCAGCGACACGGTCATCGAGACGATCGAGATCGATCACAACACGCTCTCGACGGCGCGCGCGTTTGTGTCCGAGGCGGCGCTGCCGTGCCGGGTGGTCTTCCATGAAGGTGCTGCGCTCGACGTGCTGCCGCGGCTGGCCGGCCCGTTCGACTTCGTCTTCATCGACTGCGTGAAGACCGAGTACGAGGACTACCTCGACGCGCTGCTGCCGAAGCTCGAGCTGGGCGCGATCATCGTCTGCGACAACCTGCTCTGGAAAGGGCAGGTGGCGGCGGGCGAGCACGACGCGTCGACCGATGCGCTGCGCGCGTTCAACAAGCGCCTGGTCGCCGAGCCGCGCCTGATCACCTCGATCCTGCCGCTCGGCGACGGCACCGGCGTCTCGGTGGTCGCGAGCTGAAAAAGAAAAGCGGCAGCGCTCGCACGCTGCCGCTTCGTTGAGAGCTCGTTGGAGCGGAGTTACGAGGTCGTCTTGACCATGCCCTTCACGGGGATGGTGATTTCCGGCTTCACCTTGTCGCTGGTGAAGATGGTGACGTTGCCGTCGATCGCGCCCGGCTTGGCGTTCTTGCCGACCTGCAGCGTGACGGTGTACTCGCCCTTGTTGTCAGTCGGCGCGACGGAGGCGGTGACGCCCGGGACGCTCGACTCGGCCTTCGACACCACGAAGGTGTCGGGCGCCTTGACGTTGTTCGTGCGCAGCGTGATCACGCGGGTGGCGGACGTGTCGTTCGGCGCGACTTCGCCGAAGTTCACGCCGGTCGGCTCGACGCGGATGGTCGGGCGGACGACGCCGGCGACGCTCACCCAGTACTCCGGCTGATGCTGCGAGTTCGTGACGACGTGGACCTTCTCGGCCAGCGGGCCGATCTTCGCATCCGGACCGCCGACGGTGATGTCGAGGCGGTACTGCGCCTGCCCTTTACGGCCGACGCTCGGAACCAGGTCCGCACCCTCGGCCTTCTTCGCCTCGACGCGGATCCAGTCCTGCGGCGCCTCGACCTTCACGATCTCGAACGGCGTCTCTTCCTCCGAGTAGAGGAGGACCGACTGCTTCTCGACGTCGCCCTGCAGCATGTTGAAGCGGACGTAGCCGGCCGGATAAGCCTCGACGTACGGCTTCACGATCGCGGTGATCGTGACCTGCGCGGTCGGCGTGCTCGGGTCGTTGGTCTCGAGCGTGACGGTCTTCGAGATCGGACCGGCGAAGTTGGTGGTGTCGACGTGAGCCGTCACCTTGCCGGTCGAGCCCGGCTTGACCATCTTGTCGAAGTCGGCCACGGTGCAGCCGCACGACGGACGCGCCGCGATGATCTCGAGATCGGACGAGCCGGTGTTCTTCACGGCGAAGCTCCAGTCGAGCTTCTCGCCCTTGGCGACGGTTCCGAAATCCTTGATCGGATCGACGACGGTCAGGCGCGGCGCCTTGGCCGTATCACTGCTCGCTTTCTTCGCATCCTCGGCGACGGCAAACGGGGCCGTGGCGGTGAGTGCGAGCACGAGCGTCATGGCAAACATTCGCTTCGACATGCGCAGAATCCTCCTGTGGTTAGACCAGCGTTTCGAACAGCCCTTGGATAGGGGTCATTCCAGTTGACGGTTGGTTGGAGTTCCTCGGGTTCCTCGGAGTTCCTCGGAGTTCCTCGGAGGAAACCGCCACTCCGAGGAACTCCGAGGAACCGAGGAACTCCGAGGAACCGCCTCCTCGGTCTCGATTTTGCGAGACGCAGCAGACTGATGCCTCATCTGACTGAAGTACCGGATGTCCGACGCGTCTACCTGATCGGGATTTGTGGAACGGCCATGGCCTCGCTCGCGGGCATGCTGCAACAACGCGGCTACGAGGTCGGCGGTTCCGACGAGCACGTCTATCCGCCCATGTCGACTTACCTGGAGCGGCTCGGCATCCCCGTGCTCGAGGGATATACGAAACAGCATCTCGAGACGTTTCGCCCCGACCTCGTGGTCATCGGCAACGCCGCCGCGAACACGAACGCGGAAGCGGCCGCGACCGTCGAGCTCGACCTGCCGTACACCTCGATGCCTTCGGCGATCTATCAGCTCTTCATCAAAGGGAAGCATTCGATCGTCGTCACCGGCACGCACGGCAAGACCACGACGACATCGCTCATGGCCTGGATCCTCGAGGCGGCTGGACGCGATCCGGGTCTCGTGGTCGGCGGCATCCCGGTGAATTTCAATCAGAACTTCAAGCTCGGCGACGGCGAGGACTTCGTCATCGAAGGCGACGAGTACAACACCGCCTTCTTCGACAAAGGTCCGAAGTTCCTGCACTACCACGCGAACACGCTGCTGGTGAACAACATCGAGTTCGATCACGCCGACATCTACTCGAGCCTCGAGGCGATCATCGAGGCGTTCCGCCAGGGCGTGCGGCAGGTGGCGCCTGGCGACGTGATCGTGGCCAACGGCGACGACGAGAACGTGCGCGGTCTGCGCACCGACGCGCGCGCGCGGTGGGTGACGTTCGGCTGGACGCCCAAGTGCGACGCGGCGGCGACGGACGTGGCGCTGCTGCCCGACGGCAGCGAGTTCACGGCGTGGTGGGAAGGAAAGGAATGGGCGCGCTTCAAGACCACGCTCTCCGGCCGCCACAACGTGCTCAATGCGCTTGCGAACGCCGCCATCGCCCGGCTGCGCGGGCTGAGCGCCGAGGAGATTCAGAAAGGGCTGGCGAGCTTCGCAGGCATCAAGCGGCGGATGGAAGTGCGCGGCGTCGAGCGCGGCGTCACGGTCATCGACGACTTCGCCCATCATCCGACCGCCATCGCCACGACCCTCGACGGCGCGCGCAAGCGCTATCCCGGGCAGCGCGTCTGGGCGCTCTTCGAGCCGCGCTCGATCTCGTCGTCGCGCAAGGAATTCGAAGAGGGTTACATCGACGCGTTCCGCGCCGCCGACCGCGTCATCATCGGGCCGATCTATCACCGCGACCGCTACGAGTCGCGCTATGGTCTCGACAAGATGATGTCCGTGCCGAACATCGTCGAGACCCTCGGCCGCGGCGGCCTGCAGAGCGAACAGCTCGACGACTTCGATGCCATCGCCGACGTGGTGGCGCGCGACGCCCGGGACGGCGACGTCATCCTGGTGATGTCGTCCGGCGCCTTCGGCGGCGTGCACGAGAAGATCCTCGAGCGGCTACGCGCGTAGCAGCTCGACCCAGTGCGGCAGCTCGAAGTAGCCCTTCGCGTAGATGTGGCAGACGCCGCGCAGTGCGTTCTCTTCGCGGCGCAGGTGTAACTCGAGCTGCGACGGTCCGTGGTAGCCGGCGTGCACGTCGACGATGCCCTCGGCCGTGCCGATCATCTCGTCGCTGCCGAACGTCGCCTCGCGCAGCGTCTGCGTTCCCGGCGTCGTGCCGAAGGTCATCTCCGCCACGCCGCCGCGCACGGCGAGCGTGAGCGGCAGCGGACCTTGATGATGTTCGATCGTGCCGCGCCATGCGCCTTCGTAGCGCTCCGGCATCGAGGTCGTTTGCAGCGGCGCAACGGCGATGTCTTCGCCATCGGGAAAGAGCGCGGCCGAGATCCGCTTGCCGACCTGCTCGGCCATCGCGCCGAAGTAGTTCGTCAGCACGGCGAAGGCGATGCGCTGCTCCGGAAAGGCGCGCATCCACGTGCCGGTGCCGGGGCCGCCGCCGCCGTGGAAGAAGCTGCGGCGGCCGCGCACGACGTCGGTCTCGAAGCCGAGGCCGTAGCCCCATCCGAGGCCGCTGTCGGACGTCTGCGTCTGCATCAGCCGCGCGGCGTCGAATGACAGCAGCGGCGCGCCGCCGCGCAGATGCATGTGCAGGAAGCGCAGCAGATCGTGCACGGTCGAGCGGAGCGACGAGCCGCCGGGATGATCGGTGGTGTGCTCGCCGGTGCGCACGAAGCGCGCGGCGACGTCGTAGTCGTAGTTGATCGAGGCGTCGTCGCGGCGCGGATACAGTCCGCTGCGCGACATGCCCAGCGGGCGGAAGACGGCGCGCTCGAGATACGTCTCCCACGGCACGCCGGCCACGTCCTCGGTGATGAAGCCGAGGATGGCCGTGCCGAGGTTCGAGTAGTGGAAGCGGGAGCCGGGAGGCCACGCGGCGAAACCGTGGCGGCGGATGGTCTCGTCGCGCGGCAGCGTCGGTACATTGTCGTAGAAGAGATTCTCGTGCGTCGGAATCCCGGCGGTGTGATTCAGCAGGCGCCGCACGGTGATCTCCGACGCCGAGCCGGCGTGCGCGCGCAGCTTCGCGCCGCGCAGGTAGTCGTTGGCCGGCGCGTCGAGCGCGACCAAGCCGCGGTCGACCAGCGTCATGAGCGCCGTGGCGGTGATCGGCTTCGACAGCGAGGCGAGTTTGTAGATGGTGTCGGGCGTGGCCGCGCGCCGCTCCTCGAGATCGGCGAAGCCGAACGCCTCCGACCAGAGCAGCTTCCCGTCGCGCGATAACGCCACGGCCAGCGACGGCACGATCCCGCGGGAGACTTTCTCTTCGATGTACGCACGCACCGGCAGCAGCGCGGCCGGCGGCGCGATCGACGGCGAGCGTTGCGCGCGTTGCGCGCGCGTTGCGGCGAGTGCCACTGCGGTCGTGGCGACGAACTCGCGGCGCGTTAAATCACTCATGGCCGAGCTCCTCGTGCAGCTTCTGGTTGCGCGACGCCGCGAGACTTTCTGTTCGATGTACGCGCGCGAACGGGCCGCAGCGCGGTCGGCGGCGCGATCGACTGCGAGCGTTGCGCGCGCGTGGCGGCGAGTGCCACCGTGCGCGTGACGACGAATTCGTGGCGCCTCAGCTCATTCATGACCGAGCTTCTCGTGCGTCACGCGACGCGCGAGCCTTTCTCCTCGGTACGCGCGCACCGGCCGCAGCGCGGGCGGCGGCGCGATCGACGGCGAGCGTTGCGTGCGTTGCACGCGTTGCATGCGCGTCGCGGCGAGTGCCACCGCGCTTGTGGCGACGAACTCGCGGCGCGTGAAATCACTCATGGCCGAGCTCCTCGTGCAGCTTCTGGTCGCGCGACGCCGACGCTCGTGGCGACGAATTCCTGGCACCTCCGCTCACTCATGGCCGAGCTTCTCGTGCAGCTTCTCGAAGCCGCGCTTGTCGAGCCGGATGAAACGGAGATCGTGGTGCAGCAGTCGCAGGAGCGACTCGCTGCCGGCGCGCTCCTCGATGCGCGCGGCCACGCCGGCCAGCACGATCTCGCTGGCGAGCGCCTCGTGATAAACCACCGTGAGATAGGCGTTGCGCGTCCAGACCGCGTGCAGCACCTCGCCGTCCGGCGAGAGCGACGCCAGCAGCGTCTCCGCGCCGTCGGCCACGACGTGCAGCCAGTCGCGCTCCCAACGTCTGCGGATCGAGGCCGCGCGCGGATCGACGTGCACCGTCGCGCCGCGCAGCGCGAACGGCGCGTATGCCTTGATGGCCACGGCCGTCTTGCGCCGCACCGCCGCGGCCAGCGCGTCGTGCCGCGGCGCCAGCGCATCGGGCGAGGCGTCGATGAGCAGCACTTCGCGCGCCGCTTCGATCATCGCCGCGAAGCGCTCCTCGACCTGCGCCGCCGTGCGCAGCGGATAGACGCCCTCGTCGCGCTCCTCTTCCGCCGGACGGCTGAGCGTCTCCACCGCTTCGCTCGCGGCGGCGTTGAGCTCGCGCGTGAGGCGGCCGATGAAGTCGGCCGCCGGCACGGCGCGGCAGTGGCGCAGCTCGCCGCGGTCGATCAGCACCGCTCCTTTATCCGCCAGCGAGGCCAGCGCCTTGTAGACGTTCGCGGTCGGCTTGCCGACGCGCTGGGCGAGTTTGTAGCCGGTGGCGGACGGGAGCTGCAGGAGCACGGTGTAGACCTCCGCTTCCAGCGGCGTGAGGCCCAAGGCGACTAGGGTTTCGGCGGGATGGCGTCGCATGCTAGTAGCACATGCTACTACTAAACGCTGGAATAGCGATGGGGCAGGGCTCGTTCGGGAGCGAACCATGGCCGAGAAAACTGCACACGAGCTTCTGCGGAAGCACAACATCCACGTCGACGACGTCCGCGAGCGCCGCACTACGCTCCATCACCTCCGCCAGATCGTTCACGCCGAACAGCTCCCGTTCGACGTGTTCAAGGCGCTGGTGAAGATGCGCCACTAGGCCGCTCAGCAGACGACGAACTCGAAAGCCGGGGAGACCCGGCTTTTTTCTTTGCGCGACTCCCGCTGAACCGCCGCTGATTTCCGCATACAATCTCGGCCCCATGCCGTTCCGCTCACAGGCGACAGCTCTCATTCAGCAGAAGAAGTTCGACGATCTCGAGTCCCTCTGGATGACGCAGATCGACAAAGACCCGAGCGACGTCGACACCTTCGTCCACATCGCCAAGGCCTTGCGCAAGGCCGAGCAGCGCACGCAATCCGACACGCTCCTCGGCCTGCTCGCCGACGCGCTCAAGGAGCGCCAGCTCTGGCCGCAGCGGCTGCAGGTGCTCAAGGAGGTCGGCCGCCTCTCGAAACACGTCGCGCAGATGCGGCCGCAGATCGAAGAGGCGCTGCGCAAGAGCGTCGGCTCGCACAAGAGCTTTCCGCGCGCCTTCGAGTTCGCCAAGTTCTCCGATCCGGCCAGCAACCCCGTCGAGCGCGCCGAGAAGATCGAGATGTGGCTCAACTACGACGAGGGTGAAGCCTTCTTCATGGCCGGCCGCGGCGCCGGCCGCGTCACCGAGCTCAATCCGGAGCTCGGCGTCTGCCGACTCGACTTCGAGAAAGAGAAGCGCGTCTCCGTGCCGCTCGGCGCGGCCGCGAAGTTCCTCGTGCCGCTGCCCGCCGGCCACATCCTGCGCCGCAAGTTCGAGGATCCCGACGCGCTGAAGAAACTGGCCAAGGAGCAGCCGGGCGAGTTCTTCGCGCAACTGCTGCAGAGCTTCGGCCGCCCGATGCAGATGGGCGAGGTGCGCGACGCGGTGATCGGCATCGTCGACGAGTCGAAGTGGAGCTCGTGGTGGACGAACGCGCGCAAGAACCCGCAGGTCGTCACCAGCGGCACCGGCGCGAAGGCGACGTACGCATTCGCCGGCTCGTCGGCGGATGCGGAGACGGCCATCCGCCGCGACTTCGAGCGCGCCGAGGTGAAGACGAAACTGGAGCTGGCGCGCAAGCACAGCGGGCGGAGCCAGGAGCTCGCCGACTTTTTCTCCACCGCCCTCGCCGCCGACGCCGGCCGCCTCGCGCGCACCGACGCCTCGACGGCGTGGCAGATCCTCACCACGCTCGAGTCGCTGCCCGGCAGCTACACCGCGCCGATCGACGCGAACGCGCTCCTCGGCGGACCGATGGCCTCGCGCGTCATCGCCGGCATCACCGACAAGCCGATGCGCGAGCGCGCGCTCGCCTTCGTGCGCGAGAACCATCCCGACTGGCCGAAGGTCTACGCCGAGTCGTTCTTCCTCGACGACGAGCCGCGCATCCTCACCACCATCATGAACGCGCTCGAAGAGGCCGGGCAGAACGACGTGCGCGATCGCCTCATCGAAGAGACGCTGCGCTATCCGCGCCGTCATCCGCGCGCCTTCTACTGGTACGTCAAGCGCCTCGATGAAGACGAGTCGCTGGCCGGCAAGGCCACCTACACGCTCCTCTTCCAGATCCTCGACGCGCTGACGCACGACGAGTTCTCCGGCGTGCGCGCCCGCCTCAAGGACCTCTTCGAAAAAGGCGGCCTGGCCGTGCGCATCGTCATGCATCAAGACAACGAGGAGCAGGCCCGCAAGCTGGTCGAAACGCTCGACCGCTACGGCGCCGTCGAGGAGTATCGGCGCGAGATCGTCAAGGCCGCGGCGCTGATGAAGTACCCGACCCTGCGCGAGCCGCAGGCCGAGCCGGTCTACGCGACCGCGGAGTCACTCGAGAAGAAGCGCGGCGAGCTGCATCATCTGAAGAGCGTCGAGATCCCGGCGAACTCGAAGGCGTTGCAGGCCGCGCGCGAGATGGGCGACCTGCGCGAGAACTTCGAGTACAAAGCGGCGCGCCAGCGCGCCGAGTATCTTTCCGCGCGCGTCGGCGAGTTGGCCTCGGAGATCTCGCGCGTGCGCGTGCTCGACCCCGGCATGATCGATACGTCGGCCGTGCGCGTCGGCACGAAGGTCGAGCTCACCAACGGCGACGTGCGCCGCGAGGTGGTCATCCTCGGCCCGTGGGAATCCGACCCCGAGCACGGCGTCTATTCGAATCAATCCGACGTGGCGAAGAAACTGATCGGACACTCGGCCGGCGAGATCGTCTCGTTCATGGGCAACGACTACGAGATCGAATCGATCCGGCGGTGGAACGAGTAACATACAATCCAAGTTGGTCCGGAGGAACGTTCCCGAATGACTTACGTGATCGCAGAACCGTGTGTGAACACCAAAGACACCGCGTGCGTCGACGTCTGCCCGGTGGACTGCATTCATCCGCGCAAGGATGAAGCGGACTTTTCCGAGTTCAACATGCTCTACATCGACCCGGAGGTCTGCATCGACTGCGGCGCGTGCGAGCCAGCCTGCCCGGTCGCGGCCATCTTCCCGCAGGATCTCGTGCCCGATCAGTGGAAGCACTACACCGAGATCAACGCCGACTGGTACAAGAACAAGTCTTAGAAACGTGATCCAGCTCACCGTCGCGCCGGCGGTGGCGATCTATATTTCGCGGGTCGAACAGCTTCGAGCCGTGACGGCAACACAAGGGGCGTAACGCCCCTTTTTCTTTATCCGCTCTTTGAGACGTCGATCGAGACCCTTCAGTTTGCGCCCACCTCGGACCCAACCACGGTGAGCGGGCGAATGGGCGTGCCCCGTGGACATTGCTGAAGCTACCTCTCTCTCTCTGCAACGCGAGCCGGAGGGTCTCGATCGACGTCTCAAGCCCGAGCGGTCTCACCACTTGAGCAGGCCGAAGAGGCCGCGGCCCACTTCCTTCACCACCTCGCGCGTCGCCGTCCGCACGGCCTGATTCACCGCCTTCTCCGCCATCGACTGCCGATGCCGTCCGACGCCGCTGCTGACGCTGCGCGCGCGCGATCCGGTTCGCGATGACAACGCACGCGGCGCGCGCGAGCCGCCGCCGCGCTTGCGCCAGGCGAAATCCTCATCCTCATCCACCGGTGCTGCATCGGCCTCCGCCTCCTCGTTCGCCGCGTTCGCGGCGAGCCGCTGCTGCAGCATCTCGTGCGCGCTCTCGCGGTTGATCGACTGCGCGTATTTCGGCGCGAGCGGCGAGGCCGCCAGCACGCGCTGGTACTGCGCGTCGTCGACGGCGGTCATCGACGACGACGGCGCGAGCACCTGCGCGGTCGCCACCGCGGTCGGGATGCCTTTCGGATCGAGCACGGTCACGAGCGCTTCGCCGATGCCGAGGGTGGTGAGCGACTTCGCCACGTCGACATGCTCGGAGATCGGGAACGTCGACGCGGTCGCCTTCAGGTTCTTCGCATCCTTCGGCGTGAAGGCGCGGATCGCGTGCTGCACGCGGTTGCCGAGCTGCGCCAGCACGTCCTCGTCCACGTCCTTCGGCGTCTGCGTGACGAAGAAGACGCCGATGCCTTTCGAGCGGATCAGGCGTGAGACCTGTTCGATGTGCTCGACCAGCGCCGACGACGCGTCGTCGAAGAGCAGGTGCGCCTCGTCGAAGAAGAAGACCAGCTTCGGCTTGTCGGGATCGCCGACTTCCGGCATGCGGTAGTAGAACTGCCCGAGGAGCCACATCAGGAAGGTCGAGTAAAGGCGCGGCTTGTCCTGCACGTCGGCGAGCGAAAGGATGTTCACCACGCCCTTGCCGCCGGAGGTGCGCATCAGATCGTTGATGTCGAGCTCCGGCTCGCCGAAGAACTTCGCCGCGCCCTGCTGCTCGAGCTCGACCATCTTCCGCACCAGCACGCCGACCGTAGCCGAGGACATTCCTCCGTATTGCTTCAGTTCCTCTTTTCCATCATTCGAGAGGTACGTCAGGACGCCGCGCAGGTCGTCGAAGTCGAGCAGCGGCATGTGGCGGTCGTCGCAATACTTGAACGCCATCGCCAGCACGCTCTGCTGCACGTCGGTGAGGTCGAGCACCTTGCCGAGCAGCACCGGCCCGAATGACGACACGGTGGCGCGCACCTGGATGCCGCGGTTGCCGGTGAGGCTGAAGAACTCGACCGGAAACGCTTCCGGCGTGTGCGTGCGGCCGACCGCGGCGGCGCGCTGCTGCAGCCGCTCGCTCGCTTCGCCCGGCATCGACATGCCGGCCAGGTCGCCTTTGACGTCGGCCAGGAAGACCGGCACGCCGGCCCGCGACAGACTCTCGGCGATGAGCTGCAGCGTGCGCGTCTTTCCGGTGCCGGTCGAGCCGGCGATCATGCCGTGGCGGTTCATCATCCGCAACGGAATGCGCACCGGCAGCTCGGCCGCGGGCACGCCGTCGCGCAGCACGTGCGCGAGGTCGATGGCCGGGTCGGTGAACGCGTAGGCGGAGCGGAAGGTTTCGTCGAAGGTCATGGCTCGGAGTTTATCCTTGGCGTCACTATGCAAATCGCATTCATCGGACTCGGCGCCATGGGTTTCCCGATGGCGCGCCACCTGGCCAAGGAGCACGACGTGCTCGTCTGGAACCGCACCCGCGAGAAAGCGGAGCGCCACGCGCGCGAGCACGGCACGCGCCTGGCCGCCGATCTCGCCGAATGCGCGCAGGCGGAGGCGATCGTCACGATTCTGCCGACCAGCGTGGAAGTCGACGAGATCGTCGATCAACTGTTGCCGCACCTCCGCCCCGGCACGCTCTGGATCGACGCGACCAGCGGCGATCCGAATGCGAGCCGCCTCACCGCGAAACGGCTCGCCGAGCGCGGCGTCGATTTCGTCGACGCGCCCGTCACCGGCGCGGTGGTCGGCGCGGAGAACGCCACGCTGACGATCATGATCGGCGCCGCGCCCGAGCATTTCGAGCGCGCGAAAGAGATCCTCCGGCTCAACGGCAAGACCATCATTCACGTGGGCGACGTCGGCGCCGGCCATGCGATCAAGGTGTTGACCAACTCGATCATGGGTGCGACGGTCTGGATCACCTCCGAGTGTCTGCTGCTGGCCAAGCGCCTCGGCATCGACATCAAGACCGCGCTCGAGGTCACCAACGCCGGCAGCGGCCGCTCGAATGCGTCGGAGAATCTGCTGCCGATGCGGCTGCGCGATCATCAGTGGCCGCTCGTCTTCAAGCTCGCGCATCACGACAAGGACATCCGCATCGCGGCGTCGCTCGCGCATCAGCAGCACGCCTCGACGCCGCTGCTCGCGCTCACCTCGCAGCTCTTCAGCGCGTCGCTGCACGAGCTCGGCGATCAGGCGGACTACATCGAGGTGGCGAAAGTCGTCGCGCGCATGAACGGCTCGTCGTGGGATTGATGCCGCGCGTCACGGTCATCATCGCGACGTACAACTACAGCGCGGTGCTGCCGTACTCGATCGGCAGCGTGCTCGATCAGACGTTCGCCGATTTCGAATTGCTGGTCGTCGGCGACGGCTGCACGGATGATTCAGAGTCGGTCGTGCGCGGCATCGCCGATCCGCGCGTGCGCTGGATCAACATTCCGCGCGCCGGCCAGCAGTTCGGCCCGAACAACGAGGGTCTCCGCCAGGCGCGCGGCGAGTTGATCGCCTACCTCGGACACGACGATCTCTGGCTACCGCATCGTCTCGCCATCGGCGTCGCGGCCATCGACACCGGCGCCGACCTCGCGCACTCGCTCGTGCTGATGGTGCCGCCGCACGGCGAGCCGTCGATCTCGAAGCCGTCCGACATGCCGCCGCCGTCGTGCGTGATCCACCGCCGCGCGATGACGGAGGCGCTCGGCGGCTGGCGCGACTTCCGCGAGCTCACCATCGCACCCGAGGGCGATCTCTGGATGCGCGCGCGCACGGCGGGATTCCGCTTCGTGCAGGTGCCGCGGCTCACCGGCGTGAAGTTCTCCGCGGCGCTGCGGCGCAACGTCTACGTCGACCGGCCCTCGCACGAACAGGCCGCGTGGCTCGCGCGCATCCGCGCGGAGCCCGAGCTCGAAGCGACGGAGCTCGCGAAGATCGCCATGCGTTGGTATCCGCATGCCTCGTTCGCGCGCCGCGCCTGGAACCTGGCCACGACCCCGTCGCGCTGGCGCTCGTTCGTCTTCCGCGGCGGCGGCGCGCGCCTGCGCCGCGAGCAGCAGTTCAAAGGGGTGCGCTGATGCCGCGCGTCACCGTGATCATGGCGACGTACAACTACAGCAACGTGCTGCCGTACTCGATCGGCAGCGTGCTCGGTCAGACGTTCGCCGACTTTGAGCTGCTCGTCATCGGCGACGGCTGCACTGACGATTCGGAGTCGGTCGTGCGCGGCATCGCCGATCCGCGCGTGCGCTGGATCAGCGACCGCGGCGCCGATCTCGCGCACACCATCCTGGCGGTGGTGATGCCGGACGGCGCGACCGATCTGCTCTTCGCGCGGCCGAACGGCTGGATGCCGCCGACGTCGGTGATGCATCGCCGCGCCGTCACCGAGCAGGCCGGCGGCTGGCGCGACTACCGCAAGCTCGCGCTCCCGCCGGAGCAGGAGCTGTGGTTGCGCATCGCCGCCGCGGGCTTCCGCTTCGCCGCCGTGCAGCGGCTCACCGGACTGAAGTTTTCGGCCTCGGTGCGGCGCAGCGTCTATGCGCGAGCGGCCGACTCACCAGCAGGCCGCGTGGCTCGCGCGCATCCGCTCCGAACGCGATCTCGAGGTGCTTACTGTTGCTCGCCCTGATTCAGGAGAATCGGAGGCCGCTCGGCGGTGTTGCGCGTGTCATGCGGCTTCTGCGCGAGCCATCGCAATGGCTCGCGTTCATTCGCAGAAGCAAAGGCGCTCGGATCAAGGCGTGACAACGATACAAAGGGGTTCAGTGATGCTGCCTGGGGCACAGAAGGACGAGCAGTTGGTAACGAGCGATTGGCAGGACGTCAACGCCGGCATCGACGGCGTGATCGCTCGCGAGGTGCTGCACGTGCCGCGCGATCACGGGGTGATCACCGAGACGTTCCGCCCCGAATGGGATCCGACCGGACTGCCGGTCGTGCAGATCTATCAGTCGCGTCTGTACCCCGGCGCGATCGGCGCCTGGAGCTGCCACGCGAAAGCGATCGATCGCCTCTTCGTGAATCAGGGACATCTGAAAGTGGTGCTGTTCGACGGCCGCGAAGAGAGCCCGACGTTCGGCCGTATTCACGAACTGCACGTCGGCGATCCGCGCCCGACGTTCATCGTCATTCCGAAAGGGATCTGGCACGGACTGCAGAACGTCGGCACCACCGACGCGCTCGTGCTGAACTATCCGTCGCACGCATACGACTACATCGACCCCGATCACTGGCGCCTGCCCTACGACACCGACCAGATCCCCTACAAATGGCGCCAGCGCGGTTCGCGCAGGGACGCTTAGGGGGACGACGGGAGGCCTCCGGCGGCCGGGGCCATGGGCCCGGACCCCGTCTGTTGGCCTAGCCTCCGCGACACTGCCTTCCAAGCTCACGACACAGTGTCGCGGAGGC
>DASVQE010000060.1:0-29986 GCA_036389275.1 Thermoanaerobaculia bacterium
GCCTCCGCGACACTGCCTTCCAAGCTCACGACACAGTGTCGCGGAGGCTAGGTCAACCAAATGGGGTCTGGGGCCCTCGGCCCCAGCCGCCGGAGGCCCCCGGTCGTTCCCTCATCCATTTACCGCGACCAGTTCTCGAGCCAGTATTGCAGGACGATGATGGCCCAGAGAGCCTTCGCGTGATTGGCTCGGCCGGTGCGGTGTTCGGTCAGCAGTTCGTGCACGTACGTCGCGTCGACCAGACCTTCTGAGCGCAGCCGTGCCGGCTCGAGCAGGCGGTCCACTTCGCTGCGCAAGCCGCGGTTGATCCATGAGGCGATCGGTACGCTCAGGCCGCGTTTGCGGCGATAGATGACGTCGCGCGGCAGCCACTTCTCCGCCGCTTTCTTCAGCACCCACTTCGTCGTCAGGCGTCGCACGCGCAGGTCGACCGGCAGCGAGAGCGCAAACGCGGTGACGAAGCGATCGAGATACGGCGCGCGCGCCTCGACCGACGACAGCATCGTGGCGCGGTCGACTTTCACCAGCAGGTTGTCGCGTAGATAGCTGCGGTAGTCGAGCAGCATCGCGTTCGCCAGCGGCTCGCGATACGGCGCGTCGGATGCGAGATCGGGCAGCGACTCCGGCGGCACCGCGTGCACGCGCGGCGAGAGGCCGCTGCCGAACCAGGAGCGGTGGCGCTCGATCCACGGCCGCTCCGCGTCGCCGACGAATTTCTTGAGCAGAAATTCGAGCGTCACCTTTTTTCCCGAAGGCGGAATCGCGTATGCGATTTTGCGCACGCCGCCGCGTACGAACGACGGCAGCGCCTCGTACTTTGGCGCGAGCTTATGGCCGAGGTACGTCGGATAGCCGCCGAAGAGCTCGTCGGCGCCTTCGCCGCTGAGAATCACCTTCACGTGCTCGCGCGCCGCGCGCGCCAGGAGGAACGTCGGCAGGATGGCCGGATCGGCGAGCGGCTCGGCCACGCGCGTGGTCACGTTCGTCAGCGCCTCGCGCAGCGTCTCCTCATCGGTGCGCACCGGCACGTGGCGCGTGCGCATCCGCTTCGCCAGCACCGCCGCGTCCGCGCTCTCGTCATACGACGCCTCGGCGAATTGCGCCGAAAACGTATGCACGCGATCGACGCCGATCGCCTGCGAGGCGAGCGTCGCCAGGATCGACGAGTCGAGACCGCCGCTGATGAAGACGCCCACCGGCACGTCCGACATCACCTGCTTCGCCACCGCCGCCTCGAACAGCTCCTGCAACTCGACGACGGCGCGCTTCGGCTCGCGCGGATCGATCGCGAACGACGACGGATCCCAGTAGCGCACCGTCTCGACGCCGCCGTCGCGGAAGCGCATGAACGCGCCGGCCGGCACGCGGCGCACCGCCGCGAACGGCGTGCGCGGCTCCGGGATGTAGCCGAGGGTGAGGTACTCGGCGATGGCCGTGCGATCGAGCTCGCGCGAGATCTCCGGATGGCGGAGCATGCACTGCAGCTCGGAGGCGAACAGCACTTCCGAACCGATGCGCGCGTAGAAGAGCGGCTTCTCGCCGGCGCGGTCGCGCGCGAGCAGCAACGTCGACGTCCGGTTGTCCCAGATGGCCAGGCCGAACATCCCGTCGAGCATGGCGATGGCGTCGGCGCCGTGCGCGAGGTAGAGCGGCAGGATCGTCTCGACGTCCGAGTGCGAGCGGAACGGATAGTCGGCGAAGCGCGCCCGCAGTTCGGCGGCGTTGTAGATCTCGCCGTTCGCCTCGAGCCACACCTGCCCGTCCGGCGACGCGAACGGCTGATCCGCGCGCTCGTGCAGGTCGATGATGCGCAGCCGCTCGGTCCCGATGCGCGCATTCGGATGCGTCAGCACCGCCCGCCCATCCGGCCCGCGATGCCGCAGCGCCTCACCCATCGCCTCGAGGACGTCGGGATAGCGCAGCGCGTTCGCGCCGTCGACCATGCCGTAGATGCCGCACATCGCGCGGCGGATTCTAAGGGATCAGCGCGCGTAGCCCACGTGATGCGCGCCTTCCGCCACGCGGCGCCAGCCCCGCGATTCGAGCAGCGCGCGGCGGGCGCGGTCGTCGTTGCGGAGGACGTAGACGCGCGGCGTGCAGCAGTCGGCGACGCTCCGCTCAAAGTACGGGAGCGGCTGCAGCGGCGGTTTGCCGGCGAACTGGGCGTAGCGGCGGACGAGGTAGTTGCTCGTCAGCTCGCTGGCGTCTTCGCTCACCAGCAGGATCGGGCGGCGGAGGTAAAACGCCAGCGAGCCGGTGAAGGCTTCGACGCCGATGACCTGCGTCTCGCCGCGCACGTACGGCGCGAGTTGCGCGGCGAAGGACTTGGCCGAGCGGCGCTCGCCGAGGGCGTGCATGAGCGGATTCGTGGCGAGCGGAATTGCGAGCAGCGGCAGCGCGAGCGCTGCCAGCACGAGCTCGCGCCGCTTGGCGAACAGTGCGACGAAGCCGCCGATGGCGAACGCGGCGCCGAGTGCGAGCGCGGTCGGCGCGGCCACGCCGGCCAGCTCCGGCTTGAGCCTGGCGTGATGCAGGAAGAGCGGCGCGGCCAGCAGGATCACGCCAAGGATTGCCAGCAGCGATGCGGCGACGCGCGTGCGCACTTGCGGCCAGACCCGCGCGATCAGCAGCGCCAGCGCCGGCAGCAGCGGCAGGATGTACTGCGGCCGCTTCGACTGCGAGATCGAGAAGAAGACGAAGGGAACGAGGAGCCAGAGCAGAAGAAAGAGCGTGGCGTCGTCGCGGCGGCGGAACGACTTCCAACTGAACAGCGCCACGATCGACCACGGCAGCGCGCCGCCGACCAGGTACGGCACGAAGTACCACGGCGGCCCCGTGCGCTGCAGCGCCTTCGTGGCCATGCGCTGGGCGGTCTCCGTCACCAATACATATTTCAGGAATTCCGGAACGACGCGGGTCACGCCCCACAACCACGGCGCGACGATCGCGGCGAAGGCAACGAAGCCGAGCAGCGGAAAGAGCAGTCGCAATCCGCGACGCCGCCACGCGTACGGGATCATCACGAAGAGCACCAGCACGAAGGTGACCGGGCCTTTGGTGATCATCGCCAGGCCCATCGCCGCCCAGGCGAGGATCGACCAGCGGGCGTTGCGCTCTTCGATGGCGACGAACATCGCGATCAAAGCGACCACCACGAAGAAGGTCAGCGCGCTGTCGAAGATCACGGTGCGCGCGAAGGCGATGGTCAGCGGCATCGAGAGAAAGACGATCGCCGCGACGTGCGCCGCCTCCAGTCCCCACAACCGCCGCGCGAACCAGAACAGCACCGCCGCCGTCGCCAGCGTGAAGAGATACGCCGGCAATCGCGCCGCGAGCTCGGTCGCGCCGAGAACCTCCATCGCCGCCGCCTCGGCGGCAAAGTAGACCACCGGCTTGTCGAGATACGGCAGGCCGTCGAGCCGCGGCATCACGTAGTCGTTCGTCGCCGCCATCTCCCGCCCCACTTCCCCATTACGCCCTTCATCCGCATCGAGCAGCGGAGCGCTGCCGAGGAACGCGCCGACGGCGAGAGCGGCAAGGATGAGCAGGATGGTGAGGTGGCGCAGGACGAGTTCCTCGGAGTTGCGAGGAACTCTACAATGAACCGCACATGTCGCTCGCACCGAACGCCACGCTCGGTCCGTACCAGATTATCGGGCTCCTCGGCGAAGGCGGGATGGGCGTGGTGTACCGCGCTCGCGACACGCGACTCGGCCGCGACGTCGCCATCAAAGTCCTCACCAACGTCGCCGCCTTCGGCGACCGCGAGCGGTTGCTGCGCTTCGAGCAGGAAGCGCGCGCCACCGGGATGCTCAACCATCCCAACCTGCTCACGATCTACGACGTCGGCCGCGACGCCGACGGCGCGCCGTTCCTCGTCTCCGAGCTGCTCGAAGGCGAGACGCTCACCAGCAGACTCGCGCGCGGACCGCTCTCGCCGCGCAAGGCCGTCGACGCCGCGCTGCAGATGGCGCAAGGCCTCGCCGCCGCGCACGAGAAAGGCATCGTCCACCGCGACCTCAAGCCCGACAACATCTTCCTCACCCGCGACGGCCGCCTGAAGATCCTCGACTTCGGCATCGCCAAACTCTCGCCGATGGCCGGCCGCGAAGGTCCGACCTTCGAGATGGCCTCCACCGAGCCGGGCATGGTCATGGGCACGGTCGGCTACATGTCGCCCGAACAAGTGCGCGGCGAGAGCGTCGATCACCGCTCCGACCTCTTCTCCCTCGGAACGATTTTCTTCGAGATGCTCACCGGCGCGCGCGCCTTCAAGCGCGACTCCGCCATCGAGACGCTGAGCGCGATCCTGAAGGAAGAGCCGCCGGAGCTGAGCGACTTGCTGCCGAACATCCCGCCGCCGCTCGAGCGCCTCGTGCGACGCTGCCTGGAGAAAGACCGCGAGCTGCGATTCCAGTCGGCGCGCGATCTCGCCTTCAACCTCGAGACGCTCTCGACGATGTCGCAAGGCTCGACGCTCTCCGGCGTCGCGCGCGCGGCCACCGCGCCGCAGCCCGCGCAACGCGTGCAGACCAGCGCGCCGACCGCATCGCAGTCGATGCCAACCGCGCGCACCTCGGCGCCCGCGGCCGTTCCCGCCGCGACGCCGGCGCCACGTCCGCGAACGATCGCAAAGCCGGCCGTGAAGAAACGGCGCGTGTCGCCGCTGCTGCTCGCGCTGCTCTACCTCGTCTCCATCGCCGGCGCCGCATACGGCGGCTGGATGTGGGCGCATCGCAAAGAGGAAGAGCGTCCCGAGCCGGAGTTCCGCCGCGTGACGTTCCGCCGCGGCGAAGTGCGCAGCGCGCGCTTCACGCCCGACGGCGAGACCATCGTCTACAGCGCCGCGTGGGACGGCAAGGCGCCGGAGATTTTCGTGGCCAGCCGCGGTGCGAACGAGGCGCGTCCGCTCGGCATCGCCGACAGCGAAGTACTGGCCGTCTCGAAGTCGGCGGAGCTGGCCATCCTGCTGCACCGCGACCGCCTCACCAACCTCGGGACGCTCGCGCGCGTGCCGCTGGCCGGCGGCATGCCGCGCGCCGTCGCCGACAACGTCCTGCAGGCCGACTGGTCGCCCGACGGAACGAATCTCGCCATCATCCGGCAGGAGCAAGGGAAGACGCGCATCGAGTATCCGATCGGCACGGTGCGTTACGAGACGCCGCACTACATCCGCGACGTGCGCGTCTCGCCCGACGGCAAGCGGCTGGCCATCCTCGAGCCGTCGCGCGGCGAGTACGACCTCGCCGTGATCGACAGCGGCAACCCGGTCACGATCGCGCGCGGCTGGGCGCGCGGCGCGAACGGCATCGCCTGGTCGCCCGACGGACAGGAGATCTACGTCTCCGGCACCTCGACGCCGGCCGCGCCGCCCGCGCTCTACGCGGTCAGCACCGAAGGCGTTGTGCGCCTCGTGACGAAGCTCACCGGCGCGGTGCGCGTGTTCGACGTCTCGCCGCGCCGCGAGCTGCTGCTGTCGAACGCCACCTGGCGCGCGGCGCTGCTGTGGCAGCACGACGGCCTCGCGGAAGGAGACGCCTCGTGGCTCGACTGGTCGATCCTCAACGATCTCTCGCCGAACGGAAAAGCGATCCTCTTCTCGGAGACGCGCGAAGGCGGCGGCGCGAAAAGCGCGGTCTATCTGCGAAATGCCGACGCGCCATCGCCGGTGCGCCTCGGCGACGGCATCGGCGACGCGCTCTCGCCCGACGGACGGTGGGTGCTCTGCCATCAGGGCTCGAAGCTGGTGGTGCTGCCGACCGGCGCCGGCGAAGCGCGCGAGCTGAAGCTCGACGGCACGTTCGAGAGCGGCGCGGTCTGGCTGCCCGACTCGCGCCGCGCCATCGTCGGCGGCAACACGAACAAAGGCGCGTACCGCCTCTTCCTGCTCGACACGCTCGACGAGACGCTGCAGCCGCTCTCGCCGGAGAACATCTGGAGCGGCGGCTCGCGTGCGTACGCGGTCTCGCCCGACGGCCGCTTCGTGGCCGGCATGAACGGCGACGAGACGATCGTGCTCTATCCGCTCGGCGGCGGCGCGCCGATGGGCGTGGGCGGCGTGGAAAAAGGAGAGATCCCGGTGCAGTGGTCGGCCGACGGCGCCTCGCTGCTCGTGTACCGTCCCACCGCGCTGCCGGTGCGCGTCTATCGCATCGCGCTCGCCACCGGCGCGCGCGAGCTCTGGAAGGAATTCGCGCCCGCCGATCCGGCCGGCGTCTACAAGATCGCGCCGGTGCTGGTCACGCCGGACGCGAATGCATACGCCTACAATGCCATGCGCGTGCTGTCCGACCTTTATCTGGCGAGCGGCCTTTGACCGCGACGCTGGTCATCCTCGGCGCGGGAATCATCGCCGGCATCCTCAACGCCATCGCCGGCGGCGGCACGCTGATTTCCTTCCCTGCATTGTTATGGCTGGGTAGAAGTCCGGTCATCGCGAATGCCACCAATACGCTGGCCATCTGGCCGGCCTCGCTGACCGGCGCGATCGGATTCCGCCGCGAGCTGGCCAACATCCAGCGCTGGCTGTTCGTGCTGATCGTGCCGTCGATCGCCGGCGGCGCCATCGGCGCCTGGCTGCTGCTGCGCACGCCGGAGTCGACGTTCGAACGGCTGGTGCCGTGGCTGATCTTCGCCGCGACGCTGCTGCTCGCTGCACAGGAAATGGTCACCCGCAAACTGGGCGTGGTGGCGCGCGCGCACGAGCATCCCACCCGTGGGTGGGTGACGTTCGTGCTCGTCTTCCAGTTCCTGGTCGGCCTCTACGGCGGCTACTTCGGCGCCGGCATGGGCATCCTCATGCTGGCCGCGCTCGGACTGATCGGCCTCACCGACCTGCATCAGATGAACGGTCTGAAGAACGTCCTCGGCGCCTGCATCAACGGCATCGCCGCCATCTACTTCGCCTTCTCGAACGCGGTGGTGTGGCACGACGTCTTCCTGATGGCGGTCGGGACGATCGCCGGCGGCTACTTCGGCGCGCGCCTGGCCCGCCGCCTCGGGCGCAAGTTCGTGCGCGGCTTCGTCGTCGCCATTGGCATCGTCATGACGGTGGCGCTGCTGCTGAAGTAGTAAAGTCGGCGCCGTGCGACTGCTCTACACCTACCTGCTGCGCTACAAACACCTGCTCGTCGCCGCGCTGCTGCTGGCCGCGATCAATCAATGCTTCTCGCTGCTCGACCCGCAGGTCTTCCGCCTGATCGTCGACCGCTACGCCACCAAAGCGCACCAGATGCCGCGCGAGGTGTTCGTGCGCGGCGTCTTGCTGCTGCTGCTCGCCTACATCGGCGTGGCGCTGGTCTCGCGCATCGCCAAGAACTTTCAGGATTACTGCGTCAACGTGATCGCGCAACGCACCGGCGCGCAGCTCTACGAGCGCAGCGTCTCGCACTCGTTCTCGCTGCCGTACGCGGTCTTCGAGGACCAGCGCTCCGGCGAGATCCTGCAGAAGATGCAGAAGGCGCGCGCCGACGCGCAGTCGCTGATCACGAACTTCGTGAACCTGCTGTTCGTGTCGATGGTCGGCCTGCTCTTCGTCACCATCTACGCCTTCACCGTGCACTGGCTGATCGGCGCGATGTACTTTCTGCTGGCGCCGTCGCTCGGCACGCTGATGTACTTCATCAGCCGCCGCATCAAGACTCAGCAACGCGTCATCGTCACGCAGACCGCGGAACTTGCCGGCTCGACGACGGAGACGCTGCGCAACGTCGAGCTGGTGAAGTCCCTCGGACTCGAGCAGCAGGAGATCGGCCGCCTCAACCGCGTCAACAGCAGCATCCTCGACCTCGAGCTGCGCAAGGTGCGCTTCCTCCGCTTCTACTCGTTCCTGCAGGGCACCGTGGTCAACGGCACGCGCGCCGGGCTGCTGTTTCTCATGCTCTGGCTGGTCTACACGAAAGGCGTGACGCTCGGGCAGTTCTACGCGCTCTTCTTCTACTCGTTCGCCATCTTCTCGCCGCTCGCGGAGCTCGGCGCGATCATCGCGCAATATCAGGAGGCGAAAGCGAGCATGGAAAAGCTGGAGGAAGTGCTGGCCATCGAGCCGGCGCCGAAGCCGGCCAATCCGGTGGAGGTGGGAGCGCTGCAGCGCGTCGCCTTCGAGAACGTCTCCTTCACTTATCCGAGCGCCGATACGCCGTCGCTCGAATCGATCGATCTCGAGATCCGCGAGGGCGAGACGGTGGCGTTCGTCGGACCGTCGGGCTCGGGCAAGACGTCGCTGGTGAAGCTGCTGGTCGGGCTCTATCGTCCGACCGCGGGCCGGCTGGTGATCAACGGCGTCGACGCGAACGACGTCGATCCGGATGTGCTGCGCGCGCGCATCGGCCTCGTGACGCAGGAGACGCAGCTCTTCGCCGGCACGATCCGCGACAACCTGCTGTTCGTGAATCCCGACGCGTCCGACCTGCAGTGCATCGAGGTGCTGCGCCAGGCCGCGGCCATGCCGATCATCGAGCGCGGCGGCAAAGGGCTCGACACGAAGATCGGCGAAGGCGGCATCAAGATCTCGGGCGGCGAGCGTCAGCGCCTCGCGATCGCGCGCGCGCTGCTGCGCCAGCCGGAGCTGATCATCTTCGACGAGGCGACGTCGAGTCTCGACTCGATCACCGAGAAGTCGATCACCGAGACGATCCGCGCCGTCTCCATCGGCGGCCACCGCCGCATGACCGTCCTCGTCGCCCACCGCCTCTCGACCATCGCCCACGCCCAGCGCATCCACGTGCTGGCGAAAGGTCACATCGTCGAAACCGGCACGCACGACTCGCTCCTCGGCAAAGGCGGTCTCTACGCCGCGCTCTGGCGCGAGCAGAGCGCGCGCCGCGAAGAGGCGGCCTAGCGGTCACTGCACGAGCACGGCGTTGCTCAGCTCCGACGTCGAGGTCTGGCCGCCGGCGATCGAGAAGAGCAGGTTCACGCGCGTGGCGGTGGCGTTGATCCACTGGCCGCGCCAGTCGCCGGGCACCGTGATGGTGAACGGCACACCGTTGCGGTTCGCGGCGAAGTCGTTGCGGATCCACCGCTCGCCGTCGCCGTCCGGGGCGTCGTTCGCGTAGAGGTCGATCTGCGCGCTGTTGCTGCCGTTGCCGAGCGGCGCGGTCTCGAGCGTCAGCGTCACGATCGTGTTCGTCCCGTCGAACCGCGCGGAGAGCAGCGTCGGCGCGTTCGTCTCGCGGTCGCGATCGTCGGCCACGCGCGGCGAGACGCCGTCGAGCGCCCAGTCGATGCCGAGGCCGGCGTTGTCGCGCATCGCGTTCTCGCGGATGTCGATCAACTGCGCGCCGCGCCCGACCGCCACGCCCATGTGCCGGTTGTACGAGATGGTGTTGCGCAGCACTTCCGCCGCCACCACGCGCGGCCCGAGGAAGACGCCGCTGGCGCCGTTCGGCAGCGGCGAGCTTCCGTCGCGCGTGGTGCCGATGCGGTTGTCGTGGACGCGCACCGACCCGAACCAGCTCCACACCGCGCTGGCGAGATTGCCGCTGATCACGTTGTGGTCGATGAGCAGGCCGTAGCTCTGATCGGCGCGCACGCCGCGGAGGTTCGGCCACGCCTGCGCGCCGTCGGGCGTCGTGCCGATGTAGTTGCCGCTGATGCGGTATTGGTCGAGGATCTGCGCGTTCGGACACCCTTCGTTGCGCGCCATCGAGATCGCCTGATCGTCGGTGAAATTGCCGATGACGAGTCCGGTGACCACCGCCTCGCAGCGGCTCTCGAACTTCAATCCTTCGCCGGCGTGGCGGCCGTCGAGAATCACGTCCGGCCCGGCCGGATTCACGTCGCCGCCGAACGCGGTCTCGGTGGTGCCGTCGATCACGACGCGATCGGCGGTGATCGCCGGCAGCGGCGTGCGCGGATCGATCGTCGGAATCGCCTCGCCGCCGAAGGTCTGCAGCTCGAAGACGATCTTGCACGGCGCGAGAGCGCACGTGCCGTTCGCTTCTTCGATCGCGGCGCGCAGCGTGCCGGGCCCGGGATCGAGCGCGCTGGTCACGGCGATCCAGCGATAGATCTGCAGCTCCGCGCTGGCGTGGTTGTTCGGCTCGAAGTACTCCGTCAGGTCGCTCGTCGCCTCCATCGTCACCTGCGTTGTACCGCCGGCACGATCGTCGGACGCGCGCACTCCGAGTGTGAGCTCATGCAGACAACGGCAGGATGGATCGAGCGCCGGCGCGATGCACTCGGCGGTCGACGCCGAGGTGATGGTGCAGGTCGCGCCGCCGGCGGGCGTGATGCTCGTGATCGTGCCGTTCGCCACCGCGAAGCGCACGCGGATGTCGTGCGGCACGAGCGAGAGAAAATCGAGAACGGAGGCGCGGAACTGCGTCGTCGTGCCCGGATCGACCCGCGCCGCCGGCGGCGAGAGGAACACCTCGAGATCGGCGAACGCGCGCGTCGTGATCGCGTACGTCAGCGTGTCATTTGCCGGATCGGGATCGGGCGTGCTGCTGGTGACGCTTGCGCGGATCGTGAACGTCCCCGGCGTCGCCGGCAGCTGCAGCGTCAGCTCGTAACGCTCCACGGATCCCTGCGCCAGATTGCCGACCTCGCAGCGCGTGACTTCTCCCGTCGTCGTGCACGCTCCCGGCGGAAAGACCTGCTTGAGCGTGAGCTCTCGAGGCAGCTCCACCGTCAGGACGATGTTCTGCGCGAGCTCCGGCCCGTTGTTGACGACGGTCAGCGGCAGGAAGAATTGCGTGCCCGCCGGCACTCCGTCATGCACGCGCTCCTCGGTCACGACGCTCACGTCGCCGGCCGCGAACGCGGACGCGGCGAACCCCAGCACGTACAGCGCAACGGCGATACAGCGGTTCATCGGATCACCTCGGAAAAGAATTCGACGTTGCGGCGCAGCAGGTCCATCCGCAACTTCGGCTCGCGCGTGCCGTGGCCGGTGCGCGGATACGTCACGAAGCGGACGTCCACGCCGAGCTCGTCGAGCATGCGGTAGAGCATCCGCCCTTGCGAGATCGGCACCCGTTCATCCGCCTCGCCATGCTGAATCAGCACCTTCGCATCCGTTTTTCGCAGATACGTCACCGGGCTGTGCTCGCGCAGCAGCGCGATCGACAGCGGCGCGTGGCGCATCTCGTTCAGCTCCGCCGGCGGCGGCGCGTCGCTCTTGTCGAAGTAGTGCGTGATGAAATCGCGGATGTCGGTGGTGCCGTGCATGCTGACCAGATCGACGACCGGCGCGCCGATGCTCAGCGCGCGAAAGCGGTCGCTGTGGCCGATGGCCCACGCCGCCAGAAAGCCGCCGTAGCTCCAGCCCATCATGCCGAGGCGCCGCGGATCGGCGATCCCGTCGGCGATCACCTTGTCGATGCCGGCGTTCACGTCGAGCCAGTCCATGCCGCCCCAGTCGTTGCGATTCGCGGCCAGGAACTTCGAGCCGTACGACGCGGTGCCGCGCGGGTTCGGCCGCAGCACCGCGAAGCCGCGCGCGGCCAGCACCTGCGGCCCGTAGACGGTGCCGAGATAGCCGAAGAAGCCTTGATTGTGATGCGAGGCCGGGCCGCCGTGTACGAACGTCAGCAGCGGCACGCGCGTGCCCGCCTTGTAGCCAACCGGCAAAGTCAGCAGCCCTTCGATCTCGAGGCCGTCCTGCGGATTCTTCCAGCGGATCACGCGCGTCTCGCCGAGGTCGCGATTGCGATAGGCATCGTTGTGATGCGTGAGTTGATGCCCGTCGATGAAGAGCTCCGGCGGCTCGGTGGTGGTCTGGCGCACGTAGACGGCGCGCGCGCCGCGCGTGTCGACGTCGCTGACCACGCCTTCGAGTTGCGTCACGTTCGTGAAGCCGCTGCCGTCCGCGTTCACGCGGAAGAGATTCCCGGTCGTGTTCCAGCCGCCTTCCAGCCAGACCGTCCGCGCGTCGAGCCAGCCGCCGTTGTCGGCGGTGCGGTCGTACGCGGCGGAAACGCGCCGCGGCGTGCCGCCCGTCGCCGGCACGACGTAGAGATCGTGCTCGACCAGCCAGTCGTGCACGCCGCCGGCGCCGAAGAAGGCGACGAATTTTCCGTCCGGTGAAAACCGCGGCAGATGATCGATGCCGGGACGCACCACCAGCGGCGCGATCGCGCCGTCGCGCATCGAGTAGAGAAAGATGTCGGTGCGATAGAGATCGTCGAGACCGGAGCCGGGGCCGCGGTCGAAAGCGATCGTTGACCCGTCCGGCGACCAGGAGAAGGCGAAGATCGAGAAGCTGCCGCGCGTCAGCCGCCGCGTCTTTCCGGTGGCGACGTCGAGCGCGTAGAGGTGGACATACTTGATGCCTTCGCCTTCGACGTGCGCGTCGTTTTTCTCAGCGATGCGCTTCTGCTCTTCCGGCGACGGCTCGTCGGCGCGCGTGAAGGCGATGGTCGCGCCGTCGGGACTCCACTCGAACTCGCGGATCGCGCTCGGCTCGCTCGTCAGCGCGCGCGCCTCGCCGCCGCGCGCGCCGATGGCGAAGATCTGCGGCGTGCCGTTGCGATCGGAGAGAAACGCGAGCTGCGTCCCGTCCGGCGACCAGCGCGGCCGCGCGTCGGTGCCGCTGCCGCGCGTGAGCTGCAGCGCGTTCGTGCCGGCGGTGTCGATCACCCAGACGTCGGAGTCGTACGCGCTGCGCGCGAGGTCGGCGCGCGTGACTACGTAGGCGATGCGCGTGCCGTCCGGCGACCACCGCGGCGTCGCCAACTGCGGCATCGTGGCGTAGTCTTCGACCGTGAGCGGCTGGGCGAGAACGGATGTGGTGACGAGGAGCGTGAGGAGCCAGAAACGCACGTCCCCAATTGTGTCATCCCGAGCGTAGCGAGGGACCTGGGTGGGTGGCGCGGCAGGCACGAGCAGCGCACCCGCCCACCCAGGTCCCTCGCTACGCTCGGGATGACAGCGCGTCCGCCAGCAGGGCGCGCGTGGCCGCATGCTGCGGATTCGTCAGCACCTCGTTCGGATCGCCTTCCTCCACGATCTCGCCTTCGGCCATCACCACCACGCGCGTGGCGAAGTCGCGCACGAAGTCGTCGTCGTGCGTCGTCACCACCAGCGTGCGGCCGTCGGCGACCAGCGCGCGCAGCGTCCGTCCGAGCTCGTTGCGCCGCGCCGGATCGAGCGACGCCGTCGGCTCGTCCATCAGCAGCAGCGGCGGATCCATGGCCATGGCGCGGGCGATGGCCACGCGCTGCGCCTCGCCGCCGGAGAGCTCGCGCGGATACGCATCGCGCCGATGGGCGACGCCGAGCGCGGTCAGGAGCGCCATGGCCCGCTCCTCCGCCGCCGCGCGCGCGATGCGCGCCACCTGCAGCGGCGCGAGCGTGACGTTCTGCAGCGCCGTCAGATGCTCGAAGAGATAGTGCAGTTGGAACACCATGCCGACGCGCTTGCGCAGCTCGCGCAGCGTCGTACGCGGCGCTGATCGACCGGCCTGCAGTAAGACGCCGTCGACGTCGATCGTGCCGTCGTCGAACGCTTCCAGCGCGGCGATCGAGCGCAGCACCGTCGTCTTCCCGCCGCCGGAAAGCCCCATCAGCGCGACCAGCTCGCCGCGCTCGACGCGCAGCGAGACGCCGCGCAGGATCTCGCGCGCGCCGCGCCGCAGCCGCAGTCCGTCGATGGCCAGCACGCTCATGCCGAGGGCGCCTTCCATTGCCGTTCGAGATGGCGCGCCAGACGCGCCAGCGGCAGCGACATCAGCAGGTAGAGGCTCGCGCAGAGGATCCCCGGCACGACCCAACTGCCGACGTTCGCGGCGAAGATCTGCGTCTGCTTCGTCAGCTCGACCACGGTGATCACCGAGACCAGCGACGAGTCCTTCAGCAGCGCGACGAAGTCGTTGGTCATCGGCGCGAGCGCGATGCGGAAGGCCTGCGGCCCGCGCACGAAACGGAAGACCTGGAACTCCGTGAGGCCGAGGGTGCGCGCCGCCTCGAGCTGTCCGCGCGCCACCGCTTCCATCGCGCCGCGATAGATCTCGCTCTCGTACGCGGCGTAGTTGAGGCCGAGGCCGAGCAGCGCGGCGACGAAGGCCGGCAGCCGGATCACCGAGGAGAGGCCGTAGTAGAGGACGAAGAGCTGCAGCAGCACCGGCGTGCCGCGCACGATCTCGACGTACGCGCCGAGGAGCGCGCGCACGATCGCGTTGCCGTACACGCGTCCCGTGGCCACCAGCATGCCGAGGCCGATGGCGAGCGCCATGGCCATGCAGGAGAGGCCGATGGTGATGGCGCTGGCGCGCAACAGAGCCGGGATGTACGCGCCGATCCTGCCGCGCGACGACGTTGCCGGCGTCACAGCGGCCTGCTGCGGCTGCGGCTGCGCGGCGAGCACGCGGGCGAAGAAGCGCGGCTGGTAGTCGTCCCAGATGTGCCACTTGCGATAGATGCGCTCGAGCGTGCCGTCGCGCATGCGCGCTTTCAGGATCTCGTTGATGCGGTCGCGCAAGGCGGTGTTCTCGCGCGCTAGGACGATGATGTAGTGGCCGGTCGCGACCGGTTTGTCATAGTGGGTGTAGAGGCCGGGCGTGCGGCGCATGGCCCTCGCGGCGATGATGTTGTCGAGCAGCACGGCGTCGAGGCGTCCAGCGCGGAGATCCTCGTACGGATGGACGTCGTCGTCGTACGAGACCGCGATCAGGCCCTGCGTCTTCTCCGCTTCGAGGAGCGTCTCGTACGCGATCGTGCCGCCGAGGGTGCCGACGCGATGGCCGCGCAGCTCGGCGAGCGTGCGGAACTTCTCCCGATCTTCCTCGCGGACGGTGATGGTCTCGGTGAATTCGTAGTACGGAATGGTGGCGGCGAGCGCCGCGCGCCGCGCCGGCGTTTCCTCGACGCCGCTCATGCCGAGGTCGAAGTCGCCGCGCTGCACCGACTGGTCGATCGACGAGAACGCCACCTGCACGAATTGCGGCGTGCGCCCGAGTCCTTTCGCGATTTCCGCCGCCACCTCGACGTCGAATCCTTCGACCTTCGCCGGGTCGTTCGGGTCGGCTTCCACATACGGCGCGCCACCCTCGGAATCGCCGCCCCAGCGCAGCACCGGTTGCGCGATCAACAGGAGAACGAGGAGCGTTTTCAACGTCCGACGTTCATCGTCGATCGCTCATCGTTTGTCAATCACTTTGCCGCCCTCGATCTCCCATCCCGGCGCCAGCGACAGCTCGTACCCTTCTCCCATCGGCACGATCAGCTTCGTGAAGTCGGGCGACATCAGCGCGCCGCCGGTGACGACGATCTTTCCCCAGCGGTCGCTGACGGTGATGGAGCGGTAGACCGTGCCGCGGTCGTCGAGCGGCTGCAGGCCGTTCGGGTCGAAGACCATTTGCATCTCGCGCAAAGGCAGCGTGAGGGTCGGGCCGTCGATGAATCGCGCGCGCAACGCGGCGCGCTCCTGCTGTTTGCGCGTCTCGCGCGCGTCTTCCTCGGCGCGCAACACCGCGCCGCCGTATGCGTCCGCATGGCCGTCGGACGGCGCGAGCTTCCAGGCGCGTGCGGCGAGCGCGCCGAGATCGTCGGACGATTTCACCCGACGCGTCCAGCGGCGGTCGCGCAGCTCGATCACCGCGCCCCAGGCCGGTCCCGATGCGTAGGCGAAGTTGCGGATGAAGCGATCCTGCGCCTCCGCATTGGCGAGCTTCGCGACGAGATACGCCGCGCGCTCGCGCACCACCGGAACCGCCAGCGCCGTGCCGGTGTACTCCGCCAGCCCTTCATGCATCTCCAGCGCGCGCTCGTCCGCGGCGGCCGTCTTGAACGCTGCGCGGCGCCGCGCCCGAAACGCGAGCGCGTCGCGCACCGCCGGCGACGCATCGGAACCCTCGGCGGCGAGCGCCAGCGCGCGAGCGAGCGCGCGCCACTCGAGCCGCAGCCAGTAGCGCCCGTCCGCCGAGTCGAGGTGCGCGTTCGAGGGCGACGTCGGCGCGAACCCGAGCTGCTCCTGCACGCGGTGAAACGACTCGTGCGCGAGCAGCGCCCGCCGCGCGATGACGTCCTCCGGCAACGGCAGCATCACCATCGTCCAGCGCCGCCCGTTCCAGTCGACGGCCGTGTTGGCAATCCCGATCGACTCCGGCAGCGTCGCCGAGCCGCTCACGCCGTCCGCGAACGTCGCCGCCTCGCGCGTCTTCGGATCGACCAGCAGCGTCGGCCCGCAGATCTCCCGACCCCACATCCGGCCGCCGTCGCGCGCGCACATCGACTGTAATTCCGTGAACGCGGACGACGAGCCGATGGCCGCAAGAACCGTCACTGCCAGCAAGGTCTGCATGCACGTGAGACGCACCACCGCACGCGCGGTTACGCGAGGCCGTCAGTGCGGCGAGATGATCGTCACGCGCTGCGTCCTGTTGTTCGTGACCGAGACGAACGCCCAGAACCGCAGACCCTCCGTCGCCGGCGCGATCTCGAACCATAGACGTTCGCCGGGAGGTATCCCGACGAATGCGAGCGGCAACTCGATGAAGCTCGGCGCAAACGGCAAGCCGTCATGGCCCCCGTATCCGGAAAACGAAAATGGCACCGTCTCCTCGGTGACCAGCGTGCCGTCGAAGCGGAGCATGCGAATCCGCACCGCGCCCGCCGGCCCGCGATCGTCGGGATCGTAGATGCGCAGCATCGCCCGGCTGTTCTCGTCCGTGGGGATGTTCAGCAGCGTCAGCGGCCCGGTGAAGAACTCGCCGCCGCGTACGACCGGAATCTCGGCACCCGCGTCGATGGCCTCTGCCGACCGATCGCCGATGCGCAGGTTGAACGTGACCTTGTCAGCCAACGGGCGTTTGATGTGGATCAACCGGCCGCGCAAGCCGGCGGTCGTGAAACCGACGTCGGGGTTGTAGGCCGTTTCACCCGGCAACACGCCGAACGTCGCCGGCGGACACGGCTGCGGCGACGGCACGTTGCACGGGCCGAATATGACCTGCACGTCATTCGCGTTATGGATCACAAGCTCCGTCCTCCAGAGCGATCCGAGCGCGCCCGGCACCGGATTGCCGAGAACCAGGACCGGCAGCAGGACGACCTCCTGCGGCTCCGCGACCTGACCGCTGGCCGCGGCGGCGAACAACAGGATCATTGCGGTTTGCACCAATCGAGCGGACGTCATCGCTCCGGATTCTCTCACCACCGCTCCTCGCAAAACCTCACATGCTAGAGTCGCCCCGTGAACGCCGACCTCGCGCTGGCGCTGTCGCTCGCTGACGCTGCCGACACGATCACGTTGCAGGGCTTTGGCTCGGCGTCTCGCGGCGTCCGCACGAAGCCCGATCTCTCGCCGGTCTCCGATGCCGACGAGGCGGTGGAGCGGATGATTCGCGAGCGGCTGGCGGCGGAGCGGCCGGGCGACGGGGTGATCGGCGAGGAGTTCGGGGTCACCGGCGATACGGCGCGACGCTGGATCATCGATCCCATCGACGGCACGAAGAACTACATCCGCGGGGTGCCGGTGTTCGCCACGCTGATCGCGCTCGAGGAGCGCGGGCGGATCGTCACCGGAGTCGTCTCCGCGCCGGCGCTGCAGCGCCGCTGGTACGCCGCCGCGGGTGAAGGAGCGTTCTGCAACGGCGCGGCGATCCGGATCTCGGCGGTTCCTTCGGTCTCCGAAGCATTTCTCGGCTACGACGGGATCGTCGACTTTGAAGTCCTCGGTACGAGCGAGCCGTTGCTCCGCCTCGTGCGCAAGTGCGCCCGCACGCGCGGCTTCGGCGATTTCTGGATTCACATGATGGTGGCCGAGGGCGCGATCGACATCGCCGTGGAAGCGCGCGTGGCCATGTGGGACGTGGCTGCGGTGCGCGTGATCGTGGAGGAAGCCGGCGGCCGCTTCACCGACCTTGCCGGCGTCGCCGCGCACAACGTCGGCTCCGCGCTCTCGACCAACGGGCTGCTGCACGATGAGGTACTGGAGATGCTGCGATGACGGAACAGGTGATGGTGGTCGAGCGCGCGAGCATCGAGGCGTACCTCGTCGAGCGCGGCCTGGTGCGCGAGCGCACCGACGAGATCCTCGAGGTCATCGGCGAGCAGCACTTCTTCGTCGACCGCCCTACCGCCGAGGTCTCGCCGCGGTACAAGCAGATCATCCCGTACGTAATCATCCGCCACGGAGACGAGTTTTACCTTTTGCAGCGGACGCAAAAACAGACCGAGGCGCGTTTGCATCACATGCAAAGCCTCGGAATCGGCGGGCATATCAATCCCGACACGCCCGACCTCCTCGGCGGTCTGCAGAAGGAGCTCGAAGAAGAGGTGGAGGTGCGCGGCGACTACGACCTCACCTTCGCCGGCATCCTCAACGACGACACCACCGAAGTCGGGCGCGTGCACCTCGGCGCGGTATACGTCCTCGAGGCGCACCAGCGCGACGTGGCCGTGCGCGAGACCGAGAAGATGAGCGGCCGCTGGGTGGCGCGCGGCGAGCTGGCCGCGCTGCGCGAGTCGATGGAGACGTGGAGCCAGATCGTCCATGACAGCCTCATTGCTGGTTGAAGCGGTCGTCGTCCTCCTGCTCGGCACCGGCTTTCCGCGGCCCGATCCGAACCACGCCGCCGCCTGCACCGCCATCGTCGCCGGCGACCGCTGGTTCGTCGTCGACGCCGGCCGCGGCGCGACGATGCGCATCGCCTCCACGAAGCTCGACTACGCGAAGCTGCAGGCGGTCTTCGTCACGCACCTGCACTCCGATCACATCGCCGGCCTGCCCGATCTCTTCGACACCTCATGGCAGTTCGGCCGCGAAACCACGCCGTTCCAACTCTACGGACCGGCGGGCACGCCGAAGATCGCGCGGGCGATGCTCGACTTCTTCGCCGAAGACATCCACATCCGCCGTGACCTGATGGAAAAACATCCGGCCGCGGGCGCGACGATCGTCTGGCACACCGTGCACGAAGGCGTCGTGTACGACGACGGCAAGGTGAAGGTGACGGCCTTTCCCGTCGATCACCGCCCGGTGCGCGACGCGTTCGGCTACCGCTTCGACGTCGACGGCAAATCGATCGTCATCTCCGGCGACACGCGTCCGACGCCGAATCTCGTGCGCTACGCGAAAGGCGCAGACGTGCTCGTGCTCGAAGCGTATCTGCCGGAGTTCTTCGCGCGCGTCGACACGCCCGAAGTGGCGGCGCGCCTGCGCAGCTACCACACCAGCGCCGAGGAAGCGGGCGTCATCGCCCGCGACGCCGGCGTCAAGACCCTCGTCCTCACCCACCTGATTCCGGGCAACGAGAACGACACATTCCGCGCCCGCGCCGCGAAGGCGTTCAAAGGAAAGATCGTCGTGGCGCGGGATTTGTTGGAGGTGGAGCCGTGAGGCGGTTCCTCGGGTTCCTCGGTTCCTCGGTTCCTCGGAGGGTAGGAACTCCCGAGGAACCGAGGAACCCGAGGAACCGAGGAACTGCCTCTCTACCTTCCCGCGAAAAACACCGGATCTCCCGAGGCGTTGTCGATCATCGAGCCGTAGGCGAAGAGTTGCGCGCCGGCGTTGCCGCGGATCATCAGGGTGAAGTTGCCGAACGAGGTGATGTCGGGAAACAGCCCGGTCACCGAATTCTGCATCGACGCTTTCGCGTCGAGCGTGACCGCCGTCGTGGCGATCTCGCTGCCTGACGGCGAGAGCAGCGTCACGGCGAACGTCTCCGTGTTGTTGCCGCCGTTCACGAAGCCGACGTTCGTGCGATAGCTGGCGTCGTTGCGCAGACCGGGCACGTGCAGCACCGAGCCGAACGCCGCCACCGGATCGATCGACTGGCCGTACGTACCGCCGCTCTCGACGCTCGTGTACGTGCGGCTCGTCACCACCGGACCGTTGTTGCCGCTCCACGACACCGCGAACGTACCGCCGCCCGCGGAGAGGCCGAACTTCGACAGCACGTCGGCCAGCACGAAGGTCTCGTTGCGGTCGAGCGCGAGCGTCTTCGTCGAGCCGCCGTAGCGCATCGACAGCGTCAGGCGCGAGCTGGTCGGATTGAAGAACGAGACGTCGCTGCGCCAGAACGTGCCGTTCGCGCCGTTCGCGCGGCCGACCACCGGAACCGTCAGCGACGTGCCGCTGATGGCCGGCACCGCCTGGATGTAGACCGGATCCTGCGTGGCGTTGTCGACCACCGAGGCGTACGCGCTCAGCGAATCCGCCGACGCGGCGGTGATGCGCATCGTCAGCACGTCGTACGAGCGGCCCTTCACCTGCTCGAACAGCTCCGACAGCGGCATCTGCTGGAAGTTGTTCTCCGGCACGGTGACGTTCGTCGAGCCGACGGTCGCGCCGTCCTCGTCGTACAGCACCAGCGCCGCGGACACCGGCACGGCGCCGCGATTGACCAGGCCGACGTTCGTGCGGAACGCGCTGCCGGAGGCGATGCCGGTGAGGTACAGCACGCGCTCGAGCGCGTCGGGCGTGACGTCGGGCACCGACTGCCCGTACGTGCCGCCGCTGCCGCCGGTGAAGGTGCGGCTGGAGACTTTCAGCACCGCATCGGCGCCGGCGCTGGTCGCCTCGATCGCCAGCGCGCCCGCGCCGCTCGGCATGCCGAACAGATCGAGCAGCGCATTCGCGTACGTCACCGACTGCCGCGGCGAGAGGAACACGCTGCGCGTGATGACGCTGCCGCCGGCGCCCGGCAGGAAGATGAGCGTGATGCTCGCGCCCTGCGTTCCGGCGTTGAACAGACTGAGCTCGGTGCGCCAGGCCGTGCCGTCGACGCCGCCCGTCTGCGCGGTGACGGAGATGAGCGAGCGATACGCCGCCAGCGGCGTGACCACGATCTGGCGCGAGGCGGTGCTCGAGCTGGTGGCATTCGTCGCCACCAGCGTGACCGTGTACGTGCCCGGCCCGGCGTACGCGTGCGACGGATTCGCCGCGCTCGAGACCGTGCCGTCGCCGAAGGCCCAGTTCCACTGCGTCGGCGAGCCGCTGGAGCGGTCGGTGAACGTCACGCTCGTCCCGACCGGCACGTTCAGCGACGAGGCGTCGAACGCCGCCACGACCGGCGGCGTCACCGGAGCGGGCGACGTCACGATGATGGACTTCGTGATCGACGCAGATTCGGAATTCCGGAAGGCCGTCAGCGTGACGGCGTAGGTGCCGGGGCTCGCATAGCGGCGCGTCGGATTCTGCGCGCTCGAGACCGCGCCGTCGCCGAACGACCACGACCACGCCGTAGCGCCGCCGTCGGTAGCATCGGTGAAGGTGACGGTGTCATTGGTGGTCGGCTTGGCCGGCGAGAAGTTGAAGCCGGCGGCGAGCGGCGCGTTCACCTGCACCGACGCCGTCGACTGCGCGGTGGTCGCGCCGTTGCCGATGGTCAGCGTGACGGTGAAGCGGCCGGCGCGCGCGTAGACGTGCTCGGCGATGTTGCCGCTCGCCGTCGCGCCGTCACCGAAGTTCCACTGCCGCGTGGTGATCGAGCCGCGCGAGTCATCGTAGAAGGTGAACTTCGTCACGCCGGCCGTACCGCTCTGCGGCGAGAAGGTGAAGGCGGCGATGAGCTGCTGCGCCGCGACGGTGAAGCTGGCGGTGTTCGACTGCGCGCTGCCGCCGGAGTTCGACGCGACGATGTACGCGCGATAGCTGCCGGCGCTGAAGCCGCTGAACGCGGCCGAGGTGACGTTCGCGTTGAAGTCGGCGACCTTGGTGAATGCGCCGCTGCCGGCCGAAAGGTAGAGCGCCTGCGCGGTCTCGTTCGTGGCGTTGTCGTTCCAGGAGAAGGAGACGGTCGAGCCGGAGACGACCGCGCTCAGCGACGACGGCGCGGCGGGAGCCTGCGTCGACGGCGGCGGCGGAGGCGGCGGCTGCGAGACGCTGCCGTTCGGATAGAGCCAGCGCGCGGCGAGCTGGTCGTCGGCGCGGAGCTGCGGCCCCAAGCCGGTCACACTCGGGTACATCAGCGCCGTGCCGTCGGTGGAGTGGCCGAAGCCGAGGGTGTGGCCGAACTCGTGCGAGACGATCTCCGCCAGGCGGCTGCTGCTCAGACCCTGCGACGGCGAGACGTTGTCCTGAATGGTGAGGTTGCCTTCGCTGATGTTGTACGCGCGGACCTGCGCGCCGGTGTGCGTAGCGTCGGCCGCGAACGGCGGCGTCCACATCGCGCTGCCGGCCACGCCGTTGAAGCCGCCCGTCCCGACCACGCCGCCGGTGCTCGGGTTCCAGGTGCCGGAGATCTCGTTGTTCGGATCGTTGAAGAGCACTTCGTTGACGGTGTTGGCCTTGGTCAGACCGCCCCACGGTGCCGCCTTGGCGCCGGCGTAGGTGTAGAGGATCTTCGCCGACGAGTAGCTCGTCCAGGCGTTCATCGCCGTCTGCATCTCGCTCACGCCGCCGCCGCTGTAGCCCGGCTGCGTGCCGCCGCTGTACCACGCCGCAGAATTTCCTCCATCGAAGCGCGCCCACCGATACACCATTCCCTCGGTGATCAGCGTGAACTCCGGCGCGATCCGCCCGCCGCGCAGCGTTCGGTCGAGCACAGGGTTCTCGATTCCGTAGTTCCGCATCCCCGGACGTCCGTCAATGCGGTCGGCGATGAAGCTCTCGAACCCGATGGCGTCGCGCTGGACGTTCTTCGCCGCGATCGGCTGGAACGAGGCGTCGAGCAGCGTCACGTCGGCCGTGATGTCGTCGCGCAGCCAGAGCGTGCGGCCGTTCATCATCCGTCCGCGCTCGAACTTGCCGACATACAAATCCATGGTTCGGTAGCCGCCGTGCGGCGCCGGCTCGAGGAACAGCAGCACGTCTTCGCCCGTCGCGAACTGCGGCGCGCCGAAGAGCTTCGTGATGCGATCGCCGATCGTGCCGCCGATCTCGTGAATCGTAATCGTCTCCGCGACGCTGCCTTTCAGCGCGCGCGTGACGGCGACGGTGGTGTCGGTCCAGATCGTGCCGTTGCGGTCGACGACCACCGAACCGGTGACGTTGCCTTCGACGATGACCGGACTCTTGACGATGAGCTGCTCGTCGCTCGGCATGACGATGGTGGTCGCGTGTGCGGCCGCGGCCGCCACCAGCAACAAGACACACGTCAGCCCGTACGCCACTTTTTGATTCACCAGGAGGACCTCCGAAGTTATTCGGCGTAACTGCGATCGGCGGAAAGTGCATTCCCGCGCCGCCCAGTGAACGCTCAGGAGGTGCGTTCGCGCGTGAGCGGCGTCACGTTCGCGTGCGCCGAGAGCGCGGTGATGGCCTCGCGGTAGCCGTGCAGCGTGCCGACGTCGACGTACGAGACGCCGGCGCGGACCGCCCGTGCGCGGCCGCCGCGCGCGATCCATTCGTTGACGACGGTGCCGATGTAGTGATCCTGCGCGCCGCGCTCGAGCCACACCTCGCGCAACTCGGCGAGCACGCGCGCGCGCAGCTTGAACGCGCCCCAGATCCAGTGCGAGCGCGCGCCGGGCGTCTTCACCTCGATCTCCAGCACCTGATCGCGCTCGTCCATCACCACCGCGTCGAAGAGCTCCGGCCGCTCGACGGGAAAACAGAGGAAGGAGAGGTCGTCGTCGCCGAGCGCGTCGAAGCCGCTCTCGGGAAACCAGACCGTGTCGGGCAATCCGATCAGCACGTGCTCCTCCGGCGGGATGAACGGCAGCGCGTGGAAGAGCGCGTCGCACAATCCGCGCGGCTGCTGCTGCACGACGTAGCAGATCGACGCGTCGCCGATGGCGCCGCCAAAGTAAGAGACGATGTCCGACTTGCCGGGCGAGATCACGAAGCAGATGCGCGTCGCGCCGGCGAGCAGCATCCGGTCGAGCAGATACTCGCTGACCGCGCGCGGCCGCTCCGCATCACCCTCGAAGCGACTCCCGACCGGCAGCAGTTCCTTGCTGAATGCCAGCGGCTGGATGCGGCTCCCGATACCGGCCGCGGGAACGATGCCCCACATAGACGACCTCCTGCCTCAGCACCCGTCGAACGCCGCGATCATCTGCCTTGCCCGCGCGTCCGCCGTATGCTCGGCGAGCACGCGAGCGCGGGCGCGCTGCCCGATCTTCACCAGCTCCTGCGGCGGCGTCTGCACCGCGTCCACGGCTTCTTCCGTCGTTCCGGCGATCATGATTTCCGTCTTTGGCTCGAAGAACGTCTCCAGCCCTTCGAACGTGTCGCTGAGGATCGGCGTGCCGCACGCGGCGGCCTCGAAGAGGCGTCCCGACGGGCAGTAGCCGCGCCGCGCCATCGCGCCACGCGTGACGTTCAACGTGATGCGCGACGAGCAATAGAAGGCGGGATGCTCCGGCGGCGGCACGTGCTCGAGCAAAGCGATGTTGTCCGCCCACGAAAGCTCGCGCGGATAGAGCGAGCCGCCGACCACGAAGCGCTTCGACGGAAAGGCGCGCGCGGTGTTGATCAGCAGACGCTCCACACCTTCCTGCCGGTCGGGCGAATAGGTGCCGAGGTAGGAGAGATCCGATTCGTAGCGTGGCGACGGCGTCACCGGATGGTGCGCGCTCGCGTCGACCGAGCCGTAGAGCGGCACCGCGCGCTGCGCGCCGAGGCGCGTGCGCAGCTCGTCGAGCGCGCGTCCGCCGGTGAAACTGAGCACGAGATCGAAGCGCGAGAAGCCGTCCGGCGGCAGATACTCGACGCTCTCGCCGGCATCGAGCCGGTCGAGCGTGACCGGCGTGTCGAGGTCGTAGAAGACGTGCAGCAAATGCGGCTTCGACAGGATGAGCTCCGTCGCCGCGAGCGCATCGGGACAGTACGAGGTGACGACGGCCACGTCCGCGCTCGCCAGCGCCGCCTCCGCGAGCGGCAGCGCCTCCGGCCAGTCGCGATAGAGCACGAGGTCGTAGCCGGCGCCGGCGTGCAGGTCGCGCGTCGACGCGTAGTACGGCACGTCGCGCTCGAAGAACGTCGCCTCGTGACCCTGCATCGCCAGCGAGCGGAGCAGCGCGCGCCAGAGCGTGGCGTGGCCGTTTCCCCAGGAGGAGCTGACGGTCAGTCCGAAGATGACGAGCTTCTTTTTCCCCTTCACGGCGGTTTTGCGTGGGAAGCAAGTCGCGAGCCGTAAACTTGCGTCAGATGAAAACGAACGCCGCGCGCCTGCTCGACGCCCTCGGCATCGCTTACGAAGTGCGCACGTACGAAGTCGATCCCGACGATCTGACCGCCGAAGCCGTGGCGCGCAAAGTCGGAATGCCGCCGGAACAGGTCTTCAAGACCCTCGTCGCGCGCGGCGACCGCAACGGCGTCTGCTTCGCGGTCGTCCCCGGCGATCGGCAGCTCGATCTCAAAGCGCTCGCGCAACTCACCGGCGACAAGAAGATCGACACCGTGCCGCTCAAGGAGGTGCAGCCGCTCACCGGCTACATCCGCGGCGGCGTCACCGCGCTCGCGGCGAAGAAGAGCTATCCCGTGTTCGCCGACGAGACCATCGAACTGTTCGACGCGATCTCGATCTCCGCCGGCATGCGCGGAGCGCAACTGATCCTCGCGCCCGCCGACTACCTGCGCGCGACCGGCGCCGTGGTCGGCGCGATCGCGTAGCGCGTCACGCGCGCGGCACGGTGAAGGTGAACACCGCGCCGCCTTTCGGCCCGTTCTCCGCCCACACCTTTCCGCCGTGCGCCTCGACGATGCCGCGCACGATCGCGAGGCCCAGTCCCGCGCCCATGTGCGCGGTCTTCTTGGCCTGCCAGTACGGCGTGAAGACGTTCTTGAGGTCCGCCTCCGGAATGCCGGGACCGGTGTCGCGCACGAGGAACTGCACGAGCCGCTCGCCGTTCGGCTTCGCCTCGACGGCGATCAGGCCGCGCTCCGGCGTGAACTTGATGGCGTTGCCGATCAGGTTGTTGAAGACCTGCACGAGACGGTCGTGATCGGCGCAGACCGGCGGCAGCGCGCCGTGGATGTCGCACTGGATGCGGACCTGTTTCTGCTGAGCGAGCGGCTCGTTGGAGGCGCACACCTCGCGCACGATCGACTCGGCGTCGGTCGTCGACGCGGCCACGGAAAAGCGTCCCGCCTCGAGCCGCGCCACGTCGAGCAGGTCCTGGATCAGCCGCTCCATCTGCCGGGCCGAGGTGCGGATGGTCTCGATCAGGTCGGCCTGCTCGTCCGGTTTCGCGTCGACGAGGAGATCGGCGCTCAGTGCGATCTTCGTGAGCGGATTGCGCAGGTCGTGCGAGACGATGCCGAGCGTTTCGTCGCGCACGCGCACCGCCGCTTCCGCCCGCTCCTTCGCCTCGCGCTCCTGTTCCATCAGCCGCACGCGGCGCAGCGCGAGCGAAGTGAGATCGCCGAGGGTGCGCGCGCGGACGATGTCGTTGTCGCGGAACTTGCGGCCCGACATGGCGCTGTTGAGCAACACCAGCGCGCCGAGCGCCTCCTGCTCGGCGACGAGCGGCGCCACCAGCACTTCGCACTCGCCGCAGGAGTCGGTCAGGTACGGCGCCATCTCCTTGCCGAAGCTCTGCATGTTCGCCAGGATCGCCGGCGATGCGCCGCGCATGATCTCGTCGGTGAGCGAGCCGGGATAGCCGACGCGCAGGCCGCGCGGCGGCGTGCCCCGTCCCGCCGTCGCCACCACTTCCACTTCCCGCGATGCGGCGTTGAGGCGCTCGACGTAGACGCCGTCGGCGCGCGTCACCTGCGTGGCGCGGTTGGTGATCTCGTACAACACTTCGGTCATCTCCACCGCTCCGGTGAGCGCGCTCGCGAGATGGCGGAACGCCGCCTCTTCCTCGGCGCGCCTCTCGAGCTGCGCGCGCGCCGCCTCCGCCTCCGCACGCGCCTGCTGCTCGTGCGCGAGCGAGAGCTGCAGCTCTTCGCGCGCCTGCTTCCGCTCCGTGACGTCGCGCATGAAGCCGGTGAAGATCGTCTGCCCGTCGCGCGTCCACTCGCCGAAGGAGATCTCGCACGGGATCTCCCGCCCGTCCTTGTGCAGGGCCGGCAGCTCGACGCCCGACCACGAGATGTGCCGCTCCCGCGATTTCAGATAGCGCTCGACGCCGTGGCGGTGCGCCGCGCGCAGCCGCTCCGGAATGATCGTGTCGAGCGAGCGCCCGAGCAGCTCTTCCGGTTTGTAGCCGAGCATCTGCTCGACCGCGCGGTTGCAGAACGTCACTACGCCGCGCTCGTTCATCGTGAAGATCGCGTCCTGCGCGGTCTCGGAGACGAGGCGGTAGCGCTCTTCGCTCGAGCGCAAGGCCTGCTGCGTGTGGCGGCGCTCGAGGTAGTCGCCGAGCTGCGCGCCGATGAGCGTCATCACCGGCAGCAGCGCCTGCTCCGGCTCGCGCGCCTCGCGGCTGAAAAACTCCATCGCCCCCGAGACCTGGCCGTCGTGGATGATCGGGAAGGCGAAGGCGGCGCGCATGCCGGCGCGCATCGCTGCATCGGCGCGCGGAAAGCGGTTGGGATCGCGGAACTCGTCGACCCAGACGGCGTCGCGCGTGCGCCACACCTCGCCGATCAGTCCCGTGTTGCGGTCGAGCGTCTGCCGCTCGCACAACTCCAGCGCCGCGGCGCCGTCGACGTGCTGCGCGTGCCAGTGGTCGACGCAGAGCATCGTGTCGCCTTCCACTTCCCATAGCGCGCCGATGTCCCAGCCGAGGTTCTCGCAGATGGCCTGCATGATCTGCTGCGCGGTCGCGCTGAACGGCTGCTCGGAGTGCAGGAGGTTCGACAGCGCCAACTGCGCGGCCAGCCGCTCCTCGGTGCGCTGGCGGTCGGTGATGTCGCGCGCGAACTTCGAGAAGCCGATGAGCCGGCCGTTCTCCGCGCGCAGCGGCATCGTCACGCCGTCGGCGAAGATGGCCCGGCCGTCCTTGCGCAGATGCCAGCGCGTGTCCATGGCCCGGCCGTCTTTGAGCGCCAGGCCGAGCTCCTTCTCCGGCGCGCCCGTCTTCCGGTCCTGCTCGGTGAAGAGAATGGAGAAATCCTTCCCGATGATCTCCGCCGGCGGCCAGCCGAAAATCCGCTCGGCGCCCGCGTTCCACAGCTCGATCGAGCCGCTTCCGTCGAGCAGGATGATGGCGAAGTCGGTTGCTTCTTCGACGATTTTCCGGAACACGCCGCCGGACGAGGCGAGCAGCTCTTTCATCTGACGCAAACGGTCGAGCACACCACGTGCCGGACTCCTTTGCATCTGCTAGACTTCGCCGCCCCGGCAATGCCCGCGCGCCTCCGCGCGTTGTCCGATCCGGCCGGCGTGCAGCACCGCCCGGTCTCGCATTGGGGAGTCGCCAAGTGGTAAGGCAGCGGCCTTTGGAGCCGCCATTCGGAGGTTCGAATCCTCCCTCCCCAGCCATTTCCATCAGGCCAGCCATCTCCACGTCCTTATGGATTTGCAGTGAATCATTAGTTCCTTAGTGACAGACATGCGTCCTGCGTGCTATGTTGCACTCCGTCATGCCCATGCAGCACTACGACGACGAAGCGCTGTTCGAGTACGTCGAAGGGACGTCGCCGCGTGAGCGTGAGATCGAGCAACATCTCGATGACTGCACGCGGTGCGGCAGCGAAGTGGCCGGGCAGCGGCAGATGATCGCCGCGCTGGGCGAGCCGGAATCATGGCAGGAAACTGCACCGGTTTCGCGGCAGTTCGTCGTCGACGTGATGGCCTTCGCCACGCGCGCCCGTGAAGAAGAAGCGCGCGCCGCGGCCGCATGCGACGCGATCTTCACCGGACCTCCGGCGTGGTGGCAGCAGCGCCTCCGCTCGGTGGCCGGCACGTCGTCGGCCGGCATGGTCAAGGAGCTGCTGGCGCGCATGCGTGAGGCGCTCGCCTCATCGCCCGCGAACGCGCTGCAGATGACGGCCATGGCCGTGCAGGTGGCGAACGATCTCGATGTCGCCGCGTATCCGTGCGACTACGTCGTCAAGCTGCGCGCGCAGGCGTATCGCGATCACGCGTACGTGCTGTCGTTCATGGGCCGCTACCCCGAGGCGCTGCAGTTCGCCGACCGCTCGCAGCGGCTCTTCGACCAGGTGCCGCTGCCGGAGTACGACCTGGCGCGGCTCGCCCTCGTGCGCGCGAACATCATGCGCGCGATCGATCGAGGCAGCGAGGCGGTGGCGCTCACGCGCGAAGCGGCGGCGACGTTTCGCCGCTTCGGCGACGACGCGAAGTACCTCGATGCGCGCATCACGGAAGCGGCCACGTTGTACCAGACCGGTGCGGTCGAGCAGGCGCTCGCGCTCTGGCAGGAGCTCGAAGCCGATCCCGCGCTCGACGAGCTCGGAGCGGCGCGCCTCGCCCACAACATCGCCATCTGCTACGCCGAGCTGCGCCAGCCCGAGCGCACCGCGGAGTACATCCGGCGGTGTCTTCCCCAATTCGAGCTCCTCGGCATGGAGACCGAGCGCACCCGCAGCCGCTGGGCGCTCGGCAGCGCGCTCGCCGCGTCGGGCAAACATCGCGAAGCCATTCCCATCCTGCGCCAGGCCTGGCGCGAGTTCGAGCGGCTCGACCTCCTCGCCGACGGCGCCCTCGCCGCCCTCGAGCTGGCCGAAGCGCTGCTCGTCAGCGGCGAGCACGAAGAAGTCGCCGGCATCTGCCGCGACGTCATCGCCCGCTTCACCACCGCCGGCATGGCCTCGCGCGCCGTTACAGCACTCTCGTTCCTGCGCGAGTCCGTCGCCATCGGCCAGGCCACGCCGAGCCTCGTCCGCCACGTCCACGCCTTTCTCCGCGAGCTCCCCGCGGAGCAGCCCCGCCTCCTCGCGGCACCCCCCGCCCCCCCCCTCCCGTAACCAGCTTCAGCGGAAGTCCGCTGAGCAAACCAACAACAAGAGCAACCAACAAGGAGGAATCATGCGCACTCAGTCCGTCAAAACCCTCGTCCTCACCACCACCCTCGCCGCCACCCTGACCGCCACCACCCTCCCCACCACCGCCCACGCCGCCCCCGCCGCCGCCCCCGACCTGCGCCCGACCACCCGCACCACCGCCACCACCCGCGACCGCAGCCCCGAAACCTTCCTCGCCGCCCTCCACAACCTCCTCCTCCGCCTCGCCCCCACCCCCACCGCCACCCCGACCGTCCCCACCCCGACGGAAACCGATCCGACCAAGTGACCCCGTACCCCG
>DASVQE010000061.1:0-12130 GCA_036389275.1 Thermoanaerobaculia bacterium
GACACGGTATGGCGAGCTTGGACGGCAGTGTCGCGGAGGCTAGGCCAACCAAACGGGGTCCGGGGCCTGTGGCCCCGGCCGCCGGAGGCCTCCCGTCGTTCCCCGACCACTGACGGCCCGAAAGCCTGCCGCCTAGCGGACCGTGATGGTCGTGCGCATCCCTTTGTCTTTGTGGCCGTCGACTGGACAGTAGACCGTGTAAGTGCCCGGCTTGAGGTCGACCTCCAGCGAGGTGTGGTCGCCGCGCTTGAGCACCGTCGACTGCTGATGCAGTCCGTTTCCTTCGATCTCGAAGCCGTGATCTTCCTTGCCGGCGTTCTGCAGATTGAAGGCGAGTTTGCCGGCCGGAAACTCGTGGGGCATGTTGATCTGATACTCGATCAGGTCGACCTGCTGCGTCGGTGCGGCGGCGGCGACGGCACCGCTTGGCAGGTCGCGCTCCTTCTCCATGGTCGGATTCATCAGCGCCGTATTCGTCTCGCCGCCGACGGTGCTGCCGGAGACGGTCGTCGACTGCGACGGCGAATTCTGCGAGACGTCGGGCGCCTGCTCGCGCGAGCAGGCGAGCGCGCCGACAAGCATCAGCAAAGCGAGTTTCCGCATCGGCTACTGCTTCCGGGTGGTGGTCACGACGGTCGACGTCGTTTCGGTCGGCGTGGTCACCGAGGCGGTGGTGGTGGTCGGCGTGACGATCGTGGAGCTCGTGTCGGTCGGCGTGACGACCGAGGTGCCGCTCGCGGCCATCGGCGCGGTGGCGGAGGTGCCGGTGCTGGCGGTGGTGCCGGTGGTGTCGGTCGCGTTCTCGAGCGGCGCGCCGGAGTTGGTGGTGGTCGTGTCGGCGTTGTTCTCGACGCCGTCGCGGCTGCAGCCGGCGAGCAGGCCGAGGCAGAGAAGAAGGGAAAACAGCGTACGCATTCGGGAGTCTCCTTCGCGCCGAGGTCAGGCAAAACGCGGGCCGAGGCGATACGCTTTGGCGAGCGATGCCGATGTCCCTGCCGAGAGAGCTGTCGAGAAACGCGTGGCTGGCCGCGATCGCGGCGCTGACCATCGTCGCCTGCGTGCGCGTCGGCGCGACGTGGCGCGTCTTCGCCGCGACCAGCGACGAGCCGGTGCACGTCTTCGCCGGCTACAACTGGTTCGACGGCAAGTTCTCCGACCCGAGTCATCCGCCGCTCGCGCGCATCCTGTTCGGCCTGCCGCTGCGGCTCGCGCACTATCCGCGACCGGTCGCGACCGACGACAGCGACGCCGGCAACGAGCTGCTGTATCACGACCGCTACGAGCGCTCGCTGGCGCGCACGCGTGCCGGCAATCTGCCGCTGCTGATCCTCGGCATCATCACGGTGGCGTGGTGGTCGCGACGTCTTTTCTCGTACGAGGTGAGCGTACTTGCGGTGGCGTTCTTCACGACGCTGCCGCCGATCCTCGGCAACGCCGGACTGGCTACCACGGACATGGCCATCGCCGCGACGCTGCCGTTCGCGTTGCTCGCGCTCGATCTCTTTCTCGAACAGTCGTCGCCGAGGCGCGCGGTGTTCCTCGGCGTTGCGGTCGCACTCGGTCTGCTGTCGAAAATCTCCTTCCTCCTCTTCTTTCCCGCCGCCGCGCTCGTGCTGATCCTCTTCCGCCGGCGCCGCGTCGCGTGGCGCGCGGTGCTCATCGCTCTCGCCGTCGCCTTCTTCGTGGCATGGGCCGGCTATCGCTTCGAATTCGCGCGGCCGGTCGACGCGGCCGGGCAGTTCGCGATCTTCTCGTTCGACTCCACCGCGCCCGCCGCCTGGCTGCGGCAGCCGATGCGGTACGTGGCCGAGCACGTGCGCATGCCGGCGCCGTCGTTCGCCGTCGGCGTGACCATCATCAAGCTGCACGATCTCGCCGGCCACGGCGCCTATCTCCTCGGCCAGTACAGCGATCGCGGCTGGTGGTATTACTTTCCGGTCGTCTTCTTCTACAAGACCCCGATCCCGTTTCTCATCCTGCTGGCCTGGGGCATCGTCCGCGCGCGCGACTGGCCGCTGATCCTCATTCCGCTGGCGATCCTGCTCGTGGCGATGACCGGCACGATCAACATCGGACTGCGGCACGTGCTGCCGGTCTATGCGCCGCTGGCCATCGTCGCGGCGCGCGGCGCGTTCGACATCTGGCGCCGCGCCACCGACGCCTTTGCGCGCGTCACGCTGGCCGCGCTCCTCGGCTGGCTCTTCATCGGGACGGGCATCGCCCATCCCGACTATCTGGCGTGGTTCAACGAGCTCGCGCAGCCGAATCCGTCGCGCGTCGCCGTCGACAGCAATCTCGACTGGGGACAGGACGTGCTGCGGCTCGCGCGCGTAGCGAAGGAGATGCAGCTCGCCGATCTGAAGGTCGACGTCTTCGCGGCGGCGAAGCTCTCGCGGCATGGCCTCTCCGAGGAGCCGGTCCATGCGGGAGAGAAAATCAGCGGCTGGCTCGCGGTGAGCGAGACGCAGGTCATCTTCAAGGAGCGGTTCGGCGAGTACGTCTGGCTGCGCACGTATCGTCCGGTGCGGCGCATCGGCAAATCGATCCGGCTCTACCACATTCCATGACGAACGGCCGCTGGTGGGCGCTGCTCTCACTGCTGATCGTGCTGACGCTGGCGCGCGTGGCCGCGACGCATCGCGTCTTCGCGCAGACGCTCGACGAAGGCGCGCATGTGATCTCCGGCTACGACGCGCTGACGCGCCGCGTCTTCACCACCGATCCGCTGCATCCGCCGCTGGCGCGCATGCTGTTCGCGCTGCCGTTCGTCGGCGAGCCGAATCCGGCGCAGGAGCCGCGCGCGAACGAGCTCTTTCTGCGCGGCGGCCGCTACGAGGCGAACCTTGCTCGCGCGCGCATGGGCAATCTCCTCTTTCTGGCGATGGGCATCGTCGCGGTCGCGCTCTGGGCTCGCCGGCTGTTCGGCGATCGAGCGGCGCTGCTCGCCGCATTGCTGTACGCATCGCTGCCGCCGATCCTCGCCCACGCGGGACTGGCCACGACGGACATGGCCGCGGCGGCGACGCTGCCGCTGGCGCTCTACGCGCTGACGCGGCTTCTCGACGAAGCGTCGTGGTCGCGCGCGATCGTGGTCGGCGTGACCATCGGCATCGGCCTCCTGTCGAAGTACTCGTTCGTCATCAACTTGCCGGCGTGCGCGCTGGTCCTGCTGATCGTGCGACGGCGCGCGCCGCTGGCGAAGCTGCTCGCCGCAGGCGCGATCGCCGCGCTGCTGGTGATCGCGGTGATGCCGCCGCGCGCGTTCGTGGACGGATTGATCGCACTGCGAGCGATGTCCGCCGATCCGCCGACGGCGATCCTCTTCGGCAAAGTCCGCAAAGGAGGCTGGTGGTATTACTTTCCGGTCGCGCTGGCGGTGAAGACGCCCATCCCCTTTCTCGCGCTGGCGCTGACCGGCTGCGCTTTCAAACGCACGCGCGAGGTCTCACTCATCGCGGCGGTGATCCTGGCCATCGCCATGTCCAGCCGCATCAACATCGGCGTGCGACACCTCTTGCCGCTTTACGCGCCGCTGGCCATCGCCGCGGCGAGCGTGCGCGTGCGCTGGCTCGTCATCGCCTGCAGCGCGTGGCTCGTGATCGGCTCCGCGCTCGCCCATCCCGACTACCTGCCGTGGTTCAACGCCTTCGCCGGCCGCGAGCCGCAGCGCGTCCTCAACGACAGCAATCTCGACTGGGGTCAGGACGTGCTGCGCCTGGTGCGCTATGCGCGCACGGAACAGCTCCCGTCGATCACCACGTCCCTGGCCACCTTCGCGCCGCTCGACCGCCTCGGCCTTCCGCCGCGCAAAGACCTCGAAGTCTTCCAGCCCGTGCATGGCTACGTCGCCATCAGCGAGTTGAACATCGCCCTCGCCCCATCGTTCGGGCCGGAAGTGCAGCAGTGGGTCGACGAGCTGCTGCGCGGACGAAAGTACAGGCGGATCGGAAAATCGATCCGCCTGTATCACTTCGACTAATTCACGCTCGCCGCCTCCGGCTCCAGCGCCAGCTCGACGCCGGTGCCCGTCGCGTTCACGAACACCGTGTCGCCCGGTTTGAACTTGCCTTCGAGCAGGCGCATGGCCAGCGGGTCGATGATCATCCTTTGCAGCGCGCGCTTGAGCGGCCGCGCGCCGAAGGCCGGGTCGTAGCCTTCCTCGGCGATCTGCTCCTTCGCGGCGTCGCTGATCTCCAGCGTCAGGCCGCGCTCCTCGATCATCTTCGATAGCTTGCGCAACTGGATGCCGATGATCTGCTTGATCTGATTCAAGTCGAGCGAGTGGAAGACGATCACGTCGTCGATGCGGTTCAGGAACTCCGGACGGAAGTGCTTGTGCAGTTCCGTCTCGACGGCCTTCCGCATCTCCTCCTCCGACAGCTCGCCCTTCGACGCGTCGTGGATGTACTGCGAGCCGACGTTCGACGTCATGATGATCACCGTGTTCTTGAAGTCGACCACGCGACCTTTCGAGTCCGTCAGGCGCCCGTCGTCGAGGATCTGCAGGAAGACGTTGAAGACTTCCGGATGCGCCTTCTCGATCTCGTCGAAGAGCACCACCGCATACGGCCGCCGCCGGATGGCCTCGGTGAGCTGGCCGCCTTCCTCGTAGCCGACGTAGCCGGGAGGCGCGCCGATCAGCCGCGCCACCGCGTGGCGCTCCATGTACTCCGACATGTCGATGCGCACCATGGCCTGCTCGTCGTCGAAGAGAAATTCGGCGAGGGCGCGCGCGAGCTCGGTCTTGCCGACGCCGGTCGGCCCCATGAAGATGAACGAGCCGATGGGGCGGTTCGGATCCTTCAGGCCGGCGCGCGAGCGGCGCACCGCGTTCGACACCGCGCGCACCGCGTCGTGCTGCCCGATCACGCGGCGCTGCAGGTTGTCTTCCATCCGCACGAGCTTCTGCACTTCCGACTCGAGCATCTTCGTCACCGGCACGCCGGTCCACTTCGACACGATCTCGGCGATGTCCTCGTCGGTGACTTCTTCGCGCAGCAGCGCGCCGCCCTGCTGCATCTCGGCGAGCCTGCCGTTCGCGGCGGCGATGTCGCGCTCGAGCTGCGGCAACTGTCCGTAGCGCAGCTCCGCGGCGCGATTGAGATCGCCTTCGCGCTCGGCGCGTGTGGCGGCCTCGCGCGTCTCCTCGAGCTTCGCCTTCAGCTCGTTGATCTGCGTGATGACGTTCTTCTCGCTTTCCCACTGGGCCTTGAGGCCGGAGATCTTCTCCTGCAGCTCGGCGATCTGCGCGCGCACGCCGTCGAGGCGCGTCTTCGTCGCAGGGTGATCCGCTTCCTTCTGCAGCGCCTGCTCCTCGATCTGCAACTGCGTGAGTCGCCGCTGCAGCTCGTCGATCTCCTGCGGCATCGACGTGAGCTCGATGCGCAGCCGCGAGGCCGCCTCGTCGATCAGGTCGATCGCTTTGTCGGGCAGGAAACGGTCGGTGATGTAGCGGTTCGACAGCGTGGCCGCGGCGACGATGGCCGAGTCCTGGATGGTCACGTTGTGATGCACCTCGTAGCGCTCCTTCAGCCCGCGGAGAATGGCGATCGTGTCTTCGACCGTCGGCTCTCCGACGTACACCGGCTGGAAGCGGCGCTCGAGCGCGGCGTCCTTCTCGATGTGCTTCTGATACTCGCTGAGCGTGGTCGCGCCGACCGCGCGCAGCTCGCCGCGCGCGAGCGCCGGCTTGAGGAGATTCGACGCGTCCATCGCGCCCTCGGCCGCGCCGGCGCCGACCAGCGTGTGCAGCTCGTCGATGAAGAGGATCACGCTGCCTTCGCTCTCCTCGACGTCCTTGATCACCGCCTTGAGTCGATCCTCGAATTCGCCGCGATACTTCGCGCCGGCGATCAGCGCGCCGAGGTCGAGCGAGACCACGCGCTTGTTCTTCAGACCCTCGGGCACATCGCCGGCGACCACGCGCCGCGCCAGCCCTTCGACGATGGCCGTCTTGCCGACGCCCGGCTCGCCGATGAGCACCGGATTGTTCTTCGTGCGGCGCGAGAGCACCTGGATCACCCGGCGGATCTCCTCGTCGCGGCCGATCACCGGATCGAGCTTGCCGCGGCGCGCGAGCGCGGTGAGATCGCGCGCGTAACGCTCGAGCGCCTGGTACTTGTCCTCGGGATTCTGATCGGTGACGCGCTGCGTGCCGCGCACCGACTGCAATGCCTTGAGCACCGCATCGGCGACGACGCCGTGACGCTTGAGGATGTCGGCCGCGGTCGAGCCCTTCGCCTCGGCGATGCCGAGGAGCAGATGCTCGGTGGAGACGTACTCGTCGTTGAAAGTTGCGGCGGACGCAAACGCGGCGTCGAAAATTTTTCGCAGCGCCGGCGAGACCATCGGCTCGGCCGAGGCGCCGCCGACTTTGGAGAACTTCGCCACGGCGGCGGCGGTCTCGGTCTCGATCACGCCCGGCGTGACGCCGAGCTTGTTCAGAATCGGGGCGACGATGCCGCCTTCCTGCCGGACCAGGGCGAGCAGCAGATGCTCCGGCGCGACCTCCGGGTTCCCGGCGCCGCGAGCGAGATTCTGGGCGTCGACCACCGCTTCCTGCGCCTTGACCGTAAGTTTGTTGAAATTCATCGTTTTACCTCACATTGAGTCTTAGTGACTCAAGGCTGTAAACCGGCAAGTTTTACCGTTCATTCCTCTGCGGACGGAGTTGGCCGAGATATTGAAAATAACATGCGCTCCGCAAAGCTCCTGCTCGTGCTCGCCAGCTTGATCGTCACGTTTCACGCCGCCGCCGCCGACGTCACCACGCGCGCGCTGCTGAACAAAGATGGGACGACCGACCTCGAAGTGACGAGCGCGACGACGATCACGAAGGTGCATGTCGAGTTCCCGGACGGCACCGCGCAGAACTTCAACAGCGTCTACACGAGCTCGTTCTCGGGGCGGCTGCAGGCGCAGCTCGAGCGCAACGCGCAGATCCTGGTGCAGGTCAGCGTGCGCGACACCGTGGCGGCGCGGACGCAGGTCGTCGAACAGACCGTCGCGGTCAAGCGCCGTCCCGATCTGGAGGTCACGATCTACGGACCGAAGATCGCCGCGCGCGGCAAGCAGTCGTACGTGCGCGTCATCGCCCGCGAGCTGAACTGGGACACCGACGTCACCGCCACCTATCACCTCTTCGTCGACGACGTCGCTGCAGGAACGCAGACGGTTTTCGAATATGGCAGCGAGTACAAAGAGATCCTCTTCCCGGTCACCTTCACCCATCTCGGCGAGACGCGGCTGCGCGTCTACACCGATCACGAAACGCCGGCCGACTGGGATGAAGCGAACAACACCTCGACGCTCATCGCCGACGTGCGCGAGCCGCAGGAGCTTCGCTTCGGCGGCTGGCATGCCACGGCGGAAGAACGCGAGTTTCAGGAGCACTTCTACTCGAAGTACCCGTTCTACGAAGAGACGCGCGACAACAGTGGCGTCGAACAGCAGTTCGCGCTGACGGCGACGTTCCGCGGCACGTTCGACCCGACCTCGATCCAGTTGCGGATATCGGGCACGACCGCCGCCGCGCTGCCGCTCTTCGACGGCGCCGGCGCGGAGTGGCGCACGAGGCCGACGTGGTCGGGCTTCTGCGCGTACACCGAACAGGGTGTGCCGGAGGTGACGGTCTGCTACGACGCGGACTGGGACTACACGCGCGTCGAGGTGCGTCACGCCGTCGCCGACGCGACCTACCACAGCGTCGGCTGGTCGACGCGCGACAACCCGTGGGCTCCGGAACGACCGCGTGAAGATTGGGATCGCACCACCGAGGTGCACACGCTCAAGAACCGCTTCCTGGCGAGCGTCGAGATGAAGATCGAGATGTCGGCGGGCGAGAAGACGTGGCGCGCCGAGCCGCTCATCGCGCCGGGCGCGCCGGTGACCGACGGACGCGACGAGCCGTATCGCTGCTACTACGACGACTTCATCGGCTACGACGTCTGCTCCGAGTCGCACACTTCGTACAAGACTCGCAGCGGCGCGGCGGACGCCGGACCGACGCCGTAACGCGCGATACTCGCGCGCGCAATGCTGCGCAGACTCTCTCCACGGGCCGAGCTGATCGTCATCAACCTGATCTGCTTCGGCCCGTTCGTTTTTCTCAGCGCGCGCGACGCGCTGCGCGGCGAGACGATCCTGCTCTACGACGACCGCCGCCTCTACACCTTCGCGCTGATCGAGATCGTCTGCGGCGCCGCCGCCATCCTCATTCTCCGCGCGCGCGGCTGGAAGCTCCGCGACTTCGGCCTCGGCTTCTCGATGCCGCTGACCATCGCCGGCCTCATTCTCTTTCTCGTCACCAACGTCTTCCTCGCCTCGATGTATCAGTTGCTGAAGCTCGTCACGCATCTCGATCCGGCCACGATGACCACGCCGGTGGTGAAGACGACCTGGCCGGCCGTGCTGCTGATGATGCTGCTCGACTCGCTGTACGAGGAGACGTTCGAAGTCGCGTACAACGTCCGCGCGACGGAGGCCAACGGCGCGGCCTTCGGCGTCACGCTGAGCGCGCTGGTGCGGCTCGCCTGTCACCTCTATCAAGGCCCGGTTGCGCCGGTGACGATCCTGCCGCTGGGGATCATCTTCGCCCTCGTCTACTGGCGGTGGAAGCGGGTTTGGCCGCTAGCGGTCGCGCACGCCGCAGCGCTGTACTTCGGTCTTTCAGTACAGACGTAAGACCCGCAAAAGTGGCAACGTTATTGTAAGTATCCGCCGTCAACGGAGAGCGCGCTTCGGCTCTCCGCCACACCTGACAATCGAACGGAGAACTCACGATGCGCAGCACGCCGACTGCAGCCGCCATCGCCACCACCATCCTCCTCTCTTCCACGCTTTTCGCGCAGTCACCGCAACTCATCTCCAACAGCATCAAGTACAAAAACGAAGGGCATCAGGCCGCCACCGGCCGCTCCGGCAGCGCTACCATCGCCGCGCGCGCGCTGCTCGCGCAGGACGGCACGACCGGCGTCGAAGTGACGACCGGCTCGTTCGACAGCGCCGGCGCCGGCTCGATCGACAAAGTGCAGGTCAAGCTCACGCGCGGCGAGGTGTCCGAGACGCGCAACTACACCGGCCTCTCCGGCAACTACGCGTCGGTGACGCTCCCCGGCGCCGGCTACAACGAGTCGGTACAGATCTCGGCCAACGTCAGCGGCATCGACGCCAGCCGCACCGACGTCGTCACGGTGAATGAGACCGTGAAGCTGCGGCCCGACCTCTGGATCCCGCGCATCCTCGCCGCGCATGCGATCGCCGGCGCGCCTTCGCCGATCGTCGCCACGGTGCTCGAGCACAACGGCGACAGCGGCGCGCGCGCCGACTGCGTGCTCTACGTCGACGGCGTCGAAGTCGGCCGCGCCCGCAACATCTGGGTCGACGCGCGCGGCGCCGTGGCCGTGTCGTTCCGCCACGTCTTCGATACAACCGGAACCAAACAGCTCCGCGTCGCGCTCGAGAATCAGCGGCCGGCCGACTGGGCCACCGAAGACAACTTCGCCGAGTCGACGATCGAGGTGTACGACGGCACCACCACGATGCCGCAGTCGGCCGCGAGCGCCGACGAGACCGAGCACACCACCCGCTTCCGCTCGCAGTCGTCAACGACCTGGATCGACAGCTACGAGAGCGGCTGGCAGCAGTCGGTCACCTTCCAGGGGTGGATGTACGGCTCGTTCAATCCGTCGTCGATCCGCGCGTCGTACAGCGAGTCGACCGACGGCCGGCTGGTCACGGAGATGGCCGAGCTGGCGACGGAAGGATTCCACCGCAGCCCGTGGCGCGACGAGGCGTGCGCATCGCTCTGGGGCTCCGGCGTCGACGGCGAGCTGTGCATCAGCGGCAACCGTCTGCTCGCCGACCTCCGCCGCCACGGCGGCGACGTCACCTACCGCGCTTCCGGCCGCGGCTACGACGACTGGGAAGGCGGCTACTACTACATCAACTGGGATGTGCGCCGGCAGGACGGACCGCAGGTGCGCTACGGCGACACGGTCTCGATGACGGTGCGCGTCTCCGACGGCACCACGCTGTACGAATCGCTCCCGCAAATCACGCTCGAACCGCATGAGTGGCACTACAACCGCCCCAACTACTGCTACGTGGACTGGCAGCTCGGCCAGATCTGCTCCGATTACCAATACGACGAGACCGGCAAACGCGGTTACTACCGCAGCTGGTGAGGTGACATCATGAAGACCATTCGCACGCACGCGGCGACGCTCGCCGCCACGCTCCTTCTCTCCGCTCCGCTGCTCGCGGCGGGCCGCGTCCCCAACTCGATCAAGTACAAAGACAGCAGCATCCCGAACGCCACCGGCCGCTCGGGCGGTGCCAGCATCGAAGCGCAGGCGCTCCTCGGCCGCGACGCGCAGACCGCACTCACCGTCGCCACCGGCGGCGGCCTGCTGCAGAAAGTGCAGCTCAAGTACAGCGGCGTCACCCACAACGAGAACAGCGTCGGCGCGGCGAGTTACGCGACGCAGATCGCCGGCCTCTCGCGCCACGAGACGCTGCAGGTGCAGGCCAACGTCTCCGACAACGAGTCGCGCACCGGCGTCGTCACGCTCGAGGAAACGGTGAAGCTGCGGCCCGACCTGGCCGTGGCGGACGTCAGCCCGTCCGGCCGCGTCGTGGCCGGCATGCCGTCGGAGATCGTGGCCACGCTCAGCGAAGGCAACGGCGACGTCGGCGCGCGCACGAATGCGCTGCTGTCGGTCAACGGCAATGTCGTCGATCAGGCCCGCAACGTTTGGGTCGATGCCGCCGGCGTCGTGCACTGCGCGTTCGTCTACACGTTCCCGACCGCCGGCAACTACGAGATCGCCGTCAGCGCGACGGACGTGAGCCCCGGCGACTGGGACGAAGCCAACAACACCAAGAGCGCCACGGTGCGCGTCTCCGGCGACCACGAATTCAACTCCTGGAGCGCGCACGTCTGGCAGGAGTACACCGACGCCCACTACCGCAGCACGTCGGCCGACTCGGGCAGCGAGTCCACCGAAAAGTCGTGGGACTCGGTCCTGCGATTCGACGCGGTCTTCCCCACGTCCATCAATCTCTACGGCGAAGGCTTCAACATCAGCATCAAGGAAGTGACCGACGGCCGCACCATCGTCGACTTCCGTTATCCAGGCTGGGGCTACGGCGGCAACTTCGCCGACGGCACGGTCTGCTCGGAAATCTGGGGCCGTCACCTGCGCGGCTCGGCCTGCTCGAAGGACGGCGTGACGCACGCCTCGATGATCCGCGTGGCCGGCTACGCGTACTACTTCTCGCGCGGCTGGTTCTACGCGTACCACGAGGACGGCAGCGTCACCGAGGATGAGTACTACGCGTACGACATGGACGACCAGTACGGCATCCCGTACGAATACGGCTCGACCGTGCAACTGCAGTTCATCGCCGAGAACAACGGCGGGACGTGGGAAGCCGATCCGTTCATCGTGATGCAGCCGTACGACAAGGGCACCACGCACACCACCACGTGCGGCACGAGCTGGTGCAGCGATGTCACCAAGCATGTCTACGGACGGGAAGGCTCGGCCTCCTCGGATTAGTATTCGCGCATGAGCGTTCAGCCTCTTCACGAAGCCGCACCGCAGACCGCACTCTTTGAAAGCATTCTCGAGCTGATCCGCCGCACGTCGACGCAGTTGCCGGACGACGTGGTGCGGGCGGTCACCGGCGCGCGCGCGCAGGAAGAGCGAGGATCGAACGCCGATGTTGCACTCGATGTGATCGGGTGCAACATCGTCCTCGCGCGCGACAGCTCGCTGCCGCTCTGCCAGGACACCGGCACGATCCTCTTCTACGTGCACACGCCGGCCGGCTACGACCAGCTCGAGTTCGAGGAAGTGGCCACCGACGCCGTGCGCGCGGCGACGAAGAAAGGCTACCTGCGGCAGAACAGCGTCGACAGCGTCACTGGAAAGAACACGGGCGACAACACCGGGCCCGGCTCGCCGGTGTTTCACTTCCACCAGTGGCGCGAGCCGTACGTCGAAGTGAAGCTGATGCTGAAGGGCGGCGGCTGCGAAAACATGAACGCGCAGTACTCGCTGCCGCACGACGCCCACGGCGGCCGCGATCTCAAAGGCGTCGAGAACGCCATCCTCGACTGCGTCCT
>DASVQE010000062.1:0-21438 GCA_036389275.1 Thermoanaerobaculia bacterium
GGGGTCCGGGGCCCGGGGCCCCGGCCGCCGGAGGCCCCTCGTCGGTCCCCTACCGACCCTCGCTGTCGAGATCGTCGTCATCCAGCGGGCGCGAGACCAGCGTCACCCAGCCGTCGCCGCTGATGTTGTCGGTGCTGCTGGCGTACGCGAGCCAGAACGTGTCCTCGGCATCGACCTGCGGATCGACGTCGATGATGATGATCGCCGAGCCGAAGTCGCCCGCCGGCAGCGGCTGCTGCAGGAAGCTGAAGGCGGACACGCGCATGGTGAACGTCTCGACGCCGCCCGGTCCGGAGCCGGCGACGGTGACGTCGAAGTCGACGTCGACAGGCCCGTAGTTCACGATGCCGACGTTCGTGCGATAGCCGGCGTCCTGACGCACGCCGAGGAGCACCCCTTCGTAGCGGCCGAACATCAGGCCGGGCGAGACGCCGGGGAACGGCTGCGAGACCGTGCCGACGGCGTTCGGCTGCGGCGTCCAGATGCGCGAGAAGATGTCGATGGCCGCGTCGTCGTCGACGGTGATGCCGTCATCGCGCACCGGCACGAACAGCAGGCTGCCGAGTCCGGAGACGCGGAGCGTCGTGCCGACGAAATCCTCGACCGTCGCGGCGACGATCTCGCCGTTCACGTTGATCAGGAACTGCGCCGCGCCGCCGCCGTTCGGCAGCCAGTAGACGATCACTTTCTGCTGCGTGAAGTTGTAGTTCACGAACGTGACGTCGGAGCGGAAGAAGGTGCCGTTCGCACCGCGCACGCTGCCGGCCGCCGGAATGGCGATGGTGCGCATCGAGGAGTTGTCGACGATCGCCTTCGCACCGACCCGTCCAGTGCCCATCGCGCGCAGATGCGCCGCGAGTGCGGTTCGCGCGGCTGCGCCGTCGGCGAGACGCACCGCCGTCATCGTGACGACGCGCGCCTGTGCCGCGCGCCGCGCCGGCCGCGCCAGTGTGGGAAAAGCGAGAAGCGACACGAACAGCAGGAGTCCCAGTTTCCGCATACGCGTTCCTCCGAGCGTTGTTGATCTGACGCGCAGCACTCTGCACGATCGGCGCCGCGCGGAACGTGACGTGCGGCACGCGCGTCCTGCGCAATCACGCGCCTTCGCCGAACATCAACAACGTTCCCTCGGCCGGCTGGCGGCGGTCGTTCCACACCTCGTGCGTCGTGTTCGCCGGGATGAAGAGCATCTGTCCCGCGCGAAGCTCCGTCGTCTTCCCGCCGATCTTCGCCGTGCAGCGCCCGCGGGTGACGACGACGATGGTCGGAAACGGATTGGTCTGGTCGCGCGGATCGGCATTCACGTGATCGCCGCGCACGAGGTGGAACCAGCCGTAGCGGACGCCGGGCTGGTAGTAGAAGAGCACCACGTGACCGCCGTGCAGCGGCCGCGTGAGCGTCGGTCCGAACGGCACGATCTCCGGCGTGCCGCGCGTCCAGAAGTGAAAGATCAGCGGCAGGAACGCGCGGACCGACTCGTCGGACGGCTGCGCGCCCGCGGGTGCGTCGAAGTCCATCGGCGCCGCGTCGCTGTCGCGTGCCTTCCCCATCGCCGTCAGCGCGTTGAGTTGCCCGCGGTCGAGCCGCTCGAGCGTGGCGCGGTCGAGCACGAAGCCGAGCAGCGGCGTCGCCGGCAGACCTTCGTGCAGCGTCACGTCGTTCTTCCCGGCGACGACCACGTGCCACGTGCTGTCGTCCTTGATGCGGATCGAGAACGTGATCGGCGTCGCCGCCTGCGGATCTCGACGGTAGTCGTCGACGTATGACTGCAGGATCTCGCGCACGCCGCGGCGCGGCGCGGCGGAGAGCGACAGCACGGCCAACAGCACGACGCACACTCTTCGGAGGATCATCGCTTCGCCTTTCGCCTGGTGATTCCGGTCTCCAGCAGCCGCCGCAGCTCGCCGAGGTACTCCTCGAGCGCGGGATCGGTGAGAGCTTTTCGCTTGCGCTTCGACAGCCGCGCGCGCATCGGCGCGCCGATGAGGAACAGCACCACGCCGCCGATGAGGGTGAGGTGCAGCGCGTGCGCGTCGATGTCGGCGCGGATCGTTCCTTCGCGGATGCCGTCGCGCACGATGGCCTGCGTCGTCTTGAAGAACTCGAGAAACTGCGGCAGCGCGGAGCGGTCGATGCGCTCGGAGCCGGCCAGGTGCTCGCGCAGGATGATCGATGGCAGCGCCGGCCGGTCGGCGGCGAAGCGCGCGAACGTGCGCACGAAGGCGATCAATCGCTCCGGCGCCGGCTCTTCCGACTTGCGCAGCGCGCGCAGCTCCTCCTCGACGCCGCTCAGCGCCTCGCGCAGCACCGCCGCGTACAGGCCGCTCTTGCCGCCGAAGTAGTAGGAGATGAGCGCCTTGTTCGCGGCGGCGTCGGTGGCGATCTGGTCGACGGAGGTGCCGTCGTAGCCCTGCGCGGCGAAACGGGCCGTGGCCGCGGCCAGGATCGAGCCGCGGGTGCGTTCCGCGTCGCGCGCCTTGAGCATGCCCGCAATTAAACGATCGTTTAATTGTGGCGTCAAGTGCTACACTCCGCCTCGCCGTCGCATGTCCTCTTCCCGCCGCGCCGCGATCCTTCTGATCCTCCCGCTCGTCCTGCTCTGCAAGCGGAAACCGGCCACGCCGCCCGACGTCGTCGCGCGCGTCAACGAGCGGATGATCACCCTGGCCGACTTCAAGCGTTACCTCGACCGCAACGCCGGCACCGAGCTGGCCCAGCTCACGCCGGAAGTCTCCAGCGCCATGCTCGATCAGTTCGTCGAGGAGATCATCGTCTCCGAGTACGCCGCCGCGCACGGAGTCGAGGTGCCGGCCGAGAAGATCGCCGCGGCGGTGCGCACCGAGGCCGGCGCCACGGTCATGGAGAAGCGCGACGAGATGCGGCGCGAGAAGCTGCTCGCCAACCTCGCCGCCGACGTGCCGGAGCCGGGCGACGACGCCATCCGCAGCTACTACCAGCAGCATCAGAACGACTTCCGCAGCGGCGAAGAAGTGCGCGTCCGCCAGATCCTCGTCCACGACGAGTCGCTGGCCAACGACATCGTCAAGAAACTCAAGGCCGGCGTGCCGTTCGCCGATCTCTCCACGCAGTACTCGCTCGCGCCGAACGCAAAGCGCGGCGGCGAGATCGGCTTCGTCAGCCGCGGCGAGCTGCCGAAGATGTTCGAGGACGAGATCTTCCGCCTGCCCGAGGGCGGCGTGAGCGACGTCATCCGCACCGACTCGAGCTTCCACATCTTCCAAATCGACGAGCGCCGTAAGCCGGGCTTGCTCGACGTCGACGCCGCCGCGCCGCTGATCCGCGTGCGGCTCCGCGAAGACGCCATCCGCGAGCGCATGCTCGGCCTCGTGGCCGAGGGACGACGCGACATGAAGATCGCCGTGCTGACCCGGCGGCTGCCGTTCCGCTACTCCGGCGCGCTCCCGAAAGCGGAAGACGAATAAACCGCACGCTGGAACCTGTTCTCAGTCCACTACGTCTGAACGTTTGCACATCATGAAAAAGAGCATCCTCACTCTCGTCCTCGCGCTGACCGCCGCCACCGCCTCGGCAGAGCTCGTCGAAGGCATCGTCGTCCGTGTCGGCGACCGCATCATCACCCGCACCCAGTACGAGCGCCGCCTGCGCGACGCCTACACCGACATCGACCAGGCCGTGCCGCCCGAGCAGCGCGCCGCGCGACGCGAAGAAGTGCGCAAGAACCTGGTCAACGAGCTCGTCAGCGAGCTGCTGCTGAAGGATCGCGCCGACCGCCTCGGCATCGCCGTGACCGACCAGGACGTGCAGGAAGCGATCGTCCGGCTCAAGCAGCAGTACGGCATCCAGACCGACGAGCAGTTCAACGAGTCGCTGAAAGCCTCCGGCCTCACCCGCCCCGAGATGGAAGCGCGACTGCGCGAGACGCTCATCACCAACAAGGTCTTCGCGCGCGAGCTGCGCAGCCGCGAAGAGTCGACCGACGCCGAGCTGCGCGAGCGCTACAACCGCGAGAAGGAGCGCTATCGCCTGCCCGAGCGCGCGCACCTGCGCGAGATCGTCGTGCTCAAGCCGGAGAGCGGCAGCTCCGACGCGGCGCGTCAGCGCGCCACCGAGGTGGCCGAGGCGGCGAAGAAGCAGGGCGCGGATTTCGCGAACATCGCCTCCACGATGTCCGAGTCGGGCACCCGCGAGAAAGGCGGCGACCTCGGCGAAGTCTCCAAAGGCGATCTCGTGCCGGAGCTCGACCGCGCCGTTTTCAACGCCACCACCGGCGCCATCCTCGGGCCGATCGAGACGAAGTCCGGCTGGCACATCCTCAAAGTCGAGCAGCGCCTCCCGTCCGAGGTGCCAGCCTTCGAGTCGATCAAGGACAAGCTCCGCCGCGACGCCAGCGAGGAAACGTTCCAGCGCGACTACAAGGCCTACATCGAGAGCCTCCGCAAGGATGCGTTCATCGAGGTCAACGAAGCGATGATCCCGCGGAGCTGATGCTCCGCGGATTTTCGCGCCTCTACATCCCGTAGCGGAAAATCGCCGAAACCCGGTCCTCGGAGACCTGCCGATCCCCCGAATCTGTAGAATTTGACGGGGTGCTTGACACTCGCATCGTACGCTGCTCCGCATGAGCAGCATCGATGACGCAATCGAGGCAATCCGTCGCACCAAACCGCGCCGCATCGTCGTCTTCACCGGCGCCGGCGTCTCCGCCGACAGCGGCATCCCGACCTTCCGCGGCGCCGGCGGTCTGTGGCGCAACTTCAAAGCCGAGGAGCTCGCGACGCCGGAGGCATTCCGCCGCGATCCCGCACTGGTGTGGGAGTGGTACGAGTGGCGCCGCGGCCTGATCCGCGCGGCGCAGCCGAACGACGCCCATCGCGCCGTGGCGCGGCTGCCCGACGCCGTCGTGGTGACGCAGAACGTCGACGGACTGCATCAGCGCGCCGGCGCCGCCGATGTCGTCGAACTGCACGGCAACATCTTTCGCGTCCGCTGCCTGAGAGAAGGAACGACGCACGTCCGTGAAGACGCCTTTCCGGATCTGCCGCCATCCTGCACCTGCGGCGCGCTGCTCCGTCCCGACGTGGTCTGGTTCGGCGAGATGCTGCCCGACGACGCCGTCACGCGCGCGGTGAGCGTGATCCGCAACGCCGACCTGCTCCTCCTCATCGGCACCTCCGGCGTCGTCCATCCCGCCGCCGGCTTCGTCAACCTGCATCACGGGCTCTCGATCGAGATCAATCCGGAGTCGAGCGCGCTGACCTCGAACTGTTCCTTCGCCATCGCCGCGCGCGCCGCGGAAGCGACGCCGCCCATTGTCGACGCCATCCTGGAGGTCCATTCATGACCGATGTGATCCGCGAACTGCCTTCCGACGACCGCCCGCGCGAGCGGCTCCTCACACATGGCGCGGCCACGCTCTCCGACGCCGAATTGGTGGCCATCCTCCTCGGCTCAGGCGTCCAGGGAAAGAACGCGATTCAGCTCGCCCGCGAAGTGCTCGCCGAGGCGGTGAAAGGTCCCGGCGTGAGCGACCTCGCCAGGCTCTCGCAGATCAACGGCGTAGGTCCGGCCAAGGCGGCGCGGCTGGTGGCGGCGTTCGAGATCGCGCAGCGGCAGATCAACGCGCGTCCCGAGGAGCCGCCGCCGTTCGACATCGACGTCACGGGACGAAAACTCGTCACCACGTACGGCCGGCACACGCAGGAGCGGCTCGGCGTGGTCTTCCTCGACGCGCGCCACCGCGTGAAAACGCAGCGCGAGATCTACGTCGGCACGATCAACAACGCGCTCGTCTCAACGCGCGACATCGTCAAGTACGGTCTCCTCGGCGACGCGGTCGGCGTAGTCGTCTTCCACAACCACCCGTCCGGTCATCCGTCGGCGTCGGAAGAAGACATCAATTTCACGCGCAAGCTGCAGGAGTCCCTCGGCTTCGTCGACCTCGAGCTGGTCGACCACCTGATCGTCGCCGCGCACGGCTACTGCTCGATGCGGCGGATGGGACTGATCGCGTGAGCGTCGCGGCGCGGATCCGTGCGTCAGCCAGCCACAAGTGCCGGCTTGCGCGCCTTCGTCTCGCTCTCGGCGTAGACGGGCGTGAGCCAGTTGTAGCGGTCCGGAATCTCGCCGTTGATGTAGGCGAAGAACTCTTTCTGCAGGCGCTCGGTGATCGGGCCCCGCCGCCCCGTTCCGATCTTGATCTTGTCGATCGAGCGGATCGGGGTGACTTCGGCCGCCGTGCCGGTGAAGAAGACCTCGTCGGCGATGTAGAGCAGCTCGCGCGGGATGAGCGTCTCGACGACTTCGTAGCCGAAGTCGCGGGCGATCTGGAGGATGCTCGCGCGCGTGATGCCGCCGAGGATCGATGCGCCGAAGTGCGGCGTGAGGATCTTCCCGTCGCGCACGACGAAGATGTTCTCGCCGGAGCCTTCGCTGACGTGGCCGTTCACGTCGAGGGCGATGCCTTCGGCGTAGCCGTCGATGGCCGCTTCCTGGCGGATCAGGATCGAGTTCATGTAGTTGCCGGTCGCTTTGGCGAGCGCCGGGAACGTGTTCGGAGCCATGCGGTTCCAGGAGGAGACGCGGACGTCGACACCCTGCTCGAGCGCTTCGGCGCCGAGGTACTTGCCCCAGCGCCAGGCGGCGACGACGACGTCGACGGGGCAGGAGCCGGGGAAAACGCCGAGTGAGTGATAGCCGCGATAGACGACCGGACGCAGGTAGCAATCCTCGAACTCGTTCGCCTGGATGATGTCGATGCAGGCCTGATTGATCTCGTCCGGAGTGTACGGAACCTCCATCCGGTAGATCTTGCAGCTATCGAACATGCGGCGTGTGTGCTCGGGCAGGCGGAACACCGCCGGGCCGCGCTTAGTGTTGTAGCAGCGGATGCCTTCGAAGAGGCCGGAGCCGTAGTGGATGGCGTGCGTGAAGACGTGGATCTTCGCGTCGGCAAAGTCGACGAGCCGCCCGTTCATCCAGACTTTCTTCACTTCTTCGAAGGGCATGGTGGAACCTCCTGGTCGGCGCGGCGGGATCGGACGAGCTCGCAAGGCTGGAATTCGGCCGGAGTATAGGAGCCGCCGTTTTGGGCTGTCAAATGCGAGATCGCTGCCGATAAACTCTCGCCTGTCAATGGACTTGCGCGACAAAACGGTCGTCATCACCGGCGCTTCGAGCGGGATCGGAAAAGCGACCGCGCTCGAGATGGCGCGGCGCGGCGCGCACCTGGTCCTCGGCGCGCGGCGAGCCGACCAGCTCGAGGCCGTGGCCGCCGCCTGCCGCGCCCGCGGCGTGCGCGCCATCGGCGTCCCGACCGACGTCACTGACGCGGAACAATGCCGCCGGCTCGTCGAGGCGGGCGGCGATGCCGACGTGCTCGTCAACAACGCCGGCTTCGCCGTCTTCGACAGCATCGCCGGCGCCGAAGCCGCCGACCTGCGCGCGATGATGGACACGAACTACTTCGGCGTCGTGCACTGCACGCAGGCCGCGCTGCCGCGCATGCTCGCGCGCGGCAACGGCACGATCGTGAACGTCGCCTCGATCGCCGGCATCATGGGCTACGCCGGCATGGGCGGCTACTGCGCGACGAAGTTCGCGGTGATCGGCTTCACCGAGTCGCTGCGCGACGAAGTGATCGCCCGCGGCGTGCGCGTCGCACTGGTCTGCCCCGGCACGACCGAAACGGAGTTCTTCGTGCGCGCGGAGCGCGGCAAGATGCCCGGCGCCTCGCGCCTCATCCCCGGAGTGGCCGCGGAGAAAGTCGCCCGCGCCGTCTGCGACGCCGCCGAGGACGGCCGCTACCGCCGCATCCTCCCACCGCCCGCCGCCCTCTACATGCGCCTCAAAGAGCTCTCCCCACGCCTCGCCCACTTCTTCATGCGCCGAGTCTCCGCCCTGCTCGAGCGCGACCCTTCACGATGAACCGACGCCGTCAGACTCCAGCCACGTTCTATCTCCTCGTCGCCATCGCCGCCGGCTTCGTGTTCGAGATCGTTTCCGGCGCCTGGCTCGACGCGGAGAAGCTCGCCGAGTACGGCGCCATCGTCCCGGAGTACGTCTTCCAGCACCATCAGTACTGGCGTCTCGTCTCGGCGATGTTCCTCCACGGCGACGGCTCTATCGGCGGCGATCTGCTGCACCTGGCGATGAACGCATTCGCGCTGTTCCAGCTCGGAACGCTGTACGAGATGATGTTCGGGACGCGCCGCTTTCTGCTGATCTACTTCGTGACCGGCATCGCCGCGTCGATTACCAGCGCGCTGCACATCAACGGCGCCTCCGTCGGTGCCAGCGGCGCCATCTTCGGCATCCTCGGCGCGTTCGTCTTCTCCGTCCTCCGCTCTCCGCTCTGGCGCCACGAGCGCTGGGCGCGCAGCGTCGTCTTCCAGTGCGTCGGCTGGATTATCGTGAACATCGCCATCGGCCAACGCATCCCCCAGATCGACAACGCCGCCCACATCGGCGGCCTCGTCACCGGCCTGATCCTCGGCTTCGTCCTACCGCACCGCGTCCCGCCACCGCCGCCGAACCGCTCGGTGATCGATGTGCAGCCCGGGTCGTTCGAGGGATAAGCTGCACACGCGCGCCGTCCGTCGCGAGGGACGATCACGCGCCGCCGATCAGCTTCGTGGTCCATTCGCGCGCGACTGCGCCCAAGTACGGCCACGCCGCTTCGCGCAGTTGTACGTCGTCGCGGAGCACCTCGACGATCGACGTGAGCGCGGCTTCCGCAACCTCGCGGTCGGACGCGGCGAGCACGCGATCCAACACTTCCCCGGCGCGGGCGCGGATCGCCGCGTCGCACGCGGGCGCGGTACCGACGAGCAGCGGACCGATGATCTCGCGCAGGAAGACGTGCGGGTAGGGATCTTTGAAAGCCTCCAGCCACTCCAGATACGTCTCTTCGATTTCCTTGCGGAGCTCGGGCAGTTCGTCTGCCAGAAAATCGGGGAAGTTGTCCCAGGTCGGAGCCGCACTCATTTCCGCAAAATCAGCCGCACGTCCTGCGGCGCGAAGAAGCGGTCGTTGATCGCGTGGATGACGCGCTGCAGGTCGGGTGGGTCGGTTTCGACTGTCGGGATGCGGGTGCCTTCGGGGAGGTCGTGGATGGCGCGGATCTCGGCGATGGTGAAGCCGTGCTCGCGGGCGAGGACGGTGAGGGCGGCTGGGTGGCGTGGGGCGAGGTGGGTGGGGTCGCGCCAGAAGTCGGAGGCGGCGAAGGCGATCGATTCGGCGTTCGGGGTTTCGATCATGAGCAGGCCGCCGTCGCGGAGGACGCGCGACGACTCGCGGAAGAGGGCGAAGAGTGCGTCGACGGGCAGGTGCTCGACGACGTGCATGGCCAGCACTGATCCGAGCGAGCGGTCGGCGATCGATGCGAAGCATTCGGGAACGCCGGAGAGCGCGACGTCGAAGCCGCGCGCGCGGAGATCGGCGACGGAGCGCTCGTTCATGTCGACGCCGCGCGCGGCGACGCCGGCCTCGCGGCAGGCGGCGAGGAACTCGCCGCGGCCGCAGCCGACGTCGAGGACCGGCGCGACCGCCATCCGTACGTACGGAAGGACGTCTTTCCGCACGTGCGTCTCGCTGCCGCGGAGCGCGTCTTCCAGGCGCCGGTAGAGTTGATCGGAAGCGACCGGCGCCGCGACCGGAGCATTCGTCGCATCCCGCAGGCGCACCGCCACGGTCTCGACCTTCTGGTCGAGCGCGGCGATGAGTGCGTCGTTGCGTTTGGCGGCGGTGATGACGAGCTCGCGCAGCTTCGCGCTCTCGGATGCGAGCGCGCCGGCGAGGTCGCGCTGCAGGGCATCGATGTCGCCGCGCAGGTCGCGGCGCGCGGCTTCGATCTCGCCGCGGACGTCGCCGAGCAGGTCGAGCAGCGCGACGTTGAAGTTCTGCTGCCGCTCGGCGTCGGGCTCGGCGGCGCGGCGGAAGAGGCGGCGCAGCGGCCGCAGGAGCCAGTCGTGCTTCGAGGGGCGCGGCGGAAAGCGGCGGTCGTCGCGCCACACTTCGCGCCAGCCATCCGCACCGGCGGGAGGAGCGTCGACGTAGCGCGGATCAGTCATCGAAACGAAGAGGGCCGGCGATGCCGGCCCTCCATTCTAATGACTACTGTTCGGCAGGAGCCTCGGCCGCGGCCTCCGGCTCTTCGAGCCGCTCGACGCCGAGGGCCACCACTTCCACCTGGATCTGCGCGGTGACGTCGCGGTGCAGGCGCACTTCGACGTCGTGCATACCGACGTTCTTGATCGGCTGCGCGAGCTCGATGCGCCGCTTGTCGACGTCGATGCCTTTCTCGGCGAGCGCGTCGGCGATCTCGTTCGCGGTGACGGAGCCGAACAGATGTCCGTTCTCGCCCACGCGCTTCTCGATCTGGATCTTCACGCCCTTGACGCGATCGGCAGCCTTCTGCGCGGCGTCCTTCTCCTGCTGCGCGAGCAGCGCCCACTTGCGGCGCTGGTGCTCGATGGCTTTGAGGTTGCCGGTGGTCGCTTCCTGGGCCATGTTTTTCGGGATGAGGAAGTTGCGCGCGTAGCCGTCCTTGACGGTCACGACGTCGCCGCGCGTGCCGAGGCCGCGGATCTCCTCAGTCAGAATGACTTTCATGAGAGTCGTCCTTTCGCTTCTTGAAATGTCGGAAATCGAAGAATGGATCGAAGAGTCCCGCGACGCCGAGCAGTAGCGGCCCGATGCCGGTCACGCTCATGAACGCCAGCACGATCCAGCCGAGCATCGTGCCGGCGAATCCCGCGCCCATGGCCAGGAGCATGAAGCGGAAAATCGCCAGGCCCTGGAGGATGTAGAGAAACGCCACGAGCGCGAGCACGTTGGCGGCGACTTTCTGCAGCATGCCGCTCGCGATCGGCGTGAGACCGCCGAGGACGAAGGCGAAGAGCAGCCAGTCGGGCAGCGCGAAATTGCGGAACAGGTACGCGCCGAAGCTGTCGTGCGTGGTGCGCGTCGCGGCGAACTGCCGCCAGGCCTTCAGCCGGCCGAACATCAGCAGGCTGAGGATGAAGACGAGCGTGACGTTGATCAGGATCACGGCCGGCAGCACGTACGCGCCGTAGCCGATCCAGCGCTCGGCCATCGCCACCATGTCGGGCGGCAGCCCTTTGGAGCGATAGATCTCGACGAATTTCGCGCTGCTCGCATGCGCCTCGGCCACCTGCGCCGCGAACGGCGAGAAGGCCATGACCGCGCGCGAGCCGAGCTCCGTCGCCGCGAGGCCGAGCGTGCTGCCGGCCAGCAGGAAGACGAGCACGCGGCCGAACGATTCGCCGCGCTCGACCAGCGGCAGCGCTGCCATCGACGGCAGCGCCACGGCGAGCGTCACTCCGGCCAGATATGACCAGGCCATCTTCGCGGCGTCGGGCTGTGCGGCGGTAGTCGCGCCGGCGTACATCAGCGCCGTCGCCGCGATGGCCAGCACCATCGCCGACCACGCCGCGCTCCGTCCGTTGCGGATCGCGCAATGAAAGAGCGCGGCCGGCACGAACACCAGCATCGGCGTGACGATCATCAGCGCCGTGAGCAGCGCGTATCCGAGCACGCTGCGCGCGATCCGGCCGAAAGGCCGTCCGGGCAGCGCGACCGGCTCGCCGTGCGGTAGGGACGTATCGATCATCGAGTCAGCGGACGCGGATCATCAATCCGCGGTGAACGGCAGCAGCGCGGCGATGCGCGCGCGCTTGATGGCGTTCTGCAGTTTGCGCTGGTGCAGCGCGCACGTTCCGGAGATGCGGCGCGGCAGAATCTTTCCGCGCTCCGGGATGAACTGCTGCAGCGTCTTGACGTCCTTGAAGTCGATGTACTCGATCTTCTCGACGCAGAACTTGCAGACTCGCTTGCGGCGGTAGAAGAACTTCTTCTTGCCACCCTGCTGTCCGCCCGGACCGCCGCGGCGATCGTCGCCGCCGCCGCCCGGACCGCCCGGACCTCTTCTCGGTGCACCCATCGTGGTTGCCATGTTCGTTCCTCCGTTATGCCTGCGGCGCTTCGTCGGCGCCGGTCATGGCATCCGCACCGGCATCGACGGCGGCGGCAGTAGGAGCCACCGGCGCCGAGGGACGGACGCGCTCTTTTTTCGGATTGCGCTTGGCGAGCTTCTCCGCGCGCTTGTGCTCGAGATCGGTGCGCACGATGACGTGACGCAGGACGCGATCGACGTTCTTCATGCGGCGGTCGAGCTCCGACAGCGACTGATCGCTCTCGAGCACGAACAGGTGGTAGATGCCTTCGTTGAACTTCTGGATGGGATATGCGAGACGGCGGCGTCCCCACGCTTCTTCATTGCGCAGCGTGGCGCCATTCTTTTCGGCGATGCTCTTGAAATCGGCGATGAGCGTCGTCGCTTCCTCCTCCGGGATTTGCGGAGTAAGGATGAACAGGACTTCGTAAGTCCTCATGAGACCTCCTTCTGGCCTAGCGGAACCTCGACCATGCGAGGTTCAAGGAGCTGGCAGATTGTGAATGAATGTCCGGCACCGCCCACACGGACGGACCGGCAAGTGTACGCAAAGGTGCAGGAGCGGCCGGTTTATTTCCGAACGAGCTCTTCCAGCCGCGCCCGGTCGCCGCGATCCATGGCCGCCTCGGCCGCGAGGCTCACCGCATCCCGTCCGACCGTCGCCACCGCCACGATCTCGCCGCCGCGGCGGTAGACGATGGTGGCGTCGTTATCGGCGAGCTTGCCGTCGATCTGCACGCTATCCCAACCATTACCATAGCCGACGTACGCGATGACGACGTCGTAGTGCGCGCTCCAGAAGAAGGGCACGGCGGTGAAGCGCTCTTCACGGCCGAGGATGTTGTGCGCGACGGTCTGACCCTGACGCCCGGCCACGACCCAGTGCTCGACGCGGCGCCGCTCGCCGCTCGGCGCATCGGGCCACGAGGCGATGTCGCCGCAGGCGTAGATGTCGGGCTGCGAGGTGCGCAGCCGTTCATCCACAAGGACGCCATTCCCCACTTCCACACCTGCGGCACGGGCCAGGCCGAGGTCGGGCGTGACGCCGACGCCGGCGACGATCAGATCGCCTTCGATGCGCGACCCGTCGTCGAGCACCACCGCGCGGTCGTCGATGGAGGCGACGGAGCGGCCGAGGCGGAACTGCACGCCGTGCTGCTCGTGGATCTGCTGCACGCGCGCGCCGACCTCGGCGCCGAGGACGCGCTCGAGCGGAACGCGGTCGGGCGAGACCACCGTCACGTCGAGCTCCTTCTGCCGGAGCGACGCCGCCACTTCGAGTCCGATGAAGCTCGAGCCGATCACGACGGCGCTGCGCGCACCCGACGCGGCCACGCGCTCCGCGTCGATCTGCGTACGGAAAGTCTGCGCGCGCTCGCCGCCGCTCACGTTCAGCGTGCGCGGCGAGGCGCCGGTGGCGAGGACGAGCGCGCCGTACTCGATGCGCTCGCCCGAGGCGGTGGTGATCGCGTGTGCGGCCGGATCGATCGACGTCACCTCGACGCCGAGGCGGAGCTCGATGCGCTGCTCGTCATAAAACTCGCGCGGCTGCAGCGGCAGCCATTCGGGCGGCGCGTGGCCGGCCAGAAAATCCTTCGAGAGGTTCGGCTTGTCGTACGGCAGTTGCTCTTCGCGCGAGATCAGCACGATGCGTCCGTAGTAGCCTTCGGTGCGCAGCGTCTGCGCGGCGTTCACGCCGGCCGCGCCCGCGCCGACGATCACGACGCTCTCCGGTCCGCGCGCCGACTTCGCGGGCGGCGTCACGCGCTCGCCGACGAAGTAGCGTCCGTCGCGCTCGTCGACGCGATACACCGCCAGCGGCATCAGCGCGGGCGCGCGCTCGACCGCGCCGGTGGCGAGGTTGAAACAGGCGTGATGCCACGGGCAGCGGATCGTGCCGTCGACGACGATGCCGTCGGCGAGCGGCGCGTGGTAGTGCGGGCACTCCGCGCCGACGGCATGCACACGGCCTTCGCTGCGCAGGAGCAGGACCTTGTCGTCGCCGACGGTGCCGGCGAGCATCGCGCCTTCGCGCAGCTCCGCGGCCTCGATGCCGCCGCGCAGATCGCGCTCCGCGTCGCTCATCGCACCACCACGCGGCTGCGCAGCAGCGACAGCGGCGCGCCGCCGTCGACGACCGATGCGGCGATGAAGCTGCCGTCGCTGCTGTGGTTGTCGACGAGCGACGCGTACGAGGTCACCAGGCCGTCGCCGGCGACGACGCGCACACGCGCGGTGGCGGCGTCGAACGAGACCGGCGCGATGTCGCGCGAGCTCACCTGCAGTTGCGTCATCGTGCCGGCGGCGATGGTGAACGTCCGCGTGCCGAGGGTGGCGCCGTTCGCGTCGAAGAGCGCGACTTCGATTTGCAGCGGCGCCGCATCGGCGACGGCGAAGAAGCCGATGTTCGTGCGATACGAATCGTTCGAGGCCAGCCCCGTGAGGAACGCGTCGGGCCGTTCGGCATCCGCGAATTCGTTCATGGCCGCCACCGATTGTCCCACCGATCCGCGCGCGCCGGCGGTGTAGACGCGGCTCGTCAGCGCGAACGCCTCGTCGGCGACGGCGACCAGCGCGCCGAGCCCGGAGGCGCGGTGCAGCACGTCGCGCAATGTGGTCGTGCCGCGCGCCGGCAGCGTCACCACGGCGGGATCGACGTCGAGCGCGGCGCCGTTCGCACCGACCGCCGACAGCTCGACCAGCAGCGGCGCGCCGTTCGGATTGTGCAGCGTCACGTCCGTCACCCACGTCTCGCCGTTCGCGCCGCGCACGTGGCCGGCCACCGGCACGACGTACGTGTCGCTCATTGACGCGGCGAACGCGCTCGCGCTCACGAAGAAACAGACAGCGATCATCACCTTCCGCATCACGTCCTCCTACAGCGACTTCAGGTACTCGACGAGATCGCGCTTCTGATCGGCGCTCAGCTGCAGCGTCAGCACGCGGTCGTAGTGATCGACGACCTCGGCCAGCGTGGCGAAGCGGCCGTCGTGGTAGAAGCCGCCCTTCTGGTGCGTCCAGAGCCCGCGCAGCGGCGCGGTGCGGTAGCGCTCATCGGGCGAGCGCTTGGCCTGGAAGTCGTCGATGCCGATCTCCTCGGCGGTGTGCATGTTCCAACCCGGCTCGGTGAAGATCGGCGGCACGTGGCAGCGCGCGCACTGCGCGGTCGTGTTGAACACCTGCTGGCCGCGCGCGGCGGCGGCCGCGTCGAACGAATTCGCCGGCGGCTTCGGCGCGTCGATGGCGAGCTGGTAGAAGTGCAGCGCCGGCAGTTTCGCCGTGACGAGATCCTGCGCCGGACGCACGTTCGCGAAGCCGGCGCGCGCCGCGATCGGGAACTTCGCCGCATCGTTGAGGCGCGGATCGTAGAAGGTGCCGCGGCCGTTCATCTCGAGGTTCGAGACGAAGGCGTTCCAGTGCGTGACCGAGCCCCAGCCGGTCCAGGTGTGCAGGTTCACGCCGGCCAGTCCGAACGCGGGCGGAATGAGCGTCGCTGCCGGTTTTCCATCAGGACGGAATGCCTTCCCGTCCATCAGCAGCTCCGCGTCGAACTTGCCCGGACCCCAACTGTTCAGCACCGTGCGCACGGTCGCTTCGTCGGTGCGCAGCAGCGAGGCGAGCGCGGAGAGCTCGGGCGCGAGCGCCACGATCGCGCCGACGTTCAGATCGCGATTGGCCCAGCCGTCGAGCCGGTTGCCGATGCCGGGCGCGAACGAGTCGTCGACGGTCGAGTGGCAGAGCGCGCAGGTGATGCCCATCGAGCTGAGGTTGCCGTTGGCGTCGAAGTGCCCTTTGACGCCGATCACCGCGTCGAGCTGCAGCAGCGCGAGCGTCGTGGCGGGATCTTCGAGATTCACCTCGCCGCGTTTGATCTTCTGCGCGACTTCGACCGGAATGGCGTTCGCGTCGACTTTGAGGCCGACCGCGAGCGCGGTCTTCGGACTGACGCCCGGTCCCACGCCGCCGTGCGCCGCGCCGGCGATGGCGCGGTGCAGCTTGAGCGTGTCGCCCCAGAAGACTTCGTCGCCGAAGGTGTCGTCGCGGAAAATCGCACGGCCGCGCCGCACGGTCGACACCGCGTCGTCATCGATGTCGCGGTCGAGCATCCGCTGCGCGAGCCGTCCTGCAGGGTTGATGGCCGCGACGCAAATCACGAGCACCGCGGCGACGATCGCCATGCGCTGTACCAATCGCACGTTCATCACTTCCTCCTGCACGTTGGAGACGCGCCGTGGCATTCGGTGACAGACTGCGGGTAGGGATTCGCGCGTCGCGCGCCTCTCCTCTCACAAGACGGTCCCCACGCAAGGAGTGCATTCATGAATGGTTTGTCTCGCCTCTGGCGACGACTGAAGCTGCTCTACGCGTTCCTGCTGCCGATCCGATTCAGCATCCTGGCGCTGGCGCTGGCGGCGTTCGCGTTCATCGGCGCCGATCAAGGCCGCGACATGATCCGCCGCCTCGGCGAGTGCAGGCCGGTCACCGGCAAGCCGCACTGGGGCGAGATCGCCGGCTTCATCGCGCTGCTGAACATCCTCGCGCTGCAGGTGTGGTTCTGGGCGCGGCAGATGCTGCGCCTCGAGCCGCCGCCGCCGCACGACGACGATCGTCTGTTCGGCCGCACGCCCGATCCCGAAGAGTTCCGCCGGCTGGTGATCGCGCTGCCGCGCATCCTCGGCGCGCTCGTCTACGTCGCCGTCTTCTACGCCTTCTTCCGCGTGCGCTGCACGTACGGCGAGAACGTGCAGACGGTCAATCACCTCATCCTCATCCTCATCGCGATCTCGTTCGCGCTCTTTCTCGTCTTCGTCGTGCTGCGGCGGCGCTGGCTGGAAAAGCGCGACGATCATCAGGTCGGGCACATGCGTCCCGGCGATCTCGCGCCGGGCGCGAAGTTCCTGCTGATCCTCTCGCTGGCGCTGGAGCTGGCGTTCTTCATCCACTCGACGCTCGCGCCGACGAACTACATGGGCTTCGGCGCCGGCGCGATGGTGCTGCTGGTGCTGTCGCTCTGGGTGCCGTTCGGCAGCGTGCTGGTCTACCTCGGCATTCGCGCGCGCGCGCCGATCCTCACGTTCCTGCTGGTGCTGGCGGTGCTGGTCAGTCCGCTCGCCGATCACAATCACGTCGTCCGCACGGTGACCACGCCGCAGGCGCTCATCGATGCGCGACCGACGGTCGATGAGAAAGTGGCGGAGTGGTACGCGCGCGTCGCGCCGAGCTATCCGCCCGGCGCGCCGGTGCCGGCGTTCATCGTGGCGACCGAGGGCGGCGGGATTCGCGCGGCGTACTGGACGGCGGCGGTGCTCGACTCGCTGCACGACACCGCGCCGCTGTTCCGCCGCAATCTGTTCGCGGTCAGCAGCGTCTCGGGCGGTTCGCTCGGCGCGCTCGTGTCGACGGCGCTGCTGTCGGAGCCGCGGCTGACGAGCGGCTTCCACCGCTCCGGCTCGACGATGCTCGGACACGACTTCCTCACGCCGACGCTCGCGGCGATGGCGCAGAGCGATCTGGTGCAGCGCTTCCTGCCGTTCGGGTTTCCCGATCGCGAGCGCGCGCTCGAAGAAGCGTGGGAACGCGGCTACGCGAAGGCGATCGATGCGCAGACGTTCTCGCGCGGGATGCTCGAGCTGTACGCGAAAAATCCGGCGCTGCCGTCGCTGTTCATCAACGGCACGATGGTGGAGACGGGCGACCGCATCGTCACCAGCAACTGCCGCCTCCGTCCGCGCGACGCCGCGGCGAACTCGCCGCTGCTCGCGTTCCGCAACGCCTTCGACGGCTTCGCGCTGCTCGGCTCCGATCTTCCGCTGAGCGCCGCCGCCGGCATGAGCGCGCGCTTCACCTACGTCTCGCCGGCCGGCCGCGTGCCGAAGGGCAACGGGATGCTCGGGCACGTCGTCGACGGCGGCTATTTCGAAAACTCCGGCGCGGTGACGGCGGTGGAGATCGCGCTGGCGATGCGCGCGATCGCGGCGAAGAATCAGTGGAACCTCGTGCCGGTGATCGTGCTGATCGACTTCGAGAACTGCAGCCCGAATCATCTGGAGTGCGGCGACGAGCCGGATCTGTCGAAGCTGAAGGGCGACTGTTCGTTCGACGGCTACGCGCCGTTCCCGTACCGCGGCACCGAAGGTCCGCCGGAGCCGTCCGCGCCGTACCTCTGGGCGAATGAAGTGATGTCGCCGCTCAACGCGCTGCTCAACACGCGCGGCGCGCGCGGCGAACAGGCCGTCGGCGACGCGCGCTCGCTCGGCCGCCCAATCAACGGCCGCCCAACGGTGATCGAGTTCCGCCTCGTGCAACGCGACGTCCCCATCCCGCTCGGATGGGTGCTCTCGCACCAGGCGCAACACGCCATCGACAGCGCGGTGGAGACGAAAGGAAACCGCTGGGCACGCGACACGATCGCCCAATGGCTGGAAGGCCCACGCGCCGCAACGGATGCAATGGCGGTGGAGTCGGCTCGGGCGCTGGAGACAGTGAGATAGGAGGCGGTGTCGGAACCGCCGCACCTCGTGTGCTACGTTTCCGCCATGACGCGCCGCCTTCTTCTTCTCGTCTCGCTCCTCGCCGCCGCACACCTCACCGCCGACGTCGATCCTTCGCGCTTCGCGGAGATGCGGTGGCGCGGGATCGGGCCGTTTCGCGGCGGGCGCACCGTCGCGGCGGTGGGCGTGCCGTCGCAGCGCGGCGTGTTCTACATCGGCGTCAACAACGGCGGCGTCTGGAAGACGACCGACTACGGCCGCATCTGGGCGCCGATCTTCGACGAGCAGCCGACCGGCTCGATCGGCGCGCTCGCCGTCGCGCCGTCCGATCCGAATGTGATCTACGTTGGCAGCGGCGAAGGCCTGCAGCGTCCCGACCTCTCCACCGGCGACGGCATCTACAAGTCTCTCGACGCCGGCCGCACCTGGACGCACCTCGGCCTGCGCGACGCGCAGCAGATCCCGACGATCGCCGTCGATCCGCGCGATCCGAACCGCCTCTTCGTGGCCGCACTCGGACATCCCTACGGTCCGAATCAGGAGCGCGGCGTCTTCCGCTCGCTCGACGGCGGCCGCTCATTCGAGAAAGTGCTTTATCGCGACGAGAACACCGGCGCGATCGACGTCGTCATCGACCCGTCGAATCCGCAGACCGTCTATGCCGCGCTTTGGGAACAGCGTCACGGACCGTGGGAGAACGCCGTCTTCACCGGCCCGAACAGCGCCATCTACAAATCCACCGACGGCGGCACCACCTGGCGCGCGGTGACGAGCGGACTGCCGCAGGGCGAGCAGCACGGCCGCGCCGGACTCGAAGTCTGCGCCGCGCAACCGCAGCGCCTCTACGCGATCCTCGGCACGACGAAGGAGTCGGGCGGCCTCTATCGCTCCGACGACGGCGGCGAGTCGTGGCGGCGCATCAACGACGACGAGCGGCTCTGGGGACGTCCCGGCGACTTCAACGAGGTGCGCAGCGATCCGCAAAACGCCGACGTCGTCTACGTCGCGAACGTCGTCACCTGGAAGTCGACCGACGGCGGCGCGACGTTTCGCGCGTGGCGCGGCGCGCCGGGCGGCGACGACTATCACCGCCTCTGGATCGATCCGCACGACTCGAACGTGATCCTCAACGCGTCGGATCAGGGCGCGATCGTCACGGTCAACGGCGGCGCGACCTGGAGCTCCTGGTACAACCAGCCGACCGCGCAGATGTTTCACGTCTCGACGGATAACGCCTTCCCGTACCGCGTCTGCGGCGGGCAGCAGGAGAGCGGCTCGGCGTGCGTGCAAAGCCGCGGCGACGACGGGCGCATCACGTTCCGCGAATGGCATCCGGTCGGCGCCGAGGAGTACGGCTACGCGGTGCCCGACCCGCTCGATCCCGACGTCGTGTACGGCGGGAAGATCTCCCGTTACGACCGCCGCACTGGGCAGACCGAGGACATCACGCCGCGGCCGCTGCGCGGCGACGACTATCGCGTCGTGCGCACGCAGCCGGTGGCGTTCTCGCCGGTTGATCCGCACGTGCTCTTCTTCGCCTCGAACACGCTCTGGAAGACGACCAGCGGTGGCAAGTCGTGGACGCGCATCAGTCCCGACCTGACGCGCAAGACGTGGGACCTGCCCGCGAGCGTCGGCAAGTACGCCGGCACGCCGCAGGCGCAGCCGAAGCAGCGCGGCGTCATCTACGCGCTCGCGCCGTCGCCGCTCGACGTGCAGCGCATCTGGGCCGGCACCGACGACGGCCTCATTCACCTCACCACCGACGGCGGCAAGACGTGGCGCAACGTCACGCCGCCGCAGCTCGTGCCGTGGGCGAAGGTGTCGGTGCTCGAGGCCTCGCACTTTGACGCGAAGACGGCGTACGCCGCGATCAATACCTTCCGCCTCGACGATCTCCGGCCGCACATCTATCGCACGCGCGACGACGGCGCGACGTGGACGGAGATCGTGCGCGGGATTCCGGCCGCCGGAATCGTCAACGTCGTGCGCGAAGATCCGAAGACGAAAGGGCTGCTGTTCGCCGGCACGGAGCGCGAGGTGTACGTGTCGTTCGACGACGGCGCGCAATGGCAGTCGCTGCGGCTGAACATGCCCGCGTCCTCGATCCGCGACCTGGTCGTGCACGACGACGACATCGCCGTGGCTACGCACGGCCGCGGCTTCTGGATCCTCGACGACATCGAGCCTTTGCGTCAGACGCAAACGGCCGGTCTGCTCAAGCCGCAACGTGCCTGGCGCTATCGCTGGAACAAGAACACCGACACGCCGCTGCCGCCCGACGAGCCGGCCGGCCAGAATCCTCCCGACGGCGCGATCATCGACTACGTCCTCACCTCACCCGCGTCGAACGTGACGCTGGAGATCCTCGACGCCGCCGGCAAAGTGGTGCGCCGCTACACGAGCAGCGACGCCGCCGCCGAGCCGCAGGACACCGGCAACGTGCCGCGCTACTGGATCCGTCCGCAACGCGCACTCCCGACCGCCGCCGGCATGCACCGCGTGACATGGGACCTGCACTACGAGCCGCTCCCGCTCCCAACGCAGTACCCGATCGCCGCCACACCCTTCGACACCGCGCCCGTGCCGACGTCGCCATGGGCACTCCCCGGCACCTACACCGTCCGCCTCACCGCCGACGGCCGCACGTCGACGCAGCCGCTGACCGTGCGCATGGACCCGCGCGTCAAGACGTCCGCCGAAGACCTCGAGCAGCAATTCCGCCTTTCCATGAAGGTGTACGGATGGCTCCGCACCCTTCCGGAAGGCGATCAACGCGACGCCGCCGCCTCACTGCTCGAAGCGCTGCAAGCGGCCGACGTCGCGCCGAGCGCGCAGCTCGTCGACGCGGTGAACGGACTGGTGAAGTAGGGAACGACGGGGGCCTCCGGCGGCCGGGGCCACGGGCCCCGGACCCCGTTTGTTGGCCTAGCCTCCGCGACACTGCCTTCCCAGCTGGCGACACAGTGTCGCGGAGGCTAGGCCAACCGATGG
>DASVQE010000063.1:0-3777 GCA_036389275.1 Thermoanaerobaculia bacterium
CCCCCCCCCCCCCCCCCCCCGCCGCTGTTACGCCGGATGCAAAGGGCTACTGGTTGCGCAGCTCCGCGCCCGACAGCACGCCGTCGCGGTTGCGGTCGTGGTTGCGGAAGGACTGATCGTTGCCGCGCCATTCGTCGCGGGTGACGATGCCGTCGCGGTTGCGATCCATGCCGCGGAAGCGCATCTGGTCGCCGTCGCGGTCGTCGCCGTTCTCGAACGCGCGTCGGTCGGCGGGCGAGAGCACGCCGTCGCGATTCGCGTCGAGGCGGTCGAACGAGGCGTTGTCGCCGCGCCACTCGCCGCGCGAGATCACGCCGTCGTTGTTCGTGTCGAGCTGCCGCAGCTCGCGTCCGCCGCGCGCCGCCACCGACTGCGCCTCGCTGCGCGAGATCACGCCGTCGCGATTCGTGTCGAGCCGGTCGAAGCGCGCGCCGTCCGACGGGAACTCGCCGCGCGAGATCACCCCGTCGTTGTTCGTGTCGAAGCGCGAGAACATCGCGTCCGCCGTGCGCGCGTCGTCGCCGCCGCGGCGACCATGCTGCTTCGCCTGACCCTTGCCGTGGCCGTGGCTCTTGCCGGCCTTTCCGTTGCCGCCGTTGCCGTGATTGAGGGCCATCGCCGGCACCGCCGCCATCGCCAGCGTCAGTGCAAATGCTGAAAATCGTTTCATCCGAGTCGCCTCCTGGGCCTCTCTCATTGCGGCGTGAGTGCCAAATAACTATTTCTATTAAGTTCTATGGTTGCAGCAATTAAATGGCACAGCACGGTTCGTAGACCCGAAATCCTGTCCAGATCGGAGGCCGCTGCTGTACTCTTCGCCGCGCGTTCATGGCCACGAAGAAACCCCGCAACGGTCAGCTACCGCTCAACCCGCCGCCGCCCACATTTGCCGACATCGAAAACCTTCCCGTCGGCGACTTCGCCCGCAAGGCGTACCTCGACTATTCGATGTACGTCATCCTCGACCGCGCCTTGCCGCATCTGGCCGACGGTCTCAAGCCGGTGCAGCGGCGCATCATCTACGCGATGTCCGAGCTCGGCCTCGGCCCGGGCTCGAAGCCGAAGAAGTCGGCGCGCACCGTCGGCGACGTCATCGGCAAGTTCCATCCGCATGGCGACTCCGCCTGCTACGAGGCGATGGTGCTGATGGCGCAGCCGTTCTCGATGCGCTATCCGCTGATCGAGGGACAGGGCAACTGGGGCTCGCCCGACGATCCGAAGTCGTTCGCGGCGATGCGCTACACCGAGGCGAAGCTGGCGAAGTTCGCGCAGTCGCTGCTCTCCGAGCTCGAACAGGGCACCGTCGACTGGGGACAGAACTTCGACGGCACGATGCGCGAGCCGAGACTCCTTCCTTCCCGACTTCCACACGTCCTGCTGAACGGCGCTTCCGGAATTGCGGTGGGCATGGCCACCGACATCCCGTCGCACAACCTGCGCGAGATCGTGAACGCCTGCATCGAGCTGCTCGACAATCCGGAGGCGACGCTCGCGCAGCTCACCAAGCACGTCAAGGGTCCCGACTTTCCGACCGAGGCGGAGATCATCACGCCGCCGTCCGAGCTGCGCGAGATCTACAAGACCGGCGGCGGCTCGGTGCGCCAGCGGGCGAAGTGGGAAGTGGAAGACGGCGAGATCGTGATCAGCGCGCTGCCGTACATGGTCTCGGGCTCGAAGATCCAGCAGCAGATCGCGCAGCAGATGCAGGCCAAGAAGCTGCCGATGGTCGAGGATCTGCGCGACGAGTCGGATCGCGAGAGCCCGACCCGCATCGTGATCGTGCCGCGCTCGAACCGCGTCGACGTCGACGAGCTGATGACGCATCTCTTCGCCACGACCGATCTCGAGCGCTCGTATCGCGTGAACATGAACATGATCGGCCTCGACGGCCGGCCGCGTCTGTACACGCTGAAGGACCTGCTGTCGGAGTGGCTGGAGTTCCGCGTCGAGACGGTGCGGCGCCGGTTGCAGCATCGCTACGATCAGGTCAACACGCGCCTGCATCTGCTCGACGGCCTGATGATCGCGTACCTCAACGTCGACGAGGTGATCCGCATCATCCGCACGGCCGACGAGCCGCGCGACGCGCTGATGAAGCGCTTCAAGCTCACCGAGGCGCAGACCGATTACATCCTCGAGCTGCGGCTCCGCTACCTCAACAAGCTCGAGGAGATGGAGATCCGCGGCGAGCAGAAGAAGCTGCAGGAGGAGCGCGCGGAGCTCGAGAAGATCCTCGGCTCGAAGGCGCGCCTGCGCAAGCAGGTTCGAGACGAGCTGCTGCGCGATGCCGAGGAGTTCGGCGACAAGCGGCGCTCGCCGATCGTCGAGCGTGAAGCGGCGAAGGCGCTCGATGCCACGGCGCTCATTCCGTCCGAGCCGGTCACGGTCGTGCTCTCCCAGCGCGGCTGGGTGCGCGCCGGCAAAGGGCATGACCTCGATCCGACCGCGCTGCAGTACAAGGCCGGCGATCAGTTCCTGCACGCGGCCAAAGGACGCAGCAACCAGCTCGCGGTCTTTCTCGACTCCACCGGACGCTCGTACTCGCTGCCGGCGCACGAGCTGCCGTCGGCGAAAGGTCACGGCGAGCCGCTCACGTCGTCGCTGGCACCGCCGGCCGGCGCGACGTTCGTCGCGGTGATGATGGGCGATCCCGACGATCTCTGGCTGCTGACCACCGATGACGGCTACGGCTTCGTGGCGCGGCTCGAGGATCTGATGACGCGCCTCAAAGCCGGCAAGTCGATCGTGAACGTCGGCAAGGGCGCGGCGGTGCTCCGTCCGCAACGCGTGCACAGCTACGAGACCGATCGCATCGCCGCGGCGTCGACGGAAGGAAAGCTGCTGCTGTTCGAAGTGGCGGAGCTGCCGCCGCTCGCGCGCGGCAAGGGCGTGCAGACCATCAAGCTGCATCGCACGCCGATCGCGCCGGAGAAGGTGGTGTCGACGGCGGTGGTGCCGCAGGGCGGCACGCTGGTGGTGCACGCGGGCAAGCGCTTCACGAATCTGAAGGGCGACGATCTCGATCAGTACCTCGGCAAGCGCGCGCAGCGCGGCCTCAAGCTGCCGCGCGGCTTCCAGAACGTCTCGCTGATCCGCGCCTGGAGCGAGCGCGATGGACGCGCGCCGGATGTGGTGATGTAGATGGACGAGCAGGTCCGCTTTCACGTGTACGACGTCACGATGCGCGAAGGCGCGCCGCCGTCATCCGCGCGCGTCGCGGAGCTCGCCGGCGTCTCGCACAACGACGCGCGCGCGGCGCTGCAGCGTCTCGCCGACGCGCACATGCTCGTGCTGCAGCGCAGCGGCGAGATCCTCATGGCCGGTCCGTTTTCGGCGGTGCCGACGCCATTCCGCGTGACGCTGCCGCGCTTCACCTGCTACGGCAACTGCATCTGGGACGCCCTCGGCATCGCCGCGATGCTCCGCGAGAACGCGACCATCGACACGAGCTGCGCCGACTGCGGCGGCGCCGCGAAGATCGAGGTCGAGGATGGCGCGCTGCACGGCGAAGGCTTCATGCACTTCGCCCTGCCGCCGCGACAATGGTGGGCCGACGTCGTCTTCACGTGAAAGACGATGCTCTACTTCCGGTCGGAAGCAGACATCGATCGCTGGAGCGAAACCTGGCGCCTGCCGAAAGGCGCGGTGATCCCGCTGCCGCAAGGTTGGAATCTTGCCCGTGCCTGGTACGACGAGGATCGGCGCTTAGCAACGTGGCGGCGGCGCACGCTCGATGAGACCGAGGCGGTGTTCGCGTCGCTCGGATTCACGAGCGAG
>DASVQE010000064.1:0-18037 GCA_036389275.1 Thermoanaerobaculia bacterium
AGCGTAGTTACCATGAAACGCGCTCTCCTCCTACTGCTCCTCGCCGCCACTACCGCGCTCGGACAGCAGCAGCAGCCGCAGGATCCCGCCGTGGCGGCGATCCAGTCGCACGACCGCGGCACCGACCGCTCGTTCGAGGACATCGACCGCGCCGTCGACGACGCCCTCTGGTACTTTCGCCTCGGCGACGTCGCCAACATCGACAAGTTCGAGATCGCCTCCAGCAAGCCGCGCGCGGAGAAGAACCCGACCTCGCAGTCGGCCGGCAATCCGATCATCTTTCCCGTCTACGTGTTCGCACCGAAGAATCTGAAGGGCAAGGCTCCGGTGCTGATCTTCGCCCACGGCGGCGTGCATGGACGGCTGACCTCGAACTACGCCCACATCTTCCGCGAAGGGCTCGAGCGCGGCTTCGTCATCGTCTCGCCCGAGTACCGCGGCTCGATCGGCCACGGCTCCGATCTCTACAACCAGATCGACTACGGCGGCGCGGAGATCGACGACACGCACGATGCGCGCAACTGGGCGGTGGCCAACCTTCCCTACGTTGACCCGAATCGCGTCGGCATCTTCGGCTGGAGCCACGGCGGCTATCACACGCTGATGAACATCCTGAACTGGCCGGACGACTACAAGGTCGCCTACGCCGGCGTGCCGGTGAGCGACCTGGTGGCGCGCATGGGCTACACCGGCCAGGACTACCGCGACATCTTCGCCGGCTTCATCGGCAAGCAGCCGGAGGACAACGTGATGGAGTACCGCCGCCGCTCGCCGGTCTATCACGTCGAGAAGCTGCGCACGCCGCTGCTGATCCACACCACCACCAACGACGACGACGTGAACGTGCTCGAGGTCGAGCATCTGATCGCCGCGCTGAAAGCGGCCGGGAAAAAGTTCGAGTACAAGATCTACCAGAACGCGCCCGGCTCGCACCGCTTCAACCGGATCGACACGCAGCTCGCCAAAGAGTCGCGCGCGGAGATGTGGGACTTTCTGGCCCGATATCTCAAGTAAAGTTGCGCGGTCAGAGACCGCATGCTCGCGCCGTCGACCCAGTTAGGACCGTATCGCATCGTCGCGCCGATCGGCGCCGGCGGCATGGGCGAGGTCTATCGCGCGGTCGACACGCGGCTCGGCCGCGAGGTGGCGGTCAAGGTGCTGTCGCATTCGCTCTCGCACGATGCCGAGGCGCTGCGGAGGTTCGAGCAGGAAGCGCGGGCGGTCGGGATGCTCAACCATCCCAACATCGTCGCCATCTACGACATCGGCGTCGAAGGCGATCAGCGCTACATCGTCTCGGAACTGCTCGAAGGAGAGTCGCTGCGCGCGCGGCTGCGGCAAGGTCCGGTGCACGCGCGCAAGGCCACCGACTACGGCGTGCAGATCGCGCGCGGCCTCGCCGCCGCGCACGAGAAAGGGATCCTCCATCGCGACCTCAAGCCGGAGAACGTCTTCATCACCCGCGACGGCCAGGTGAAGATCCTCGACTTCGGACTGGTGAAGCTGATGCCGGCGCGGCTGCCGGGCGGCAGCGGGCCGGTCGACGATCTCGCGCCGACGCTGCCGGTCACGCCGACCGAGCCGGGGCGCATCCTCGGCACGGTCGGCTACATGTCGCCCGAGCAGGTGCGCGGCGCCTCGGGCGATCACCGCTCCGACATCTTCTCGTTCGGCGTGATCCTCTACGAGATGCTCTCCGGCCTGCCGCCGTTCCGCGCGGAGTCGCCGATCGAGACGCTCAACGCCATCCTCAAGGACGAGCCGCGCGAGCTCGAAGACCTCGGCGTGCGCGTGCCGCCGGCGCTCGACCGCGTCGTGCACCACTGCCTCGAGAAGAATCCGGAGGAGCGCTTCCAGTCGGCGCGCGATCTCGCCTTCGGCCTCGGCGCGATGTCGGGCCTCACCTCGCAGGCCATCTCCTACCGCGGCATGCTGCCGCGCGTGCGCATGCGCGCGCTCGTGCGGCCGCTGCTGATCGCGGCCGTCCTCGCCGCGGCGCTCTTCGGCGCGTACCGCATCGGCACGTTGCGCGGACGGCGTCCGCCGGCGTCGTTCAAGCGGCTCACCTTCCGCAGCGGAACGATCCTGTCGGCGCGCTTCGCGCCCGACGGGCAGACCATCTTCTACGGCGCGCGCTGGGCCGGACGTCCGATCTCGATCTACAGCGTGCGGCCCGACGCGCCGGAGTCGCGCGACCTCGGCTTCGGCGTGGCCGACGTGCTGGCCGTCTCGCCGAACGGGCAACTGGCCATCTCCCTCGACCGCCATCCGATCGGCTATCTGCGCGACAGCGGCACGCTCGCGCGCGTGGCCATCGGCGGCGGCGCGCCGCGCCCGATGCTCGAGGACGTCGAGGCGGCGGACTGGAATCCCGATGGCAGCGCACTGGCGATCGTGCGCAGCGTCGACGGCAAATGCCGCCTCGAATATCCGATCGGAAAGGTGCTCGCCGAGACGCCCGGCTGGATCAGCCATCCGCGCTTCAACGTGCGCGGCGACGCGATCGCGTTTCTCGATCATCCGTTCGTGAACGACGACCGCGGCTCGGTGAGCGTGGTCGACGTGCGCACGCGTGCGCGACGCGCGCTCACGAAGGAGTATTCGAGCGTGCAGGGTCTGGCCTGGCGCGAGGACGAGCTGTGGTACGCGGCCGATCCGAGCGGCAGCGCGCACGCGCGCTCGATCCTGGCGGTGAAGCAGAACGGCAAGGTGCGCGTCGTGGCCACGAGCGCCGGCTGGCTCTGGCTGCATGATGTCTCGCGCGACGGCCGCGCGCTCGTCACGCAGCAGGACATCCGCGCCGGCATTCTGGCGATGCTGCCGGATGACCCGAAGGAGCGCGATCTGTCGTGGCTCGACTTTTCGGTCGCGCGCGATCTGTCGCTCGACGGCAAGACGGTGCTCTTCTCCGAGTCGGGCGAAGCGGGTGGCGACATCTTCGGGATTTATCTGCGCCGCACCGACGGCAGTCCGCCCGTGCGCCTCGGCGACGGCACGACCGAGGCGCTCTCGCCCGACGGCAAGTGGGTGCTGAGCATTCCGCGCAATCAGAAGCCGTCGCAGGTGGTGATGCTGCCGACCGGCACCGGGCAGCCGCGGCAGATCACGCACGATCGCATCAATCATCGCAACGCGCGCTGGTTCCCCGACGGCCGGGCCATTCTCTTTCTCGGCGAAGAGCCGGGTCACGCGCCGCGGCTCTGGATGCAGCCGGTCGACGGCGGCGCGCCGCGCGCGATCACGCCCGAGAACGTCACCGGCACGGTGATCACGCCCGACGGCAGCGCCGTCCTCGGCCGCACGGGTGAGAAGCGTTTCTTCCTCTTCCCCATCGACGGCAGCGCGCCGCGGCCGGTGCCGCTGGAGGCGGGCGACGTGCCGATGCGCTTCACGCCCGACGGCTCAGCCGTGTTCGTGGCAACGTTCGCAAAAATCCCGGCGCGGCTGACGCGCGTCGACCTGGCAACAGGCGCGCGCGTTGCGTGGAAGGAAGCGATGCCGGCCGAAGCGGCCGGGCTGATCAACGTCGGCCCGATCTGGCCGACACCTGACGGCCGTACGCTCGTCTACAGTTACACGAGGCTGCTTTCGGATCTGTACTTACTGCAATGAGAACGATCACGACGATTCTCGCTCTGCTCATCACCGCCGCCGCGCTCGCGCAGGAGCAGCAGCCGGTAGCGGTGCAGTCACCGACCTACTCACGCGACGAACTGCTGCGCATTTTCGCCAACACGCCCGAGCCGCCGGAGCATCGCCCGCGGGTCGAGTACGGGTTCGGCTCGATTTCGTTCCGCGCCCTCGGCACGCAGTGGCGCTTCAACTACCTGCCGGTGATGGCGCCGCTGCAAGGCACGCGTCCGACGACGTCCCGCGAATGGCCCGACGCCTTCGGCCTCCTCGGCGTGCAGTACGCGACCCCGCCGCGCACGTGGCACACGCGCCGCGAGATCAATCGCGAGCTGCGCCGCATCGACCGCACCACGAAGGCGACGGTGAAGGTGTCGCCGGAGTAGCGCGCTTCAACGCTTCGGCGCTCTCGCGTTGAGCATGCGCGTGGCGAGGTCAATCGCGGCGGTGGCGGGCAGCGGGCCGTCGGCGCGTACGCGGCTGACGAACAGATACGTGCCGCGCCCGCTCTCGATGTAGCCGATCAGCCAGCTCACGCGCTCCGCGTTCGCGGTGGTGTTGCCGCTCTTCGCATGCACGACCAGCGGCTTCGGCCAGGCCAGCGGAAAGTCGTGCGTGCCGCTGGCGTTGGTGATCGCGCCCGGCGGCATGCGGAAGGCTTCCTTCACCGCGTCGAGGTGTTTGCGCTCGACCGGCAGCGTGCCGCGTACGAGCGCGGAGAGAAAGCGGAGTTGTTCGCGCGGCGAGACCACGAGGTCGCCGGTGACCCAGAAGTAGCGGACGTCGCCCTCGAACGAGTCGCGCGCGTAGCCGAGCTTCGCCAGCTCCGCCTTCATCCGCTCGCTGCCGATCAGCGCCGCCGTGCGCCGGAAGAACCAGACCGCCGACCACTTGATGGCCGAGTCGAGCGAGTGGTCGCGCTCCCAAACCGGAAAGTCCTGCTTCGACCCGTCCCACGGCACGAGCGCCAGCGGATCGGTGACGACGCCGGTGTCGAGCGCGATCACCGCATGCGGGATCTTGAACGTCGACGCCGGAGAGCTCGCCACCGCGCACTCACGCACATCGCTGACATACGCCCGCGCCTCGCCGAGCCGCTGCAGCAGGAAACAGTCGTGCTGCGCGGCGCGCAGAAGAGGTGCAGCGAGGAGCAGCGCGGCGAGGCGAAGAGCGTGCATCGGCGTATGTTCGCGCATTCCGCCGCGAGACGCGCGATTCGCGCTCCGTGGCACGGGCACACGTCGAGCGCGTCTCGGGACCGACCGCACTACTTCTTGTGCAGTCCCCAACTCGTCTCGACGAGCCACTGCATCAGGTCGGCGGCGTTCATCGGGCGTGCGATCCAGTAGCCTTGGGCGAGATCGCAGCCGAGGCTCACCAGCGCGCGCCAGGTAGCCTCATCCTCGACACCTTCGGCGCAGACCTGCTTGCCGAGGTTGTGGGCGAGATCGATCACCGTCCGCACGATCGCTGCGTCGGCCTCGTTCGCATTCATGTTCATCACGAACGACTTGTCGACCTTGATCTCATCGATCGGCAGCTCGCGCAGGTGCGTGAGCGACGAGTAGCCGGTGCCGAAGTCGTCGACCGACAGCCGCACGCCCATCGACTGCAGCATCGACAGGATCGCCAGCGCGTGCGCCGGGTCGGCCATGATGCTGCTCTCGGTGATCTCGATTTTCAGAAAGCGCGGATCGACGCCCCAGCGGTCGAGCGCGCCCTGCACCTTCGACGGCAGCGCCTGATCGAGCAGGCTCTTGGCCGAAATGTTCACCGCCACGTGAATCGGTGCGCCGGCGTCCTGCCAGACGCGGCACTGCCGCACCGCCGTCTCGAGCAGCCAATCGGTGATCGGCCGGATGAGTCCCGTCCGTTCCGCGAGCGGAATGAACGACCCCGGCCCGAGGACTCCGCGCTGCGGATGATTCCACCGGATCAGCACCTCGGCGCGCGTGACCAGACCGCTGCGCAGATGCAGCTTCGGCTGGTAATGCAGCTCCAGCTCGTTGCGCTCCGCCGCGCCGCGCAGCTCGACCACCAGCGCGAGCTGGTCGGGCGTGCGCACCTCGGCGTCGTCGCGATGAAACCCGTAGCCGCTCTGCCGCTGCTTCGCCGCATACATCGCCACATCGGCGCGGCGCAGCAGCGTGCGCGCGTCGTCGCCGTGATCGGGAAAGAGCGCGATGCCGATGCTCGCGCCGACCTCGAGCACCTGCCCTTCGATCACGAACGGCGGCTCGAGCGCGGCCAGGATGCGCCGCGCCGCCGACGCCGCGGTGGCGACGTCGTAGACGCGCGGCAGCACCACCGCGAACTCGTCGCCGCCGAGCCGCGCCACGATGTCGCCGTCGCGCATCTGATTCTCGAGGCGGAAGGCCACCTGCTTGAGCAGCGCGTCGCCGAAGTGATGGCCGAACGTGTCGTTCACTTCCTTGAAGCGATCGAGATCCATCAGCATCAGCGCCAGCATCGCGCGCTGCTCGCCCGCCGCGGCGATGCCGCGCTCGAGCACGTCGAAGAGCAGCGTGCGATTCGGCAGCCCGGTCAGGCTGTCGTGCATCGCCTGATGCCGCAGCGTCGTCACCTGCTGCCGCGCGGCGGTGACGTCGCGCAGGAACGCCACCCAGTGCGTGAGCTGCGCGCCATCGCGCACCGGCACGAGCTGCAGCTCCGCCTCGAACTCGCTGCCGTCCGCGCGCGCGGCCGTCGCCTCGGCGGCGAACGGCCGCTGCTCGAAGACATGCTGCAGCAACGCGTCACGGATGGCGCTCTGCCGCTCGACGATCCCGAACGCCGCAGGCGTCTCGCCGATCACCGCCTCGCGCCGGCGCTGATACATCGCGCAGAAGCCGTCGTTGACGAATGCGATGCGCGGTCCGACCGCCTCCACCGCCGGCGTGAGAATGGCGATGGCCTGATCCGTGACCGTGACCGCCGAGCCGAGGAGCCGGAGCTGTTCGCCCTGGATCCGCTGCTCGGTGAGCTTGCGCAGCAGCGCGTCGTGCGCGTCGAGAGACGCCGGCCACGGCGCGTGAAACGCCCCCGGATCGATCAGGTTGTCGGGCATGTTGGACGCCCGATGATACCAGCAGCGTCACCGCCGCACCGCCTCCACGTCGTCGCGGTTGACGCGCATGCGCAGGCGCGACGGCACGCCGGCCGTGTCGAGCGTGAACGTGACGAACGTCCGGAAGTCCTCATCCATCATCGCGTCGCGCCAGTGCACGCGGAACGTGTCGTACTGCCAGTGCTCGAGATCGGCCACCTCGCCGCGGGCGAATTGCAGGGTGAGCTTCGGCCCGTTCGCGATGACGATGTCACCGTACAACGGATCGTTGTACGTGCCTGCGTACGCGGCCAGCTCGCGCGACGGCTTGCTCTCTTTCGCGCGCGCTGCCTCCTCTTTGCGGATCTGTTCCTCGGAGCTCTTCGCGCTGCGCTTGTACGCGGCGGTGGCTTCGGCGGCGTAGTCGCGCGACGGCGTTTCGCCGAGGAGCGTGTCGAGGATGCGCGAGGCGATCGCGCCGTGCAGGAATGGCGCGCCCCACGTGTTCACGGCTACGAAGACGCCGATCTTCTCCTCCGGCAGCAGCGCCATGTACACCGGCATTCCGTTGGCGTTGCCGCTGTGCCAGATCATCGGATGGCCGCGGTAGTCCATCACGTTCCAGCCGAGGCCGTACGCGGCGAAGAAGCGGACATTGCGCGCGGCGCGCATTTCCGGAGTGGTGGAAATCAGGACTTGCGGAGTGTGCGTCTCGCGCAGCTCCTTCGCGCTGACGATGCGCTTCCCTTTCCAGGTGCCGTCGCCGAGCTGGAAGAGCATGTAGTTGGCCATGTCGGCGGCGGTGGCGTTGACGCCGCCCGCGGGATGGATGGCCATGAACTTGCCCGTGTCGATGACGCGTTGCGCGCCGCCGAGGATCTCGTGCGAGGAGGCGAAGTTCGGACCGCGATCGTGCTTCACGCCGGCGCTCGCGCCGTGCATCTCCAGCGGGATCAGCAGGCGTTTGGTGACGAGCTCCGCCCACGTCGCATGCGCGGCCGCCGCGGCGGCCTCACCTGCCGCGGAGAACAACACATTCGAGTAGATCTCCTCGGTGCGGAACGGCACGCGCGGCTTGAGGTAGCGGATGCGGCGCAGCATCTCGTCCGTGTCGTAGCCGGTCACGACGAAGAGCGTGTTCGCGGGCTCGAGGCCGGTGCGGTGTGAGAGCAGGTCGCGCAGCGTGACCTCGGAGTTGCGGCAGGCCTCGCCGAACTCGACCTGCGGCAGGTAGCGGCGCACCGGATCGTCCCACCGCAGCGTGCCGTCGTCGACGAGCGTGGCGACCATGGCCGAGGTGAACGACTTCGACAGCGAGGCGACGTCCCAAGCCGTGTTCTCGTCTACCGGCGTGGTCGTGCCGAGGCGGCGGACGCCGTAGCCTTTCGCGACGAGCACCTTGCCGTCGCGGACGACGGTCACGGCCATCCCTGGTACGTCCGCTTCCTTGCGCGCCGACTCGATGTAGGCGTCGAGCTCCGGCGGCAGTTGGGCGCGGAGCGAGGCGGCGAAGAGCAGCAGCACTGCGAGGCGTTTGAACATGAACTCTCCTATGTCAATTTTTTAACATCAGCAATAAAAATTTTTTCGGCTACGGCTGCAGCGCCTCGTCGGCGGCGTTGCGGACGGCGATGTGACGATCGGCGCGCATGGCTTCGATGATGGGACGCGCGCCCGGTTGCTTGCCGAAGTAGCGGACGGCGGAGCTGCGGACTTGCCAGGCGTCGTCGGAGAGCGCGCGGCGCATCGGCTCGTCGGCGCCGCGGCCGATCTCGGCGAGAGCGAAGGCGGCGCCGGAGCGGACGCGCCAGACCGGATCGGTCAGCTCGGCAACGAGCGGCTCGACGGCGCGCGCGTCGGCGGCGACGGCGAGGCACCAGCCGGCGTAGGCGCGGACGCGCCAGTCGGCGTCGCGGAGCGACTCGATGAGCGGCTCGACGAGCTGGCCGTCGCGTACGCGCGTGAGCGCCCAGCGCGAGCGGTCGGGCACGAGGTCTTCGCGCGCCTGCGACGGCTGCGCGGCGAACTCGCGGAAGCGGGCGATGAGCGCGGCGTCGGGACCGGTAGCCGGGGTGTCGGGAACGGCGGCGGACATCGGTACGCGCTCGCTCTCGGGCCAGACGAAAGCGTCGCCGCGGAGGTCGGGCTCGCCGGCGCGCGGCGGCGAGACAAGCACGCGCGCGGCGAGTGACGCGGCGGCGACCAGTGGTATCGCGAGCGCGGCCACGGCGGCGATGAGCGGCAGCGCGGCGCGCGTGCGGCGCCGGGCCGCGCGTCCGTCGAGAATGCGGCGGAGGCGGCGCTCGAGCTGCGCCGGTTGCGCGGCGGCGAGTGCGAACGGCGTGGTGCGGCGCTCGCGGGCGATGTCGACGAGGAGCTCGGCGTACGCGAGCGGATCGGCGTCGCGCGTCAGCACGGCGTCGTCGCAGCTCGCCTCGCGCTCGAGCATGGCCCGCGAGCGCACCAGCCAGGCGAGCGGATGAAACCACCAGAGCGCCGTGGCCAGATCGCCGGCGGCGCGCCAGAAGCCGTCGCGCCGGGCGATGTGCGCGCGCTCGTGCGCCAGCACCGCCTCGAGCCGCGACGCCGACCACGTCTGCGCGTTGCGCGGCAGCACGACCGTGGCGCCGATCGTGGCCGGAGCGCCGATCTCGTCGGAGAGGACGACGTCGTCCGCGATGCGCGTGCCGCGCCGGGCGATGCGCCGCGCGCGCAGCGACGCCAGCGCGTCGCTGGCGAGCATCGCCGCCGCACCAGCCAGCCAGAGCACCTCTGCCGCCCGACGCACCGGCAGTGTGCGCGCCGGCCGCGCCGCCGCGCCGCGCAGCGGCGCGGCGAGCGCGCGGAACGGCGGCAGCGTGTCCGGAACATTCGTGCGGATCGTCATCCGCGGCAGCGTCACGGCCAACAGCGGCATCACCAGCACGCCCACCTGCCCGGCCACCAGCACCGCATGCCGCGACGCCGCCGACGCCCGCCGCAACGCGGCGGCGGCGGCGAAGGCCAGCGCGAGGATGAGGGTGACTTTGAACAGGAGCAGGGTCATGGGTGTTGCGCCTCCGCGAGCGACGACGCGGACTCGCGCCCGAAGGCGGCGGCGAACGCCGGCGCAACGACGCGCGTGCGCTTCGTGACCTCACACCTCACCATCCCCATCACGCCCGCTCCTTGCGTGCTTTGTCGATGAGCTCCGCGAGTCGCCCAAGCTCTTCGTCGTTCACTTCCGTGGTCGAGCCGAGGAGTGCGGCCATGGCTCGGGATGGCGAGCCGTCGAAGAAGGTGCTCACGACGTGGCGGAGCATGCTTTTGGCGGTGCGGCCTTTGGCCATCACCGGAAAGTAGACGTAGCGCGGGCCGTCTTCCTCATGACGGACGTGGCCCTTCGTCTCCAGCACGCGCAGCAGGCCGCGCACGGTCGTGTACGTCGGGGCGTCGGGCATCCGCGCCAGGATCTCGGCGGCGGTGGCGCGGCCGGTGGCGAAGAGGATCTCCAGGATTTGCCGCTCGCGGCGGCTGAGGCTAAGTGGATCGCGCATGTCAAATTTTTAACAGCATAGCAGAAAAAAAGCGGCGGGCATTGCGCCCGCCGCTCGAATCGTGTGCCGAAACCGTGTCTACTGCAGGCCGAGGGCGCGCGGCACGTTGATGCGGCCCTTGCCGTAGATCGCGTCGGTGCCCGGCTGGCCGAGGTCGTCGGCCGACTGCTGCAGAGCCGCCTTGAGCTGCGCCGGGTTGTTCCGCCCGACGTTCTCCACGAGCAGCGCCGCCAGGCCGGTCACGTGCGGCGTGGCCATCGAGGTGCCGTTCGAGCCGACCACGAAGGTGCCGGTGCCGCACACCGCCAGCCCGACCGACACCGCGCTGCGCGAGCAGGCCTCGGTCACATAGCCGCGCGGACGCGACGAGCTGCCGGTGCCGCCCGGAGCGGCCACGCTGATCGCCGAGCGGCCGTAGTTCGTGTAGCTGGCCGGCGAGTCGACGTTCTGGAAGACGAGGCCGGTCGTGGCCACGGTCGGGCCGAGCGCGGAGACGCAGACGACGTTCGGAGTCGAGCAGTAGGTCGACTCGAGATTGCCGTCGTGATCGAGATCGAGTCCGCTGTTGCCGGCCGCGACGACGACGAGCAGACCCTTGCTGTGCGCGTAGTTGAAGACCTTGTTGATGATGCCGACGAAGCGGCCGTTGCCGTTCTTCGTGAAGCCGCCGCCGAGGCTCATGTTGGCGACGTCGGCGTCGATGTCGGCCGCGTAGAGCACACCGCTCATGACCGAGCTGAACGAGCCGCTGCCGCCGGTGCACTGGCCGTTCGCATCTTTGGCCAGGCCGAGGACCTTCACCGGGATGAGCGTGACCTTCGAGGTGACGCCCGCCGCGGCGACGGCGTTGCTCGAGACGGTGGCGGCGACGTGCGTGCCGTGGAACATCAGGTCGTCGGTGGCGCCGTAGGTGAAGCCGGCCGGGATGCAGGTCGGGTCATCGAGCTGGAACTGCGCGCCCGAGGCGTAGTCGACGTGACCGGCGAGATCGGCGTGCGGGCTCGAGCGGCGGTCGATGCCGGTGTCGAGGATCGCCACGCGCACGCTCGGCGAGCCGAGGCGGCCGGCGGCCCAGGCGGTGTGCGCGCCGATCGCGCGGAGATGCCACTGGCGCGAGTAGAACGAGGCCAGCGACGGGTTGGCGACGCTGGTGGCGTCGGAGAAGTCCTGCTCGCTGGCGTCAGCCTGCGTGCTGTTGACGTCGAGGCTCACCTCGGCGTCCGCTTCGACATCGGCGATGCCGGAGCGCTTGCCGAGCGTGGCGGCGGCGCTGTCGGAGAGGCCGGAGACGACCGCCAGCACCGGGTGCTGGTAGACGACCGTGCCGCCGAGCGCGGCGACTTGCGAGGCAAAGTCGGCCGGGCCGCCATTGCCGTTGAACAACACCAGGTGACGGTCGCTCGCGACGGCGTTGACCGCAAAAAATACACAGAGGACTGCTAGAAGACGCATCCGTTTGGTCATCCGGGAACCCTGCCTTCGATTGAATTTTGATGAGACGGCCACGATTGTAAGGACCGTCACGAAAGGGTCAACGACCAATAACGGAAACGTGAAATGAGGAACGTTAGCGGTCGAGGCCGGGAATGCGGATGACGTGGCCGGCGGCGCGGAAGCGCGCCGTCTCGAGCAGCAGCGCGTCGAGGGACGCTTCGCGCCGTTCCGCGGGAATGTCGAGCGCGAGCATGCCGCCGCCGACGCCGTCGGTGATCAGGCGGTAGCCGCTGTCGGCGCCGTCGATCAGCACGGCGGCCTGCTGGATCTCGCGGCTGCTGATCAGCTCCAGCTCGAACGGACGCATGTGCTCGAGGTCTTCGATGGCCGGAATGTCGCCGGGGCCGATGTTCACCAGTTCGCGCGCGCCGACCACCGCATCGGCGCAGCCTTCCAGCCGGCGCACCACGGCTACCAGCAACACGGCGGCGACGCGGAGTTGCTCGGTTGTCGACCAGTAAGGCGCGAAGTAGCTCCCGCCGAGCTCGATCGAGATCGGTGACGGGTGGCGTCTCAAAACCGTCGCCAATCCTCGGCACGCGCGACGCCGATCACGTAGAACAGCGTCAGCGCGGCGACGCCGAACGCGGCGCCCGGACGTGCGCCGGCGACCGGCGGCCAGATCATCGCGCTGATGCCGTACGCGGTGGCGAGGATGTACGCGACCGTTCGCGGTCCGATACGCAATGCCTTCATGACTGCCTTGCGTAAAAACGGAACCACCAGATCCAGTACGCCACGAAGACCGCCGCGACGACGGCGCCGATCGCCGCGATCACTCGCAAGATCAGGAACGGATGAACGAGCGCGACGAACAGCAGAGCCATGCACGCGACGAGGTGCAGGAACACGCCGAGCAACGCGCGATGCTTCATCGACCCTCGCCTACTTTTTCTGCACCGCCACGCCGCCGCGCGTGCGCTCGAGCTCCGTGCGTCCTTCGGCGTCGCCGCGCAGGTAGAGATCCCAGAATGCGAGGGCGAGCATGCGCGCGGTGCCGAAGGCGCCGCGCGCGCGCTCGGACATGATCTGCGCGCGCGAGGCTCGCGTGTCGATCGGCTGGCCGGTGGCGGGATCGACTTCGACCGGCGTGCGCATGCGCGCGTCGCGCGCCGACATCGCCTCGAACTCGTCGAAGCGGCCGGTGAACGTGCCGTGGCGCGCGCCTTCGAGCACGACCAGCCACTTGTCGCCGGCCGGCGAGAGCTCGTACGCCTGCTGCCGCCACTCCGGCGTTTCGTCCTGCGTCACGCCGGCGTCGCGCGTGCCGGTCATGAAAAGCGCCGGCACGCGGAGCTGCGCGTACGACTCATTCGTCAGTCCGCGCGCTTCGCCGGGACCTTGCGGCGACATCGCCACGATCGCTTTCACGCGCGGATCGGCGTAGCTCGTGCCGCCGGGGAACGTGCGCGCGCCGCCGATGAGCATGGCCGTGTACGCGCCGTACGAATGGCCGCCGACCCCGATCTTCGTGCGGTCGATTTTTCCCTGCAGCTCCGGATAGCGCTGCTCGATGGTGTCGAGCGAGTCGAGGATGAAGGTGATGTCGCGCACGCGATTCATCCAGTCCGCCGGCGTCTGGCTCTGCCAGATGTCGCTGGCGGCCTGCATCTCCGCGACCCGGCCGGAGTCGGCGTGCGTCGGCTTGATGACCACGTAGCCGTGGCTGGCCCAGTAAGCGCTCAGGCCGATGTAGCCGCGGCTCGAGCCGCCGAAGCCGTGCGAGAAGACGATCAGCGGATTCGCGGTGCCGCGCGTCGGGTACTCGATCGAGAACTGCACGTCCTTGTTGCGCGCGGAGTCGTGCAGCACGACTTCCGGGATCGCGCCGACCGGCGAGTTTCCGGTGGTGGCGACGTACCTTCCCTGCGGCGACTCGGCGCGCTGATCCAGATCGGTTGAGGCGCAGGCGGCCAGCAGCAATACGAGGGCGAACATCGTGAGACGACGGGTCATGCTTCCTCCGGTTTGCTCGTTGCAGCAGGCGCCGCGCCAGGCGCGTACTGCGCGATGAGCACGCTGATCAGGACGAGCAGGCCGCCTGCCACGACGACGGCGCTGACGCGCTCGCCGAGCAGCAGCGCGGCGGCGATGAAGGTCACGAGCGGCTCGGCGTACAGCAGCGCGGCCACGCGCGAGACTTCCACCTTCTCGAGCGCGCCGTACCAGAACAGGTAGCCAAGCGCCGAACATCCCACCGCCAGGAACAGCAGCGCGCCCCAACCGGTCAGGTCGAGCCGCGGCACTTCCGTCCAGGCGCGGCGCACCGCGAAGAACGGCGCGAGCATCAGCGCGCCGAAGAGCATCGCGCCCGAGGTCGCGCGGCGCGGTCCGAGGCGGCGGATGGTGGCGTGGCCGAGGACGGAGTAGATCGACCAGTTGATCGTGCTGATGAAGATCAGCAGATCGCCGAGGGTCGACGGACGATGCAGCGCCGCGCTGCTGAAGTCGCCCTTCGTCACGACGAGCAACGCGCCGGCGAAGCCGCCCGCGAGTCCGACGATTTTCGCGACGCCGAAGCGCTCGCGCAGCACGATGGCCGACAGCACCGCCGACCAGATCGGCGTGAGTCCGATCAGCCAGCCGGCGTTCGTCGCCGCGGTCATGGTCAGCCCGTAGGCCTGCAGCATCTGATGGACGAAGATGCCGACGAAGCCCATCAGCGCGAGCTGCGGCCAGGCGTCGCGCGGCGGCAGCTCGCGCACGATGGCCAGCAGCACCACCGCGCCGATGGCGAAGCGCAGGAAGATCAGCGCAACCGGCGAGATCTCGCGCAGCGCCGCTTTCGTCGCGACGAAGGAGATGCCCCAGAAGACGATCGCGATCGCGGCGGCGACGCGTGGATGCCGTCCGAGGAACATCACCCGAGCGGCCATTCGAGCTCGCCGAGGAAGCGGACGTCCTCGCGCCAGCCTTCGTGCACGGCGACGTGAAGGTCGAGAAAGACTTTCGCGCCGAGGACCGACTCGAGCTCCTGCCGCGCCTCGGTTCCGATGCGCTTGATCATCGAGCCCTGCTTGCCGATCACGATCGGCTTCTGCGAGTCGCGCTCGACGTAGATCGTGGCGTAGATGGTGATGCGGTTCGCCTCTTCGTCTTCCTCGAAGCGCTCCACCGCCACCGCGGTCGTGTACGGCAACTCCTCGGAGGTGTGCTGCAGCACTTTCTCGCGCACGAGCTCCGCGGCCAGGAAGCGCTCCGGCTGCGTGGTGTAGTCCTCGGTGGGATAGCGCGGCTCGCCGGGCGGCACGTTCGCGAACAGCAGCTCGGTCAGTTGCACGATCCCTTCGCCGCCGCTGGCCGAGATCGGGACGATCTCGTCGAAGATGCCGAAGGCGTGATAGCGCTCCATGAGCGGCAGCAGCTTCTCTTTCTTCAGCAGGTCGATCTTGTTGAGCAGCACGAAGCGCTTCGCGTCGGGGTTGCGCTCCTTCTCCTCGCGCAGCAGGTCGATCACGAACTGGTCGCCTTTGCCGAACTGCTCTGTCGCGTCGACGATGAGCGCGATGACGTCACCCTCGGACAGCGCACCGCGCACGTGATCCATCATCCGCACGTTGAGGCGGTGCAGCGGCTTGTGAATGCCGGGCGTGTCGAGCAGCACGAGCTGGCCGCGCGGGTCGTTGAGGATGCCGACGATGCGGTTGCGCGTGGTCTGCGGCTTGTTGGAGACGATCGAGACCTTCTGCCCGAGGATGCGGTTGAGCAGCGTCGACTTGCCGGCGTTCGGGCGGCCGACGAAGGCGACGACTCCGAAGCGCGCTTCGTCACTCATCGTCCGCATCCTCCTCTTCCGAGCGCCAGTCAGGATCGCGCGAGACGCGCACGCGGTAGATGCGGCGGCGGTCGGCGCGCTCGACCTCGAAGCGCCAGCCATTCTTCGTGATCACTTTGCCGACGCCCGGCACGCGGCCGAGGGTGGTGAAGATCATGCCGGCCACGGTCTCGTAGTCGTCGCCGGAGAGCTCCGCGTCGAGCGTCTCCTCGAGCTGCTCGACGCGCAGAAGACCGTTGACCAGCCAGATGCCCTCGCCTACTTCGACGACGGTCGCTTCCTCGTCTTCATGCTCGTCGGCGATGTCGCCGACGATCTCCTCGATGATGTCCTCGGTGGTGATGATGCCCGCTGTACCACCGTATTCATCCACCACTACAGCGATCTGCAGATGCTCGCTCTGCAGCTCGCGCAACAGCTCCGAGACCTTCTTCGTCTCGGAGACAAAGTACGGCGGCCGGGCCAGCTCGGCGACCGAGCGCTGCTCGTTGCGCAGGATGGCGTCGAACAGCTCCTTGATGTGCACGATCCCGGTGATCTGGTCGATGCTCTGCTCGTAGATCGGGATGCGCGAGTATTTCGACTCGTTGAACTGACGGGCCAGCTCTTCCATCGGCTGGCGCGCGTCGAAGGCGAGCACGTCGATGCGCGGTGTCATGATCTCGTGCGCGAGGCGGTCGCCGAAGTCGACGATGGACTGCAGCAGCTTCCCTTCCGACGCCTCGATGATCCCTTCTTCCTCGCCCACGTCGATGTACGCCTGCACTTCCTTGTCGGTGACTTCTTCTTCCTCGTCGTCGTCCTGCTCGTTCTGTTCGAGCCGCTCGAGCAGCTTGCGCAGCGGATAGAGCACGGGAAAGAAGAGAAAGTAGCCGGCGTGCGAGAACGGGATCAGCGCGCGCAGGATCACCTCGCCCGTGTCTTCGGGGATCAGGGCGAGGACGTACTTCCAGAGGATGATGGCCACGGCCCAGATGCCGACGCTCTTGAGCACCGCGGTGCCGAAGCTCTCCTCGTCGAAGAGCATGGTGGTGGCGCCGGCGCCGACCACGAGCGCGACCTGCAGCAGGACGCCGCTGACGAGCTGGAAGTCTTCGACGTCGAAGACGGCCCAGAGCGAGCCGCCGTCGGAGCGGTCGGTGCTGATGCTGCGGAGGCGCACCGGGCTGAGCTGCAGCGCGAACGAGCGCAGCGCGTCGAAGATCAGGTAGAGGAGGCCGCAGGCGACGGCGAGCAACACCCAGTGGATGTGCAGGTGCGGAACGCTACTTCCCATGCGGTAGTCGGATTCTAGCTCAGCAGCATCGCGGCGAGTGCCGCCACGAGCGACGCTTTCATGAGCGCTTCGGCGCGTTTGTGCAGCTTCTGGAAGGCGCGTCGTTCGGGTGCGTCTTCGGGCATCTCGGGTGTGAGATGCACGCGCCGCGCCTCCAGCGCCTTCTCCAGCACGGTCATTTCGTACAGCACGGCGGCGATGAGGAAGACGAGCGCGGCCCAGCGGAGCGCGATCCAGCCGGTGACGTTGCGCTCCCACACGAGATGTTTGACGGCGGCGGCGGCGATGCTGAGCGCGAAGGCGACGGCGCGCACGCGCGCGAAACGCCGCAGCGTCGGGCCGAAGATGGCGCCGGCCTGATGGCGCGGCAGCGCGCGAAAGAGCTGCGGCGCGACGAGCGCGCCGAGGACGAGCGTGCCGCCGATCGGGATCGCGAGGCCGAGGTGATAGAGCAGATTGGTGACGAGATGAGCCCAGTTCGGCATATTCGGAGCGTCAGAAGGGTAATCTAACGGTGATGAACGCGCTCGTCCTGCTGCTGACGCTGACCTCGACGCTCGTGCTGCGCTCCGGCGACCGCATCGCCGCCGAAGACGTGCGCGAAGCAAACGGCGTGGTGACGTTCCGCTCGGGCGGACTGCTCTACTCGATGCCGGCCGAGGAGATCGCGCGCATCGACAGCGGCGCGCCGCGGCCGGAAACGCGCGCGGCGCAGCAGGCCGGCAGCGTGCGCAAGCTGCGCGTGGCGGAAGAGGATCGCAAGCGGCTGCTCGATGCGCTCGCGCAGAATCACGAGGGAACGCCGGCGCCGCCGCAGCAGGTCGTGCCGCCGGCGCCGGTCGCCACGCGCGAGGAGATCGCGCAGCAGACGCGCGACGAGTGGTCGTGGCGCCGCGAGGCGCGCGCGTACGAGGAGAACGTGCGGCAGGCGAAGGAGGAGCTGCAACTGCTGCTCGAGCGCGAGGAGCAGCTCGACTCGGAGATCCGCTTCTTCCTCAATCAGGGTTACAAGCCGCGGCAGTTCACCTACCAGACCACGCAGCTCGCGCATACGCGCGAACAGATCCCGTACGCGGAGCTCGCGGTGACGCGCGCGGTACGCGCGTACGAGCAGTTCCGCGAAGACGCGCGCCGCCAGGGCGTGATGCCCGGCTGGCTGCGGTAACGCGGGCGTGATCACCGGGGAACGACGAGGGGCCTCCGGCGGCTGGGGCCACGGGCCCCAGACCCCATTGGTTGGCCTAGCCTCCGCGACACTGTGTCGTGAGCTTGGAAGGCAG
>DASVQE010000065.1:0-104800 GCA_036389275.1 Thermoanaerobaculia bacterium
AGAGGAGGACTCGCGCGGCGCGCGACTCCAGTGCGAGCGCGTCGCGGCCGCTGCCGAGGTAGTACAGCACGTCGGGCACGAGCCGTTCGTTCTCGAACGTCGCTTCGCCGTCGAGCACGAGCAGCGCGTGCTCGAACGTCGCGTCGAGCGGCAATGTCATCGCGCCGCGCACGTCGAGGTCGGCGCAGACGAGCGGCGAGAAGATGCCCGCGGGCGAGCGCGCGTTCGCGATCGCGCCGAGGACCACCGTCGCGCTGCCGTCGCGCGTGTCGTAGCGCGGCAGCTCGTGGTGATGCTCGAACGCCGCGTCGCGATGCCGCGCAACCTCGGGCAACGCAATCCAGAGCTGCACGCCCGACAGCCGTCCACTGTGCTCACGCGGCGTCTCCTCCGAATGCGCGATGCCGCCGCCCGACGTCATCAGGTTCACGCCGCCCGGCCGCACCATCGCCTCGCAGCCGAGGCTGTCGCGGTGCAGCACTTCGCCCGCGAGCAGCCACGACACCGTCTGGATGCCGATGTGCGGATGCGGCGCGACGTCCATCGGCTTCGCGTCGCGGAACGACAGCGGCCCGTAACGATCGAGAAAACACCACGGCCCGACCATGCGGCGGTCGCGGCGCGGCAACGCACGACGCAGCGTGAGCGCGCCGACCTGCGCCTGGTGCGCCGCGATTGCCTGGAACGTGGTCATCCGCACGAAATAGTGTTCGCGCGCGCCGCGGTTGCGCAAGCCGTGCCTCGGTTCTCCTGGTTGCTCGCTTTCGCCCTCGCCTTACCGCTCGCCGCCGCGCCGCGCCATCGCGCCGTGCGCCATTCCGGCCCGATCACGCGCGCCGACGTCATCGCCACCGCGACCCGCGCCGCAGATCGCGTTACCTGGACGTTTCACCCGCGGCTGCATTGGGAGAACGCCGTCTACTTCGACGGCCTGGTGCTCTTCGGCGAGCAGTTGAACGCGCAGGCGCCCGGCTCGGGCGATCGCTTCATCGAGCGTGCCGCGGCGGTGCTGCTGCAGAGCGACGATCCGATCGACACGGTCTACTGGGGCGACGGCACCGCGTTCGGGCAGGCCGCGCTCGATCTCTATCGCGTGCTGCCGGCGAACGACCCGCGCAGACCGGCGCTGCTGGCGACGCTGGCCGGTCCGATGCGCTTCGCCGAGCATGCGATCCGCGCGACGCCGTCGACCGCCGCGCCGCGCGATCCATGGTGGATTCCCGGCGGCTACGGCACGCGCTTCTGGCAGGACGATCTCTACATGGTCGTGCCGTGGCTGTCGATGTACGGCGCGACCGGCGACGAGCTCGCGCGCAATCTCGCGTACGAATGGATCGAGTCGTACGTCTACGACCATCGCACCGATGCGGCGCTCGCCGCGTCGCCGTCGCGCAAGGGATTGCTGCTGTGGGAAGATGGTCAACATCTTTTCCAACATGGGCCGGAGACGCTCTGGTCGCAGGATTTCTACTGGGCGCGCGGCAACGGCTGGTCGCTGAACGCGCTGGCGCGCGCGGCCGAGTCGCTCGACGCGCCGTACACCGGCGGGCGTTACGAGCGCGTGATGACACGCGAGGAGATGCGCGAGCTGCTGCGCGCGGCCGCGGAGTCGCTGCTCGCGCGGCGCACGCCCGACGGCGGCTGGAGCGCGTACCTCTCACAGCCGGAGCTCTGTCCCGTCGCCGAGACGTCGGGCACCGCGCTCATCACGTTCTTTCTCGCACGCGGCATCAATGAAGGCTGGCTCGATCGCGCCACGTACGAGCCTGTCGTGCTGCGCGCGATGACGCTGCTCGCCGGACGCGTCGACGCAAGCGGCACCGTCACCGGCATCCAACCACCCGACATCGGCCCCGGCTGCGGCAAGATCGCCTCGAACGATCCAACCATCAACGTCAACTACGCCCCCGGCGCCATCCTGCTAGCGGCGGCGGAAGTGCTGCGGTTCCGCTAGCGGATCAGGGGACGACGGGAGGCCTCCGGCGGCTGGGGCCGAGGGCCCCAGACCCCATTGGTTGGCCTAGCCTCCGCGACACTGTGTCGTGAGCTTGGAAGGCAGTGTCGCGGAGGCTAGGCCAACCAGCGGGGTCCGGGGCCCGTGGCCCCGGCCGCCGGAGGCCCCCGGTCGTTCCCCGGTGATCACGCCCGCGCCTACGGCTGCGGGCCGAAGGTCTCGCTGATCATGGAGTCGGGGTCGAGCTCGATCGAGCGCATGGCCTCGCGGGCGCGGTCGAGGAACGGATCGAAGCCGGCCGCCATGACCAGGCTCTCCTTGATCTTCGCGCGATTGCGCTCGACCAGCGTTTCGATCGAGCCGCTCTCGTGCGTGATCTGGCCGGCGCGCGCGAGCGGATCGAAGTCGCCGGCGTAGAGGATGTGGCGCTGGTCGGGCTCGTAGAGCACCATGATCGCGCGTGGATCGCTCTCGGCGAGCATGTAGAGAACGATGCTGCGCACCGGCGCGATGCCGACGTCGCCGGCGAGGAAGACCACCGGACGCGAATCGTCCTCGGGCAGCAGGAAGTCGCCGTACGGCCCGTCGACGTCGACCGCCGCACCTGCTTCGAGCTTGCGCACTGCGTCGCCGCCTTTGCCGCCGCCCGTGCGCACGCAGAGCTGCAGCGCCTCCGGCCGCTGCGGCGCCGAGGCGATCGTGTACGCGCGCGAGACACCCTCGGGAAAGCGGAAATTCACCCACTGCCCCGGCCGGAACGAGAAAGGATCGTTGAACGAGACGGTGAGCTGGAGCACGCTCGGAGCGAGCTGCTGAATCTCCGTGACGATCGCGCTATGTCGCATCGCGGCGCATTGTAGCGCGCCTAAAACCACATGCCGGACTTCGCGAGCCTGGCGATCTTCTTCAGGATGCGATCCTTCTTGAAGCCGCGCAGATGATCGACGAACAGAGTGCCGTTCAGATGGTCGATCTCGTGGCACATCGCGCGCGCCATCAGCCCTTCGCCCCACATGGTGCGCTCCTCGCCGTTGCGGTCGAGGTAGCGCAGGCGCACGCGCTCGGGACGCGTGACCACTTCCACGAAGTCGGGGATCGAGAGGCAGCCTTCCTCTTCCGTGACCTCGCCCTCGGTGGCGATGATCTCGGGATTGATGAACACGTGGCACTCGCCCGGCCGCTTGCCGACAGAGAGGTCGATGATCATCAGCCGCCGCGCCACGCCGACCTGATTTGCCGCCAGGCCGACGCCGGGCGCCGCGTACATGGTGTCGATCATGTCGTCGATGAGCGCGTGCAGCGACTCGTCGATGGTTTCCACCGGAGATGCGGGAAGACGGAGAACCTCATCTCCATATTTGCGGATGGGTAGAACTGCCACGTTCAGCTTTTCCTTTTCAAGCTCTCGATCATGGCCTCGACGGTGTGCTCCGCGCGTTTGGTGTAGAAGTCGTTGAGGACGTCGCGGAGGCCGGGATGGCCGGCCAGGAGTCCGTCGAGCTTCTCCTTGTCGAGCCGCAGCAGCTCGGTGCGCTGCGACGCGGTGATGGTCGCCGTGCGAGGTTTCCCGGTCAACACGCTGACTTCGCCGAAAAAATCCCCTTCGCCGAGCCGGGCCAGGTAGACGCTGCCGCCGCCTTTGCCGCGGGTGAAGACCTTCACCTCGCCGGAGGCGATCAGATACATCGACGTGCCGGGATCGCCTTCGTTGATGACGACGCTGCCTTCGTCGTGGGTCTCGAGCTCGAGCTCCTTGATCAGCGCCTCGCGCTCCTCGGGGCCGAGGAGGTCGAGGAATGGGCTGGTGGGCACGCGCTTCGGAAAGAGCGGCTCGCTCTTGCCTGCTTCCGACGGCGCCTCGGCCGGCTGCGACGCGGCGAGCAGCTCGCGCGCCTTCTCCGCCTTCTTGCGCACGGCGATGGCCTGCACGGTCAGGCCGTTGTCTTCGTAGTAGCGCGCGGTGGCCTCGTACTGCTCGACCGCTTCGGCGGTCTGCCCGTTGCCCGAGAGCGCGTCGGCGTACTGCAGGCGGATGCGCGGATTCGACGGATACTTTTCGTGCTCGCGCTTGAGCACCGGCACCGCGCGCGCGTATTCGCGCCGCGCCAGCAGCGTCGCACCGCTTTCAGTTTCTTCGGCCATGGCGGCCTATTCTAATCATCCGGGTGACGCTCGCCTTTCTCTATCTCGCCTTCATCTCGCTGCTCCTCGGCGGCGCGCCGTCGTTCGGCCTGGCCGGACGGGAGGCGCGCTGGCCGCGCCGGAGGCTCGTGCGCGGTGCAGGTCGCGCTGGCGATCGCGCAGCAGGTGCGCGCGCGGCGCGTCAGAACTTGATGCGCTGCAGTTCCTGCTTCGCGGTCGAGGCGGGACTCGAGTACGGATAGCGCTCGATGACCTGCTGCAGGGTCTTGCGCGCGAGCGCGAGATCCCCGGTGCGCTCGTGGCTCATGGCGATCTTGAAGAGCGCGTCGGGCGCCTTGTTCTGGTCGGAGTAGTCGTTGACGACGCGCGTGTAGAAGCGCATCGCGTTCGTGTAGTCGCCGGCGGCAAAGTAGGTCTCGCCGATCCAGAAGAGCGCGTTGTCGGCGAGGTCGCCGGTGGTGTCGGAGTCGTAGACGCCCTGGAAGCCGCGCCGCGCTTCGGCGAGTTTGTTCTGGCCGTAGAGAACGATCGCTTTGCGATAGTCGTCGGCTATGCGCGCGCCGACGAGCGCGGCCTGTTGCGGCTGCGCGGCTTGCTGCGGTTGCTGCTGCGGCTGCGGCGTGGCGCGTTGCGGCGCGGCGGCGGCGACCGGCGCAGGCGTCGCGGCGGGCGCCGCGCTGACGACGGGCGCCGGCGCTTCGGCGACGGCGGTGCCGCGCTCTTCGAGTCTGGCGATACGGTCGTTGAGCACGTCGAGCCGCTCGAGCAGCTCGGTCATCGAGGTCTGCATCTCGCCGATGCGCGGGTCGGGCGCGGCCACGGGCGCGGGCGCCGGCTCGGGCGAATCGCCCGAGGCGCAGGCGGCGAGAACGAGAGCGGCAGCGGCGAGGAGTTTCTTCATGCTTTGACTTCGGTCAGGCGGCGGCGGGCGCGCTCAGCGTACTCGCTTTTCGGGAACTCGGAGACGACGCGCTCGAAGTAGAGCCTCGCCTCGCCTTTGCGGCCGAGGTTCACCAGCGCGTTGCCGAGATCGAAGTAGGCGCCGGCGCGGTCGACGTAGTTCGGATAGGTGTCGATCAGATAGTTGAGGCGCTGCACGGCCGCGGCGTTGCTGCCGCGCTTGATGTAGAAGCGCGCCACGATGTGCTCGTGCTTGGCGAGCCGGTCGAACGCCTCCTGCCGCCGCGTCTCCGCCTCGCCGCGGAGCGCGCTGTTCGGAAACGTCTTGATCATGTCCGTCAGCTTCTCGACCGCCTCGTGCGTCTTCTGCTGGTCGCGGTCGGGACGTTCCATCTGCCGGAACGAGCACATGCCGATGCGCAGCATGGCGTAGTCGGCCTGCTCGCTGGTCGGATAGCGGTTGATGAAGTCGCGGTACTTGTACTGCGCTTCGACCAGGTTCACCGCGTCGCCCTGTTCGTAGTACGTGTCGGCGATGCGCAGCAGGCTGCGGCGGCCGAGTGGATCGTTCGGATAGGTTTCGTAAACGTGCGTGTAGTAACTCCGCGCGCGCTGCCACTTGTGCCGCGAGAACGAATCCTCGGCGCGCTGGAAGATCTGCTCTTTCGTGAGCGAGACCAGCTCCGGATCGACGACCGGCCGGTACTGCCGCGGTCCGCGGTGGCAGGCGGTGATCACTGCAACCAACAGCAACGACGTAGTGATGAGTCTGAGCTTCAAATGGCCTCCTGCAGGCATGAGCAATGAGGGATGAGGCATGAGCGGTCGCGCGGTCTCATGCCTCATTCCTCGTTCCTCATACCTTCTGGCCCGTAACAGCGTCCCGGATCGCCTGAATTGCAGCGCCGCGATCGGGTTTTCCGAAGACCGCCGAGCCCGCGACGAGCAGCGAGGCGCCGGCGGCGACGACCTGCGGCGCGGTGCGCGCGTCGATGCCGCCGTCGACCTCGATCTCCACACGAAGTCCACGTTCCCGGATCTGTCTGGAGATATGACGGATCTTCGGCACCACAGGTTCTATGAACTTCTGCCCGCCGAATCCGGGATTGACGGTCATGACCAGCACGTAGTCGCAAAACTCGAGGGCCGCCGAGAGCGACTCCGCGCTCGTGGCCGGGTTGATGGCGATGCCGGCTTGCGCGCCGCCGTCGCGGATCATCTGCAACGCCCGCTGCAGATGCGGCTCGGCCTCGACGTGAATCGAGATCATGTTCGCGCCCGCCTCGAGGAAGCGGTCGATGTAGCGCTGCGGCTCGCTGATCATCAGATGGCAGTCGAACGGCAGCTTCGTCCGCGCGCGCAGCGCCGCCACGATCGGCGGGCCGATGGTGATGTTCGGCACGAAGTGGCCGTCCATCACGTCGAGATGCAGCACGTCGGCGCCGGCGACGGTGGCCAGCTCCTCGTCGAGGCGCGCAAAGTCGGCGGAGAGCAGCGAAGGAGCGATGCGGATCATGGCGTCGGCGGCGGGAGCGCGCCCTCCACGATAGCAGTCTCTTCCTGCCGCGACACCACCACCGAGATCGGATCGCGGCTGCTCACCGGCGAGCCGCGCAACGGGTACTGGCGGATGATGATGCCGTTCGGGATGCCGGGATAGGCCTCGAACTTCACCGTCGACACGTTCAGGCCGCGCGACTCGAGCGCCGGCCGCACCTGGTCGAGCGGACGGTCGATCAGATCGGGCATCACGTACTGCGGCGCCATCGGCGGCACCGAGACGAGCAGCGAGACGCCGCTCTGCGGTCCGACCACCGTTCCTTTCGGCGGATCGGCGGCGAGAATCCCTTTGCCATCGGTCGGCACGTAGGTGAAGTTGGCGAGCTTGAGGTTCTGCTGGCCGAGGCGGAGCATGCCGGTGCCTGCGGTCTCGCCGGTGAGATCGGGCACGCGCAGCACGAGCGGTCCGGCGCTGAGCTCGACGCGGATCAGCGAGCCGCGCTTGATGAAGCTGGTCGCGCCCGGCGAGCGATTCTGCCAGACGATGTGATCGACCGGCACGCGGTCGGAGTTGCGGCGGTGCCCTTCTTCCACTTCCAGCTCGACGCCGAGGTCGCGCGTTTGCGCGCGCGCTTCGGCCACGGTCTTGCCGATCAGGTTCGGCGTCGGCAGCGAGCGCCCTTTGACGAAGAAGGTGAACCAGAAGTAGGTGCTGCCGCCGAAGACGACCAGGAGCACCGCGGCGAAGAGCAGGCTATCGAGACAGCCGCGCTTCATCGCCGCTCGGCCCGATCGCTTTGATGTTCGGCCCGATACTCGGCGTCGTCGTACTTGCGGTCGTGCCGCTCTTTCACCACGTACAGCGGGATGAGCGTCTCCTTCCAGACGTCTTCCATCCGCTCGGCGAAGAGGAAGCGCAACTCGTTGCGAATCTCCTCCGGCACTTCCTGCAGATCCTTCCGGTTTCCCTCGGGCAGGATCACGGTCTTGATGTTGGCGCGGTGCGCGGCCATCACCTTCTCCTTGATCCCGCCGACGGAAAGCACTTTGCCGCGCAAGGTGATCTCGCCGGTCATGGCGATGTCGTGGCGCACCGGCCGCTCGCCCATCACCGAGGCGATGCAGGTGGCGATGGCCACGCCGGCGGACGGCCCGTCCTTCGGGATCGCGCCCGCGGGAAAGTGGATGTGGATGTCGTGCTCGGAGAACTGCCGGTCTTCGATGTCGAGCTCGTGCGCCTTCGAGCGGACGTACGAGTAGGCGGCCTGCACCGACTCGCGCATCACGTCGCCGAGCTGGCCGGTGACGGTGGTGCGGCCGGTGCCGGGCATGCGCGTGGCCTCGATGAACATGATCTCGCCGCCGACCGAGGTCCAGGCCAGGCCGGTGGCGACGCCGATCTCCGGATGGCGCTCGGCGAATTCATGCTCGAACTTCGGCAGGCCGAGGTAGCCCTCGATGTCCGCTTTGGTGACGTGGAACGGCTGCGTCCCATCTTCACCGCCGCCGGCCACTTTGCGGGCGATCTTGCGCAGCACGGTGGCGAGGTTGCGCTCGAGATTGCGCACGCCCGACTCGGCGGTGTAATCGCGGATGATCAGCAGGATGGCGTCGTCGTCGAGCGTCACCTGCTCGGCGCCGAGGCCGTGGTTCTCGAGCAGCTCCGGAATGAGGTGCTTCGTGGCGATGGATAATTTCTCGTTTTCCGTATATCCGGAAAGACGGATGACCTCCATCCGGTCGCGCAGCGGCCCCGGAATGTTATCGAGCACGTTCGCGGTGCAGACGAAAAGCGTGTGGGAGAGGTCGTACGGGATCTCGAGATAGCGGTCGACGAAGGCGTGGTTCTGCTTCGGGTCGAGCACTTCGAGCAGCGCCGATGACGGATCGCCGCGGAAGTCTTTTCCGATCTTGTCGATCTCGTCGATCATGATCAGCGGGTTGTTCACCGCGACCTGGATGTAGCTGTTGATCAGCTTTCCCGGCATCGCCCCGATGTAGGTTTTGCGGTGTCCGCGGATTTCCGACTCATCGGTCACGCCGCCAACAGCCATGCGCACGAACTTCCGCCCGAGGGCGTCGGCGATGGCGGCGCCGAGCGAAGTCTTGCCGACGCCGGGCGGCCCGACGAAGCAGAGGATCGGACCTTTCAGATCGCCCTTGAGCTTGAGCACCGCGAGAAACTCGAGCACGCGCTCTTTGACTTTTTCCAGGCCGTGATGGCGCTGGTCGAGGATTTCCTCCGCCTTGACCAGATCGAGCCGATCCTCGGTGTGCTGCGTCCACGGCATCTGCAGCACCGTGTCGAGATGACCCTTGATCACCGCGTAGTCGGAGGAGGACTGCGAGAGCTGCCCCATGCGCGTCACTTCGCGGCGGAGCGTCTGTTTGTGATCGTCGGCGAGCGGCAGCGCCTCGATGCGGTCGCGGTACGTGTCGGCCTCGCGCTCCGCGGCGTTCGTCTCGCCCAGCTCGTCCTGGATGATGCGGAGCTGCTCGCGCAGGTAGTTCTCGCGCTCGCGGCGGTCGATGGAGGTCTGGATCTGCCGCTGCAGCTCGCGGTCGACGGTGGCGCGGCCGAGGTCGCGCTGGATCCAGTCGATCAGCAGCTCGATGCGCTCGACCGGATTCACGGTCTCGAGCAGGAGCTGTTTTTCTTCGAGCGGAAAGTTGACGAAGGAAGAAAGGAGATCGGCGAAGGTGTCGGGACCTTCGTCCATGTTGCTGCGGACGACGTTCAGCAGCTCGCTCGAGTACTTGGTGTCGCTCTCCACGAGCTTCTCGAACAGCGAGAGCGCGCGCAGCATCATCTGGTCGGTCTTGACGCTCTTCGGGATCGGGCGCGGCGCGACCTCGCGCAGGCGCGCTTCGAAGTAGGGCTCGTTCTGCAGCATCTGCACGAGCTCGACGCGCTGGCGTCCCTGCAGGAAGAGCTGGTAGCGGTCGGCGGAGAGCGGCAGGCGTTGCACGATCGCGGCGAGCACGCCGATCTGCGCGAGATCGTCGGGCCGCGGGTTCTCCTTGTCACCCGACTTCTGGCAGAAGGCGGCGATCAGGTTCTGATCGTCCGGGAGGCTCTTGAGCAGCCGCACGTTGCGATCGATCCCGACCTGCAGCGAGAGCACGCCGCCGGGGAAGAGCACCGAGGAGACCAGCGGGATGATCGGCAGCCGGCTGGGCACGTCGAGGTCGACCCAGTCGGGAGCGTTGGAATTCGGTTTCGGGCCGCGCGCTGATTGTGCCATTCGTCCTTTGAGCTCCTCGGAGCGACCCGAGGAACTGCTCTACGTTGAGCTACACTGCCTTGCTCAACCTCACGGGCACGCGAATTGTAGAAAATGCACGCTGGTTGAACAACGTTTGTCGATGATCGAAACCGCTGCGTCGGAAAGCTTTGCAGATCCGACCCTGAAGCGCGCTGACCTCCATTGCCACAGCCGCTTCTCGGTCTTCAAGTATTTCCGCCGCGCCAACACCCGAGACTGCTACAACGCTCCGGAAGACGTCTACCGCGTCGCCAAGGAGCGCGGGATGTCGTTCGTCACCCTCACCGACCACGACTCGATCGACGGTGCGCTCTACCTGCTCAACAAGCACCCCGACATGAAGGATTTCTTCATCGGTGAAGAGGTGGAAACGTACTTTCCCGAGACCGGCCAGCGCATCCACATCGGCGTCTGGGGCCTGAACGAGGAGCAGCATCGGGAGATCCAGCGGCTGCGTCCCGACATCCGCGAGCTGATCCCGTACATGAAGTCGCAGCAACTGCTGTTCGGGATCAATCACCTCTTTCAGAACTATCGCATGAAGAACGTCGCGGCGCGCTACATCAGCGAGCTGATCGACATGTTCGACATCTTCGAGGTGATGAACGGCGCCATGGCGTCGTTTCACAACCGGATGGTGCAGCAACTCGTGCAGCACGTGAAGGAGCAGCACGGCAAGCAGATCTCGATGGTGGGCGGCTCCGACGCGCACACGCTCAAGCACGTGGCCAAGGTGCACACGGTGTCGAAGGGCGAGACGCCGCAGGAGTTCCTCGACAACGTGCGCGCCGGCAACTGCTTCGCCTGGGGCAGCGAGATGCGCTTCCGCGAGCTGCTCGCCGACATCTATCTGCTCACCCTCGCCTACCAGAGCGAGATGGGCGCCGATCTCCGCTCGGCGGAGTACACCGCCGTCGACAAGACCATCCAGCTCGCCGGCCGCCTCGCCTCGATCCCGACGGCGATCTCCGGCCTGCCCGCCGCGGTGACGTCGCTCAACTATCTGAAGCAGATCGTGGTGACGAAGGGGCTGTCGCTGCGGTTCTCGAAACTGGTCGAGGAGATCCGGCCGGGGCAGCAGTAGCGGCGTGGCGAAGGTCATCGTCCTCAACGGGACGTCGAGCTCCGGCAAGACCACGATCGCGCGTGCGGTGCAGGAGCTCGCGCCGCGGCGGTTTCTCAACTTCTCGATCGACAGCATTCTCTACACGCTGCCGCCGCGCGATCTCGAGCGGATCGTGCGCGGCGGGTCGAGCGACGACCTCGCCGATCTGCATCTGCCGCAACTGGTGCGCGCGTTCTACGCGTGCGTGCGGCAACTGCTCGAGCTCGGGCACGATCTGATCGTCGATCACGCGGTGACCGCGGCGTATCACCGGGAGCTGCTGGGCGAGGCGATCGCCTCGCACGAAGTGCTGCTGGTCGGACTCGATTGTCCGCCGGAGATCCTGCGCGAGCGCGAGCGCGCCCGCGGCGACCGCCGCCTCGGCATGGCCGAAGTGCAAGCGGCGCGCATTCACACGCTGCTCGAGTACGACCTGCGCATCGATACGTCGATGACGTCGCCGGAAGAGGCGGCGGCGAGGATCGTGGGGCACGAGTTCCTCGGAGCCGCGCGTTAACGCCAGCCGTACAATCACCCCATGCGCATCCTCAAACTCGTCCTCGTCGTGGCGGTGCTGGTGGTCGGGTTCAAGGTTCTCGAGCCGCGGCTGCGCGGCGTGACCGGCGCGAAGGATCGCGTGGCCGCGATCGCCGGGCGCAGCTCGAGCTGTCCCGATGCGGCGGCGAAAGCGTCGGAGACGTGGGGCAACGGGATCGGGCGGTTCATCAATCCGCCGTACGACACCGAGGCGTGGTCGCGGTTTCGCGACTCGGTCGACACGAAGATCCGCATCGCCGAGTCGGCGTGCACGTGCGGCGACGAGCCGTGCCGGCAATCACGCGAGGCGATGTCGTCGCTGCGCGGTCTGGTGAGCGATCTCGACGCCACCATCCGCAACGGCGCGGAGCTGCCGGGCGACGTCGTGCAACGTCAGGAAGCGATCGACAATCAGATCGAGGCGGCGCGCAACTCCGCGAACAGCGCCACCAACTGATCGCCCTGATAGTTCGCATTGAGGCCGCTCGGATTCGGCAGCACCCAGATCCGCGTGGCGCCGATGGTCTCCTCCTGCAGCCCGAGCTTCGCCTTCGGCCGCGCGAAGGCGGTGCGATACGCGCCGATGCCGACCACGGCCAGGTATCGCGGGCGATACCGCTTCACTTTTCGCGCGAGCGTCTTCCCGCCCTCGACCAGCTCCTCCGGCGTCAGCTCGTCGGCCGCGGCGGTCGCGCGCGCGACGAGGTTGGTGATCCCGCAGCCGTAGCGCAGCAGCTCGCGCTGCTCGTGCGGCGCGAAGAGGCGCGGCGTGAAGCCGGCGCGATGAAGCGTCGGCCAGAAGCGATTGCCGGGACGGCCGAAGTGACAGCCGATGGCGGCGGTGTAGAGACCGGGATTGATGCCGCAGAAGAGCACCGCCAGATCGGGAGCGATCACGTCCGGCAGCGTCTTGCCGCGCGCCGCCTCGAGATCCGCTTTGCCCGGGCGCTGCAACTCAGAAGTTGAGGGCGAGGCCGCCGATGTACTTCTTCGACTTCCCTTCGGGCGTGAGCGCGTCGACGAGGAACGGCGAGTTCTCGGCGCGAGCCAGCTCGATGCCGAGGAGCAGCTTCAGGTCGACCGGCAGATAGAGCGACTGCGACATCCGCACGTGCACGCGCTCGGTGCGGTAATCCTCGCCGCCGTTCTCGCGCGGCTGCTGAATCTCGCGGTAGGCGATGGCCAGGGTCGTGCGCGTCGGCGTGAACGTCGACTGCAGCTCACCCGTCGCGTAGACCTTCTGCCGCGACGCGAGCGCCGGATCGCGCTGCGCGGCGTTGCCTGCAGACGCGGCGACGTCGACGGCGAAGCGGTGCCCGAACTCGCGGCGGTACGCCACGCGCACGTCGCGCCGGATGTCGCCCGACTCCACGAGCAGGCCGTCCCAGAACTGATCGTCGGCGTCGGCGAAGACCACGCGCAGCGGCGCGTCGACGGCCGTCACCGTGGCCAGCGCGGAGAAGCGGTTCTTCCCTTCTTTCCCGCTGACGATGCCGAAGGTGTAGGCGTACTTCGGCAGCACGCGTCCATCCTCGGCCCAGAAGACGAGCGCCGGCAGCGCGCCGGACGACGGATCGCGGTCGAGCACTTTGTAGAGCGCGGAGCCGACCACGGAGGTGTTCTCCGTGATCTTCCACTCCGCGCCGGTGCGCGGCGCCCATTCCTGGCCGTCGACGCCGATGCGGCTGGCCATGCCGTAATGCAGCATCACGCTCGGCACGACGCTGACGGTGCCGTTCGCGGCGATGTCGGCGGTGCGGAGGATGCCGGCCACCGCGCTGCCGACCGACTCCTGCGTCACGCGCACGGCGACGCCGAGGTCGTTGCGGCGCGTCTGCAGCACGGTGGTGTTGCCGGCGATCTCGATCAGGTTCGAGGCGTCGGTGGCGTCATGGAAGAGATTGTCCTGCTGGAAGTAGCGCACCTGCACGCGCGCGCCGCCGTGCTGCCACTCGAAGTTGTGCGCGCGCACGTCGGCCACGCGGTCGTTCTCGTTGCCGTCGGCGTAGCGCCACGAGCTGCGGGTCGAGGCGACGCGATAGGCGTCGGTCGGCGACGAGCGGAGCTCCATCGACATCACGCTCGACTCGGCCACGGGCGGTCCGAAGCGCGCCTCGTCGGTCGGGTCTTCGAAGCGCTGCAGGTTGCCGCGGATGCCGACCTGCCAGTTGTCGTTGATGCGGCCCTGCACGCCGAGGGCGGTCTGGGCGAAGGCGGGATTGGCCGCCTGCCCGGCCACGCCGGTGAGCGACATCATCTCGCCGCGGAGGCGCGGCACGTCATACGCGACCTCGGGATTGAGGACGTTGTCGAGCTCGCGCAGGATGTCCGGAGGTAGGGAACCGCGCAGCTCCCATATTTCCTGATTGAGGCCCTTCCGTCCTCCCTTCCCTTCCGTTTCGAGCTTGAGCGCGACGCGGTGGGTGGCGCGGGTCGGGACGACGGTGGCGATGGCCGGGACGAAGCCCTGCTTGACGGCGATGATCTTGTACATCCCGGCGCGGAGCGTCGGCATGAGGAACGCGCCGTCGGTGCCGGTGTAGGTTTGCGTGGCGCCGAAGTCCTGCAGGTTGAGGGCGATGACGAGGGCGTTGGCGACGGGACGGGCGGCGTTGGTGACGGTGCCGAGGACTTGCAGCGCGGCGGGCAGCGGCGCGTCGGAACGCGCGGGCACGGCGAGTATGACGATCGAGGCCGCAACTGCGATTGCTCGAAACCGGCGCATGTACCTCCTCCGCGTTTGGCTACGTCGAATGGAAACGCCGCCCCGGCCCTCCCGACTTCCCCGGAGCCCGGCATTCGGGCTGGTGTGCATGCGGATGGTACACCCAGTTCCGGGGTCGGAGAATTCTGTAACGGGTTGGAAACGGCCGGGAGCGCGCTTACTGCTTCGGCGCCTCGACGATCCGCGCCTGCTCCGGCGGGCGGTACCGCTCGGTGGAGGTGTCGTCGAGCATCTCGAAGGTCAGATAGCGAATGGCGTACTGCCCTTTGCTCGTGGCGATCTCGATCCGCTGCGGCGCTCCGTTCGCGACGACGAGCTGGACGGTCGCTCCTTCGGCGGCCCGCGTGTAGCGAACGGTGTCGCCGTTGCGCTCGACGCGCGCGCCGGCCGCTTTCATGAACGCCTCTTCGCAGCCGAATTCGAGCTGCCACCAAAAGTGCGAGTCGACGGCATCGAGCACCGGCGCGTGAAAGTCGATGCTCGGCCCCGGATCGACGATGTGCTGTCCCGACAGGTCGGCGAGGTTGATCATCCAGATGTCCGGCTCGCTGACGATGATCAGACCGTGCACGTGTTCGGCCGGATTCTCCGGCTCCTCGAGCCGCGCGTAACGCGTGCCGAGGCGGTAGAGCGTGCGCGGCTGCGCGGCATACGCGTCGGGCGCGAGGCCGGGACGTTCCATCGCCGTGACGATCTTCATCGTCCGCTGCGGCGCGCAGTCGGCGAAAAGAGGAGCGGCGCATGCGGAGAGCGCGATTGCGAGGACCGCGTATCTCAGCATCGCCACGATCGGCGGCGCGGCAGACGCGTGTGCGAGGGCGAGCGGCCGTTCAGGAGAGATGTTCACGGGTGGCCGCATTGTAGGCCGATACGCCGGCCGCGGTTGAACCGCGGCCGGCGCGTGCGACCTTTACGGCGTGAACCGGGGGAACGGCCCGTCGCCGCCATCCTTCATCGAACCGGCGACCGGCACGCGGTGCTCACCATCGGCGTCGTGCACGATCACTTCCTTGACGTCGTCGAAGGCGAGGAACGCCGTGTCCACCACGAAGAAGGTGATCACATCGGGTCCGATCTCGGGCGGCACGCTGTAGAACGCGAACTGCGGCGGCCAGATGTCGATCGGGAGCCTCTCGAAGAAATTGTGATACCCGCCGCCGGGATTGAAGCCGACTGCGTAGAGGCGAACGCCCGTGCGCAGGCGGACAGCGGTGTATTGCGCGCGGCCGAGGTGCTTGGCGTTGCGCTCAGCAAGTTCGGTGCTGCTGCGGTTTTCGTTCATCGATGTTCCTCCGAGCATTAGAGGGACCCGACCCGTCGATTCCGCGCCTCAGTCCCGCACCCGATGCACCCGCAACAGATTCGTCTTCGCCCGTTGATAGATCGGTGATCCCATCAGGATCACCAGCCGGTCTCCGGGGCGGACGATGTCCTTGGCCAGCAGAAAGTCATCGACGCGCTCGACGATCTGTTCGTGGAACTCGCCGGCGTCGCGCATGACGAAGGGTTGCACGCCCCACAACAGGCTCATGCGGCGGGCGACCCAGCTCGATGGTGTCAGCGCGATGATCGGGACGCGCGGGCGGAACTTCGACATGAGGCGCGCGGCGAAGCCGGTCTGGGTGAAGACGACCAGGTACTTTGCCTCGAGTTGCTCGGCGGCATAGTTGGCCGCGCCTGCCAGCGCATCCGTAAACTCGTCCGTCTCCGACGATTTCTTGAATGGCGCACGCTCCCACGTGACGTGCTGCCGGCTGGCCTCGGCCGCGAAGACGATGCGCGCCATCATCTGCACCGCCTCCACTGGATACTTGCCCGACGCCGTCTCGGCCGAGAGCATCACCGCATCGGAGCCGTCGAAGATGGCGTTCGCCACATCCGAGGCCTCGGCGCGCGTCGGCCGCGAGTTCGTGGTCATCGACTCCAGCATCTGCGTGGCGGTGATGGCGAAGCGGCCGAAGCGGCTGGCCGTCGCGAGAATCTTCTTCTGCACGATCGGCACGGCTTCGGGCGGCAGCTCGACGCCGAGGTCGCCGCGCGCGACCATCACGCCGTCGCTCTCCTCGAGGATCTCGTCGAGGTTGTCGATGGCCTGCGGCTTCTCGAGCTTGGCGATGATGTTGATCTCGCTGCCGCCGTACCCGCGCAGCAGCTCGCGCAGCTCGACCAGATCGCCGCGGCGGCGGATGAACGACGCGGCGATGTAGTCGAGCTGTTGCTCGACCGCGAAGGCCACATCCTTCTTGTCCTTCTCCGTGATCGCCGGACTGGTCAGCTCGGAGTCGGGGAAGTTCATCCCCTTTTTCGACGAGATCGGCCCGCCGTGAATCACGCGCGTGGTGACGTGCGTGTCGTCGACCGTGGTCACGACCAGCTCGACCAGCCCGTCGTTGATGAGGATGCGCTGCCCGGTCTCGACCTCGCGCGGCAGCGGCGTGAACGGAGTCGAGACGAGCTTCGCGTTCCCCAGCACCGGCTGCGTGCCGATGACGAAGGTCTGTCCCGCCTCGAGGTACTGCACGCCTTCGACGTCGCCGATGCGCAGCTTCGGTCCCTGGATGTCGCCGACGATGGGGATGTAGCGGCCGAGCTCCGTGGCCACGTCGCGGATCGTGTGCACCAGCCGCGCGTGCTCTTCGTGCTTGCCGTGCGAGAAGTTGAGACGGAAGGCATCGACGCCGGAGGTGAGGAGACGATGGATCATCTCCTCGCTGCTCGACGCCGGGCCGAGGGTCGCGAGAATTTTCGTGCGGCGCATCTCAGCGCGCGGCGAGCGCCGGCTGCAGCGAGCGTCCGAGCACCTGCGCGATCGCGTCGACCTGCCGCACCACTTCCTCGAACGCCTCCGGCAGCAGCGCCTGCGGTCCGTCGGAGAGCGCCTCTTCCGGCTTGTGATGCACCTCGATCAGCACGCCGTCGGCGCCGGCGGCGATGGCCGCGCGCGACATCGGCAGGACCTTGTTGCGCTTGCCGGTGCCGTGGCTCGGATCGACGAGGATCGGCAGATGGCTGATGCGCTTGACCGCCGGGATCACCGAGAGATCGAGCGTGTTGCGCGTGTGTCCGGCGAAGGTGCGCACGCCGCGCTCGCAGAGGATCACGTTGTAGTTGCCGTCGGCCATGATGTACTCGGCCGAGAGGAACAGCTCCTCGAGCGTGGCCGACATGCCGCGCTTGAGCAGCACCGGCTTGCGGGCGCGGCCGGCGCTCCGCAGCAGCGCGAAGTTCTGCATGTTGCGCGCGCCGATCTGGATGCAGTCGGCGTACTGCTCGACGAGTTGCAGCGAGTCGTGATCGATGGCCTCGGTGACGATCGGGATGTCGAACTCTTCGCGCACGCGAGCCAGGATCTCCAGCCCTTTCTCCTCGAGCCCCTGAAACGAATACGGCGAGGTGCGCGGCTTGTACGCGCCGCCGCGGAAGAGCTGTCCGCCGGCCTGCTTGATGCGCTCGGCGATGGTGCGGGTCTGGTCGAGCGACTCGACTGCGCACGGCCCGCCGATCACGACTACCCCGTTGCCGCCGATGTCGACGCCGCCGACGTTCACGATCGAGTCGTCGGGACGCGTCTCGCGGCTCACCAGCTTGTACGCGTGCGAGACCGGGATGACTTCCTTGACGCCGGGAAAATTCTCGAGGACCTGCGGGTCCGCTTTGCCGCCGTGGCCGGTGATGCCGATGGCGGTGCGCGACGAGCCGGGGATCGGATGCGCGCGGAAGCCCATGCGCTCGATGTGGCGAACGACGGCTTCGATCTGTTCGGGCCGCGCCGCGGCCTCCATGACGACCAGCATGTGAAATCGCTCTCCTGCCGCGCGGCGTTTGCGCGACCTGTCAGTATAATCGACCGCCTGACCGGCAGATTCCGGAGAGACCGATGAAGAAAATCCTGACGCTGTTCGCCTTCGCCGCGCTCGCCGCCTCGTCGTCGTTCGCCGCGTACGTGGTCGTGCTGCGCGACGGCACCTCGTACGTCGCCAAATCGAAGTGGACGGTCGTCAACGGCAAGGCGCTCGTGCAGCTCACGAACGGCCAGTCGATCTCGCTCGATCCGTCGCTGATCGACGTGGCCAAATCGGAACAGGCCACCAAGCTCGGTCTCACCAGCGGCAACGTCAGCGTGCTCGATCTCAACACGAACATGCCGGACGCGCAGGTGGCGAAGCCGCAGGGCGGTTCCCTCGGGTCGCAGATCAAGCTGCGCAAGACGCCGGCGAATCCCGCCGACACCGCGACGCCGGCGCCGTCCGCTCCGCCGCCCGTCGTCGCCGGGTCGCTGCCGGCGCGCGTGCTCGAGAACTTCGACCGCGCCTTCGAGAACGTCGGCATCTTCGAAAAGAAGGTCACCTCGACCGGCGCGCGCAGCCTGCGCGCCGATCTCACCACCGACACCGAGGAGCGCGTCTTCAACGCCATCTCCGCGGCGTCGTTCCTGCTGGTGCGCAACGCCGGCGTCGAAGGCGCGCAGATCGACATGGTCGAGCTCTTCATGAAGACCACCACCGGCGGCGCCGCCGGCCGTTTCCAGATGACGCGCGCCGATGCCGAGTCGCTCGACAAAGTGCCGCCGGCCTCGCGGCAGCAGGCGTTGCAGGACTACTTCATCCGCAAAGTCCTCTACTGATCGCGCAGCACTTCGGCCGTCACGCCGCGCGCGAAGACCATCACGTAGCGAAAGCTGTAACTCTCCGGAATGGTGATGACGTGCTCGCCCGGCGCGAGCACGACCGGGCGGAGGTTCCACTCGACGCGACCGAGCTCGTTGCGCGCGTTCGCGAAACGGACGTAGACGTTGCGGCTGGTGAAGTGATCGCCGGCGCGCGTGAGCCGCACGCGGCCCTTCGTGAAGCCGAAATCGAAAACGGTGGCGCGCGCGCGATCGGTCACCGCCACGGCCACGCCGGCGCGCGTGCGGATGGCCGGCAGGTAGCCGATCATCGAGAACGATTCCTGCGGCGCGAGCACCTGGCCCGGCGTGCCGTCGAGCGGCCGCGGGTCGATGGCCAGATAGTTCCAGCGTCCGATCGGCGGCTCGCCGACGATCTGCGGCGGCTCGAACTGCGGCGGCTCCGGATCGCGCTGCAGGATCTCCGGATTCCAGCGCCGATAGATCTTCCAGTCGCGGTCGGTGACGACCCAGTTCTCCGTCTCCGGCGCGATGTCGATCGAGGCGAGCAGGCCGCCGACGCCGAGCGGCGCGCGCACGGCCACGACGATGCGGTTGCGGCCGGTGCGCACGAGCGACGAGATGTCGTAGAGGTGGAGGCGGCGCTCTTCGCCGAGGCGCACGCCGGCGACTTCGCGGCCATTGATCCAGAAGGTGTACTCCGGATCGCCGAGGAGCTTGAGGTGCGTGTAGACGCGATTCTCCGGCAGCGTGAACTCGCGCGCGGCGAAGAAGGCCACCGGGTCGTTGCTGCTCATCCGGTGCTGCGCCCAGATCCAGTCGGCCTGGCCGGTGACGTCGAAGAATTTGCGCGAGTAGACGCGGTCGAGATACGAGAAGAGCGCGGTGAAGAGGAAGACGGCCGCCGCGGCGTAGGTCAGGCGCTTGATCAGGTCGCGATCGGGAGCGCTGATAAGATCGGCGGCCGGCATGCGGAGCGTGATTGTAATTCCCGCGCGATACGGCTCGAGCCGCTTTCCCGGCAAGCCGCTGGCGCGCATCGCCGGCGTGTCGCTGATCCAGCGCGTGTACGAGCGCGCCTCACAATCGCGTCGCGCTTCCGCGGTCTATGTCGCGACCGATGACGAGCGGATCCTCGGGCACGTGGCGGAGTTCGGCGGAAAAATCGTCCGCCCCGAGGGTGAGTTCTCGACCGGGACGGACCGCATCGCCGCGGCACTGCCGATCATCGAAGCGCTCGAGCCGGAGCCGTTCGACATCGTGGTGAACGTGCAGGGCGACGAGCCGCTGATCGAGATCGAGGCGGTGGATGCGCTGATCGCGCTGCTCGAGTCGAGCGCCGCGGAGATGGCCACGCTCGCCTGTCCGCTGGAGTCGGACGAGGAGTTTCACGCGCGCGACGTGGTGAAGGTGGTCTGCGACACGGCCGGAACCGCGCTCTACTTTTCGCGCGCGGCCATCGGCTCGCGGGCCGCGGCGCTGCGCCACATCGGCGTTTACGCCTACCGCCGCGAGACGCTGCAGCGCTTCGTGGAGCTCGCGCCGTCGCCGCTCGAACAGGCGGAATCGCTCGAACAGTTGCGGGCGCTGCAACACGGCCTTAAAATCGCCGTGTCGAGAACAAGCAAGCCGCACCTCGGGGTCGATCGGCCCGAGGACGTGGCGCGCGTCGAGAGCGAACTTGCGAAACTGCACGCATAAATCCGGAGGCCGTCGTTCGTGAGCGCCATGCTCACACGACACCCATCTCTCCCGACACACCACCTCTCTCTCCCGCCTCGATCCAAACCCATCCGGAGGATTCCATGAGCACGAAGTACATCTTCATTACCGGCGGTGTCGTTTCCGGACTCGGAAAAGGAATCGCGGCGGCGTCGATCGGCGCGCTGCTCGAGGCGCGCGGCTTCCGCGTCACCCTGCAGAAATTCGATCCTTACGTGAACGTCGACCCCGGCACGATGTCGCCGTTCCAGCACGGCGAAGTGTTCGTCACCGATGACGGCGCCGAGGCCGATCTCGACCTCGGGCACTACGAGCGCTTCACCTCGATGCGGGCGTCGCGCAAGAACAATTACACGACCGGCCGCATCTACCTGAAGGTCATCGAAAAAGAGCGGCGCGGCGATTATCTCGGCAAGACCGTGCAGGTCATTCCCCACATCACCGACGAGATCAAGAAGTGCATCCGCGAGGTCTCGGAAAACGTCGACGTGGTGATCATCGAGATCGGCGGCACGGTCGGCGACATCGAGTCGCTGCCGTTCCTCGAGGCCATCCGCCAGTTCCGCCAGGAGGCTGGCCGCGGCAATGCCCTGAACGTGCACGTCACGCTGGTGCCATACATCAAGGCCTCCGAGGAATTGAAGACCAAGCCGACCCAGCACTCGGTGCAGAAACTGCGCGAGATCGGCATCCAGCCGGACATCCTGCTCTGCCGCTCCGACCGCACCATCCCGGAGGACATGAAGAAGAAGATGGCCCTCTTCTGCAATGTCGAAGAGGAATCGGTCATCCCGGCGTACGACGTCGATTACATCTACCAGGTGCCGCTGGCGTTCTCGCGCGAGGGACTCGACGAGATCCTGCTCGACAAACTGCACCTGCCGCACGAGGAGATCGGCTCGCTGGCCAAGTGGGAAGAGATCGTGCGGAAATTGCGGCATCCCGAGGACGAGGTGCGTATCGGCTTCGTTGGTAAATATGTTGACTTTGGCGACTCGTACAAGTCGCTCAATGAGGCGCTGGTGCACGGCGGCATCGCCAACGGCGTGAAGGTGCGCATCGTCTACATCGACTCGGAGTCGCTCGAGGAAGAGGGCTACCACGGCGAGCTGTCGAACGTGGACGGCATCCTGGTCGGCCCCGGCTTCGGCTCGCGCGGCGTCGAAGGTAAATTGCGTGCAATCCGTTTCGCGCGCGAGAAGCGCATCCCCTATTTCGGCATCTGCCTCGGCATGCAGTGCGCGACGATCGAATTTGCGCGCAATGTCGCGGGAATGGTCGGCGCGAATTCGACGGAATTCGACGACGAGGCGCCGTACAAGGTCATTTACAAGCTGCGCGACCTGATCGGCGTGGACGCCCTCGGCGGCACGATGCGCCTCGGCAAATATCCCTGCAATCTGAAGGAAGGCTCCATCGCCCGCGATGCGTACGGCGTCGAGCAGGTGGAGGAACGCCACCGCCACCGGTATGAGGCGAATCCGGAATACATTCCGCAGCTCGAATCGCGCGGCTTCCGCGTGACCGGCGCCTCACCCGACGGCAAATTCGTGGAGATCGTCGAGCTCGAGGGCCACCCCTGGTTCGTCGGCTGCCAGTTCCACCCCGAGTACAAATCCCGCCCCACCGCTCCTCACCCGCTGTTCCGCTCCTTCGTCGCCGCCGCGCGCGCTTTCCGCGGCGCGAATAAAACGACGGTAGCGATGCAGCAGCCGGTACAGACGGCGGAGGTCTAAATGCGGAGCGCCGGCTCGTGCCGGCGCTCCCATGCAACGTTATTGAATCGGCGCCTCAGTACTCGTGCGCGCCGATGTCGTACGTGCCGGTGCGCGACTTCAGCCAGTAATCCTTGGTGACGTACGTCAACGTACGGCCTTTGTTGATGCAGATGGAAGTCGAGAGCAGCTTGTAATCCTCGGCGGTGAGTCCGCCGGGGCGGACGAAGCCGGCCGCGCCGATCACGTCCGTCGTCGCGTCGTACGCCGGCGAGCCAGGGTTCGCCGACCAGTTGTTGTTGCGATAGGTAATGCCGGGAGCTGATGCCGGCACCGACGTCAATGTGCCGGTACCGCCGGTGGGAAGATTGAAGATGTTGTTCTCGACGATGACGCCGCTGTGGTTCACGTCGGCGTCGATGTGCAGGGCGTGATACGCCGTGTTGTAGATCGTGTTGTTGGCGAACCGGCAGTTGGTCATGCTGTTGACCTCGAGCTCCTCCGGATCGTTCCAGAAGCCGATGCCCCAATGCCCGCGGACGATGATGTTGTTCGTCACGTCGATGCCGTTCAGCGGATTGAGGTCGGCCGTCGGTGAATCCTCATTGGCAAGCATGATCCCGCTGGCCGGCTCGTTGAAGCGGTAGTAATTCGTGTCGCCCGTGCTGTAGATCACATTGCCGTCGACGGTCGACGTCTGCACCTGAGTCAGGTAGATCCCCACCGAGTAGTTGTCGAATACCTCGTTGCCGTAGATCTTCGAATTGTCGGTGTTGCCGAGGACGATGCCCTCGCCCCAATTGCGATAGACGGTGTTGTAGCGGATGGTGATGTTGTCGCCTTTGGCAACGCCGATCGACTGGGCCCAGCCGCCGTTCCAGTTGCGGGCCACGTTCTCGAGCACGTTGCGGCGGATGATGTTGCCTTCGATGATGTTGTTGTAATTACGGCCGAAATTGTCGTGGCCCATCCAGATGCCGCCGCGGACGGAGTCGTGCACGACATTGTTGAGAATGCGGTCGTCATGCACGCCCCAGACGAGCATGCCGATCAAGGGCGCGTTGCGCACTTCGAACCCGATGAAGTCGACGTAGTCGCCGCCGATGGTGACGGCGTTGGCCGGATTGCCGTTGCCGTCGAGCTGGCCGGTGGCGTCGATGATCACGTGCTCGTTCGGATACGGCTGGTATGTGACGCGCGCGCTGGCGGTGCCGTCCGTCCAGATGTTTGCCTGCTGGAAATAGACGCCGCCGCGCACATAGACGGTGTCGCCCGGCTGCACGGCGAGCGCAGCCTTGGTGATCGACTGATAGGGATTATTGATCGAGCCGTCGCCGGTGGTGTCGTTGCCGGTGGTGGCGACATAGCGAAGCGTGGCGTGAGCGGAAAGAGAAACGAGGAGGAAGAGAAAGGTAGCGGTAAAGCGCTTGAGGGACATTAGCCGTCTCCGGATATTCAGTGATGGTTCATGGTGATGAAATGCAGAGCGCCGGCTCACGCCGGCGCTTCCATGCATTCGATGAAAAGTCGATCAATACTCGTGCACGCCGATGTCGTACGTGCTGGTACGCGATTTCTGCCAGTAATCCTTGGTGACGTACGTCAGCGTGCGGCCCTTGTTGATGCAGATGGAGGTCGAGAGCAGCTTGTAATCCTCTGCGGTGAGGCCGCCGGGACGGACGAAGCCGGCCGCGCCGAGGACGTCGGTCGTGGAGCTGTAGACCGGCGTGCCGGGATTGGCCGACCAGTTGTTGTTGCGATACGTGATGCCGGGCGCCGTGGCCGGAACGTACGCGAGTGAAGCGGTGGAGCCGGTCGGCAGGTTGAAGATGTTGTTCTCCACGATCACGCCGCTGTGGTTCGTGTCGGCGTCGAAGTGCAGCGCGTGCAGCGTGGCGTTGTAGACGGTATTGTTGGCGAAGCGGCAGTTGGTCATGCTGTTGACCTCCAGCTCCTCCGAATCCTTCCAGAAGCCGAGTCCCCAGCGGGCGCGGATGACCACGTTGTTCGTGACGTCGATGCCGTTGAGCGGATTGAGGTCGGTGGTCACCGCGTCTTCGTTGGCGAGGATGATGCCCATCGGCGCGTCATTGAAGCGGTAGTAATTCGTGTCGCCGGTGCTGTAGACGAGATTTCCGTCGACGGTGGTCGTCTGGGCCTGGGAGATGTAGATGCCGCAGGGGTAATTGTCGAAAACCTCGTTGCCGTAGACCTTCGAATTATCGGTGGTGCCGATGACGATCCCTTCACCCCAGTTGCGGTAGACGGTGTTGTAGCGGACGGTGATGTTGTCGCCGCGGAAAATGCCGATGGACTGGCCCCAGCCGCCGTTCCAGTTGCGGGCCACGTTCTCGAGCACATTGTGGCGGACGGTATTGCCCTCGACGATGTTGTTGTAATTGCGGCCGAAATTGTCGTGGCCGAGCCAGATGCCGCCGCGGAACGAGTCGTGGACGACGTTGTTGAGGAAGCGGCAGTCGTGCACGCCCCAGCCCACCAGGCCGATGTAAGGCGCATTGCGGATCTCGAAACCGATCCAGTCGACATAGTCGCCGCCGACGGTGACGGCGTTCGTCGGATTGCCGCTGGTATCCACCTGTCCGGTGGCGTCGATGATCACATGCTCGTTCGGATACGGCTGGTACGTGACGCGCGCAGTGGACGTGCCGTCGGTCCAGATGCCGACCTGCTGGAAATAGACGCCGCCGCGCACGTAAATCGTGTCGCCGGGGAGCGCATTGAGAGCGGCTTTGTTGATCGTGGCCCACGGGTTATTGATGGAGCCGTCGCCGGTGGTGTCGTTGCCGGTGGTGGCGACATAGCGGAGCGTGGCGTGAGCGGAGAGAGAAACGAGGAGGAAAAGGAAGGTAGCGGCGAAGCGCTTGAGGGACATGAGCTGTCTCCGGAATATTCAGTTATTTTAAATTTACTGCCGGCAGCTCGCAGTGCAGGAGGTACGCCATTCCCGACGTGTGGAATGGCGACATTATGTGCGGCGCTTCAGCGCTCGCTCGCGCCGAGGTCGGGCCGCGCCGTGCGCGCCTTTTCGAAGTAGTCGCGCGTCACCACGGAAAGCGGCGCGCCGCGGTCGATGGCCGGCGAGCCGGGCTGCAGCATGTACTGCTCCGCCTTCCCGCCTCCGGCACTGACGAGCTTCGGATCGCCGTCGACGTCGTCGTCGCTGCGCACCCGCGAGCCGGCCGCGCCGCCGAACCAGAGATTGTTGCGGTAGGTAATCCCGCGCGAGGTCCCTTCGGTATACGGCAGATTGCGGCGCTGATAGAAGATGTTGTTGGCGACGGTGGTGGTGTCGTGCAGATGCAGGCTCAGCATCGCGCCGTCGATCACCACCAGCGCCCACGTGGCCGAGTAAAACGTATTGTTGGCGATGATGGTGCGGTGCAGGCCGCGGCCGTACTCGGCATTGCGATAGTAGAAGGCGGCGCGAGTCCAGAGGACGATGTTGTTCGTAATGACGAGATCGGTCAGCGGATTCTGCCGCCGGTAGCGCTCGTTGGCGGCCATGATGCCGGTGGCCGGACTGCCGTCGCGATAGAAGACTTTGTCGCTGGAGCTGTAGATCAGGTTGGCGTCGACGGTGGTGGTCTGGGCGTTGTCGAGATAGACGTTGGTGCTGAAGTTGTCCCAGACCCGATTGCGGCGGATGGTGCCGTGGTCGCTTCCGATGTAATCGACCCCTTCGCCGAAATTCTTGTAGACCCAGTTGCTGGTGATGGCCACGTGCTGGCTCTGCTCGATGCCGAGGGCCTGGCTCCATTGGGAAGCGCGCCGGGAACGGTTCTCGAGGACGGTGTGATGGATGACGTTGCGGTCGATGACCACATAGGCAGTGTCGCCCCAGTGATCGCCGCTGGCGTGAATGCCGCCCTTCATGCAGTCGTGAATGGTGTTGCGGCGGATGGTGGAGTTCTTCACGCTCCAGAGCAGGATGCCGGCGCGCGACGAGTTGCGCACTTCGAATCCGTCGAACGTCACCCACTGCGACTCGCCGATCTCGACGAGGGCGTTCTTCGGCTTGAGCCCCTGGCCGTCGATGATCGGATGGTCGCCCGGATAGGCGCGCACGATCAGCGGCTTGGCGCGCGAGCCGCGCTTCGACCAGATCGTCACCAGCTCGCGATAGAGCCCGCCGCGCACGACGACCTCGCTCCCCGGCCCGGCCGCCTTGATGGCGCGGCCGATGGTCTGGAACGGGCGCGTCTCGCTGCCGGGATTGGCGTCGCTGCCGTTTTTCGCGACGTAGTACGACGCGCCGCGGGCGGTGGCGGCGGTAAGGAGGATCGCGGCGAGGAGCGTCGTGCGCACGAGCGCCATCATGCAGCGGGCGCGCCGGAATGCGGTGTACCATCCCGCGCGCATGACCACGACCCGCACCATCGACATCGCGCCGGGCGTGCGCTTCGGCGGCGGCGAGCCTCCGCTCTTCATCGCCGGACCGTGCGTGATCGAGTCGCGCGAGCACGTGCTGAAGATGGCGCGCACGCTGCGCGCGTTGCGCGACGAGCTCGGCATCACGCTGGTCTTCAAGTCGTCGTTCGACAAGGCCAACCGCTCTTCGATCGAGTCCTTCCGCGGCCCCGGCCTCGACGCAGGAATGGAACTGCTGCGCGCGGTGAAGGAAGAGACCGGGCTGCCGCTGCTCTCCGACATCCACGAGCCGTGGCAGGCGGAGAAAGCGGCCGCGGTGCTCGACGTGCTGCAGATCCCGGCCTTCCTCTGCCGGCAGACCGATCTGATCGAGGCGGCGGCGCGCACCGGCAAAGCGGTCGGTGTGAAGAAGGGGCAGTTCCTCTCGCCCGAGGAGACGAAGAACATCCTCGATAAAGGGCAGGAAGCGGGCAACGCCAACGTGTTCATCACCGAGCGCGGCAGCTCGTTCGGCTACAACAACCTCGTGGTCGACATGCGCGCCTTCCCGATCGTGCGCGGCTTCGGTGCGCCGGTCGTGTACGACATCACCCACTCGATGCAGAAGCCGGGCGGCGAAGGGAAGCAGACCGGCGGGACGCCGCAGTTCGCGCGGCCGCTCGCGCGCGCGGCAGCGGCCGCGGGCGCGGACGGGTTCTTCATGGAAGTGCACGACGATCCGCCGTCCGCGAAGTCCGATCGCACAACGCAGATCCGTCCGGACGACGCGCGCCGGATCATTGAAGACGTGCTGAAGATCCGCGAACATCTCGAACCGCTTTGAAGCGTTTCCGCGCCATCCTCGCCGTGCTCGTCGCGCTCTTCGCGGTGCTGACACTGCTCGACCGTTTTCTCCTGGTCGAGTTGCTGGCGCGGCGCGTGGCGCTTCCGCTCCTGGTCGCGTCGGCGGCGGCGCTCGCCTGCATCGGCACCGGCGCGGCGCTGCGTCGCGGCGCACGCGTCGATCCGCTGACCGATTTCCTCCTCGGTTATCCGCTCTTCGGCACGCTCTGCTTCGTGATCGGCACGCTGCGCGTTTCCGCCTGGACGATGGTGCCGCTGCTGCTCCTCGGCATCGCCGCGCTGGTCGTGCGCATCGGTCACGCGGAAGGAAACGTGCGCGGCGCGGAGCTGCCGCCGCTGACCGCGAGCGCGTTCGCGGTGATGGTGGTTCTCGGCTGCGCGTTCGTCGCGGCGCAAGCGCCGCCGGCGTCGCTCGATGAAGTCGCGTACCACCTGGCCGTGCCGCACACATGGGCGCTGGAAGGACGGGCGATCGAGCTGCCGCTGCTGTCGCACTCCTACTTTCCGCTCGGGATCGAGTCGGCCGATCTGCCGTCGTTCGCCATCCTCGGCATCGACGGCGGCGTGGCCTCGCACTTTCTGCATCTCTTCGCCGCCATCGCCACCTCGCTGCTCATCGCGCGGCGCACGCGCTCCGGGCTGGCCACGGCCGCCATCGTCACGACGCCGGCGCTCGCCATCACCGCCGGCTGGTCGCTCGTCGACTGGCCGCTGGCCGGCTTGTTCGTGGTGCTCTTCGTCGCCATCGAAGACGGCGACGACGACGCGGCGTCGCTCGCCACCGCGGGCGGTCTGCTGACAAAGTACACCTTCATCCCGTTCGCCATCGCCGCGTGGATCGTGGCGTGGTTGACGGCGCGGCGGCTGCCGCGCTGGCCGGCGCTCTTCGGCGCGGTCTTCTTCGTGCGCAACCTCGTGCTGACGGCGAATCCGGTCGCGCCGTTCTTCGCCCACGACGCGCCGTCGGTGCACGGCTATCGCGACGTCGCCCTCGCCGACTACATCTTTCACGGCGCGTTCGTCGACGAGTCGCTCGGCGCGTCGCTGCTGACATTGCCGACCGGCGCCACTGGCGCGCTCGCGCTGACCAGCGCCGTCCTGGCCATCGCCTTCTTCCTCCTCGGCCCGTCCTCGCGGCTGCTCGTGCCGTATCTGGTCGTGCCGGCGCTGCGCGGCGCGCACGCGTTGCAGCGGCGCCTCTTCGCCGCCGCCATCGCTCTCGCCGTCGCGGTGCAACTGTTCCTCGTGGTCTGGTTCACCGCGCGCAGCAACGCCTTCTCACTGATCGCCGGCGGCGCGGCGGAAGAGCAGTACCTCGCGAAGCAGCGTCCGTCGTACGGCGCGATCGCCTGGCTCAATCAGACCTTGCCGCCGCGCTCGCGGACGCTGGTGCTGGGGACGAACGAGACCTACTGGTTCGCGCGGCCGGTGCGCGGCGGCGGCAACTTCGATGCGCCGCGGCTGTCGCGCTACCTCGACCTCCCGACGCCGGAGGCGGTGCGCGAGCGGCTGCGCGGCGACGGCATCACGCACGTGGCGGTGATCTCCGCGCCGCCGGCGACGCGCAACGCCCGAAAACAGGAAGAGCGGCAGACGACGTTATCGCCTGCCGCTCAGCGGATGGTTGCCAGGATGCTCGATCGTTACGCGACGAACGTCACGACCCGCGGCAACGCGGCGCTGTTCACGCTGCGTTAGACCGTCGCCATCGACTCGATGCCGGCCGAGGCGCGGATCGCTTCGGCCTTGTCCGTCTGCTCCCACGAGAACTCCGGCTCGCTGCGGCCGAAGTGACCGTAGGCGGCCGTCTTCTTGAAGATCGGGCGGCGCAGGTTGAGCGTCTCCATGATGCCGCGCGGCGTCATCGAGAAGTGCTCGCGGACGAGGTCGACCAGCTTCGGCACTTCGAGCTTGCCGGTGCCGAAGGTGTCGACGTAGACCGAGACCGGCTCGGCCACGCCGATGGCGTACGCGAGCTGCACTTCGACTTCGTCGGCGACGCCGGCGGCGACGAGATTCTTGGCGATGTAGCGGGCCATGTAGCACGCCGAGCGGTCGACCTTCGTGGGATCTTTGCCCGAGAACGCGCCGCCGCCGTGACGGCCGCGGCCGCCGTAGGTGTCGACGATGATCTTGCGGCCGGTGAGGCCCGTGTCGCCCTGCGGTCCGCCGATGACGAAGCGGCCGGTCGGGTTGATGTGGAAGACGGTCTTGTCGTCGATCAGCTCGCCCGGCACGACCGGCTTGATCACCTTCTCGATGATCGAGTCGCGCAGGTCGCGGTTGCTGACGTTCGGCGAGTGCTGCGTGGAGATGACGATGGCGCTGGCGCGCACCGGGCGCTTGCCCTCGTACTCGATGGTCACCTGCGACTTGCCGTCCGGACGGAGGAAGTCCACATCTCCTGCTTTCCGCACGTCCGTCAGGCGGCGCACGAGCTTGTGCGCGAGCGTGATCGGCAGCGGCATCAGCTCCGGCGTCTCGCGGACGGCGTAGCCGAACATCAGACCCTGATCGCCGGCGCCGCCGGTGTCGACGCCCTGGGCGATGTCGGGCGACTGCGGGTCGATCGAGGAGATCACCGCGCAGGTCTCGCTGTCGAAGCCGTACTTGGCGCGCGTGTAGCCGATCTCGCGGATGGTGTTGCGCACGATCGACGGGAAGTCGACGTACGTTTTGGTGGTGATCTCACCCGAGATCATGGCCAGTCCCGTGGTGACGAGCGTCTCGCAGGCGACGCGTCCCACCGGGTCCTCGGCCAGCACGGCGTCGAGGATCGCGTCGGAGATCTGGTCGGCGATCTTGTCGGGATGGCCTTCGGTGACGGACTCCGACGTGAAGAGGGTTCTGAAATTCGGCATGGTGTTCGTTGCTCCTTGAAGTGGGAGGACTGCTGAGAAAAATCGCGACATCCTAGCACGAGCGGGCCTCCGCCTTGCACAGTCCGCCTCGACGATGCTGAAGACCCGCAACATCGGCGCGTACCGCGATCTGCTGCTGCTGTTCACCCGCTACGGGCGGAAGGATTTCCGCCTGACGCTCAGCGCCGACGATTTCCTCGCGCCCGAGCCCGAGGGCAGCACGGCGCCGATGGAGCCCGACGTGCGCGCGCGAGCCGAGGCGTTCGCCAAAGCGCTGCGCGACATGGGCCCGACGTACGTGAAGTTCGGGCAGTTGCTCTCGACGCGTCCCGACATCGTGCCGCAGGAGTACATCGTCGCGCTCGAGTCGCTGCAGGACAATCTCGATCCGTTCTCGTTCGCCGACGTCGAGCAGATCGTCGAGGAAGACCTCGGCGTGCGGATCTCGAAAGCGTTCGAGAGCTTCGATGCGACGCCGCTCGCCGCCGCATCCCTCGGCCAGGTGCATCGCGCCGTGCTGCGCGACGGGCGCGACGTCGTGGTGAAAGTGCAGCGGCCGAACGTGCGCGAACAGGTGCGCAAGGACCTGGAGGTCTTTTCCGACATCGCCGCCGAGGCGGAGAAGCATTCCGACATCGGCCGGAAGATGAACCTGGTCGGCGCGATCGAACAGGCCAAGCTGGCCATGTACAGCGAGCTCAATTACCTCACCGAGGCGCGCAATACCGACATCCTGCGCGAAAACCTAGTCTCGTTTCCCCAGCTCTACATCCCGGCAGTCGTGCACGACTTCACCTCGCCGCGCGTGCTGACCACGGAGCTGGTGCGCGGCCGGAAAATCTCCAAGCTCACGCCGCTGGCGCTCATTGAAGGCAATTACGCCGAGCTGGCGGCGGTGCTGACGCGCGCGTACCTCAAGCAGATTTGCGTCGACGGCTTCTGGCACAGCGATCCCCATCCCGGAAATGTCTTCGTGCGGGAAAATCCGGACGATCCCAATGGCGCGCCGCAGGTGGTGCTGCTCGATTTCGGGATGTGCGCGCGGATCAGCCACGAATTTCAGGACGAGGTCATCAAACTCCTACTGGCCGTTTCCTCGAACCGCGGCGGCGAAGTGGCCGATGCCTGCATCCGCATGTCGGAAATGCAGGAGCGGTTCGACCCGGTGAAATTCACCCGCGACATCTCCACCATTGTGGCGGCGGTGCACGACGTCAATCCGCGCGACATCAATACCGGGCAGCTCATCTTCAATGTCATCGCCATCGCCAACAACAATGAGCTGAAGGTTCCGCCCGAGCTGACGATGCTGGCGAAGACGATGCTGCATCTCGACTCGATCACGCGGAAGCTCGATCCCGACTACGACCCGCAACAGGTCATCCGCGATTACGCGGAGCAGCTCATCAGCCAGAAACTCGCCCAGAAATTCAATCCGCGCAATTTCTATCCGGCCCTGCTCGATCTCAATCAGCTCGTGCTCGACCTGCCGCACCGCGCCCGCGAGATCATCGACATGACCGCGGCCGGGAAGCTGACGTTCGCCATGAAGCTCTCCCAGGCGGAGGAGTTTCTGGCCGGCATGCACAAGATCGCCAACCGCATTACCGTGGGCGTGGTCATTGCGGCGCTGCTGGTGTCGTCGTCGATGATGATGCGCGTGCCGACGCGGTTCGTGATTTTCGGAATGCCGGGGCTGGCCGTATTCGGCTATTTACTGGCCAGTGCCGCCGCGTTCTACCTGGTCGTTTCCACGTTGCTGCGCGACCGCAAGGATCAGGAACGGGCGAAATTCAAGGGCAAATAGCGGCTCCGGCCGCACAACCGGAACTCATTCTTTCCTTCTTTCTTTGATTCCGCATATACTGCCGGCCTCCCGTCCACAAGAGGTTCCACAGGAGGCGCTGCGCGATGCAGTTGTCCGGCAGGTGTTTCGGTCACATCCGTGTCGAACAGCCGATCGGCGAAGGCGGCATGGGAACGGTCTATGCCGGTTTCGACGAGACGCTGCGGCGCCGGGTCGCGGTCAAAGTACTGCAGGCGGACTATCGCCTCGATCCGGAAGCGCGCGGCCGGCTGATCCGCGAGGCGCGCTCGCTGTCACAGCTCGACCATCCGAACATCTGCCGCATCCATGACTACATCGAAGGCGACGACGCCGACCTGCTGGTGCTCGAGTACATCGAGGGCCGCACGCTGCGCGAGGCGGTCGAAGGCGGCCTGACGCGCGCGGAACGGCTGCGCATCGCCATCTCCATCGCCGAGGTGCTGGTGGCGGCGCATCGCAACGGCATCATCCATCGCGACCTGAAGCCGGAAAACGTCATGTTGACGGCCGGGCTGCAGGTGAAGGTGCTCGACTTCGGGCTGGCGCGCTGGCTCGAAGACCGCGGCCGCTCGCAAGGTCCGCGGCTGCGCGCGATCGAGCCGGAGACGACTGCCCGCTGGCCGGCGCCGGACGATCTGCGGGTCAGCCCGAGCGGCTCGATGAATCTGCGCACCGCCGTCGGAATCACGATGGGCACGCCGCTCTACATGAGTCCCGAGCAGGCCCGCGGCGAACAGCTCACGACGGCCAGCGATCTCTACGCGTTCGGGCTGCTGCTGCAGACGCTCTTCACCGGCACCGATCCGTACGACACGCAGCTCACCGCGCGCGAGGTGATGCTCAAGGCGGCGCGCGGCGACTCGCGGGCGGTGACGGGCGTCGGGCGCGACGTGAAGTCGCTGCTGCGCAATCTGCGGCAGTTCGCGCCTTCCGATCGTCCGACGGCTGCCGAGGCGCTGCGGCGGCTGCGGCAGATCGCCGACAAGCCGAAGCGCATCGCGCGCATCAGCGCGGTCTCGCTGGTGGCGGTGATGGCCGTCGCCGGCACCGCCAAGTACACGATCGATCTGCGTCACGAGCGGAGCGCGGCGCTGGCGTCGGAGCGGCGCGCGGTCGAGGCGCAGCGCGAAGCGGCGCACCGGCGCGGACAGGCCGAGGAGCTGATCGGCTTCATGGTCGGCGATCTGCGCAAGAAACTCGAGCCGCTCGGCAAGCTCGACCTGCTCGACGACGTCGGCGCGCGCGCCCTCGCCTACTCCGGCTCGCTCCGTCCGGAGCTGATGTCGGCCGACGAGCTCGCGCGCAACGCGAAGGCGCTCAGCCAGCTCGGCGAGGTGCGGATCTCGCAGGGCCGCTTCGCCGAGGCCGCACCGATTTTCGCGCGCGCGCTGAAGCTCGCCTCGGCCGCGACGGCGAAAGCGCCCGCGAATCAGGAGGCGCAGCTCGCGCTGATGACCGCGCACTACGAAGCCGGACAGGCGGCGGTGCTCGACGGGAAGGCCGACGCCGCGCTGCGCGAATGGCAGTTCTATCTCGACAGCGCGCTGCGGCTCGCGGCGGCGCATCCGTCCAACGAGGAGTACCGCATCGAGCAGGCGTACGCGCACGCGAACGTCGGCATGCTGCTGACGAGCTCCGGCCGCTACGCCGAGGCGGGAAAGCATCTCGCGGAGACGCTGCGCATCAAGCGCGAGCGGCTGGCGCGCGATCCCGACAACGTGGAGTGGCAGGCCGACCTCACCAGCACGATCAACAAGTTCGGCGTGAATCTGCAGAAGTCGGGCGAGCTCGCCGCGGCGCAGCGGCAGTTCGAGGAGCAGAAGCGGATCTCGGCGCTGCTGCTCGCCTCGCAGCCCGATCACGCGCAGTGGAAGATGCGCCTGGCGAACGCGCACGCGTATCTCGCCTCGCTGCTGGTGAGCACCGGCAATCTGGAGGCGGCGGAGCGTGAGTACGAGGCGGAGCTCGCGCTCGAAGCGGCGCTGTCGGCGACCGATCCATCGAACATCGAGTCGCTGCGCAACCGCGCGGTGACAACGGCGCGGCTGGCGGCGCTCGACGCGCGCCACGGCCGCGCGCAACGCGCCGAGGAGCGCTTCGGCGCGGCGGAGTCGATGCTGGCCGACGTGGTGCGGCGCGACACGAACCGCGTGTCGTATCGCGGCGATCTGGTGGTGACGCGCGCGCGTCACGCGCTCGCGCGGCTGCAGCGTGGCGACAGCGCCGGAGCGGCGGCGATCTGGAGCGCGATCACGCCGCTGCTCGCCGATCGCGCCGTGACGGAGTCGGCCTCACGCGAGCTCGAAGTGGTGCTGGCCGGCGCCGCCATCGCCGACGCGCATCGCGACGCCGTCCTCGCCGCCACGCTCCTCGGCCGCGCATCGTCGCTGCTCGCCGCGCCGCCGCTCGCATCGTCGTCCGACCCGGACATCCTCGCCGCCCGCGCGCGTCTGCTCGTCGCCTCGCGCGAGCGCGTGAAGGCCGAGCCGCTCATGGCGCGGCTCGCCGCGATCGGCTACCACCATCCCGACTACGAATGGGGCGTGCGCCAGTAATCGCACGCAGGAGGAGAAGAGATGAAGAAATCGCAAGTGGTCAACGTCATGCTCCTGGGCGTGAGCAACAACGGGAGCAATACCACCAGCTACGCATGGATCCTCACGCCGCAGAGCTTCAGCATGGGCGGAGGATCGGGCGTGACCGAGTGCACGATCGTTTATCTGCTGGACACCAACGTCCCCGGCGCGACGTTCTCCGCCGATACGATGGCGAGCCTGCCGCCCGATGCGGATATCCACGTCGCCGATCATGTGATCGTGGTGACCTGCTCGAACGACGGCCTCACGTCGTCGCAGCAGTACAGCTACACGCTGTACGCGAACGTGCCCGAACTGGAGGACCCGCTCGTGCACGATCCCGAGTTCACGCTCCAGCCTCCGGGCTGATCACATGTCGAGGTCGTTGAGGCCTTTGCTGTCGGCGATCTGGCGCGGCTGACTCTCGAAGATGTAGACCGGCGTGCCGACGGGTGCCTCTTTCCAGAGCACCTCGAGCATGTCGTTCGGCAGGCGGATGCAGCCGTGCGAGACGCGGCGGCCGATCGACTTCGGGTCGTCGGTGCCGTGGATCATCACGCTCTCGCCGAGGTCGAGGGCGTACTTGCCCATCTTTCCGCGCTGCAGGCGTTTCGGCGAGTCCGGTGGCGGCACCGGCTCGCCTTCTTCGACGAACGCCCAGTCCGGCTTGTGCCAGACCGGATCGGTCACTTTGCGGACGACCTGGTGCAAACCGCGCGGCGTGCGGAACCACCACACCTTGCGACCTTTCTTCAGCACTTTGTCGGAGCCGGTGGCGGCGTTCGACTTCCGCACGAGCATGCCGTCGCGGAAGAGATAGGCGTGATTGGTGGAGACGTCGATGGTGATGAGCACGCCCGCGCGCGGCGCGTCGTCGGGCAAGCCTTCGAGCTCCTGTGCGTGTGCGTGAAGCGCGGCGGCGAGCACGACCGCCGCGAGCGAAGCCATCCGGAGTTTCAACCCCAACCTCCCGTTCGCGAGTTACAGCTACGAATAACTACTGCGAAGGAGAGGCCAGGAACTGCTGGAAGCGCGGATCGGAGCGGAGCGCGGCGAAGGCCTCGTCGGCGGCGAGGTGGGTTTTGTCGCTGAAGCCGTTGGCAAACGCTTTGGCCAGCGCGTCGAGCGCGCGGCGGCGGTCGCCGGCCCGCGCCTGCGCCGCGGCCAGCGCGTACCAGGTGTTCGGGTTCTCGGGATGGATCTCGGTGGCCACGGCGATAGTCGCCGCCGCGAGCGCATGCTCGCCGCGCTCGGCGAGCTGCCGCGGCAGGTAGAACGAGGTCTGGCCGAAGACTGCCTCGAGCAGCCGCCGCGCAGCGGCCGCCTCGGCGCCGCCGCGCTGGGCGCGCTTCTGCAGCTCGGCCACGCGGAAGTCGGCGGCGAGATGGCGCGCCGAGCGTTCCTCGCGCGCGGCGGCGTAGATCGCGCCGGTGTTGCCGAAGACCTGCTTGGTGAAGAGGGTCTCGAACTCGTCCCACTTCGCCTCGTCGGCGAGCGCGCGCTGCACGCGCGCATCGCGCTCGAGCCGCGCGGCCGCATCGCGCGCCGCCGCGTCGCCGTACGTCTGCGCGATGGCGTGGTAGCGGCGCATCGCGTCGAGCAGACTGCCGCCGCGCTCGAGCGCCTCCGCGGCGGCGCGGTCGCGCCCGAGCTCCGCGGCGATGATCTGTTCGTCGCGCGGGCGGCGTTGCTCCTTCATGGCGATCACTTCGAGCCAGCCGATCGCTTCGCGCGCGAGCTCCGGCGTCATCCAGCGATGCACGCCGTCGAATTGCGTGAAGCGATGCGTTTTTCCTTCGCGATCGAGAGCGGCGTCGACGCGGCGCATCTCGCGATTGTTGAAGTCGGCGATGCCGGCGAAGCCGTAGTGCGCGAAGTTGAACTTGCGCGGCGGCAGCTCGTCGATCGAGCGCCCGCCGACGCCGATCACGCCGGCGAGACGGCCGGTGGTGATGCCGATCGTCCAGGCCAGCATGGCCGTGCCGGAGAAGCCGGCGGCGTAGATGCGATTCGGGTCGGCGTTGTAGCGCTCCGCCTCCGGCAGCAGCGCGCGCAGTGCGTGCAGGTTCGGCTCGGGTGACTCGTCGCTGCGCGTGCCGTTCGCGCTGATCACGATCCAGCCGAACGTCTCCGCGCCATCGCGAAAGAATCCCGCCGCGGCGGTGGCGCGGCCGCGCGGATCGAACACGAACAACAGCGGCGCCGGCTTCTTCTCGTCGTACGACGACGGCAGGTAGAGCGTGTAGGTCTCGGACGGATCGTTGCGCGCCGCGACCTGCTCGCGCAGTTGCGGCTCGCGCGCCTCGCCGCGCCCGGCGAGCGCCATCGACAACATCACCATCACCAGCGCGCGGCGCACGCGCTCACTCTACGCGGAAAACAAAAAGCCCCGCGTCAGCGACGCGGGGCTTTCACTGCTTTGCTACGGAAACGTTCTTACTGGATGCCGAGCGACTTGGCGGCGTTGATGCGGCCGTAGCCGTACGTCGTGTCGTAGCCGGCGGCGCCGAGGTCGTCGCAGCCGTTCTTGAGCTTCGTCTCGACCTGGTCGGCGGTGAGCGCCGGGTTCTGCGACCAGATCAGCGCGGCGACGCCCGCGGTGTGCGGCGTGGCCATCGAAGTGCCGTCGTAGTAGTCCCAGTTGGAGACCTTGTTGACGACGGTGGTGCTGGTGCCGACGCGCGCCTTGAGCGTCGCGCCGGTCGTGTCGGAGACCGAGACCGTCGGGACCCAGTTGCCGGCGGCGCCGAGCGTGCCGGTGAAGTCGCCCGCGGCGTTGTTGTAGATGATGACCGCCGCGGCGCCCTGGTTCATGGCGTTGGTGGTCTTGGTGGCGAAGTCGAGCGTGCCGCGCTGAACGAGCGCAACGAAGTTCGTCGCGCCGCCGGTCGCGCACTCGCCGGGGTTGCCGATGCCGCAGTTGACCAGCGTGCCGGTGACGCCGGTCGAGTTGCCGGCGAACTCCATGCCGAACGCGGTCTGCGAGAACGTCCCGTTGGTGACCTCGGCCTCATGGCCGGTGCCCATCGGAACGGACGAGAGAACCGTCACGCCCGGGGCGGTGACGTCGATGCCGGTGCCGCGGTTCGAGAAGGTGGCCACGACGTCGTTCTTGTCGACGGCGCCGACGGCGACGTTGACCGTGTAGGCGGCCGGGTAGGAAACGCGCGTGGCGCTGTCATTGCCGGTGGCGGCGCAGACGAGCGCGCCCTTGGTGCGCATCTCTTTGTAGAAGTTCTCCTCGGTGCGCGACTTCAGACCGCCGCCGAGCGAGAGGTTGATGATCTTGCAGCCCTGCACTTCGACCAGCCAGCGGACGCCGCGCATGATGTCGGAGGTGGAGCCGCCGCTGGGGCCGAGGACGCGCGCGTGCGCGAGCTTGGCGTTGTAGGCGACGCCGAGGACGCCGGCCGTGTTGTTGACGCCGAGGATCGTGCCCGCGACGTGCGTGGCATGCGTCTCACCGTCGTTGACCCAGCCGCTGCCGCCGCAGGAGGTGCGCGGCGAAACGCAGTCCGCCGAGGCGATCAGGTTGCCGGCCACGTCGGGGTGGCTGATGTCGAGCTGCGTGTCGGCGACGCCGACCTTGATGCCGCTGCCGGTGATGCCGGCGGCGTGCACGTTCGTGGCCTTCGTCTTGATCAGGCCGTAGAGACCGTTCGAGGCGGTCGGGACGAGCTGCGCCGAGGAGAGGTCCATGCGGTAGCGCATCGGCACTTCTTCGACGTAGGCGACGCGCGGATTGCTGGCGATCCCGTTGAGCGCGTTGACATTGCTCACGCGGATCTCGACCGCTGCCGACTCCGGCACTTCATCGCGAATGGCAGCGCCGTTCGCCTTGAGCATGGCCCGGTCGCTCGCATTCGGAGCGGCCTTGAAGCCAACGTAGTACGCGCCCTCGACCTTCTCCGGCCGGGCCGCGAGAAGCGGCATCGCCATCGCGAATGCGGCAACACCCGCCACTACCTTGAATGATCTGATCATTGGTCCTTTTTTCCTTTTTTCCCTTTTGCTGGAAGTGTGAATCTGGACGTCATTAAGGCAATCGCGGGACCACCATGCCTGAAAATAATATCGACGTGTTTTCAGTAAGTTACGACAGGCGCGAGCGTTAGCCGTGGGTCAGTAGCTGCGCACGAGGTCCAGACCTTGAGCCGTGATCGTGTGAGAAAATTGACCCGCATAGGTGGCGGCGGGAGTGGCCCCGAGAGGACTCGAACCTCCGACAAACGGTTTAGGAAACCGCTGCTCTATCCAGCTGAGCTACGGGGCCGACCTTCTATTCCAGCAAGTTACGATGCGCACGAGCCGCACCGGCCTGTCGAGTCCCACGAGAAAAACCACGTACGGAACTTCGTGCGTTTCTCACGGCTCGCCGTGCGCCACCACTTTACCACTCCAACCGACGCACGTTGGGGCGCCCACGGCTGAAATCCCCGCGGTCGAAAGTTGCGTCGCGTATTCGGCATCGTGAGCTTGCACCAGCGTTCCGCCGTCGCCACCGAATCGTTCGGCGCTAGACACGGTTTGAGTGTCTCGGTGGCGTCGTCGCTGGCGCTCCCGGCAAGTTGGAATGTCAGACTCGGATGGGCGTTTCGGGCCCCATGGAACGCCTCCTCACTCTTCGCGAAGCTGCGCCGATGCTTGGATACAAACTGTCGTACCTCCGCCAGATCGTGACGGATGCGGCCCGCGCCGAGCGGCGCCTACCGACGACCGTTCACATGAGTGTGCCGCGGTTCACGCGTCACGGCCGGCGGTGGAAAATCCGCGAGAGTGATCTCCAGCGATGGCTCGATCTGCATGTACCCAGCTTCAACCGTTAGCGCGCGCCGCTAGCGCGGCACTAGGTGGGTACATGCGCCCCCCCCCGCGATTCGCGCGGTGAAATTGGCCTCCACGCGCCCGCCGCGAGGGGCAGAGTTTCCGCGCAGCAGACGTGAGCGATACTGCCACCAGCGCAGACCGCCTCGAAGCGGCCAACCACCGCGCCCCGAGACGCTGCTCGACGGAACACAGCGGCGGCGTCGGTAGAAGTTGGAGGAAATTGGAGGGTTTCTGCCCAATAACGAGGCTCCTCCAATTCCGCGTAAGTCACTGCTAGCAGGAAGCTTAAGTCTGGAGGCCACCCCTCGCGCCGTGAGGCGTGATTCCTCCAACTTCCCGTCGTCTCGTGCTGGCTCGCCACATACTACGCGTGAGGGTGTCTCACCAGCATGCGCACACGTACTATCAGGCGGTTCGCGGTCGCGGCCGTTGGCGTCGTTTTCGTTGCCCGATGCGAAACCGTCAGCGAGGTTCTGTTGGAGTCGTCGAAAGCCTACGTCGCGATGCAGGAGGCGAAGGCTGAGTCGCCGCGGGTGATGTGTCTCCCCTCGAGCGCGTACGCAGGAGCAGCACGTGCGGGAATGCTGCCGCAGATCGGGATGAGTCAACGCCAGCTCTTCTACCTCTTTGGATCGCCGGTTCGGGCCGAGATTTATGGACCGTTCGTATGCGCCACACGTTGGGAGGACTGCATCTACCCTGAAGTGCGCCTAGCGTTCTACACACCCGGCGGCGGAACGTCTTTCGTGCTGTTGGTGAACGGCTGGGTCAGGGACGTCAGAAGTTTGCCGTACACGGTGACGAACATCAGGCGCGGCGTGGTGTATCACCAGCGCTAGACCCGTCGGATCGACAATTCTTCGCGAGGGGTGTCTGGCGGATGCGGCGACAGCGCGATCTCCGCCCGCCCGATAGGTCAAGGCGTAATATGCAGCGCATGGACGGTATCGGAAGGACCAGTGAACCTACCGCTCGGGAGGCGCATAGGCCGGCAGCGTTGCCGTCACTCTCACGTACTGTCGAACTCCTCGGCAGCGTTGTAGCGCTCGTGGCCTTTGCAACCGGCGCCTGGTGGTTGGCGACGGGAGCATGGGGCTGGTTCACAGCCTCCTTCCGGCCGTTCTCCCGCGTCGAGTCGATGGTGTTCTGGTTCGGCTGCACGACGTTGTGGATGCTCTACAAGATCGCGAAAGCGGTAGGAGCCGACGTTTAGGGGACCTCTGCACAGGTCCGCGGACGCGCGATGATTTTTGAGAGCGGCACGATACGATCGGAGATCACCGCAGGCGAGGGATTCTTTGGCTCTCGGTCGCCGCTTAGCGGCGGCGGGCGACGCTCACGAGCGTCACGCGGATCAGGAAGGGACACCTTTGCGTGTCCGGCACGATTCAGCTTCCTGCCCCAGCGAACGCGCGAGCCGTGTTCTTCACCAGCTCCTTTTGCGAAGCCCACCGCCGCTTCACAATCCGAAATGCGGGCTCGCGGTTCGCTTACCCTTGGTCTCGCACAACCAGCGCAAGGCGGAGAACGGGCTGAAGTCGTTCTAGCGTATCAAGCGTCATGCTCGATTTGCCGGCTAGGAACCGTGAAAGGACGGACTCAGCCACTCCTGTTCGGACGCTAATTTCGTACCGCGTTAGGCCGCACTCGGTGATCGCCGCCCGCACCGAGTCGCCTAGGCTGCCGGTGCGCCGATTCGCTGCGCTGCCACGGCCCATATGTTCGCTACATTCCACTGAAGCCCTTTCTTGGTATGGACCCCACGCGCGTTTAGCTCGTCCGCAATCTCGCGCCACGTCATGCCGCCCTCCCGGAGCCGCCGAATCTCGGAGAGGACGGCCAGCTCTTCAGGATTAGCAATAAGCGTCGTGCGATCGGCGGCCATTTCGTAGCCGTAAGGCACCTCCCCGACGCGTTCCCCCCTGCTGCGTTTCACTGACATTGCAGCCTTAGTTCGCTCCGACACTAGATCGCGCTCGAACTCGGCAAGGACCGCGAGCATGCGGAACACCATCTTGCCCGCCGCGCTCGTCGTGTCGATTCGCTCGGACAGCGAGACGAGATCAGCGCCAGCCCTGCTTAGGCGGTCACTAATCGCTAGCGCGTCTTTCGTCGATCGCGCGAGACGTGAGAGCGAATAAACCACGAGAGCGCCACGCATTTCGCATACGGCTTGAAGAGCCGCATGAAGCCCTGGCCGATTCGACGCGCGTTTTCCGCTAATCCCCTCATCGCTGAATACGCCGGCTAGGGTGTAGCCGTTCGCCTGGGCCCAGGCTTCCGCTCTGCCGCGCTGCACTTCGATGGAAACACCTTCCGTCGCCTGGCCGGCCGTCGAGCACCGCAGATACACGATTGCGCGCATACGTTTAATGTAGGTCCGTACTTGCCGAAACGCAAGCACTTCGAGTCACCGTTCGGTGAGTTGAAAGTGTGCCGCGTACGAGCACATGGAATTTACAGTAGGAGTGATATTTCGCGCCGCCCGAAGCATCAGTACCGCTGCTATTGATCGCGAGAGGCGCGCAGACTACGATTTGATGCATGTTCACAGAAGAAAGCATTCGCCGCTTTGTCGCGTACGTAACGGTCGGCAAATGGATGACCGACGCCGTAGAGACTGCTGTAACTGAGGCGGGGCTGGTAAGCCAAAGCGACATACCCCACACCGACACGCGCATCGCAGCGCAAAGTGCGCTAGCAGAACGTTTCCTACGCGCATTAGAGCCGGCGATCCGACCCGCTATCGACACTGCCATCGCGCGGCAGCGTGCAGCCGGCAGCAGTTCACAAGGCTAAGCCCGCGCACCGCGGCCAACGCTCTCGCTACCACCTTCCGCCCGTCCCGGCCTTCATCATGTGTCGCATGGCCGGGACGGGCCCGCCGGCCGGCCGCTTCCCACCGCGTTCTAAGCGCCGCGCGAGGACCTGTGGCTGGCGGCTCGGCCCCGTGCGGCACTCCGGGGCTCGCCGGGACAGCGCGCTCTGGTGCCGGCTGGTCGGTGGGGCATGATCGGCTCCGTTCTGCCCCGATCCCCCGCTGCCCCCCCATAGATGCAAAACGCTACACCCTCATTGCATCCGCTCCCGTGTTGGCTCCGCTCCCGCGGACCTTCGAGCCCGCATTTTCAACTGAGGCGCTACGACTCAAATCGCGGTGCATGTGGCGGTGGGACGAGTCGTCTGACGGGCGACGAGCCGAACGCCGCGGAGCTCCAATCGGTACGCCACGTCGAGACCCATGGCCCTACCCATCGGAAAGCACGCGCGTGCTCCAGCTATGCCTCGCCCCCGATTTTAAAAATATCGCGATGCCTTGCGCATGGAGGTGTGCGCCGCCGCGTGCTATTACAAATACTTCCCCCTGCGGCGCCGTTCGCGCGAGGCCGGGAAACATCTGTAATAGTCGAAGGCACCTAAAACATTGCACATCAATTCTCTCATCCAAAGCCGGCTCTCGGGATTCCTCTCGCCGATTGCAGCGGCGCGCGCTGAAACCATTCTCTTGCACATCGCAACGCACGCTGCATGTGTGCGATCCGTTCAGCGTGGCGCCACGCTCCGTAAAGGTGAGGCAGTCGTCTCGCTCGCCGACCTTATGGCGGCGACAGGAAGTTCGCTCGTTAGCGTCTGGTGGACACTGCGATGCTTGGTCGCGGCAGGACTAGTAAAACAGGTCCGGCCTCCGCGTCCTAATCGGCCGCCGGTCCTTCGGTTGGCCCGCGGCGTGATTATGAAAGGTGCGCAGTGAAGCGGCGTTTCAGACAAATCATCGCGCGCTACGTTGAGGCCGTCTGCATCCGCGCGATCCGCAGGATTTTTGACGACGCGCTGCGTGCCGTAGAGGGCTCCCCAGCCACGGGTGAAGAGCGCGACCGTCTCGATGATGCTGTCAGCCGCGACGTTACTCTCGGAGGCGGAGCGCGCTAATGCCACTCGATCCCCGTAAGCTGTCGGTCCTGCATCAGCTCTATGAGCGTCGCAGCGAGCTAGACCCGTATCGGCGCAACATCGTGGAGCAGTTGTGGGTGCGTGCGCAGGCAATTTCGGACCACCGGCAGCAGGCGGCCGGTGGCCAGATGTACGGCCCCACCGCCGCGGCGCTGCGCCATCAGCAACTCGTTAGCGCTCCACCCCTCCAGGAGGCGCCGAGCGTGGGCGGTTTCCTAATGAATGTCCCGAAGAGTGCCTATCAAATGGGCGAGAATCTGGTATCGGCTGTAGCGCATCCGGTTCGCACTCTAGACGCGCTGGGCCGAGCAGTGGGTGGCGGAGTTCAGAGGGCCGCGGACGCCCTGCCTCTGCCCCACGGGGATGCGACGCTGCGAGGCCTGATCCCGGCGTCTACGATCGTTTCGCAGAAAGAGCGCGCCGAATCGAACGCGCAGGCGTTCGACGCGCTCATGGACGTACTGAAGCAGCGGTATGGGGGCGTCGAACAGATCAGCCACACGCTCTACACGGACCCGGTGGGTGCTGCGCTTGACGCGTCCGCGGTGCTGGGTGGCGGCTCCGGCGCATTACGGACGGTCCCGAAGGCGGCGCGGGCGGCAGACGCTCTCGAGGCGGCCTCTCGTGCCATCAATCCAGTGAGAAGCGCACTCAAGGCCACAGGCGCTATCGTAAACAACCCAGCGACGCGAGCGGTGAGCGGTGCAGTCAAAGAGTACGCGGGGACAATCCTTGGTGGCTCCGCTGGCGTCGGCGCGAAGGCTCTGCGGACTGCTGCCACCGCAGCCGAGGAGCATCCAAAGTTTGAACCAGCGCTTCGGGGGCAGATTTCGCACGCCGAGATCGTTGACGATCTTTTCGACGCCATCGCCGAGTTGAAGCGTCGGCGCAAACATGCGTACCTAGAAGAGCTTGCGCAGATGGGCGACACGCCGATTGATGATTTGGCGACAGTGCGGCAAGCGCTGGTGCAATCGCTTAGTGATCTCGGCGTAGATTTTGTTCGCGATGAGCGTGGCCGGCTCGTGCCGAAGTTCGACCGCGGTGCCTTCGCGCCACACGCTAGCCCGGAAGATGTGGCTAAGATAAACGGTGTCTATAAGGACGTTATGGGGTGGGGGCGTCTGCCACGCGACGTGACCCCGCTGGGAGTCGATGAATTGCTCGGCCGCGTCAGAGACGCGCTCCCGCGTCGAGGCACGAAGCTCGATGCAGCGCTAATGCCCGTCGCGAATGAGCTTAACGCGATCCTAGAGCGTAACGTCCCCAACTACGCAAAGATGACCGAGGGCTACCATAAAGCCTCGCGCTTCCTGCGCCAGTTGACCAATGAATTCAGCCTGAAGGACAGTGAGACGCCTGGTGCCGCGATTCGGAAGCTCCAGACGGCGCTGAACCAAAGGAACGACTACCGTGCCGATCTTTTAGAGGCGGTGCAAAGCGCAACCGGAAATGATTTCATCGGCGCTCTAGCCGGTCCGACATGGGCCGCTGGTTTGCGAGAGGCATCATGGGCCCCGTGGCGATTGGCGCGGGACTCACTTCGCGGGGCTATGCCGGCGCGGGTTTGGCCGGGACAACAGCCTCAGTTCTTGCCACTTCGCCCCGGATGCTCGGTGAGGTGCTGTTGGCCCTTTCCAAAGCCCGCCGAATGGCGAGGCACGGCGCCGCAGCCGCAGCCCGCTTTAACGGCGTTGCGCTCGACCCGGTGACGCTTGAGTTCACCGTAAGCGCGCAGCGGATAATCAATAGCGAGGAGTTCAAGAGCGCCGACCGGAACACAAAGGCCGCCGTGGCCGCCAAGCTGAGAGCGGGCGATATGCATGGCGCCGCCGGGCTCCTTTACGGTCAGTGAGGCGCGCCGGTAGGCCTGCGCTGCGCCGTGCGGGAAGCTGGTTTACGTAATGATCTTGAAGACGGGTGCTCAGAACCCGTTTCCGAACGGCTACAACCAACGAACGGCACTGACCTAAGGCCTCTCCCCCGCCGGACCCCGACCCGAGTCCGGAAACGCCCTTTTTGCCCCGGCGAACCGCGGGGCGGCTAAGCTCCGCGCCCGGCGACAATCGGCGCGCCGCGGCCATTCTCTACGGACTCGCGTGCGGGAGAGCGCATGGCACCCCATGCCACCGTCGTAAGTCCGCTCCCGGCCGTAGGGAAGTTGAATCACTTCGGCACCGGCAGCCCTTCCTATTCGCGGTGGGTTTAGGTCCGACGCATGGCGGCCGCTAACTTACCTGACCAAGTGCGCCCGCGGCGGCACTAAGCCGCCAGTGAGGCGCCAGCGGCGCCGAGGCTAGTGCCTGCCACGCGTCGCGGCTGTCGCAGCGGGCACCCAGCCGCGCCAGAATCGCGTTTCCGAACGGCTACATGCGGCGAACGTCGCGTCCGCCTTATCGCGACACCTCCGAAGCCCGCCGCGTCTCTTAAATGACCTAAGAGGCTGCCTCCCCAGCTTAGCGGACGCTTCGGCGTCGGGCGGCGCATTAGTTCCGAGCAAGCCGGCCGTTACTGCTGGAAACGAGGGAGGAGGCAGCGCGCGAACAGCAGCGCGTCCTGCCCTCATGCTGCGCAGCCCCGCTGCTCCCCCCATAGATGCAAAACGCTACGCGCGTTCGGGCTGATGTGTCGGTAGCCTCACTATATCGCGGGAAATCGTACTCAGCGCAGCCTCAATTCCGCGTTGCGCAAGCGCGCACCGCAACGCACGTAGCGAGGCCACGGCACTAGTCGCTTCCATGGACGCGCGAATCTCAGCTAGCGCGTTACGACGTGCGACAGCCTCGGCATTACGGCGTCCGGTGCGCCGTCCAGAACGTCGCTCATAGTCGGGGCGAATGTGCCGCAGATGTAGCGACTTGGCCTCGCTCACCTTCACGCGTAGTTTATCCGCGAGCGTCACGTTTCGCCAACTATAGTCCTTACGTGTCGCCGCCATAACGGCCTGTCGTACCTGGACTTCGCGAAGAGGCGGCCGGCACCGGACCGCTAATGAGCGCACCTGGCGCAATAGGTCCTCCTCGCGATGCACGCCCGATTGCCTAAGAAGACTCGCGTGGATTACCGCCGCACGATTCCGCTCACCGGCAGTAAAGCCGCCGCGCGCCTGTTCTATTGCTACGAAGTCATTGAGGCGCTGCTTCGCAAGCGCGCGCTTCCCTTCAGCGCGACGCGTCGTCGCCGTCGGTTCGCGAGCGGAGACTGGCGAGCGCGGAAGCGTTCGTGATAAACCGCGGCCGGAGGTGATACTCAACCTTGCGGCGAGGTCAGCGAGCGTGTAGAGCGTCCCGTCACCTATATGCTTGACGTAGGTCACGCTTTTACCGTTGACACTGCCAGGGACACGTGTGGCGCGGCTAAGGTCCATCGAGTTTCGGTCGGCACCGAGGCGCGGTTGAGCGGAGTTGAACGTGTCAACGAGCGTGCGGAGAACTGCACTCAATACGTCGCGGTTCTGCCGCGTTGCGCGCGGCGCGTATCCATCGCCGTCATCGGATCGCAATAGCCAGTAGCACCAAGCTCCGCGCCCGCTCGCAGCTACGACGGACGGTGGCGGAAGCTGCGTTGACACTAATGTCTCGATCAACAACGCGGCCCCGACCTGCCATGTCAGGCCGTCGCGAAAGTCCAAGTCGACCCACGCGGCGTTCAGCCGCCGCAAATCCTTCTGGTTCGCCGTGGCTCCGCGCCAAAAGCCGTTGATAAGAAAGAATCCATCCTGCCGATATCGCATAAGGGAGCGCTTTGTGAGCTCCCCCACCGGACCCGACCACTGCTCATCCGGTGCAGCGCCTGGCGTCGGTACTTGGGGACGCCTCAGCACGACAAACGAATCAGAATCGCGGTGGAATAGCCTAACGGCCGACAAATCGGGACGCTCAGGAGCATCGGAATGCAGAAGGTCCTGCAATGTAGGATACATTTAGGTACGAGCGGCCTGCGCAAGAACAAGGATTCGAAACTCCGCGTCAGTCACTGCGGTGCGGTCATCCGCGAGCTGCACCAGGTTCCGCCAAGCGGCGGCGGTAATGTCGCCGCCGTGCTTGCGGCGGTGCGCTAGGGTCCGGCAACGTGTCGAGCAGTAACGGCGATCTGCACGACTATGAATGGCCAAAGCGCTACCGCACTCCGTGCAGGGCCGTCGCATTTATCGGCCTCCCCGTCTCGTCGCCGCGAGGTAAGCGTCGATTTCGGAGTCGCCGATCAGCTTCCGTCCGCGGATCAGGTGATAGCCAATGTTGCCGTCGTTAATTTCACGCCAGATGGTCTGGCGGCTGACACCGATGAGTTTTGCTGCCGCATCGATTCCGTAACGTTTCTCGAGCCGGCGCTCCTGTGCAGCACTCGTAGCACCGCTGTTGATTCCAACACTCATAACCTCATTCCCCTCCGGATAGAGCTCCCGCCATTACGGGGCGGGCTCCGCGCGCGCGTGGGTGTGCGCGCAGCGATCGGCACAAGGTGAACTTCGGCTATCTGGCGGTGAGAATGTCAGCCGCGCGGCTAAGAAGGTTAGTCGTGGCGTTCACGTACCGGTAGGTAGTGGCAGCCTGCGTGTGGCCGAGAATTCTGCCGATCTCCATACCCGAGAGCCCACCCTCTGCGAGCCGTGTGGCGGCGGTATGGCGGCAGTCATGAAACCGGAAATCGACGACACCCGCAATCGACGCAACCCTCGTGAATGCCTTGTGGAATGTCTTGATTCCGCCAAATACGAGGGCGTCCGGTGATGGCTCATTCAGCCGCAACTCTCTGAGCTCTGCGGCTAACCGTGGCGTGATCTCTACTTGGCGCTGCCGCATCGTCTTCGTGTTGAACGCGCGAACCGTAACCACACCCGTCGTCATGTCTACGTCAGACCATCGAAGCGATAACAACTCACCGCAGCGCATCCCGGTATCGAGCGCTGAAATCAGAATCGGCCGGACGTGCCCGCACTTCGGCGCTGCACAGGCTTCGAGCAGCCGCGCTTCCTCGTCTTTCGTCAGCACGCGACTTCTGTGCTGCTCATCCGCGCTGGAAATTAGCGGGTCTCCCGCAAGCACCGGGTTGCCGACCATCCAGCGCTCTCGCACCGCGATCGTAAACATGCGCCGAAGCACGGACAGCTCCCGATTAACGCGAGCAATAGATCGCGGCTTTCCGCGACTCGTCGGCGTATCCAGGCGAGCCTCACGAAAGCGCTGCACGTCCCCCGGCGTGATTTGTGCGAGCCGTCGCGCGCCGAAGCTCGGCAGAAGCGCCTGCGTGACGATCTGCCGCACCGACTTCCATGAGCGGAGCCCCGCCACCTTCCTACCTGCAACGTACTTTGGTTCTCGCGCAAATGTGGTGAGGTAATGCTGGCTCAGCTCAGCGAAGGTATGCAGGTGTGCGAGCGGCGCGCCACCTCGCACCTGCGCAACAAGAGCATTTCTCAACTCGGCAGCCGCTGCCTGCGTCCGAGCGCGCTTCGTCAGCTCGCGACGCTTGCCGCTTACCGGATCGGTGAAAGTTACACGCGCCACCCACGCGCGCTTCCGTCGTCCGTCCGCGCCCTTGAATTCCCGCTTCGTCACCGACCCGATAGCAGCCCTCATCCCCGCTCCTTTCGCCCGGCACTCCCATACCGGCACCCACGTTCCGCTCAACCCTCGGCAACGTGGGGGACAACGTGGTCATATAACTAGCTATTGCGAACTAGCTAAATCACTGACCTGGAACGAGAAGGGATTTGTGGCCCGCACCTCAGCACGGTTTAGGAAACCGCTGCTCTATCCAGCTGAGCTACGGGGCCGTGGCCAGGGACGGCGGGATACGGCAAAAGAGTACCACGCGCGGCGGCGCCGTGGCGTTCAAGTTGCAGTTATTTGAAGTCGAAGGAGGCAGTATGAACAAGAACAATCGCACCGATGCCGAAGAAGCCGTCGCCAATCAGGCCGGCGGAGTCCTCAACCAGATCAAAGGGCGCGTGAAGCAGGCGGCCGGCGACCTCACCGGCGACCACTCGATGCATGCGAGCGGCACCAAAGACCGCATCAAGGGCAATCTTCAGGAAGCCTACGGCAACATCAAAGAGAAGGAAGACGAGATCGAGCGCAAGCTCGGCGTCGACGACGACCGCATCTGACGCGGCACCCCACGGCAATCACTCCGCGAACGGCGCGCACACGCGCGCCGTTCGCATGTTAGTCTCCGCGCCGTGCAACTCTGGGAGGCGTTTTTTCACACCGGATGGGTCGGCAAATCCGTCCTCGGAATCCTGCTCCTCTTCTCGATCGGCTCCTGGGCGGTGATGATCGCCGTGAGCCAGCGCTTCCGCCGCTCCGCGCGCGCGTCGAAGCGCTTCATGGGTCTGTTCCGCAAGGCAAAACGGCTCGCTGACGTGCAGTCGGGCATCGGCCCGGTCGCGCAGTCATCGCTGGTCGGCCTCTTCCGCGCCGGCTACGCCGAGATCGAGGCGCAGATCGCGCACAGCGACGGCGGCAAGCAGTTGGTCCGCTCGCTCGACTCGGTGGAGCGCTCGCTCGTCCGCGCCGCGCGCATCGAGTCGGCGCGCCTGAGCCGCTTCGTTCCCTTTCTCGCCACGACCGCCGCCGCCAGTCCGTTCATCGGACTCTTCGGCACGGTGTGGGGCATCATGGATGCGTTCGGCACCATCGGCGCCACCGGCTCGACTTCGATCACCGCCGTCGCGCCGGGCATCAGCGAGGCGCTGATCAACACCGCCGCCGGCCTCTTCGCGGCGATCCCGGCGCTCCTCGCCTACAACCACTTCGTGCAGAAGCTGCGCTCGGCGCGCGGCGAGATGGACGACTTCACGCTCGAGTTCCTCAACCTCACCGAGAGGAACTTCACCTGAGCATCGGCAGACGTTACTCGGCGCGCTTCGTGCGCGTCTAAGAACTCGATGGCGTTTCGCATCAAAGACTCGGACGACCTCGGCGACCTGGCTGAGATCAACGTCACGCCGCTGGTCGACGTCATGCTGGTGCTGCTGATCATCTTCATGGTGACGGCGCCGATGCTGACGCAGGGTCTGGACGTGGCGCTGCCGCAGGCCGAGGGAAAGAGCTTCGAGCTGGCGTCGAACAACCCGGCCAAGATCACCATCACCGCGGCCGGCGTGGTCTACATCGACGGCACCTCGGTCGGCTCGAAGGATCTCGACCTCTCGCTCGGGCCGATGCTGCGCACGCGGCGCATCAAGCGGGCGCTGCTCGAGGCGGACGAGGGCGTGCCGTACGGACGGGTGGTGGCGGTGCTCGACGTGATGAATCGCGCCGGCGTCGAACAGCTCGGCATGATCACGCAGCCGAGGACGGGAGCGAGGGAGCGGGATGCAGGACCGCGTCACTGACGTCCTCACGCAGCGGGCCGCGCTCGACCGCGGCGCCGGCACCGCCATCGCCATCTCGCTCCTGCTGCACGGCGGACTGACGGCGCTGGCGGTCTACGCGGCGACGCACTCGATCGCGCCGAAGCCCGCCACCTCGGTGCAGATCCAGTTCGCGCCGATGCAGCCGGCGCAGAGCGCGCCCGCCGCGCGGCGTACGCCCGCGCCGAAACTCGAGGAGCCGCAGCCGGCGAAGGTCGAAGAGCCGAAGGCGAAGATCGAAGAGCCGAAGCCCGCCGTGCCGCCGCCGCAGAAGCCGCCGGAGAAGAACGCCGTCCCGTTCTCGCCCTTTGGACGCTCCACGAAGAAGGGCACCGAGAACGCCGAGCCGAAAGCGGCGCCGCCCGTGCAAGCTCCGGCAACCGGCACCGCACCGCCGGCAGGACCGGAGGTGCCGGTCGGCGGCGCGGGCGTCACCGGACTCGAAGGCGGCGACTTTCCGTACACGCTCTACATCGAAGGCATGCAGCGAAAAATCGGCAGCAACTGGTTCCGTCCGGCCATCGCCACCGGCACGCCGGTGATCGTCTACTTTCGCATTCAGCGCGACGGCACGATCAGCGAGGCGCGGGTCGAGACCTCGAGCGGCAACGGCACCGTCGACCGCGCCGCGCTGAGCGCCGTGCGCAGCTCGACGCCGCTCAATCCGCTGCCGTTCAACTACAACGGTACTTACCTGGGAGTGCGACTGACGTTCCGATGAAGACACTACTGGCCACGCTCACGATGCTCTGCGCCGCGACCGCGTTCGCGCAGACCGACATCAACGTCACGCTGCAGCAGAATCAGGCGGCGCAGGTCGCGCGCATCGCCGTCCCCTTTCCCGACCTCGTGCCGCCGAACGCCGCGACCTCGCCGGCGCCGGTGAGCGCCGACGAAGTGCGCACCGGATTCTTCGGGCCGCTGACGCGCGACCTCGCCTACTCGTCGGTGTTCGCCATCGCGCCGCTGCCGCCGTCGGTGCCGGTCACGCCCGAGCTGCTCAAGCGCGTCAACGCGCAATATCACCTCAAGCTGAACGTCTGGCGCGAAGGCGACGAGCACATCGTCGAGGCGCGGCTGCTCGACGCCAGCGGCAGCGTGCAACTCGCCAAGCGTTACCGCTCGCCCGCCGCCGCGCTCGCGCGCACCGCGCACATGCTCGCCAACGAGCTGGTGCGCGCGGTCAACGGACGCGCCGGCGTCTTCCTCTCGCAGATCGCCTTCGCCTCGAACCGCACCGGCAACTGGGAGATCTGGCTGATGGACTGGGACGGCGCGAACCAGCGCCGCATCAGCTTCCACAACGCGCTCTCGATTCTGCCGAGCTGGTCGCCCGACAACGAGCGGATGGTCTACACCTCGTTCGTGCGCGGCACGAGCGACATGTACATCATCAACCGCCGCGGCGGCGGCCGGATGCGCATCAACAGCGGCCTGGCGCTGAACACCTCCGCCACCTTCTCGCCGGTCGGCAACGACATCGCTTTCGTCGGCTCGCTGCGCGGCAATCCCGACATCTATCTGATCAAGGACGACGGCTCGAACGTGCGGCGGCTGACCACGACGAGCTCGGTCGAGTCGACGCCGGAATGGAGTCCGAACGGCCGCACCATCGCCTTCACCTCCGGCCGCAGCGGCTCGCCGCAGATCTACATCATGGATGCGGAAGGGACGAACGTGCGCCGCATCTCGTACGACGGCAACTGGAACGACGACGCGACGTTCTCGCCCGACGGCGAGCAGCTCGCCTACACCTCGCGCGTGAACGGCCGCTTCCAGATCCGCATCGCCAACATCGTCACCGGCGAGAGCCGCATCGTGGCCGGCGAAGGATCGAACGAGCAGCCGACCTGGTCGCCCGACGGACAGTGGCTCGCCTTCCAGTCGAATCGCACCGGGCGGTGGCAGGTCTACCGGATGCGCGTCGACGGCAGCGACCTTTTGCAACTGACGTTCGACGGCGAGAACAAAGAGCCCGATTGGTCCAAGAAACCTGAGTGAAGCTATCATCGTGAAGGGAGTGGAAGAGCAATGAAGAAGATGTCGAAACTGATCGCGGTGAGCGTGGTGCTGCTCGCCGTCGCATTCGCGCCCGCCTGCCGCAGCAAGAAGAAGGACATTCCGCCTCCGCGGACGACGCCCGAGACCGCCGCGCCGATCGTCGAGCCGCCGCCGGCGCAGACCAGCACCGACACGTCGGTGAAGGCACCGGACGACTTCGTCCGCGAGACGCCGGCTCCGACCGAGGAGACCATGCCGGCCGACATCGAGTCGCTGAATCGCTACGTGCAGGAGCGCGGCTATCTGCGCGATGCGTTCTTCAACTACGACGAGGCCACCATCGACGGCGACGCGCAGGCGGCGCTCGATGCCTCCGCCACCTGGCTCAAGAGCCGCGACGGCGCCGGCTACAACCTGCTGATCGAAGGTCACTGCGACGAGCGTGGCACCGAGCAGTACAACCTCGCCCTCGGCGACCGCCGCGCCAATGCCGCGCGCGAGTACCTGGCCACCCTCGGCGTCGAGTCCGGCCGCATCCGCACCGTGAGCTACGGCGAGGAGCGTCCGTTCGACGAAGGCCACGACGACTCGGCCTGGGCCAAGAACCGCCGCGCCCACCTGGTCCTGGTGCGATGACGATGCGACCCGTTCGGATGATCGCCCTCGCGGGCGCCGCAATCGCGGCGCTCGCCGCCGGCGGCTGCGTCTCGACCTCCGACTTTCAGCAGGCGCAGCGCCAGATCGCCGAGCTGCAGGACGAGCTGGCGAACGTCAAGCGCACCGCCTCGAGCAAAGAGGAAGTGCAGGGCGTGAACGTGAAGATCGCCGAGCAGACCGAGACGCTGCTCAAGTCGAACGCCACGCTGGTCACGAAAGTCGACGACATCGAGGAGCGCATCCAGAACACGCAAGGCTCGGTCGAGCAGGCCACCTATCGCATGGAGCAGCTCTCGCAGCAGCTCACGCGCGCGCAGCGCGACATCGAGGACCTGCGCGCGCGCGTGACGGCGCTGCAGACGCCGCCCGCCGCCGCGCCGGCCGCGCCCGGCGCCACCACCGCGCCCGGCACGCCGGCCACCGGCGAGATGACCGTGCCGGCGCCGTCGATGCCCGCGGCCGACCCGATGCAGACGTACCAGGCGGCCTATCGCGACTACCAGCGCGGCAACTACGACCTGGCCATCGAAGGCTTCCGCGACTTCCTCGGCACGAACGCGAATTCGGAGCTGGCCGACAACGCCGCCTACTGGATCGGCGAGAGCCTTTATTCCCAGAAGAAATATCGCGAGGCCATCGAGCAGTTTGACAGCGTCGTCACCCGATACCCGAAGTCCGACAAGGTGGCCGCGTCGCTGCTCAAGAAGGGCTACGCGTATCTCAACGTCGGGCAGAAGGCTCAGGGAATCGTGCAGTTGCAGTACGTCGTGCACGAGCACCCGAAGTCGGCCGAGGCGCCGCTGGCGCGGCAGAAACTGCAGTCGCTCGGCGTCGAAACGAAGTAGAATGTCGCGTTTTTTTAGTAACTCACATTAGCAGGAGCATTTCATGGCGAATATTGCCTCGGCCGAAAAACAGAGACGTCAATCCGAAAAGCGGAAGACGCGCAACCGCGCGGGCAAGTCGGCTCTGCGCAGCGCCCTCAAGAAGGCGCGCACGGCCATCATCGGCGGCGACGCCGACAAGGACACGCTGGCGACCGGCTTCTCGGCGATCGACAAGGCGGCCAAGACCGGCCTGATCAAAGAGAACACCGCCAACCGCTACAAGGCCCGCCTCTCCGGCGCGTCGAAGCGCAGCGCGGCGAAGTAAGCGGATCCGAATCTTCGCGGTCTAGACGACGGCGGGCGCAGAGCCCGCCGTTTCGTTTTGCTCGACCTCGTGCGGCGCGCGGAACCGCCACGCCGCCAGGGCGAAGAGCGCGGCGATGACGAGGAACATGAAGTAGCTCGCCTCCAGCCCGCGCACGCCGCCGGTCACCCACTCCGGTCCCGTCCACTGCGTGGCCAGCAGATGGTCGTCGAGCGGCTTGCCGTGGTTGCCGGTGTTCGGCGCGCCGACGACGTTGAGCGCGAGGTAGTCGAAGGCGGTGTGAAAGCCGGCCGCGAACCAGAGGTTGCCGGTGCGCTTGAGGGTGAAGGCCATGAAGAGCCCGAGCAGCGTGACGGTGGTGAAGTCGACCCAGTTCTCCATCGGCTTGCCGAAGTAGTGCAGCGCGCCGAAGAGGATCGCGAGCAGGATCGCCGCCGGCCAGAAGCCCATCGCGCGCGTGAGCACGTTCTGCACGTAGCCGCGGAAGAAGAACTCCTCGTACAGGCCGAGGATGATCATCGTGCCGAGCCAGACCAGCGCCGCGCGCGCGAGCGCGCTGCCGTGCAGGGCGAAGCCGTTCACGGTCGCGCCGCCGGCGCCGAGGACCATCGCGAACGGCACCAGCACCGCCAGCGTGCCCCAGAGCATCCCTTCCCACCAGCGTACGCCGAATGCGCCGCGCAGCGGCATGCCATACGACCCGACGCTTCGCCGCTCGTATCGCGCAAACACCCACGCCACCAGCAGCGCCACCGCGAACCCGACGCCATCCGACAGCGCAAAGTCGCTCGCCGCAAATCCCTCGGAGGGCTGATACCCGGCCAGCTTGATGATCGAGTACTGCAGCGCGCCCTGCAGAAACATTACGAGCACGACGTAGAGGACGAAGCGATAGCCGGCACGGAGCCCGTGCGGACCGATGAAGAGGCGTTTCATGGTGGGTGATACGGGAAAGAGGTGTTTGGGTTCCTAGAACCCTTCCAGCAGATTCGTCAGCAACCCTTCCGCGAAACGCACGGCGATCTCGCGGATGGCGCGGCTTTCCTGGTCGAAGGCGTCGGTGCTGTCGATGTTCACCTCGTAATTCTCGGTGAAGCGGTACTGGTCGTTCTTCCAGAGCACTTTGTCTTCGTGGCGGTGATCGAGCAACTCGATCTTCGCGGTGATCGAGATCTGGTATTGCGTGGCGCGGCCCTGGGCGAAGCCGATCGGGAAGATGTTGAAGGTGTCGATCGAGCCGCGGAGGATGACGTCGGCGTCTTTGTCGGAGGTCACCAGGCGCAGGCGGCCGCGCGACACGAACTCCTCCGCCACCGCCTGCGTCACGCGCTGCTCGAGCTCGACGCGCGTGGTGCGGTTCACGAACGCCGGCACCTCGATGGTCTTGATCGACGGATCGAGGAAGTTGCTGTGCCCGACCAGGGCGTAGCCTCCGCAGCCGTTCAGCAGCACGAGCGCGGCGAGGAGAGCGCGTTTCATTTCACCACCACGTTCACCAGCTTACCCGGCACGTAGATTTTCTTCACGATCGTTTTTCCGCTCACCCACGTCTGGATCTTCTCGTTCGCGAACACCGCCTCGAACACCCGCTGCTCGTCCGGCGGCGCGGCCACGTCCACCTGTCCGCGCAGTTTCCCGTTCACCTGCACGGCGATGGTCACGGTGTCTTCCTGCATCAGCGCGCGGTCGGCCACCGGCCAGCGCGAGGTCAGCACCATTCCCTCGTTCCCCAGCATCTCCCACAACTCCTCGGTGATGTGCGGCGCGAACGGATGCAGCAGTTGCAGCAGCGCCTCGTACGGCTTGCGCGACGGCGCGTCGCCGAGCGCGTTCGAGAACTCCATGAGCGCGGAGATGGCCGTGTTGAACTCGAAGCGCTCCATGCGCGTCGTCACCGCGTCGATGGTCTGATGCATCTTCCGGATCACGTCGGGATGATCCTCGCCTGCTTCGTCCTTGAGGCGCACGCCCATGTTCCAGACGCGGCCGAGGAAGCGGTACGCGCCGACCACGCCCTCGTCCGACCACGCCGCCTCTTTCTCCGGCGGCGCGATGAAGAGCGTGTAGACGCGCTCGGTGTCGGCGCCGTAGCGCGCGATCAGCTCGTCCGGCGGCACGACGTTGAAGCGCGACTTCGACATCTTCGTCACTTCCGGCGTGAGCAGCTCCTCGCCGCGATACGGCTTGCCGTCGCGATGCTCGACCTCGCCGAGCGGCACCCAGGAGTTGTTGCGATCCTTGTAGCCTTCCTTCGTGATCACGCCCTGGTTGAAGAGGCGCGTAAACGGCTCCTCGAACTCCACGAGTCCCATGTCGTGCAGCGTGCGCGTGATGAAGCGCGCGTAGAGCAGATGGAGGATGGCGTGCTCGATGCCGCCGATGTACTGGTCGACCGGCGCCCAGCGATTCACCAGCTCGCGGTCGAAGATCTTCGCCTCGTCGCGCGGCGTGATGAAACGGAGGAAGTACCACGACGAGTCGACGAACGTGTCCATCGTGTCGGTCTCGCGCCGCGCGCTGCCTTTGCACTGCGGACAGGTCGCGTTCACGAACGACTCGTGCTTCGCCAGCGGATTTCCTTCCCGTCCGGTGAATGGCACGTCGAGTGGTAATCGGACTGGTAATTCTTCTTCCATGACCGGTACCAATCCGCACGCATCGCAGTAGAGCATCGGGATCGGCGTGCCCCAGTAGCGCTGCCGCGAGATCAGCCAGTCGCGCAGGCGGTAGCGCACGGTCCCCTTGCCGATGCCGCGCTGCTCGATGATCTCGATGATGCGCTCGATGGCGTTCGGCACCGGCAGTCCGTCGATGGGTCCGGAGCTCACCGCCACGCCGCTCTCGTCCTTCATGGTGAAGGCTTCGCTGAGCGGCTCCTGCATCGGCGCGCCGTTCGCGGGCGCGATCACGATGCGGATCGGCAGGCCGTACTGCTGCGCGAACTCGAAGTCGCGCTGATCGTGCGCCGGCACCGACATGATCGCGCCGGTGCCGTACTGCGGCAGTACGAAGTTGCCGAGCCAGATCGGGATTTCCTCATTCGTGAAAGGATTGATGGCCGTCTTTCCGGTGAAGTGTCCTTCCTTCCCTCTTTCCTGTCTCTCCAGCGGCGTCTGATTGCGCACGCCGGTGATCCACTGCTCGATCTCGGCGCGCTCCGGATGATCGGCGATGAGCGCCGGCACGTCGCGATGCTCCGGCGCGAGGACCATGAACGTGGCGCCGAAGATGGTGTCGGGTCGCGTGGTGAAGATGCGCAGCGGATGGCCCAGGGACGGCACCGGGAACTCGACGTCGGCGCCGAGCGAGCGGCCGATCCAGTTGCGCTGCATCAGCTTCACTTTGTCCGGCCACTCGGCGAGCGTGTCGAGGCCGGCGTCGAGGCGATCGGCGTAGTCGGTGATCTTCAGGAACCACTGTGAGAGCTCCCGCTGTTCGACCAGCGCGCCGCAGCGCTCGCAGCGGCCGTCGACCACCTGCTCGTTTGCCAGCACGGTCTGGTCCTGCGGGCACCAGTTCACCGGCGCGGTGCCGCGGTACGCGAGGCCGCGCTTGTAGAGTTGCAGGAAGAGCCACTGGTTCCAGCGGTAGTAGTCGGGCTCGCACGAGGCGATCTCTTTCGACCAGTCGTAGAGGATGCCCCAGCGTCCGAACTGCTGCTTCATCCGCTCGATGTTGCCGAGGGTCCATTCGCGCGGATGAATGCCGCGCTTGATCGCCGCGTTTTCCGCCGGCAGTCCGAACGCGTCCCAACCCATCGGGTTGAGCGCGCTGCGGCCCTGCATGCGGAAGTAGCGGTAGACCGCGTCGCCGAGGATGTAGTTGCGGCCGTGCCCGACATGCAGATCGCCCGACGGGTACGGGAACATGTTGAGCATGTACAGCTTTTGCCCGGGCGCGGCGACGTCGACCTCGGCGACCCGCGCCTCCGCCCAGCGCTGCTGCCACTTCGGCTCGATGTCCGTGGGACGGTATTGCATAGGGAGGCGGAGTATAGCGAACGCGCGTCAGCACTCGACGACGTGGACGCCGTCGGGCTGGGCGATGGCGAAGCGGCGCGTGCGGCGGTCGACCGCGACCGGCGGCGGCAGTCCGCGCTGGACGATGCTGCTCAGTTGCGTTCCGCTGTCGAGCTCCGGCCATTCGTTGATCACCGCGCCGTCGGCGACGCGGATCAAGCGCGGATGCGCGAAGAGCGCGAGCACGTGCTCGTCGTCGACCGCGTGCACGCTGCCGCATGGACGCTCCGGCACGACCGCCGCGGAGATCGCGCGCGCGGCCTCGACGTCGTAGACCATCAGGCCGCGCGGCAGGAGCCGTGGCGGCGGCGGCGCTTCGTCGTCGTCTTCTCATCGTCGCTGCTCGTCACCACCAGCCGCGTATCCGTGAGCCAGCACGCCGCCGACTCTTCCGCCCAGCCGACGTGACCGGAGCCGGGCGCGGAGTCGCCGCGATCGAGATGCCGCGGATCGCGCAGCGCTTCGTCGAGCGAAAAGAAATCGACGAGATCGAGCGGCTGCCACACCCAGCCCGCGCTGAGGAAGCGGTCGCCGCGCGGATTCGCCGCAAGCCGCGAGTGAAAGACGCCGGAGCGTTTCGAGTCGCGCGTGGTGAGCCGCTCGCCCGTCGCCGCATCTTCGATCTCGAGGCGGTCGAAGAAATCGGGACAGTGGATGAGCAGCGTGCGACCGCCGTGCGCGACGAGGCAGACCGGATACTCGTAGCGATCGGCGTAGTAGTAGCTGCGGTTCAGCTCGCGCAGCAGCTCGCCGTCGCGCAGCAGCAGCGCCTTCGTGCCGAGTCGCTGATAGATGACCGCGTATTCGTTCGCCGTCACCGCCGCATCGAACGGAAACGGCCAGCGGAAGCGGCCGGGCGCAACGTCGGGCAGGTAGCGCGCGAAGCCCGACACCACGTCGACGAGCGCATCGCCGATCCATGCGAGTGAGTGGACCTCGCGCGCCGGAATGATCTCGTGTCGCATCACTGCCTCATTCGATCGCTCAGGGCCAGACGAACGTCACCGGACCGTCGTTCTCCAGGGTCACGAGCATTATCTCGCGGAAGCGGCCGGTGCGCACGGTGATGCCGGTCGCGGCGAGCTCGCGCACGAAGAGCTCGAACAGCGTGCGCGCGCGCTCCGGCTCCTCCGCCTTGTCGAAGCTCGGCCGCCGTCCGCGCGCGATCGAGCCGGCCAGCGTGAACTGCGAGACCGCCAGGATCGCGCCTCCCGCCTCCGCCACGTCGCGGTTCATCTTTCCCTGTTCGTCGCTGAAGATCCGCAGCTCGCGGATCTTTTTGGCCGCCTCGCGCATCGCTTCTTCGCCATCACCCTTCTCTACGCCGGCGAGAACGAGGAGGCCGATTCCGATCTCCGAGACGCGCTCCTCACCCACCGTCACGGAGGCGCTCCGGACGCGCTGGATCACGCATTTCATTGCACCGGATTCTACAGAGCGTGTCGTGAAGGGGCTCAGGTAGAATCCGCGCGCGGTTGAGGAGAAAGATCATGATCAACAAAGTCATCCTGGTGGGACGCCTCGGCAAGGATCCGGAGATCCGCTCGACGCCGGGCGGCACCAGCGTCGCCAAGTTCACGGTGGCCACGGATGAGCGCTTCACCGATCGCACGGGCGAGAAGCAGGAGCGCACCGAGTGGCACAACATCGTCGCCTGGGGAAAGCTCGGCGAGATCTGCGGGCAGTACCTGCGCAAGGGAAAGCTGGTGTACATCGAAGGGTCGATCCGCACCGATAGCTGGGACGACAAGGAGTCGGGGCAGAAGAAGTACCGCACCGAGATCGTCGCGCGCGACATGAAGATGCTCGACCGCCGCGGCGACGAAGGACAGGGCGGCGGCGGCGGTTCGTACGGCGGAGGCGGTGGCGGCGGCGGCTACAACCGCGGCAACGCCAAAGGCGGCGGCTCCGCACCTCCCACCGACATGATGGACGACGACGAGGACGTGCCGTTCTAGGACGTGGCCGTTCGAACGGGGACGACGAGGGGCCTCCGGCGGCTGGGGCCACGGGCCCCAGACCCATCTGGTTGGCCTAGCCTCCGCGACACTTCTTCCAAGCTCGCGACACAGTGTCGCGGAGGCTAGGCCAACCAACGGGGTCTGGGGCCTGTGGCCCCAGCCGCCGGAGGCCCCCGGTCGTCCCCCGATCGATTGCAACGTCAGAGCAGATACCGCTCGCGCAGGACTTTCACGTGGTGGCGCTCGTGGCCGACGATGACGTGCGCGATCGTGCGCACGGTGACGCGGTTGCCGTTGGCCACCCCCGGGCGGTCCCACGCTTCTTCGGGCAGGTTGCGCAGCAGGACGATGTTGGCGCGGCGCAGAAGCGCGTAGTGCTCGGCGAGATCGCCGAGGCGCCAGCGGTCGAAGGCGGCGGTGGCGACGTAGCTGTTCTCGTCGAACCCGGGCAGCGACTGCGTCTCGCCGCGTGCGATGGCCAGCATCCGATACCCGAAGATGCGCTCGGCGTCGCAGACGTGGCCGAGGACTTCCTTCACCGACCACTTCCCTTCGGCGTAACGATGCGCGGCGCGCGACTCGTCCAGCGACGAGAGCAGCTTCTGCGTCTCCGACGACTGCAGCTCGATCGCGGAGAGGACGTCATCCTCCGGCACCAGATCGACGTAACCAGCGTAGCCCTGCGGAATGTCACCTTCACTCGGACGCATGCCTGCGTATCGTAGCAGGACGCTACGTCACCGCAGCGGATCGAGCCGCACGAACGTCCGGTAGTGATCGCGCGTGTACCACGTCTCGCCGTCCTTGCCGCGGATCACGCGTCGCGCGCCGCGGTTCGGAGCGCCGCGTGTGATCACCGTGTACTCGCGGTAGTAGCCGCGCGGACGTGACGGCAGACGGTGCTCGCGATTCGAGAACGTCGCGCCGTCCTTCGCGTACGGAAACGGACCGCCGCGCTCGATGCGTTGCAGCGTGGCCAGCAGCTCCGCGCGCTCGGCGGCATCGTGCACTGCTTTCTCGATGCGCGGATTCGGCGTCTGCTTCGCGAGCAGCGTTGTCGCGAAAAGAAACGCGAGCAACGGCAGCAGTGCGAGCGCGCGTCTCACCATACGAACACCAGATCGAGCGGCGTGCCGCGGTCCGCGGTCGCCGACAGCCACACATCCACCAGCTCGCCCATCACCCGCGGCGCAACGTTCCAGAGCGGCGCCGCGTCGCGGACGAGCAGCACCACGTGGCGGTCGCTCTCCAGATCGCGCAGACATTCTTCCAGCGCGTCCCAGTTATGGCCGAAATACTCCGGCAATTGCAGCGCCTCGACCAGCTCGTTGAGCAGCTCCTCTTTCGGCAGCGTCCCGTCGATCTCGCGCACGTCGAGAGCCGGGTCGGAGCGGAGCGCAAGCGCGAGCTCCTCGGTAGCGAAATGGATCGGCAGCGCCCGCGACAACATCGCGCTACGGTATCACCGCGTCAGGCGATGCGGACCACCACGAACGTGACGTCGTCGTTCGGCGGCGCCTCACCGTGCCACTGCCGCGTGGTCAACTCCAGCGCCTCGATCACGCCGTTCGCGTCAGCCGCGCGCGCCGCGGCGGCGAACGCCTTCGACGTCTCCACGTAGCCGAACTGCTGACCTCCGTCATTCATCAACTCCGGAAGTCCATCCGTCAGGAAAAGCACCGTGTCGCCCGCGGCGAGATCGACGGAGCTCTGCGCGTAGTCGACGCCGAGCGTGCCGAGCGGCGTCGCGCCGAGGGTGATCTCCTCGACCTCGGAAGTCGCCGCGCGATGCACGAGCGCCGGCGGCATGCCCGCGCTGGCGACGGTGAGCCGCCGCGGCTCGAAGCGCGCCAGCGACAGCGCCATGGCCATCCGTCCGAGCTCCATGCGCTTGATCTTCTCCGCCGCGTCGCCGAGAAAATCGGACGGCTCCGCCTTCCCGTCGTAGCCGGAGAAGAGCGTCTTCACCACCGTCACCATCGTGCCCGCCTTCGCGCCATGACCGGTGGCGTCGCCGATGGTCACGCTCAGCACGTCGCCGGCGAGATGAAAGTCGTAGTAATCGCCGCCGACCTCCGTGGCCGTGCGCGTGAACACCGCCACGTCGTAGTTGCGGTGCCGCGGCACTTCCTTCGGCAGCATCGAGAGCTGGAACCGCCGCGCCTCTTCGAGCTCCTCGGTCTTCCGCTCGTACTCCACTGCCATCAGCCGCTGCTGCAGCTCCTGCTCTTTGCGCGTGCGCTCCTGGTCGACGAGCTTCTGCTGATGAATGCTCAAGTCCTCGGCCATACGATTGAACGCGCGCGCGAGCTGCCCCAGCTCGTTGTCGGTCTTCACCGGAAGGCGCGTCATCAGATCGCCCTGGGCGATGCGCTCCGCGCCGTCGGTGACGAGCTTGACGTCGCGCGTGAGATGGTTCGAGAGCGGCACGATGCCGATCAGCGCGAAAGCGATCAGCCCCATGCCGAGGACGAAGTTGCGCGCGGCGGTGCGCCGCAGCTCGTCGAGATTGTCGCCGACGGGACGCGCCACGCCGATGCGGAGGCCGCTCTGCGGATCGGTGGACGTCGACACGATCCAGCCGGCGATGCCTTTGAGCGACTGCTTCGCTTTCAGGCGCGCCGGGATGCCGAGGCGGTCGAGACGCGAGCGCTCGACCGTGCTGCGCGTGTAGAGCGTCCCTTCGCGGTCGACTGCGAACGGGATCTCCACGGCGTCGTCGGTGGCGTTGCCGAGGATGCGCTGGATGACCTGTTCGGGACTGACGCGGGCGGTGATCTGCCCGACCACTTCTCCTTCTTTGCGCACCGGCGCGTGGAACTTGCGGCCGAGGATCAGCTTCGTCCGCTCCTCGGTGCGCTTCGACTGCGCGGCGTCGGAGGCGGTGAGCTCGCGCACCGTCGCCGCGGGCGGCGCTGTCGCCACCGGCGGCGTCGAGACCACCGGCGCCGGCTGCTGCACCGGCGCGACGTTCGCCGACGATGCGACGGGCCGCGGCACCGCCGCCGGCTCGGGAGCTTTGCGGCGGCGGCGCGCGTTGCGCTCGGCCACGATGCGCGCGATGGCGTCGCGCCGCGCCTGCACCGACTGCTGCGCCGATTTCATCTGCACCTCGTAGCGCGCGCGGTCGGCGTTCATCTTCTTCTCGAAAATCTTCTGCGTGGCGCGCAGCTCGCGCTCGATGTCCTCGCGATCCTCGGCGGAGAGATTCGGATCGGCGAGCTTCGAGCCGAGACGGCTGATGTCGCGCAGCAGATCCTGCTGCTCTTCCGTCATGACGAAGCGCGGCATCTGTACGGCCGGCAGGTCGATCACCACCGGCTCGTCCGGCGCCTCGGGCGGCTCGGGCGGTTCCGGCGCCTCTTCGCGCTCGTCATCTTCGGCCTTGTCATCGTCGTCGTTCGGATCGGGATCGCCGGTGATCTCCGGCGCATGCACGATGCGGATCGACGGCGCGGGCGGCGGCGGCGGTCGGGTGGCGGCGGCGCGCGCCTCGCCGGCGGCGGTGGCGGGCGGCTCGTTGCGTACGACGCGCCGCTCCTCGCGACGCGCCTCGTCGCGCGCGGCGGTCGCCGCGGCCGCGCGCGCAGCCTGCGTCGCGGCATCGCGCACGATCGGCTGGAACTCGAGCGCGTCGACGAACGACGCCGCGTCGCCCATCACCGAGACGATGCTGCCGACGTCGCTCGCGCTGCTGCGCTGATTCGGCAGCGGCAGCGCCGAGACGACCGTGAGCCGCTGATCGAGCTCGGCGCGGATCGACGCCAGACGCCGGTCCATCTGCCGCGTCAGGCGGTCCGCCTCGCGGCGGTACGCCGACTCGAGCGCGCGACGCGACGAGTGATACGAGTACGTCACGATCGCCGCGAGCGGAATGACCGCCAGGACGAAGGCAGCGAGGATCAACTGGGTGCGGATACGCATCGGCGTCGATGGTAAGACGAAGATTCTCGTAGAAAGTTTAGCCGCGCGCTCCTACGTCCACTCCTCGCGGCCGGTGCGACCCTTCCCGGGCATGCGCGGACCCTTCCGGCGGTCGACGTCGGGAATGACCACCTCCGTCTCCGGCCGCGTGCGCTGGAACTCCTCGAGAAAGCGCACCGTCTCGTCGATGACGTCATCGAACGACGCCGCCACCGGCGCCGCCGCGCGCAGCCGCTCGCAGTGCGTGCGGAACGCATCGCAGCGACGCACGGCCTCCTCGAAGCGCGCGCGCACGCGGCGGTCATCCATCACCCGTCGCGCGAGATAGGTCTGCAGATCGGGGATGCGCTCGATGTGGCTGCAGAAGAGGATCACGTCGTTGCCGGCCATGAGCGCGCGCTCGGAGATCTCTTCGTACGAGCCGAGGTCGGAGACGGCGTGCATCTCCATATCGTCGGAGACCGCGAGACCTTCGAAGCCGATGCCTTCGCGCAGCAGGTCGTTCGTGAGCCGCTTGCTGAGCGTGGCCGGCAGGTCGGGATCGTCTTCGATCTGCGGATAGGTGCCGTGGCCGATCATGATCGCGCCGGACGGATTGCCCAGGCGCGCGAACGGCACGAGCTCGCGCTGCATCATCACGTCGAGCGGCACGTCGATCACCGTCGCGCCGTAGTGCGGATCGGCCGAGCCGGTGCCGATGCCCGGCCAATGCTTCAGACACGCGGCGACGCCTGCTTCGTGCAGGCCGTCGACGAACGCGCCGGCCAGCTCGATCACGGTTTCGGGATCGCCGCCGAACGTGCGCCGCTCCAACCCTTTCGGCGCGGCCTCGCCGCGGATGTCGACCACCGGCGCGAGATCGACCTCGATGTCGAAGTAGCGCAGCGCCATGCCGATCAGGCGTCCGAACCATTGCGAGAGCTCCGCGCTCCGCTCGCCTTCCGCGAACGCCTCGGCGCTCGGCAGGCCGGGCACGAGATGCCGCAGCCGGTCGACGCGTCCGCCTTCCTCGTCGATCATGAAGATCGGCGGACACTTCGAGAGCGACTTCACTTCCGCCACGAGGTCGCGGAACTGCTGGACGGTGCCGATGTTCCGCCCGAAGAGAACCACCGCGTATGGAGTCGACTCGGAGAGAATGCGCCGCTCCAGATCGGTGAGCGTTTTTCCGGTCAGACCAATCCCGAAAACATCAGAGGTCATGCGCGTGCATCGTAACCGGTATTGCGCGCTGGCACACCACTCGCACTAAGCGAGGTCAGCCCCGGCGCGAGCCGAGGATTCGCTGGCGACAAGCAGTCACGAAGGCGCGTCGATATTCGCAAGGCGGTCGGCGCGCTTTTCTTTTATAGTCGCGCGCCATGGATGACGCCCTGGCGACGATCTATACCGCCCATGTGACCATTCAGAAGCTGCGCTACGACCGCGCCCTCGGCGAGTCGAAATTCGATCACGCCGCCGTCTTCTCCGGCGCCCTGCATTACCAGTTCGCCGACGACATGGCCTACCCGTTCAAGGTCAACCCCCACTTCAAGGCGTGGGCGCCGGTGACCGACAACCCGAACTGCTTCGTCGTCTACACGCCCGGCCTCAAGCCGAAGCTGATCTACTGGAGCCCGGTCGACTACTGGCACAAGCCGGCCTCGCGCCCGACCGAAAAATGGGTAGAAAAATTCGACTTCATAATGATTGCTGATCCGGACGAGGCGAAGCAGCACATGCCGAACGGCCGCATCTGCTTTCTCGGCGAATGGGACGAGCGCTTCGCCTCCTGGGGCGACCTGGTCCCGAATCCGGAGACGGTCGTGCACGGGCTGCACTTCGACCGCGCCTGGAAGACCGAGTACGAGATCGAGTGCCTGCGCCGCGCGAACGTGCGCGGCGCGCGCGGCCATCGCGCGGCGGAGCAGGCCTTTCGCAACGGCGAGTCGGAGTACGAGATCCACCTCGCCTACCTGCGCGGCGCCGACAGCGCCGAGGAAGAGCTGCCTTACGGCAACATCATCGCCCTCAACGAGAACGCGGCCACGCTGCACTACTACCATCACGGCCGGCAGCGCATCGACGCCGCGCAGCGCCACTCGTTCCTCATCGACGCCGGCGCGTCGTACAACGGCTACGCCTCCGACATCACCCGCACCTACTCGCAGCGCGACGACGAGTTCCGCGAACTGATCGAGGCGATGGACGAGATGCAGCGCGGCCTGGTCGAGGCAGTGCGTCCCAACGCGAACTATCCCGACATCCACATGCTCGCCCATCGCGGCGTGGCGGAGATCCTGGTGCGCTTCAAGATCGTGCGCGACCTCGATGCAGCCGGCGTGGTCGACCGCCGCATCAGCAGCACCTTTCTGCCGCACGGCGTCGGCCACTACCTCGGCCTGCAGGTGCACGACGTCGGCGGCTTCATGGCCGACCGCAGCGGCAAGAGCATCGACAAACCGGAAGGACATCCGTTCCTCCGCCTCACCCGCGTCGTCGATCCCGGCATGGTCTTCACCATCGAGCCCGGCCTCTACTTCATCGACCCGCTGCTGGCCGAGTTGAAAGCGAGCGACAACGCCAGGTACGTCGACTGGGATCGCGTCGACTTCTTCCACAAGTACGGCGGCATCCGCATCGAGGACGATGTGGTCGTGACCGAGACCGGGCGCGAGAACCTGACCCGGGACGCGTTCGCGCATGTGGCCTGATCTCGGCTCGGCGAGCGAGCTCTCGTCCGTGCTCGACGTGCTGTCGGCGATGATCACGCCGGCCGTGCTGATCCTCGCATCCAGCTCGCTGCTCATCACCACCTCGTCGCGCTCGATCCGTTGCGTCGACCGCGTGCGCGAGCGCGCCGACGAGCTGCAGGCCCTCGGCAAAGGCTCCGACGAAGGGACCGAGCGCCGCCGCGCCCATCTCTACAATCAACTGGAGATCAACACGCGCCGCGCGCGGCTGCTGCAGAAAGCCATGTCGCGCCTCTACATCGGCATCAGCTTCTTCATCGCCACGAGCGTCGGCATCGGCGTGATCTCGCTGCTGCACGCGCACCTCGCCTTCATCCCGCTGGTCCTCGGCTTCGTCGGCGCCGGCCTGCTCTTCTCCGCGAGCGTTTACCTGATCTTCGAGTCGCGACTGGCCATGACCACGACCTACGCGGAGATGGACTACATCGACCGCAACTACATGCAGTCATGACGGCGGTGGAGCTGGAGCGACTGGGGCTGTTCACGCTGGCCGGCTTTCTGGCGCAGATGATCGACGGCATCTGCAGCATGGGCTACGGCGTGAGCGCGACCTCGCTGCTGCTCGCCTTCGGCGTGCCGCCCGCCGCCGCCAGCGCCAGCGTGCACACCGCGGAAGTCTTCGCCACCGGTTTCTCCGCCTACAACCACTGGCGCATCGGCAACGTGATCGGCGCCTGGGTGCGCAAGCTGCTGATCCCGGGGGTGGTGGGCGCGGTCGTCGGCGCGTATATCCTCACCACCGTGCCGGGCGAAGCGATCAAGCCGTTCGTGGCCGCGTACCTGGTGATCATGGGCGTGGTGATTCTCTACAAGGCCTTCCGGGTCACGCGCGAAGAAGAGTCGCACGCGCACATCGTGCCGCTCGGCCTCGCCGGCGGTTTCTTCGACTCCATCGGCGGCGGCGGCTGGGGCCCCATCGTGGCCGGCACGCTGCTCGCGCGCGGCAATCCGCCGCGCACCACCATCGGCTCGGTCGCCTTCGCCGAATTCTTCGTCACCGTGGCCGCCTCCGCCACACTCCTCGTCACCATCGGCGTTTCCAATTGGATGCCCATCGCCGGCCTGGCCCTCGGCGGCGCCATCGCCGCGCCGATCGCCGCGAGACTGACCGGCCGCATCCCGCGCAAACCGCTGATGATCCTGGCCGGCGTCGTCATCATCCTGCTGAGCGTGCGGACGATCGTTCTGGCGGTGCGGTAGCGCGGAACACTGCCGCGTCCGCCTTCGTTTTCACCTCCGGAAGTGCTCGCGTGCGCGTGCATATAATGCGCGCCGCGAACAGGGAGGTTTCTCTTGGCAGATCAGCAATACGACGTCGTCATCATCGGCAGCGGGCCGGGCGGATATGTGGCCGGCATTCGCGCCGGGCAGCTCGGGCTCAAGGTCGCGGTGATCGAGAAGGATCCGTTCCTCGGCGGCACCTGCCTTCATCGCGGCTGCATCCCGACCAAGGCGCTGCTCGAGAACGCCGACATCTGGCAGAAGGTCCAGAAGGCGAAAGACTTCGGCATCACCGTCGGCGACGTCACCATCGACTTCTCGCAGGTCCAGAAGCGCAAGCAGGGCGTGGTCGACAACAACGCCAAAGGCATCGAGTTCCTCTTCAAGAAGAACAAGGTCGAGCGCATCAGCGGCTTCGGCAAAGTGGTCGACCGCAACACCGTCGACGTCGACGGCAAACAGATCAAGACGAAAAACATCATCCTGGCCATGGGCTCGGTGCCGAAAGACCTGCCGCACATCAAGGCCGACGGCAAGCGCATCATCAACTCCGACCACATCCTCAACCTCGAGTCGATCCCGCAGTCGATGCTGGTCATCGGCGCCGGCGCGGTCGGCTGCGAGTTCGCCTCGATCTTCCAGCGCTTCGGCACCAAGACCACCATCGTCGAAGTGATGCCGCAGCTCCTGCCGATCGAAGATGAGGAGATCGCCAAGGAGTTCACCCGCATCTTCAAGAAGAAAGGGATCGAAGTCCTCACCGGCGCGAAGGTGCTCTCGTGCGAAGTGAGCGAGAGCGGCGTGAAGTCGGTGGTCGAAGTGAAAGGGAAAGAGCAGACCTTCGAGACGGAGCTCGTCCTCTCCGCCACGGGCCGCGGCCCCGTCACCGCGAACTGCGGCCTCGAGAACATCAAGGTGGAGATGGACAAGCGCGGCTACATCCAGGTCGACTCGCTCATGCGCACCGGCGAGCCGGGCGTCTACGCCATCGGCGACATCGTCCCGACTCCGGCGCTCGCGCACTGCGCCTCCGCCGAAGGGATCCTCGCCGTCGAGCACATCGCCGGCAAGGAAGTGCGCCCGATCAACTACGACCACGTGCCCAACGCCACCTACACCGATCCCGAAGTAGCCTCGGTCGGACTGACCGAGAAGAAGGCGAAAGAGCGCGGCTACGACGTGAAGATCGGCAAGTTCCCGTTCACCGCGAACTCGAAAGCGAAGATCGTCGGCGAAGCAAACGGCCTCGTAAAGTACGTCGTCGACTCCAAGTACGACGAGCTCCTCGGCGTCCACATCGTCGGACCGAAAGCGACGGAGCTCATCGTCGAAGCATGCGCCGCCCTCGAGCTCGAAGCCACCAGCGAGTCGATCGCCAAGACCATCCACGCTCACCCGACTCTCTCCGAGGCGCTCATGGAAGCGGCGGAGGATGTCGCGGGACACGCGATTCACTACTGAGCAACGAGGGATGAGGAATGAGGTATGAGGAATGAGTGAGTCGCCTCATGCCTCATGCCTCATCACTCATGCCTCTTGCCTCATCACTCACTCATGACTGACTCAATCAATACCCACGGCCTCACGACCGAGCAGCTCCTCGAGATCGACTACTACCTCCGTCTCACGCGGACGCTCGAGGAGCGGCTGGTCGCGCTCTTCCGTCAGGCGAAAGTCATCGGCGGGCTGTATCGCTCCCTCGGGCAGGAAGGCGAATCGGTCGCCGCGGCGTATGCCCTCGACTACAAACAGGGCGACGTCGTGCAGCCGCTCATCCGCAACATCGGCTCGATCCTCGTCGCCGGCGCGAAGCCGGCCGACATCATCAAGCAGTACATGGCCAAGGGCGACGGCCCGACGCGCGGCCGCGAGCTCAACATCCACTTCGGCCATCCCGCGCGCGACGGCTTCATCGGACAGATCTCGATGCTCGGCGACATGATTCCGGTCATGGCCGGCATCGCTCTCGCCGGCCGGATGCAGAAGCGCAGCCTCGTCACGCTCGCCTTCATCGGCGACGGCGGCTCGTCCACCGGCGCGTTCTGGGAAGGCTTCAACTTCGCCGCCGTGAAGAAGCTGCCGATGGTCATCGTCGTCGAGGACAACGGCTACGCCTACTCGACTCCGACCAGCAAACAGACCGCGGCGAAGACGCTCGCCGACAAAGCGGTCGCGGTCGGATGCACCGGCGTCACCGTCGACGGCAACGACGTCCTCGCCGTCTACGGCGCGACCAAAGACGCGGTCGCGCGCGCGCGCCGCGGCGACGGCGTGACGCTGCTCGAGGTGAAGACGTTCCGGATGAAGGGACACGCCGAGCACGACAACCAGGCCTACGTCCCGCCATCGCTCATCGAGGAGTGGAAGGCGAAGGATCCGCTGCCGCGCTACGAGCGCGTGCTGATGGAGCTCGGCGCGGCGAAGGCGGAAGACTTTGCGGCGATCCAGGAGCGCGTGCGCCGCGAAGTCGACGCCGCCACCGACGAAGCGGACCGCTCGCCGATGCCGAATCCCGCCGACGCCGGACGCGGTCTCTACATCGAGGATGGTTACTGGGGAACGATGAACGATGAAGGATGAACGATGAACAACCCGACGCGAACGTTCCGCGTTCATCCTTCCGCGTTCATCGTTCGGAGCACGAATGGCTGAAGTCACCTACCTCGAAGCGATCACCGCCGCCATGCGCGAAGAGATGGCGCGCGACGAGCGCGTCTTCCTCATCGGCGAAGACGTCGGCGGCTACGGCGGCGCGTTCAAGACCAGCGCGGGCCTCGTCGATCAATTCGGTCCGGAGCGCGTCATCGACACGCCCATCTCCGAGGTCGCGATCATCGGCGCGGCATCGGGCGCGGCGCTCATGGGCATGCGGCCGATCGCGGAGATGCAGTTCATCGACTTCATCACCTGCGGCTACGACATGCTGGTGAACTTCGCGGCGATGAACAGCTACCTGTTCGGCCGCGCCTGCCCGATCGTCGTACGCGGTCCGGCCGGCGGCGGCACGCACGGCGGGCCGTACCACTCGCTCAATCCCGAGGCGATGTTCATGAACCGCCCCGGCCTCAAGATCGTGGCGCCCGGCACCGCGTACGACGCCAAGGGTCTGCTCAAGGCCGCCATCCGCGACGACAATCCGGTGCTCTACATCGAGCACAAGTACCTCTACCGCCGGATCAAGGAGAACCTGCCGGACGACGACTACATCGTGCCGATCGGCAAGGCCAACATCCGAAAGAAAGGTAAAGACCTAACCATTCTCACCTGGGGCGCGATGATCTACGTGGCCGACGATGCGGCCGCGGAGCTGGCGAAAGAAAACATCTCCGTCGAAGTCATCGACCTCCGCTCGATTCTGCCGTTCGACGAAGAGGCGATCCTCGAGTCGGTGGCGAAGACGAACCGCGTGATCATCCTCCACGAGGCGCCGCTCACCGGCGGCGCCGGGGCCGAGTTCGCGGCGCGCATCGCCGAGAAAGCGTTCGACTATCTCGACGCGCCGATCAAGCGCGTGGCCGCGCTCGACGTCCCCACACCCTACTCGCCGCCGTTGGAAGCGGCGGCGCTTCCTGATAAAACGCGCGTCGTGCAGGCGGCGCGAGAACTGCTTGCGTACTGAAGAACCGGAGCAAAACATTCATGGCACATGACGTCGTAATGCCGCAGATGGGCGAGTCGATCGCCGAGGGAACGATCTCGAAGTGGCTCAAACAGGTCGGCGACAAAGTCGATCGCGACGAGCCGCTGCTGGAGATCTCCACCGACAAGGTCGACGCCGAGATTCCGTCGCCCGCCGCCGGCGTGCTCACCGAGATCCTGGCGAAGGAAGGCGACACCGTCCCGGTGAACGCCGTGGTCGCGCGCATCGGCGCCGAGGGTGAAGCCGCGCAGCCAGCCGCAGCACAGCCGGCCGCAGCACAGCCGGCTGACGCGAAGCCTGCCGAACAACAGGCCGCCAACCAGGCGACAGCGCAGGAAGTCCGTCAGGACGCGCCCGCGGCCGCGGCGCCGCCGGCAGTCGACGCGCAGATCAACGACGCCTTCCCGACCGCGGTCAACTCGCAGATCACCGATGAGACCGCGCCGGAGAGCGACTCCACCGTCACCTCGCTCGACGAGCGGCGCCGCACCAAGTCCTCGCCGCTGGTGCGCAAGATCGCCGCAGAGAACAACGTCGACATCTCGCAGATCCCCGGCACGGGCGTCTCCGGCCGCGTCACCAAGAACGACATCCTCGATTTTCTGCAGCAGCCGAAGCCGGCCGCGCAGGCCGCGCCGCAACAACAGCAACAGCAGCAGCGCGCGCCGCAGCCGGCCGCCGCGCCGCAGGAAGCGCGCGCGCCGCGTCCGCAGCCGCAGTTCGCCGAGGGTGAGAGCGTGCGGCTCGAGCCGCTCTCGGTCATGCGCAAGCGGATCGCGCAGCACATGATCCAGTCGAAGCAGACCTCGGCGCACGTGACCACCGTCTTCGAGGTCGACTTCACCGCCGTCGACAAACTCCGCCGCGCGCACAAGGACGCCTACGCCGAGCGCGGCGTGAAGCTCACCTACCTGCCGTTCATCGTGCAGGCCGTGATCGCCGGTCTGCGCGAGTTCCCGATCCTCAATGCCTCGATGGACGAGCACAACGTCGTCTATCACCGCGAGTACAACCTCGGCATCGCCGTCGCGCTTGAATGGGGCCTGATCGTGCCGGTGCTCAAGCACGCCGACGAGTTGAACATCCTCGGCATCGCCCGCTCCGTCAACGACCTCGGCGACCGCGCGCGCGCCAAGAAGCTCAGCCCCGACGACGTGCAGGGCGGTACGTTCACCATCACCAACCCCGGCATCTTCGGCAGCCTCTTCGGCACGCCGATCATCAACCAGCCGCAGGTGGCCATCCTCGGCGTCGGCGGCGTGAAGAAGCGCCCGGTCGTCGTCGAGACGAAAGACGGCGACTTCATCGCCATCCGCTCGATGTGCTACCTCGCCCTCACCTTCGACCACCGCCTCATCGACGGCGCCGTCGCCGATCAGTTCATGGCCCTGGTGAAATCGACCATCGAGGCGGGACAGTTCACCATGTAGGTGAACTGGTCCCGTCTCTCCGTCGTTCCGGCACTCCTTCTCTCCGTCCTTCCATCGTTCGGGCAGGACGTCTTCGTCCCGCCCGTGCCCATCGGCATCCTCCGCGACGGCAAGCGTCACGTGCCGAAGGAGCCGATCCCGTTTCCGGCGGAGACCGAGACGTGGATCCGCGTCCGCTCGCCGCACTTTGACATCCTCTCGAGCGCCACCGAGTCGAAGACGCGGGCCATGGCCGAAAACCTGGAGACGCTCGCGGCGGCGCTCACCGGCGTCAGCGCGCGATTCCAGAAGCCGCGCACGGCCACGACCATCTTCGTCTTCGCCGATCGCAAAGAGAGCCAGCCGTACTTTGACCTGCTGATCGGCGTCGAGAAGACGGGCGCAACGGGCGTCTTCGTGCGCCACAGCAGCGGTGGGACGATGTTCGTCGACGCGTCGCGCAAACGGGTGGAACGGACGGCCATGCACGAGCTCGTGCACGCGCTGCTGCGGCAGAGCGACGTGGTGCCGCCGCTCTGGATCGAGGAAGGTCTGGCCGAGTATTTCAGCGCGACGGAGACGCGCAAGGACGTGCTCGTGGCCGGCCAGCCGATCGCCGCGCACGAAGAGCTTCTCATGCGCTCGCCGCCGCGCACACTCGAGACGCTCTTCGGCATCACCACCGAGTCGGCGGCCGCGGCGTCGCCGCACTTTTACGCGCAAAGCTGGGCGGCCGTATCATGGCTCATGCGCTTGGGCCAGAGCGCGTTCTATCCGTTCCTGCAATCGCTGGAGCATGGAGCGACCGTCGAGCAGGCGCTGCGGATGCACTACGGAAAATCGCTCGACGAGCTTTTGCATGGCGTGCAAAAGCTCGGGCGGCACGTGGTGAAGATTCCGCGCGCGGCGCCGGCGGCCGCGGCGATCGAGGCGAAGCCGCTCGAGCGCGCCGCGCTGCTCTACGAGCTGGGGCGCTTTCTCGGACACGTCGAAGGCGCGGAGAAAGAATCGGAGCGGCATCTGCGCGGCGCGATTGCCGTCGACGCGAACTACGCGCGCGCCTGGGCCGCGCTCGGCGATTACGAGCGCGCCGTCGCCGCCGATCCGAACGACGCGCAGATCGTCCTCGACTACGCGGAGTCGCTGCTCAAGACCGCCATCGGCCCGTTCGCCGGCGTCTTCGAGCCGGAGCCAGGCGACGCCGCGGCCTTCCGCAAGGCCCGCACCCTCGGCGAGCGCGCGCTGGCCCTCGGCGGCGACGAGGCGCGCGCGCAGGCCGTAGTCGGCACGAGCTGGCTCGTCGAAGAGGACGTCCGCCCCGGCATCGCCGCGCTGGAACGGGCGCGCGCGCTCGCGCCGTCACGGATGGACGTCGCCCTGCATCTCTATGACATGTACCTCCGCGTGAACGACCGCGCGCGCGCCGACGCGCTCTTCGCCGCCACATTCGCGCGGCCGCGCGACACGCAGACCGCCTTCGCCGCGCGCACGCTCCTGCTGCGTGTCGAGACCCAGCGCGCGAACGAGCTCGCGCGCGCGGGCAAGCTCGACGAGGCGGCGGCCGTGGTGAAGGCGCTCGCCGCCGCGACCGACGACGTCGCCGCGCGCCGCGAGCTCGAACAGCAGGCCGCGCAGCTCGTCACCACCGCCGCCGTCAACCGCCACATCGCCATGTACAACGAGGCCATCGTGTCGTTCAACGCCGGCCGCAAACGGGAAGCGCTGAAGATCCTCGACGAGCTGCTCGCGGTCGCCACCGACCCGCAAGTGGTACGCGATGCGCAGCGCCTCCGCCGGGAGGTACGGGGAAAATGAAACGCACCGCCGTCGCCGTCTCGTTGTCGCTTCTGGTCGCTACGGTAGCTGCCGCGCAACGAGCCGGAACCGGCGGCGGCGCGGTGGGCCGCGTCGAACGTCCGGCCGGCGGCTTCCGCCCGCCCGGCATCTTCCTCAAGCCGGAGCGCGTGGCGCTGCGGCCGTACGTCCCGACGCAGATCCCGTTTCCGCCGCCGGCGAAGCAGTGGGTGCGCATCGAGACGCCGCACTTCGTCCTGCTCAGCAGCGCCGGCGAGCGCCGCACGCGCGGCATCGCCGTCGATCTCGAGCGGCTGGCCTCGACGCTGACGCGCACCAGCCCCGATTTCACGTTCGCCTCGCGCCGCACCACGCTTTTTCTGTTCGAGAACCGCAGCGTCGTGCAGCCGTACTTTGACGCGCTGCGCGGCGCACGCGTCGACGCCTCGGGTCTCAGCGTGCGACGCACCGACGGCGGCACGACCATCGTCATCGACGCCGGCGAGCGCGGCGGCGACATCCTCACGCCGCGCCACGAGCTCGTGCACGATCTGCTGCGCCGCGGCCAGACCACTCTGCCGATCTGGCTCGACGAAGGCGTGGCCGAGTACTTCAGCAACGCCGGCCAGACCATCCGCGAGCATGTCTCCCGGCTGCGCGGCCAGCTCCCGATCGCGCTGCCGCAACTCTTCGCTCTCACCTCGAACGATCCGGCCGCCGCGTCGTTCGATTTCTACGCGGAGAGCTGGGCGGCGGTGGCGGCGCTGGCGCGGCGTGATCCGGCCGCGTTTTACGCGCTGCTGAGCGACATCACCGACGGACGTGATGCCATCGCGGCGATCCGGCAGCACTTCGGGATGTCGCCGCGCGAGCTGATGAACGCGATGCACAAGGCCGCCGCGCCGGCCGCGCCGCTGCCGTTCGACACGACCACATTCGAGCCGACGTCGCAGAGTCTCAGCCGCGAGGAGCTGCTCTTCGCCCTCGGCGAGTTGCTCGGCCAGGTGCCGGCGCGCGCCGGCGAAGCGGAGCGGCACTTCAAGGCCGCGCTGGAGCTCGCGCCGGGCAACGGCGAGCTGGAGCTCCGCTACGCCGAATGGCTCCTCGCGCACGGCAACGCCGCCGCCGCGCGCGAGCACGCCGCGAAAGCGCTCGCGCTCGACGCCGCGAACGAGAGCCGCACCGACGCCATCACCGGCCTCGCCTACCTGGCCGAGCGCGATCACGATGCTGCGCTGCCGCACCTGCGCCGCGCCTACGACGCCGCACCCGACCGCGCCGACCTCGCCTTCGCGCTCTTCACCATCGCCATCGACCGCGGCGACCGCACCGAGGCTGACGCGCTCTTCACGAAGCTCGTCGAGACGCCGAAGGCCACCGACGCGCGCAAGGTGCTCATGCACACCGACATCGCACGCGCCGACGCGCTCGCACGCGAAGGCAAGCTCGCCGAGGCGGCGCGCATCGTCCGCGAGCTCGCCACGAAAATGCCGGAACACGCGCGCACGGAGCTCGAGCGGCAGGCAGCCGCGCTGGAAACGGCGGCGGCGCGTCCGTAAACCGCCTCTGTCATCCCGAGCGTGAGCGAGGGACCTGGGGCTCGGGTGGCGGCACGACGCACGCGCAACGCGCGCCGCCCGCCCAGGTCCCTCGCTCCGCTCGGGATGACATTGGCGCGGCCGTGCGTTGTGCGCGGCATGCGGACCTGTGATCTGCACCGGCTGCACGTCGTCACGTACGAGAACGGTCTGCGGCTGCAGGAGAAGCTGGTCGAGCTGCGGCAGCGGGAGGAGATCGGCGATCAACTGCTGCTGCTCGAGCATCCGCCGGTGATCACGCTCGGACGCGGCGGCGACCGCTCCAACCTGCTCGCCTCACCCGAGGTGCTCTCGGCGCATGGCGTGCGCTTCTTCGAGACCACGCGCGGCGGCGACATCACCTACCACGGTCCCGGCCAGATCGTCGGCTATCCGATCCTGCACCTCGGAGAAGGCAATCGGGATGTCCGGAAGTACGTCCACAGCCTCGAGGAAGTGCTGATCCGCACCGTCGCCGACTACGGCATCACCGCGAACCGCATCGAAGGAAAGCGCGGCATCTGGGTCGGCTCGAACAAGATCGCCGCGATCGGCGTGCGCATCGCCCGCTGGGTCACCTCGCACGGCTGGGCGCTGAACGTCAGCACGAACCTCGAGCACTTCCGCTTCATCACGCCGTGCGGCATCCACGGCATGGGCGTGACGTCGATCGAGCGCGAGACCGGCCGGCGCGCGCCGCTCGAGGAAGTGCGGGCCGCGCTCGCGCGCCACTTCGCCGAAGTCTTCGAGCGCGAGCTCGTGCCGCGCGACGAGAATTTGCGTCTGGTGAAAGTCCTCGTGCGCGACGGCGACCGCGTCCTGCTGCTGCACCGCAAACCGGAGCGCGGCCATTTCTGGCAGCCGATCACCGGGTCGATCGAGCCGGGCGAGGCGCCGCTCGCCGCCGCGCGCCGCGAGCTGATCGAAGAGACCGGCCACGCCGCCGAGCCGCGCGAGCTCGCGCTGGTGCAGTCGTTCATGATCGAGTCGCAGTACCTGCAGTCGCGCGGCTACGTGCCGCCGATCATCGCCAGCGAGATCAACTTCGCGGCCACGCTCGACTCGCGCCTGCCCATCCGGCTCGACGCGAGCGAGCACGACGACCATGGCTGGTTTACGTTCGCCGAGGCGTATGAAAGGATCCGCTGGACCGACGACCGCGAGGCGTTGGAACGGCTGCAGGCAACGGCATGACTCCCATCAACAAACGCGCAGGACTCCGTCCCGACTGGCTGAAAGTGCGCGTGCCGGGCGACCTGCAGCAGCTTCCGGTCTCGAAGCTGATCAACGACCTCGGACTCAACACCGTCTGCCAGGAAGCGCGCTGCCCGAACATCTTCGAGTGCTGGGCCGCCGGCACCGCCACCTTCATGGTCCTCGGCGAGATCTGCACGCGCCGCTGCACCTTCTGCGCGGTTGGCCGCGGCGCGCAGCTCGCCGCCGACTCCGATGAGCCGCGTCGCGTCGCCGAGGCCGTCGAGAAGATGCGCGTGAAACACGCCGTCATCACCATGGTCAATCGCGACGACATGCCGGACGGCGGCGCGGAGCACGTCGCGCGCACCGTGCTCGCGGTGCGCGAGCGCACCGGCGCCGCTGTCGAAGTGCTGATCTCCGACCTCGACGGCAATCGCGACGCGCTGCGCACCGTGCTCGCCTCGAAACCGGAAGTCCTCGCGCACAACATCGAGACCATCCCGCGGCTCTATCCGCAAGTGCGGCCCGTCGCGAAATACGCGCGCTCGCTCGACATCCTTCGCTGGGCCGCCGACGAAGGCGCGCTCACGAAGTCGAGCGTCATGCTCGGCCTCGGCGAGAGTGAAGAGGAAGTGCTCGACGTCGCCCGCGACCTGCGCCAAGCCGGCGTCGGCATCTTCACCATGGGGCAGTACCTCGCGCCGAGCGAGAAGAACCATCCCGTACGCCGCTACTACACGCCGGCCGAATTCGAGGCGCTGGGAACGCGCGCGCGCGCCCTCGGGTTTCAGCACGTCGAAAGCGCGCCGCTCGTGCGCAGCTCGTATATGGCGCATCGTGCGGTGCATGGATAGAATCGCAGCCGTCCCATGCCGCGCGTGACATTCGCTGACGAAGGGAAATCGGGCGAATTTCCCGCGGGCCGGACGCTCCTGTCCATCGCCAACGAGCTGGGCGTGCGCGTCAGCAGCGTCTGCGGCGGCGACGGTGCGTGCGGGACTTGCAGAATCGAAGTGGTCGAAGCGTGGGACGCGCTCACGCCGCCCACGCCCGACGAGACGTACAAGGAGCTCGAGCCGCCCTACCGGCTGAGCTGCCAGTCGAAACTCACCGGCGACGTCGTCGTGAAAGTAGCGAAGATCGAGTAACGAGGAGTACGCATGACCGCAGTCGAGACAGTCACCACCGGCCTCACGCCGCAGCAGCTCGCGCTGATGTACCAGTACACCGTCGAGGCCTACAAGTCGTTCGAGAAGCTCGCCGAGAGCCTGCCGAATCCGCTCACGGCGATGATGTTCAAACAGTTCGCCGCCGACGAGCGCGGCGCGCGCGACCTGATCGAGATGAAGATCGCCTCCGGTACCGGCGGCCGCGTGCGCGTCACCCTCGGCGGCGACATGATCTTCCAGGAGATCATCGAGGGCGAGCTCTCCTTCCGCGAGGCGGCGGAGTTCCTGATCGCGCGCGAGCGCACCATGCAGCGCAAGCTGCGCGAGTTCATCAACGCCGCCATTCCGGCCGACCGCAATCTGCTCGTCTATCTCGACACCGAAAAGCGCGCGCACGCCGTTGAGCTCGAGCGCGAGCTCGAACTGATCAAGACCGACGCCGACTGGTGGAAGCGCGAAGACGCCGAGTCGCGCATCGTCCACGGACCGATCGACGCATGAATCTGTCGCTCACACCTCAAGCGGCGGAGCACCTCGGACGCGACCTCGACGGACGCGTCCTGCGCATCGCCTTCACCACCGGCTGCGGCGGCTCCGGCTACCGGCTGAGCTACGCCACGGAGCCGGTCGACGGCGACGAAGTGCTGCAAGTCTCCGGCGTGCCGGTCGCGCTCGACAACATGTCGGCCTCGCGGCTCGACGGCGCGGTGATTCAGTACGACGAGGATGAAGACGGCTATCTGATCGATCATCCCGACGCGGTCAGCGCCGTCTGGTGCGGCTGAATCGCACTGGCGTACCGTTCGCAATCTTTTGCGTCTCGTGCAACGCCTCGTGCCGTTGTGTTTCATCGTGATCGCGGCGTGCGCGCGGCAGCCTGCGCGGCAATCTGCGGCACCGCCGCCGCTCGCGCATCAACCATCAACCACCAAACGACTCCCGACTCCCATGCCCAAAACCCTGCACGTCGTGACCCTCGGAGACTCGCTCGCGTACGGCGCCGGCGATGAGACCGGCGAAGGCATCAGCGGCCGGCTCGATGACGAGCTGCGCACGCGCGGCGTCTCCGAGGTCGAGACCGTGAACCTCGGCGTCAACGGAGCGCAGACCGGCGATTTGATCGCGCGGCTGAAGACCAAACGCGTGCGCGACACCGTCGCTGCAGCGGACGCCATCGTGCTGTCCATCGGCGCGAACGATCTCTTCCGCTCGTCGCATTCGCGCGAAGAGATTCTCCGCGCTCCGTTCCAGGTCGCCGAGCGCATCCTCGGACGCATCGAGACCATCGTCGCCACGATCCACGAGATCAATCCGCGCGCGCGCGTGCTCGTCCTCGGCGGCTACAACCCGGTGCCGCGCCACGAGTGGGCCTCGCTCATCGATCAGTACCTGACCATGTGGGACCAGGCGCTGGCCGCGCGATTCGAGAGCGACAAACGCGTGGCGGTGGTGAAGATGGCCGACATCGTCTCCGCGTCGCGCCTGAGCCGTTACGACAACTTCCATCCCGGCGCCGACGCGTATCGCCGCGCCGCCGCGCGCATCGCCGACCTCCTGCTGACGCGGCAGAACGCCGCCTGAATCAGCCGCGATACGACGCCGCGAACTCGAGCGCGTGGTAGGTGATGATCAGGTCGGCGCCGGCGCGCTTGATGGAAGTGAGGATCTCCTGCATCACCCGCGGCCCGTCGATCCAGCCGCGCTCCGCGGCTGCTTTGACCATCGAATACTCGCCGCTCACGTTGTACGCGGCGATCGGCAGCGGGAACTGATCGCGCGCCTGGCGGATCACGTCGAGATACGACAGCGCCGGCTTGACCATCACGATGTCGGCGCCTTCTTCGATGTCGAGCGCCACTTCGCGCAGCGCCTCGCGGCCGTTGGCCGGATCCATCTGATACGTGCGGCGATCGCCGAACTGCGGCGCCGACTCCGCGGCCTCGCGGAACGGGCCGTAGAAGCCGGAGGCGAACTTGGCGGAGTACGCCATGATCCCCACTTCCGGCATGGCGCGCTCGTCGAGGGCGCGGCGGATCGCGCCGATGCGGCCGTCCATCATGTCGCTCGGCGCGACGAAGTCGGCGCCGGCGGCGGCGAAGGAGATGGCCTGCTTCATCAGCAGCGGCAAGGTCTGATCGTTGTCGACGTCCTTGATGCCGCCATGCTCCACGATCACGCCGCAGTGGCCGTGATCGGTGTACTCGCAGAGGCAGACGTCGGCGATGACCGTCATGGCCGGGACGTGGCGCTTGATGGCCTCGGTGGCCTGCTGCACCGGTCCCGACGGATCCCACGACGCCGAGCCGATGTTGTCCTTCGACTCCGGCAGTCCGAAGAGCAGCACGGCGCGGACGCCGGCGTCGTAGGCGCGCTGCGCTTCCTCGACCGCCTCGCGCACGCGGAGCTGGTAGACGCCCGGCATCGAGCCGATCTCGACGCGCGGCCGGCCGTTCGGCACGACGAAGAGCGGATAGATCAGGTCTTCGGGACGGACCACCGTCTCGCGCACGAGGCTGCGGATCGATTCGCTGCGGCGCAGCCGGCGCGGACGGCGCGTCAGCGCGGCGGTGGCGATGCTCTCATTCGTCGCTCGGAACGTCTTCGTCGTCATCGGGCTCTCCGGTGAAGTAGTAGGCGCGCGCGCATTCGGGCGAACAGAAACGGCGCCCGTAGCCGGCGCGATGCGCGCAGTCGGCGCAGAAGGAACGGCTGCAGATGCTGCAGTGCTCGAGGTGCGCGACCGACTCGGTCGCCTCACAGCCCACACACGCGCGCTCGACGCTCTGCGACATCGCGCGCCAGTGTACCGCGGGCAGGATTTTGAGGTGTTGGTGGCGGTGACTGGAGTCGAACCAGTGACCTAGCGCTTATGAGACGCCCGCTCTAACCATCTGAGCTACACCGCCATCCGGTGGGACCGGCATTCTAGGAACGGGAGCCGGGAACCGTCAAGGCAACAGCCACTCGCGCGAGAAATTTCAAGACCAGTCGAGATGCGCGAGCATGATGTAGAGCGCCGCGATCGTCGCGCCGGCGAGCTTCATCTGCGTGAAGAGGACCATCGTCGTCACGCGTGAGGCGAGCGACGGATCGCCGAGCATCGTCAGCATGGTCGCGTTTTCGGCGAGGTCGGCGAGGCCGCCGACGACGGCGGCGCCGGCCGCGAGCGCGCCGGCCAGTCGCACCCACCGGGTCGGGCGCGGCTTGCGCGCGGCGGCGGCGAGCAGCGCGAGCAGCGGCGCGTAGCAGAGCGCGAAGAGGAGGTCGCGCTGCATGGTGTTGCCGATGGCGGCGTCGGCGCCGCGCGCGTGCCATTGCGTCAGGATGGACTTCGCCACTTCCGGATCTCGGGCGTTCTGCAGATCGGGAAAGGCGTAGCCGTACGTCTTCCGCAGTTCCGTATTGCGGTTCCCCAGCGGGATTCCGACCAGGAGCGTCGCGGCGATGAGAGCGGCGGCGGCGATGCGCATGACGCTAATCTAGTGCCGCGCATGCTCGTCTCGCAGGTCCGCCGCGCGTTCGACGCACCCTGCCGCGTGCTCGCGGCCGTCTCCGGCGGCGCCGACTCGACGGCGCTGCTGGTGGCGCTGGCGGAGCTGCGCGGCGAAGGATTCGAGGTCGTCGCCGCGCATGTGAACCATCATCTGCGCGGCGATGACTCCGACGCCGACGAGGCCTTCGTGCGCGCGCTCTGCGCCCGCCTCGGCGTGACCCTGCACGTGGCCGACGGCACGCTCGACGACGACGCGGTGAAAGCGCGCGGCATCGAGGCGGCGGCGCGCGAGGTGCGCTACGCCAGGCTGCAGAGCATCCGCGAAACCGCAAACGCGCAATGGATCGCCACCGCGCATCAAAGAAATGATCAGGCGGAGACGGTGCTGATGCGGCTCCTGACCGGCAGCGGCATCGCCGGACTGCGCGGCATTCACCGGCGGCGCGACGACGCCATCGTCCGTCCGCTGCTCGAGGTCACACGCGCCGAGGTCGAAGCCTTTCTTCACGAGCGGCACATCGTGCCGCGTCACGACCGCTCGAACGACGACCGCCGCTTCCTCCGCAACCGCGTGCGCGCCATCGTGCGCGAGCTCGACGCCGTCGATCCGTTGGTCCACCTCGCCGAGCAGGCCCGCGAGCAGTGGCCGCTGCTCGAGCGCGCCATCGACCAGGCGGAGCGCGCCTGCGCGACGATCGCGCAAAACGAGACGCGGTTCGAACGCTGGCCCGACGAGCGTTGGCTGCGCGGCGCGCTCCTGCAGCGCCACATCCGCCGCCTCGATCCGACCGCGCGCGACTTCGACGCCGCGCGCATCGCCGGCGAGCTCGACTCGATCAAGCGCCTGCACGTCACCCGCAACGTCGAGCTGCTGCGCCTCGGCGACGCTCTGGTGCTGCGCCGGAAACTCGAAGAGATGCCCGCCTTCGAGCTCGAGCTGCGCCGCGACGCCTTCATTCCGGAGTTGCAGCGCACCATCCGCATCGGCGAAGGCGAGCGCGGACGCGGCCAGCGCTTCCAGCTTCCGCAGGGCGCCGAGCCGCGCTTCACCGTCCGCAACCGCCGCGACGGCGACCGCTTCCAGCCGCTCGGCATGCCGCAGCCGAAGAAGCTGAAGGATTTCCTGATTGATCGTAGAATTCCGGCCGGCGACCGCGACCGGTTGCCGCTGCTGATCTGGAACGGCGAGATCGTCTGGGTCGGCGGCGTCGAGATCTCCGAGCGATTCAAGATCGACGGCGAAACAGCGGGAGAGCGGTACGAAGTATGGCTGGAGTGAGCGCGGTATTCTCCGCCGATCAGATCGCAGCGCGGATGCGCGAGCTTGCCGCCGAGCTGCGCGCCGCGGCCGGCCAGCGCGAGATCTTCCTCCTCGGCATCCTCAAAGGCGCCTCCTGCTTCCTCCCCGACCTGCTGCGCAACCTCGAGGGCGACGTCAGCTACGGCTTCATCGACGTCGTGCGCGACCAGGCCGATCATCACGCCGACGCCATCGAGATCGACTTTCTCAGCTACACCGACATCCGCGGCCGCGACGTCTACGTGCTCAAGGACGTGGTCAGCAGCGGCGTGATCGAGAACTACCTGCTCGCGCAGCTCCGGCAGCATGGCCCGGCCTCGCTGGCGCTCGTGGCGCTGCTCGATCGTCCCGAAGTGCGCACCGTCGACGTCGCCGCCGATTTCCGCGCCTTCACCATCGGCGAGGGAACCTTTGTCGGCTACGGCTTAGAGCACGAGAGACGTTTCGGAAACCTTCCGTACATCGGAAGAATATCGCCCGATCGTTGACGGTTGGCGGTTGACGGTAATACGTGGCACGCCCGAAGCATCGCGTGAGCCGCGTAGGAGGCAAATCGTTGAATTCCACGGTAAAAACCGCACTCCTGTGGGTCGTGATCATCGTGCTGGTGTTCCTCCTCTGGAGCCTGTTCAACACGGCGAAAGGTGCCAGCGAACAGATTCCGTTCAGCACGTTCCGCGAGCGCGTCAGCCAGGGGTATGTCGAGAAAATCAGGGTCCGCGGCGACGAGATCAGCGGCGAGACCAAGGCCACCGCGCCGGGCGGCAAGCATCAGTTCCAGACCACCGGTCCCGCGACCTGGCCGGATGAAGTGCACAAGCTGCTCGACGACCAGCGCGTCGTCGTCGAATACGAGCCGCAGCGCGATGCGCCGTTCGTCACCGCGCTCATCACCTGGGCTCCGTTCCTCTTCCTGATCGGCCTCTGGATCTTCTTCATGCGCCAGATGCAGGCCGGCGGAAACAAGGCGCTCTCGTTCGGCAAGTCGAAGGCGAAGCTGCTCTCCGGCAGCGCGAAGAAGGTCACGTTCAAGGACGTGGCCGGCGTCGACGAGGCGAAAGTCGAGCTGCACGAGATCATCGAGTTCCTCAAGGAGCCGCAGAAGTTCACGAAGCTCGGCGGCAAGATCCCGAAAGGCGTCCTGCTGATGGGTCCTCCGGGCACCGGCAAGACCCTGCTCGCACGCGCCATCGCCGGTGAGGCGAACGTGCCGTTCTTCTCGATCTCCGGCTCCGACTTCGTGGAGATGTTCGTCGGCGTCGGCGCCTCGCGCGTCCGCGACCTGTTCGAACAAGGCAAGAAGAACGCGCCCTGCATCATCTTCATCGACGAGATCGACGCGGTCGGCCGCCATCGCGGCGCCGGCCTCGGCGGCGGACACGACGAGCGCGAGCAGACGCTCAATCAGCTCCTCGTGGAGATGGACGGCTTCGAGTCGAACGAAGGCGTGATCCTGATCGCCGGCACGAACCGCCCCGACGTCCTCGACCCTGCCCTGCTGCGTCCGGGCCGCTTCGACCGCCGCGTGGTGGTCGACCTGCCGGACCTCAAGGGACGCGAGGGCATCCTCCGCGTGCACACGCGCAACATCCCGCTGGCCGAGGACGTGAACATGGCCATCATCGCCCGCGGCACGCCGGGATTCTCCGGCGCCGACATCGCCAACCTCGTCAACGAGGCGGCGCTGAACGCGGCCCGCTACGACAAGAAGAAAGTGCAGATGACCGACTTCGAGTATGCGAAGGACAAGGTCATCATGGGAGTCGAGCGGAAGTCGATGATGATGTCCGATCGCGAGAAGCGGAACACCGCCTATCACGAGTCGGGTCACACCATCGTCGCGGCCATGCTGCCGGCAGCCGACCCGCTGCACAAGGTCACCATCATCCCGCGCGGCCGCGCCCTCGGCCTCACCCAGCAGCTCCCGACCGAGGACAAGTACTCGTACTCGAAGCGCTACCTCGAAGCCATGCTGGCCGTGCTCATGGGCGGACGCATCGCCGAAGAGGTGTTCCTCAACGAGATCACCACCGGCGCCGGCAACGACATCGAGCGCGCCACCGGCATGGCTCGGAAGATGGTGTGCGAATGGGGCATGTCCGAGCTCGGGCCGGCCACCTACGGCAAGAAGGAAGAGGCCATCTTCCTCGGCCGCGAGTTCGCGCAGCATCAGGACTTTTCGGAAGCGACCGCGGTCGAGATCGACCGGGAAGTCAAGCGCATCCTCGACAAGGCGTACAAGACCGCCAGCGACATCATCAGCACCAATAAGACCGCCCTCGACCGCATCGCGCGCAAGCTGCTCGAGCGCGAGACGCTGGAAGGTTGGGAAGTCAACGAGATCATCAAGGAAGAGACCGGGACCGACTACCTCAAGCTCAAGGAGTACTACCCGGAGCAGAGCGGCCCCGGCGAGACGATGACGATTGCGCCCGGCTCCGGTCCGTCGACCGACGTGGCCACGCCGGTGGCGCAGCCCGACCGCTCGGCATGACGTCGGTAGATCCCGAAGAACCGAAGGAAGGCAGGCCGGAAGGCCTGCCTTCCGCATCTGCGGAAGAACCTCCCGCCGCACCCGCACCTGAACCGCCGCGCTGGCGCCCGGCCGCCGAGCCGACCTGCTGCGGCGCCGGTTGTGACGACTGCCCGTTCTAGGTTGCGATTCCAACCTACAATGAAGGCGATGCGCCGCAGCTTCCTCACCATCGCGCTTCTCGTCGCTCCGTTGTGCGCCGCGCAGCCGCGGCTGTACGTGAGCGGCTTCTTCGCTTCGTCGGTCTATCGCTACGATGCGACGCGCACCGCCGCAACCTTCGCCAACAACGTCCTGCGACGTCCTTGGGGCATCGCCTTCGGACCCGACGCGAATCTCTACGTGGCCAATGCATCCGGCTCGACGCCTGCCATCGCGCGCGTCGACGGGCCGTTCAGCGCCACGCCCGGAGTCGTGCACTCGTTCGTCGACGCCGGCGGATTCTTCGACCTCGCCTTCGGTCCCGACGGCATGCTCTACGCCGCCGGCCGCGGCGCGGTGCAGCGCTTCGACATCACCACCGGCGCGGCCACCGACTTCACCCGCGGCTACGCGCTCACTGAAACGCGCGGGATCGCCTTCGGCGCCGACGGCTATCTCTACGTCAGCAACTACGAAGGATGCGTGATGGGGCCGAGCGGCTGCAGCGGCACGCGCGGCGAGGTGGTGCGCTTCGACGCCTACAGCGGCGCGTTCGTCGACGTCTACGTCCGCGACCTCGGCTCGCCGTGGAAGATCGCCTTCGGCCGCAACGGCGAACTGCTCGTCATCAACTGGACTCCGTCCGGCAACAGCATCCTGCGCATCCCGCCGCGCAACGCGCTGACGCGCGTCCGCCAGCACGCGCCGGCCATCACGCACGGCAACTGGTTCCCGCTCTACGTCGCCCTCGGACCGGACGGCAATCTCTACGTCAGCGACGGCGAGTCCAGCGGCTCGGCCGGCTCGGTGCTCCGCTTCGACGGCAAGAGCGGCGCGTTCCTCGACACCTACATCGCGAACGTCGAAGGCGGTCCGCGCGGGCTCGCCTTCGCGATCCGCTAGCGCGCGTCAGGTAGGGAACTTTCCGAGTCAGCACTCTCCTACTGCGGGAGGACGTCCGATGGGCGCGCTGCTACCGCTGTCGCTGGGCGAAGTTCTGCACGAGGAGTATGTCCGCCTCTACGGCCTCGCGCCGGCGCTGCCGGCGCGCTGGGCGCTCGAAGCCGGCGAGATCCTCAACGCACGGGAGCTGGCGCGCAAGCTCGCGGCGCGTTTCGCCGCGGCGGAAGAGCCGGTGCCGCCGAACATCGCGCGGTGGCAGTCGGCGAGCGGACACGATCCCGCGTACAAGGCCGCCATCGCCGCGGAGGTGAACGCGATCTTCGACCAGCTCGGCGCGGTGAAGTGGCTGTACGAGCATCCCGCATTCAAGGCGGCGGAAGCGGCGCCGTACGACGCGCTCGACGACGCCGATAACTTCGACCCCGACGGCGTTTACAACGTCAACCGCCAGATGTTCGACGTGCTGTTCCGCGACGAGACGCGCGCCGCCTCCGACCGCCGTTACGCGGAAGTGGTCGCGCGCATCCACAAGCGCGCGAAGGAAGAGAACCAGCCGCGCACCGCGCTGTCGATCTCCGGCGGCGGCATCCGCAGCGCGACCTTCGCCCTCGGCGTGATGCAGGGTCTCGCCGCGCGCGGCATCCTGGAGACGTTCGACTTCGTCTCGACCGTCTCCGGCGGCGGCTACATCGGGAGCTGGCTCTCCTCCTGGATGCGCCGCGATCCGTGGGGCATCCGCGGCGTCTCGGCGCTCCTCGGCGCGAAGCCGATCGAGCGGCTCGAGCCGGAGCCGGCGCCTCTGCGCCATCTGCGGGCGTTCAGCAACTACCTCACGCCGCGCCTCGGCGGGCTCTCCGCCGATACGTGGGCGCTCGTCGCCACCTATCTGCGGAACCTGCTGCTGAACTGGATCGTGCTGATCCCGCTGCTGGCCGGCATCCTGGCGGTCCCGCGGCTGATCGTCGCCGGCGTCATGCATCCGGCGCGCGATCTTCACTGGCGCGGCACGACCATCACCAGCGCGCAGACCGCGCTCGTCATCGGCCTGCTGTTTCTCGCCATCGCGCTCTTCTTCCTGACCGTGAACCGCCCCATCGTCGACACGCAGAACGAGAAGCGGAAGCCGTTCAGCGACGGCGATTTTCTGAAGCGCTGCCTCGCGCCGTTCCTCACCGCGGCCATCGCGCTGATGTTCGCCTGGGCGTGGTACTCCGCCGCGCCCGGCGAGAATCCGCTTGAAGCGAAGTGGTTCATCGCCGCGAGCATCGCCTCCTGCCTCTTCGCCTTCCTCTGGTTTCTCTCCAAATACCTGCTCGCGCCGTTCGTGGAGCGGCGCGGCGATCCGACCGAGCGCAGGTCGCGCACGTGGATGCGCATCGGGTGGGAGCTCGGCGCGTCGCTCTTCTCCGGCGCGCTCGGCGGCTGGCTGGCCTGGCTGCTCACCGATCTCTTCGACGATCCGGTGAAACCGGTCCAGCTCGTCGGCGCCGTGCGCTGGCCGATCGAAGACTCGGGCGGGCTGACCGCCGTCACCGCGATGTATGTCTGCTTCGCCGTTCCGCTGCTGCTCGGCGTGCTGTTTCTGCAGAGCGTGATCTTCGTCGGCGCGGCCAGCCACGAGAATCACGACTTCGATCGCGAGTGGTGGGCGCGCGCCGGCGGCTGGGTGCTGATCGGCGCGATCGCCTGGATCGCGCTCACCATCATCGCCATCTACGGTCCGGTCGCGATCTATCACCTGCCGCGCGCGCTCTCCGCGGTGGGCGGCGGCGCCGGCGCTTTCTCGCTGGTCGGCGGCTGGAGCGCGAAGTCGGGCGCGACGAAAAAGAGCAGCGGCGACTCCTCGAGCCAGCCGACGAAAACCTCCGCGGCGATGAGCATCGCGCTCAGTCTGGCCGTCCCGGTCTTCGTGCTGTACATCCTCGCGCTGATCTCCGCCGGCACGACCTGGGCGCTGCAGAAGTTTCTCGAGCCCGCTCCGCAGTCGATCGAGAGTGTCCGCCGCGAGGTGCGCTTCGCCGAGCATGCCTCGCGCGAGTACCCTCATGCCGTCGCCGACGAACCGCACGCGAAGATCAGCGAGAAGCCGGTGGTCAACATCCCGCGGCTCCGCTCGATGGCACACCTGCGGCTCGTGCAGGACTCCGACGGCTGGGTCATCGGCTCGATCGTGCTCGGCCTGCCGCTGCTGGCGCTGCTCTTCTCGCGCGCCATCGGCGTGAACGTCTTCTCGATGCACGCGATGTATCGCAACCGCCTGGTGCGCGCCTACCTCGGCGCGTCGCGCTGGAACCGCCACCCGAACGGCTTCACCGGCTTCGACGCCGACGACAATCTGCTGATGCACCAGTTGCGGCCGGAGTACGTCTGGGCGCACAGCTTCCGCGACTTCGATCTCGCCCGGAAGAAGCTGCTCGCGGCGAAGTCGGGACCGCTGCGCTTCCTCTTCGACCACCTCGAGAACCGCATCGGCGACATCGGCGAAGATCTGCAGGCGTTCGCGCAGTCATTGAACGCACTCATCGCCACCGAGGATCTGCCGAGCATGTTCCAGGCCGCGCCGCCGGCGGCGGATCGGGCGCTGCGCGCATTGCGCAACCGCCGCTTCATCGAGCAGGCCTTCGATGACGTCGACCTCTATCCATCGCCGATGCCGCTGCTCTGCGTCGACGATCTGCTCGTCAGCGACGAGGCGCTGGTCGCACTGTTCGACGGCGGCGGCGACGCGGCGGCGGCGGCGCTGCGCGCGCACTTCAAGATCGGCGGCAAGCTCGATTTCACGACGCTGCTCGGCGAGATCAACGACGTCATCGCCACGCAGACGCTCGCGGATGATCCCGCGTTCGCGGCGATGAACGACGCGAAGCCGTTCCTCTGGAGCGACGTCACCGGCGTGCATCGGATGATCGAGAACCGCTTGCGCATCGAGGCCGCGTTGCCGAAGGTCGTGCGGCCGCTGCGTCCGGCGCGTCCGCTGCACGTCGTCAACATCTGCCTCAACCTCACCGGCGGCGAGGAGCTCGGCTGGCAAGAGCGCAAAGGCGAGTCGCTGACAGTCTCGCCGCTCGCCTCCGGCAACTATCGCCTCGGCTATCGCGACACGCGCAAGTACGGCGAGATTTCCCTCGGCACCGCGGTGACGATCTCCGGCGCCGCGGCCAGCCCGAACATGGGCTATCACTCATCGCCTGCCCTCGCCTTTCTGATGACGCTCTTCAACGTGCGCCTCGGCTGGTGGCTCGGCAATCCCGGCCTGGCCGGCAACGACACGTACGAACGGCGCAATCCGCGCTCCTCCATCCTGCCGTTCCTCTACGAGGCCACCGGCAACTCGACCGACAAGTACGGCTACGTCTATCTCTCCGACGGCGGCCATTTCGAGAACCTCGGCCTGTACGAGATGGTGCTGCGCCGCTGCCATCGCATCGTCATCAGCGATGCCGGCGCCGATCCGAGATACATCTACGACGACCTCGGCAACGCCGTGCGCAAGATCCGCATCGACCTCGGCATCCCCATCGACCTCGATCACATCGACATCATGCCGGCCGACGAAAATAAGCCGGGCAAGTACTGCGCAACCGGCACGATCAACTACAAAGCCGTCGACGGCGAAGAGGCGGTCAACGGCGAGCTGGTCTACATCAAGCCGGTGGTCTATGCCGACGAGGGACCGCGCGACGTGCTCAATTACTCGAAGAACTCGCCCGACTTTCCGCACGAGTCGACCGCCGATCAGTTCTTCAGCGAGTCGCAGTTCGAGAGCTACCGCCGGCTCGGACTCTTCACCATCGACCAGATCTGCGCGAGCGTGAAGGATCCGGTGCGCTCGGTCTCGGACCTGATCGACGCGGCGGAGAAAGCGTGCACGTCGTGAGCGTCAGCGCGCGCGCAGCGCCAGCGCCGTCCAGGCCGCGCCGGCGAGATCGATCGCGCCGAGCGGCAGCGCCGCCGGCGGCATCTGGCGCGTAGCCACGAGCGCGATGACGCCGATGGCGAAGCCGAGGCGGAGGTAGACCGAGGCGCGGATGTACGGCAGGCACTCCGCGCGCGAGCCGACCACGTCGTAGCCGCCGATGACCAGCGCGAGCAGGCCGACCACGCGCGCCCAACCGTCGGCGACCGGCGGCAGATGCAGCAGCGCGATCACCGCCGCCGGCGCGAGGACGAAGGCGACACCGACGGCGAGCACGTAAATCCCGAAGACGAACAGCGAGCGCGCGGCGCGGCTCATGAAGTCAAGGTCTTGACCAGTTTCTTCGGCGCGATGGCGCGATAGCTCTCGGCGATCCACGACTTGAGCAAGTCCACCGGCACGCCCGTCGGAGTGGTGAAGCGCGCCGTGACCCAGCCGCTCTTCCCCATGCCGTAGCCGGTCGGCTCGGCGAACGGGAGGTCGGCGGCCATGTCGCGCGACTGCGGCAGCTTCACCGACATGCTCAGCTCGTTCTTGTTCGCCTCGCCGCCGAGGAACACGAAGTTCTTGTTGCGCACCTTCACCGTGCGATGGCCCCACGGCGAGTCCTGCTCCGCCTCCGGGAACTGCATCGCGTATTCGAACAACTCGTCTTCGAGCGACCGCAACGTCTTCTTCGGCATGGACGATATGATCGCGCGAGATGCGCAAACGCGTCTACATCGCCTACACCGGCGGCACCATCGGCATGCAGCGCACGCGCGGCGGCTACCGTCCCGCGCCCGGCTCGCTGCAGGCGCAGATGGCGGAGATGCCGGAGCTGCGGCATCCATCGATGCCGTCGTACACCGTGCACGAGTACGAGCCGCTGCTCGACTCTTCCAACATGACGCCCGACGAGTGGGTGAAGATCGCGCGCGACGTCGAGGCCAACTACGCGCGCTACGACGGCTTCGTCGTGCTGCACGGCACCGACACGATGGCCTACACCGCCTCGGCGCTGCCGTTCCTCCTCGGCAATCTGCGCAAGCCGGTGGTCATCACCGGCTCGCAGATTCCGCTCTGCGAGATCCGCAACGACGCGCGCGAGAACCTCATCACCTCGCTGATGATCGCCGCGAATTACGACATCCCCGAGGTCTCGCTCTACTTCGGAGGCAAACTGCTGCGCGGCTGCCGCGCCACGAAAGTGAGCGCCGACGGCTTCGCCGCCTTCGACTCGCCGAACTTCCCGCCGCTCGGCCTGGTCGGCATCGACATCGACGTCAACTGGGATCTCGTGCGCGCGCCGCGCGGCCGCGCCAAGCTCGACGTGCGCGAGCTCGCCCGTCCCGTCGTCAGCGCGCTGCGGCTCTTTCCCGGCATCTCGCCGGAGCTCGTGCGCAACGTGCTGCGGCCGCCGCTGCAGGGACTCGTGCTCGAAGCCTACGGCGTCGGCAACGGCCCCGATCAGAACCGCGAGTTTCTCGACGCGCTCGCTGACGCCACCGCGCGCGGCGTCGTCATCGTCGACTGCACGCAATGCCTCGAAGGCACAGTCGATCTCGCCGAGTACGCGGCCGGCTCCGCGCTGGCGAAAGCGGGCGTCATCAGCGGCTTCGATCTGACCGCCGAGGCGGCGCTGGCGAAGCTCTACTACCTCTTCGGACGTGGGTATGGACATCAACGCGTAAGGATGGAAATGCAGAAAGACATCCGTGGCGAAATGACCATGCGCGCGTAAAATGCCGGCAGGAGAATCCCCAAAATGGCACGTCTACTCTTCAGCCGCGGCGCCCGCGGTGAGCTCATCCGCGTTCTGCAGCAGAAACTCGCCGCCATCGGACATCACGACGACGCCGTCGACGGCATCTACGGCAACGACACCACGCAGTCGGTGAAGTCGTTCCAGCAGGCGCGCGGACTGCCCGTCACCGGCGACGTCGACGCCGACACCTGGACCGCGCTCACCGGCCAGCCGGTGCCGCCGGTGGAGACGCGCTGCCTCGATCTCACCGCCACCTTCGAAGGGCACGGCTTCACGCTCGCGCAAGGCAACTTCGACGGCGCCGGCATCACCTGGGGCATCATCGGCTTCACGCTGCAGCACGGCGAGCTGACCACGATCCTCAAGACCGCGTACGCGCAGGAGCCCGACACCGTGCGCGCCTGCTTCGGCGACAAGACCGACGAGCTGCTGGCGATCCTCGACAAGCCGTGGTCCGAGCAACTCGCCTGGGCCGACTCGATCTCGCTCGGCGCGTCGAAGGCGACGCTGGCGGAGCCGTGGAAGAGCGCCTTCGCGAAGTTCGGCGAGACGCCGCTCGCGCAGAAGCTGCAGCTCGATCGCGTGCGCGAGGATTACTTCACTCCGGCGCTGAAGACCGCGCAGGAGTTCGGCCTCAAGACCGAGGTCGGCGCGGCGCTCTGCTTCGACATCCACGTGCAGAACGGCGGCATCAAGCAGTCGGCCGCGTCGGTGGTGCGCTCGCAGATGCAGCCGGGCATGCCGGAGAGCGACGTGCGCATCCTCATCGCCAACGCGGTCGCCGACTCGGCGAAGGAGCAGTGGCGCGAGGACGTCCGTACGCGCAAGTTGACCATCGCCAAAGGCAGCGGCACGGTGCACGGCGTGCAGGCGGTGCTGCGCAACTGGGGACTCGACGAGCTCGAGCTGTCGTGACGACGTAGAATCGTTTCGTCGAGGAACTTTGGCGAAACGCTCACCCATCTACTCCTGCACCGAATGCGGCGCCCAGGCGAGCAAGTGGCTCGGGCGCTGCCCTGACTGCAACGCCTGGAACTCGTACGCGCAGGACGAGGCGCCGGCTGCGAACGTGGCCGCGCACGCGACGGCGCTCAGCGGCGGCGCGCCGATGCCGATCGGCGCGATCGACTTCGACGTGGCGCCGCGCGTGTCGACCCGCATCGCCAGCCTCGATCGCGTCCTCGGCGGCGGTCTGGTCATCGGCGCGGTGACGCTCGTCGGCGGCGAGCCGGGCATCGGCAAGTCGACGCTGCTCCTGCAGGTCGCCGACGAGCTGGCGCGCGGCGGCCCCGTGCTCTACGTCTCCGGCGAAGAGTCGCCGCGGCAGATCGCCATGCGCGCCCGCCGCCTCGGCATCACCAGCGAGGCCATCCAGCTCTTCACCGAAACCTCCGTGGAACGCATCCTGGCCGAGGTCGAGAAACTGAAGCCGGTGGCCGTCATCGTCGACTCGATCCAGACCGTGCATACCACCTCGAATCAGTCGATGCCCGGCTCGGTCGGTCAGGTGCGCGACTCCGCCGGCGTGCTGATGTCCGCGGCCAAGCGGATGTCGGTGCCGGTCTTTCTCATCGGCCACATCACCAAGGAAGGCACCATCGCCGGACCGAAGACGCTCGAGCACATCGTCGACACGGTGCTCTACTTCGAAGGCGAGAAGTTTCAGAACTACCGCGTCGTGCGCGCCTACAAAAACCGCTTCGGCCCGGTGAACGAAGTGGCGATCTTCGAGATGCACGACGCCGGACTCGAGGAAGTGGCCAATCCGTCGGCGGTGCTGATGGCGCAGCGCAGCCAGTCGCCCGGCTCGGCGATTCTCGCGGCCGTCGAAGGCACGCGGCCGCTGCTGATCGAAGTGCAGGCGCTCGTCTCGCCGACGCACTTTCCGTCGCCGCGCCGCATGGCCATGGGCATCGACGCCAACCGCGTCTCGCTGCTGCTGGCCGTGCTCGAGCGCAAAGGCGCCGGCACCTTCACCCAGCACGATGTCTACGTGAACATCGCCGGCGGTCTCGACGTCGACGAGCCCGCCCTCGACCTCGGCGTGATCGCGGCGATCCTCTCGTCGCAGCGCAACGTCCCCATCGCGCATGACCTGGCGCTCTTCGGCGAGGTCGGTCTCCTCGGCGAAGTGCGCAGCGTCTCGCAGCCCGACCTGCGCGCGCGCGAAGCGGCGGCGCTCGGCTTCCGCAAGATCGTCGTGCCGTCCGCCAACGCCTCCGAGATCCGCGCCGACATCGAGTTCCTGCCGGTGCGCCGCATCGAGGATGTGCCGGCGCTGCTCTTCCCGACTTACGGCAAGACGTAAAGACGGATGGACGTACCCACTCTTCGATACGGCCGGCCGCGCAGCCACCACCACGCCCCGTCCGGCGCCGTCATCCGGTAGATGTGCTCGCCGATGGCGACGGCGCCGTGCGGCGGTCCGGTCGGCGCGACTTCGTACCACGATGGAAAGCCGAGGACGTCGTAGTCGTGATTGCCGACGAGCGCGAGACCGACGCGCGGCACGTGCTCGCGGCGTAGCAGTTTGCCCAGGCGGAGCACGTCCTGTCCCCAATCGAGATTGCTGTCGACGAGATAGCGGCCGGGCGACGGCAGCGCGAGCTCGTTGAAGTAGGGGAAGTAATCGGGATGGGCGATCGCGCCGGCGACGAGGTGCCATGCCACGAGCGCGATCGCGAACGGTTTGCGCAGCGCGAGACAGCCGGCGGCGGCGCAGAGCGACAGCGGCGCGTAGAGCGGCAGCACGTAGCGCACGCCGAGGTCGAGACTGCTCGGCATCGCGCAGGCGAGAATCGCCAGCGACGCGGCGAGCGCCGGCAGGAAGACGCGCCGCTCGGCCACGAACGCGCCGATGACGACGAACAGCAGAGAGGCGAGCGTCGACTTCAGCATCACCGCCGCAGGAAAGTAGAGCAACCATCCCGACGTGCCGCGCTCGCCGAAAAAGTACGACTGGAACGGCTCGCCTTCGATCTCGCGGAGACTGGCCACACCTTCGAAGAGCGCGCGCGTGGTGAAGCCGTAGCTCGCCCACAACGTGAAGGCCGCGGCGCAGAAGGCGACGGCGAAGGCGAGCGCGAGCAGGCGCGGCGCGCGCACGGGACGCCGCACCAGGAACCAGGCCAGACAGGCCGCCGGCACGAAGACGGCGCAGGAGAGCTTCAGCGCCATGGCCAGCCCGTACGCCGCGCCGAAGAGCGCGGCGCGCCGCGCGTCGGGACGCTCCGCCCAACGGGAGAACGCGAGCAGCGCCAGCGCGACGCCGGCGGTGGCCGCGGTGTCGTGCGTGGCCAGGCCCGAGTAGCCGAGGACGATCGGCTGGGTGGTGAAGAAAAGCGTAGTCACGAGGCCGAGGAGCGGACCGCCTTCGCGCCGCGCCCAGCGCCACGTCGCCAGCGCGGCGACGAGGAAGAAGAGCAGGTTACCGGCGCGCGCGAGCAGCAGGTTCGTGCGGTAGCGGCCGTTCGCGTAGAAGAGTCGCGGGATGCGCGTCCAGATGTTCTCGCCCGGCGCGAGCATCACGCCGGAGAGGACGAGCGGCGCGGCGAAGACGAGCCGCGGCACCGGCGGATTGGCGATCACCACCTCGTAGCGATGCTGCGTGAGGAGCTGCACGCCGGCGCCGACGTGCACCGGCTCGTCGGGCGTCGCGGAGAACGTCGTCAGCGTGGCCGCGATGCGCAGCGCTGCCAGCGCGACGAGCGCGAGCGCGAGACGGTCGTGGCGCATGGCCGCGAACCTACCACAGCCGCGGGTTGCGCCCGACCCGCTGGGGCGTTTACACTCCCGTCCGTCCCATGGTGACCAACATTTCCAACGGCCGGGTGTGGTTGCGCGCGCTTGCGCTGCTCGGCTCGCTCCTGCTCCTCGCCGCCTGCAGCACCACCACCGTCGTGGCCACCGCGCCGCCGCCGCCGTCGGACGACGACGACTTCAGCGAACTGATCGCGCAGCTCCGCACGGACCTGAACCGTAACAACGCGCGCGTGCCGTCCGCCGCCACTCCGCGCAAGGCCGATGCCTCGGGCGTGCCGACGGTCGAGACGAAAAAGCAGCGCGATTCGGAGTTTGCGGCACGCGCAAAAGCGCTCTTCTCGGGTCTCAACGGGAGCATCCTGCAGATGCCGGTGGTCGGCGTCGGTCCGTACGACCTGAGCAACAGTTGGGGCGACGCGCGCGACGGCGGCAAGCGGAAGCACAAAGGGATCGATATCTTTGCCTCGAAGGGCACGCCGGTCGTGGCGGTGACGGACGGGGTGATCACGTACATCGGCGACCAGCCGAAGGGCGGCCTCTGCCTCTGGCTGAGCACGGAGAGCGGGACGTCGTTCTACTACGCGCACCTCGACCGCTGGGCTGCCGGTCTCTACGAAGGGATGGAAGTCCGCAGCGGCGATCTCCTCGGCTACGTCGGCAATACCGGCAACGCCAAGTACACGCCCTCGCATCTCCACTTCGGGATCAACGAGAACGACGAGATGGTGAATCCCTACCCCGTCCTCTCGCACGCGTCCGTGGTCAAACGCGCCCGCGTAACCGTCGAAGCCGCCGGCGCTCTCGGCACGCGCTAGGGGACGACCAGAGGCCTCCGGCGGCTGGGGCCGAGGGCCCCAGACCCCATTTGGTTGGCCTAGCCTCCGCGACACTACCTCCAAGCTCGCGACACTGTGTCGCGGAGGCTAGGCCAATCAGCGGGGTCCGGGGCCCGTGGCCCCGGCCGCCGGAGGCCCCCGGTCGTTCCCCATCGACGTCCGAGCGCATGGCATGGCGCGTGGATGCGCGTCAGTTCATGCTCCTATCCTCCGATGCTCTTCTCCGACGCGACGACCTGCCCGAGCTTCTCAATTTAAAGCCGACTGTGATCGATGCGCTGGTGCGCTCTGGCGCGTTGAAGACCGAGTCGCGCGACGGCGTCGAGATGGTGGCCGGGACGCAGCTCGAGCGCGTGCTGCGCGACTCGCTCATGCGCCTCTACTTCGCGCAGGCTACGCAGGCCGCCGGCGTGACGATTGCGAAAGAAGCGGCGCCGAAGCTCGAGGTCTCGACCGATCCGTTGGAGATCGAGGAGGAGACTCCGGTGATCACGCGCACCTCCGACGAGCATCAGCTCGTGCCGGAGGCGGAGAACACCCGTCCCGACCTCCGCCGCGCCGACCGCTTCACGCCGCGCCGGCAATTCGGCGGCATGTTCAACACCACCAAGATCGGCGTCGTGCAGCTCTCCGCGTCGGGACTGCGCATCCGCCACGATGAAGGTCTGCGTCCCGGCGACGAGGCGCGGCTCAGCTTCGCCATCTTGAATCCGCCGCAGTCGATCGTCGTCCGCGCGCGCGTGGTCTGGACGAGCATCGCCCAGCGCGGCGACTCGCCGTCGTTCTACATCAGCGGCGTGCGCGTGATCGGCAATCAGGATCGCCTCGTGAATGCGATGCGCCTGCTGCAGTCCGCGCGCGAAGTGCAGCTCGTCGAGAACAACGGCCGGCGCCGCGGCGCGATGCCGAAGCATGTCAGCGGACTGCCGGACGAGGACGTGGTGGCGATCATCCGCGCCGTGCGCAAGTTCGCGAACGATCCGGCCGAAGCGACGCGCTGGTACACGCGGGCGCGCTTTGCAGTCGCTGACGAAGAGGTGCGCAAGCTCGCGCCGCGCGGCGGCCGCGAGCGCGAAGAAGTGCTGGGCGTCTGGGAGTACCTGCAGCGCCGCATCGAGATCCCGGCCATTGCCGGCGTGATGCAGTGGATCAGGAGCTCTCAGGTCGCGGCGGTGTAGCGGGAACCACCTCGGCCATCGGCCGCAGCACGAACTCCCGTTCGCGATAGCGCGGATGCGGCAGCGTGAGCTCGCGCGTCTGCATGCGCGTCGCGCCGTAGAGGATCAGATCGAGATCGATGATGCGCGGCTCGTTGCGGATGCCGCGGCGGATGCGGCCGAGGCGTTGCTCGATGGCCAGCAGTGCGCGGAGCAGTGCCAGCGGCGGGAGCGCGGTGTAGCCGGCCACGACCATGTTCAGGAACGGCGGCGAGCCGGGCGGCGCGTCGACGGCGTCGGTCTCGTGGATCGCGCTGATGCGCACCACGCGCATGCAGCTCGAGAGCGCGTGCACGGCGCGGCGGAGATGCAGGGCACGATCGCCGAGGTTCGAGCCGAGGGCGATGACGACCGTGTGGCTACGGCTCGACGTCGATGTCATTGGCGAGCTCGTCGACGTCGTCGGTCGCGCATGGAAAGTAATCGCGCAACTGCTGTCCGGCCGCCTCGATCGCCTCGACGATTCCGTCGGTGAGCTCGCCGTTCTGGAAGCGGATGGTCAGCTTCGCGGCGATCTCGTCCCAGAAGCCGGCCGGCACCTTCTCGTCGATTCCGCGGTCGCCGAGGATCACGAAACGCTGCTCTTCGCAGGCGATGAACAGCAGCACGCCGTTGCGCAGCGCGGTCTTGGTCATGCCGAGGCGCTCGAACGTCCGCTCGGCGATCTCGCGGATCTCGCCGCGCGCGCGCGGCTGGATGTGCACGCGGATCTCGCCGGAGGTCAGCTTCTCCGCGGCGCCGATTGCGTTCACGATGCGCGGCTGATCGAGTTTGGCCAGGAACTCTTTCTGTTGCATCACCAGCCTCCTGTCGCGCCGCCGCCGCCGAAACCGCCGCCGCCGCCCGAGAAACCACCGCCGCCGCCGCCGAAACCTCCGCCTCCGAAACCTCCACCGCCGAAGCTTCCGCCGCCGAACGTCGTGCCGCCGCCGGGGAAGATGAACGGAAAGAAGCAGCCGCCGCAGCCGGCGCGCCGCCGCGACATCAGCGGCAGCAGGAAGAAAAAGAGGATGAAGATGATGAAGATGAGCGCCTGCGGCGACAGCCCGCCGACGCTCTCGCCGCCGCGCGACTGTGAGCCGCGCTGCTGCAGCGGCGGCACCGGCGCCTCGCCGCCGCGGATCTTGGCGATGATCGCATCGGCCGCGGCATTGAGACCGCCCGCGTAGTCATTCTGCTGGAAGCGCGGCGCGATGTACTCGCGGATCACCCGCGAGGAAAAGGCGTCGGTGACCGTGCCTTCGAGTCCGTAGCCGACCTCGACCCGCACCTTCCGCTCCTCGACGAAGACGAAGAGCACCAGGCCGTTGTCGTATTTTTTCTGTCCTACCTTCCATCGTTCCACGCAGCGGATCGTGAAATCCTCCACTGCTTCTCCCTGTAACGACGGAAAGATGTAAATCAGGAACTGCGCGCCCGACTGCTGCTCGAAATTCTGCAGCTTCGTGTCGAGCAGCGCCGCGTCGGTGGTGTTGACCACGCCGGCCGTGTCGGTGAACCAGCGCGTGGGCGGCGGCGGGACGTCGAGCGCGAACGCGCTCCTTGAGAGAACGAGAAGAAGAAAGAGCAGAAAACGAACGGGGCGCACTCTGGCGCCCCTAGAACTTGAAGTCGACGTTGGGAGCCTGACTACTGCCCGGCGCGCCGCGGAAATACGCCTTCGCCTTGAAGCCGCTCATGTTGGCGACCATGCTGGCCGGGAAGCGGCGGATGGCGGTGTTGAACGCCTGCGCGGTGGTGTTGTAGCGCTGGCGCTCGACGGCGATCCGGTTCTCCGTTCCCTCGAGCTGCGACTGGAGCTCGAGGAAGTTCTGATTCGACTTCAGATTCGGATACGCCTCGACGACCACCAAGAGGCGCGACAGCGCGTTCGAGAGGCCTTGCTGCGCCGCCGCGAACTCATTCATCGCATTCTGATTGTTGACCGTGTTCGCCGCCGCGCCCGGAGGTCCGGACGGCGCCGCCACCTGGCCGACGCGGGCGCGGGCGTTGACCACCGCCTCGAGCGTCGACTTTTCGAAGTTCGCCGCGCCCTGCACGGTGCGCACGAGGTTCGGGATGAGATCGTAGCGCCGCTGATACTGGCTCTCGACCTGCGCCCACTGCTGATTGACCTGTTCGTCGAGGCCGACCAGGTTGTTGCGGACGCTGACGAAATAGCCACCGAAGATGATCAGCGCGAGGATGAGCGCGCCGACGCACCCGAGCAGGCCGAGATTGCGCATGTGAGACTCCTAGTACTCTTCTTCTTCTTCGTCCGCGTCGTCTTCTTCACGATCGACCGCGGGCGTGCCGAAGTCTTCCGCCTCGTCGCCCTCTGGATCGGCGGCGGCGGCGGGAGTAAACGTCTCCTCCTCGTCGACCGGCTCTTCGACGACGCGGCTCCGGCCACGGGCCGGCGTATAGACAGGCGTATCGTCGGCGTCCCGCTGGTCGGCGCCGCACTTCGGACAGAGCGGCACCGGCTTGCCGAGGTCGTAAAACTTGGTGTGGCAGCTATAGCAGGTGTATTTGCGTCCGAGCTCAGGCATCGCGTTCGGTATCCCCTTCCGAAAAACGGCGACACGGTAGCACAAAAAGAAAAAGTGCTGAGTGCAGACTGCGCGCCGCCGCGCATTCACGCGGCCGCAAGCGGCATCCGGCACTCAGCACTTTGCTAGTCGGTCTTCGGATTGGCCTGCGCGGCGCGCGTGCCGGCTTTGTTCTCCTGCGTGTCGCCGTTGTGGGCGCGGGTCTCGGCGGCGAGGGCCGCGAGTTTCTGCGCCTGCGGGAAGAGCTCGAGCGCTTTCTCGACCTGCGCGTCGCCCTGCAGCCGGAACGGATACGACGCGTCGTAGCCGTACTTGGCGGCGACGATTTCGGCCTTGAGCGCGCGCTCGACGAACTTCCGATCCTCGGCATTCTGCAGCGCCTCGCGGATGTCCTGCTCCGGCGCGATGTCGTTGTCGGCCGCGTAGTGCACGAACTGCTCGACCATCGCCGGCGTCACCGCGGTCTCCTTCGTCACCTCGTTCTTCGCCGCATACTCGACGGCGAAGTTGAAGATGGCGCTGCGCACTTCGAGGAGCTGGGTCGTGCGCGAGAGCTCCGGCTGCTTGATCATCACGTCAGGCGTGATGCCGCCGCCGCCGTAGACCACGCGTCCCGTATCGGTCTTGAACTGTTCGCGCTGCGCCAGCGGAACCTCCGGACCGTTCTCGGTCTCCTCGGCCATGTAGTAGTCGTAGACCGAGCTGTAGTCGCGCTGGATGTTGCGGCCCGACGGCGTGTAGTACTTCGACGTCGTCAGCGCCAGGCCGGCGCCGTACTGCAGCGTGTAGACGCTCTGCACGAGCCCCTTGCCCCAACTCGTCTCGCCGACCACGAGAGCGCGGTCGTGATCCTGAATGGCGCCGGCGACGATCTCCGAGGCGGAGGCGCTGCCGCGGTTGACGATCACCACCATCGGCTGGTCGAAGCGGATGTGCTTGCCCGGCGCGGTGAACTCCTGCATCGAGTCGGGCGTGCGGCCCTTCGTGTAGACGATCATCTGCCCCTTGTCGAGGAAGTGGTCGGACACGCCGACGGCCGCGTCGAGGAGGCCGCCCGGATTGCCACGCAGGTCGAGGATCAGCCGCTGCATCCCCTGGCCGTTCAGCTTCTCGATGGCCTCGTCGAGCTCGCGCACGGTGGTGGAGGTGAAGTCCTTGATGCGCACGTAGCCGACGCCGGGACGGATCATCAGCACGTTCGAGATCGAGTTCGTCGGAATGGCCGCGCGCACGATCGTCAGCGGAATCGGCTCCTTGATGCCGATGCGCTTGATCTTGATGTGTACGGTCGTGCCCTTCGGACCTTTGAGGCGCTTGACGACGTCATCGAGCGGCAGGTCGTCGGTCGACAGGCCTTCGACTTCGGAGATCACGTCGCCGGCGCGGATGCCGAGGCGCGCGGCGGGCGTGCCTTCGAGCGGCGTGATGACGGTGACCTGATCGTTGCGCTTCGTCACCAGGATGCCGAGGCCGTAGAACGTGCCTTTCTGGCGATCCTGCATGTCCGAATACTCCTTCGGCTCGAGGAAGGAGGTATGCGGATCGAGCGTGCGGAGCATGCCGTCGATCGACGCGTAGACGAATTTGTCGGAGCCGGTCTCCTCCGCCGACCAGGTGGTGACGGCGTTGAGCAGATCGGTGTACTCCTTCATCCGCTTGTTCAGGTCGCCGCTCTGCATCGGCGCACCGAAGAGCCGGTTGCCGTATAAGCCGCCGAACAACGTCGCACCGGCGAGGGCGACCAGCAGCGTCAGCGAATAGGTCCACTTGGAGGTCGATTTCACTTTGGCCATAGCTCGTTCGCGATACACTTTGGCGTCGTAACGCCATTATAGGAGCGGACTATTCGCTCCATGGGTCCTGTTCACGCCGCTGTCACCACAAGGTTTACGTCGAGGTCCACGCTAAACGCATGTTAGGGTCGCTGGGGTTTCCGGAGCTGCTGCTGATTTTCATCGTCGTGCTGATCGTCTTCGGTCCGCGGCGGCTTCCCGAGATCGGCCGCACCCTCGGCAAAGCACTCGGCGAGTTCCGCAAAGCGACCGACGATCTGAAGAGCACCATCGAGCGCGAGGTGCGGCTCGAGGAGCTCAAGGGCATCGCGCCGACCTCCATGGCCTCGATCATCACGCCGCCCGAATCCGTATCAAGGAGCGAGCCACCGCCTCCGCCCGTCGCCGTCGCGGCCGCGGCGCCGGAGCGCGCCGAAGCGCCCGCGCCACCGCCGGATGAAACGGCGACCAGCTCGACATGACGGCCGAGCCGCCCGATCCCGAAGCCGACCTGCCGAAGATGTCGTTCCTCGATCACCTCGAGGAGCTGCGCAAGCGTCTGCTCGTCTCGATCCTCGCGGTCACCGGCGGGTTCCTGCTCTCCTGGACGTTCGCCGACCGCATCTACGCGAAGCTGCAGGAGCCGCTCACGCGGTTCCTCGCGCCGGGCGACAAGCTCGCCTACACGCGCCTGACCGCGCCGTTCTTTCTTTACATGAAGGTGGCCTTCTTCGCCGGCCTCTTCGTCTCCGCGCCGGTGGTGCTCTATCAGCTCTGGCTCTTCATCGCGCCCGGCCTCTACAAACGGGAGCGCCGCCTCGCCGCACCGTTCATCCTCTTCGGCTCTCTCTTCTTTCTCGCCGGCGGCTACTTCGGCTACCGCTATCTGCTGCCCGCCACGTGCAGTTTCTTCGTCGAGACGGGCAAGCAGTTCAAGCAGATGGTGACGATCGATGACTATTTCTCGTTCTCGAGCACGATCATCCTCTCGGCCGGTCTGGTGTTCGAGACGCCGATCCTGATCTTCTTCCTGGCCCGACTCGGCATCGTCACGCCGGCGTTCCTGATGCAGAAGTTCAAGTACGCCGTGGTGCTGTCGTTCGTGGTGGCGGCGATCGTGACGCCGACGCCGGACATGGTCACGCAAGCCGCGCTCGCGGTGCCGATGATCCTGCTCTACCTGATCGGCGTGCTCGTGGCGTATCTCTTCGCGAAGAAGATCGACTGAGCAAGGGACGACCGGGGGCCTCCGGCGGCCGGGGCCACGGGCCCCGGACCCCGTCTGTTGGCCTAGCCTCCGCGACACTGCCGTCCAAGCTCGCGACACTGTGTCGCGGAGGCTAGGCCAACCAATGGGGTCTGGGGCCCTCG